>NZ_CP047159.1:0-682533 GCF_019551475.1 Prevotella sp. Rep29
GTCCCGATGCTTGTTTCCGGAATTGTCGGTTGTGCTCTCCACAATGTCGAAAGGCATCCGGGAGGGATTGACGAATGCCGACCCGCTCATCTTTTTACCCGCAAAATTGTGATACCCCATCTTTCCGTACATCACGATACGGTCGGTGAGCCGATAGAACGACTCCACGCCAGCTCCAACGTTCACCGCCTTCGCTGCCTCGTAGTAGTTTACAAAACCTCCCGTTTCGTAGCCGAAATCTATTTTTGCATCGCTCAGATGAGCAATGTTGAGGCGTGTCAGTCCGGCTGCGTTAGGATTAGTGAGCCATGCGTCGCTTTGTTTGAGAAACAGGAAATCTTTCGTGAGCAGGCTGTCTTGTGCCAAAACGTGCCGGGGCGAAGCCGTCATGACTCCGCCCAGCACGATAAGATATAATAATGCTCGTTTCAAGATATTGTTCCTATTATTCGCCACGGAGAGAACACTTCTGGCGCTCGTGGAAATCTACGGAAGAGTTGTTCGTGTCCATGAAAATGATGTGTGCACCATTCTTCATAGATGCCTCAGCATTGATTCCGCTCGGGTCGGTCGAACTCTCCACTCCAAGGTTGTAGTTGTAAACCAATTTCCCCGCATTTTCGGGAAGTGCTTCAGTAGAAGCCTTGTCCACATTGCGGTAGAGAACATGTCCCTGGGCGTTGGTAAGACTGACATGCCCCACGTCGATATCGTCGGTCAGGCGCTTTACAGATGCCGACTCGCTGCCGGCTTTCCACACCTCAACACCATCGAGAATCCATTCGCGCGGAATCTTCGTGCCTCCCCACGTCGGACCGCTATACCCCAGATGTGTATAGGCATTGTCCGCATTCTCGGCATGTGCCTTCGGGGTCGTTCCTTTCGTCTGGTAAATCATGACAGCGGGAGAAGTGACACTCATCGGCCATGCATTGCCCTGCGCCAGCTTGACCGTCTTCAGATAGTGACTTGTCGGGATGACGTCGGCAGGTGTGGGATAATAAGATGTGTTGTTGAAGAATTTGTTGTTGGCACTTGTGCCCGGTCCTTCATAGTCAGGGTCGTACATGCAATAATAGTCTGCATTGGCATAGTTCACGGAGTTGGCTAATCCATCCACCTGCGTGTTGTTGATGGCACCATGGACGTTGATAACAAGCTGACTGAATGCAGGGATGGTAACAGCCCCTTGGAAGTACCATATACCG
Source organism: Prevotella sp. Rep29 (assembly GCF_019551475.1). Taxonomy (NCBI): domain Bacteria; kingdom Pseudomonadati; phylum Bacteroidota; class Bacteroidia; order Bacteroidales; family Prevotellaceae; genus Prevotella; species Prevotella sp. Rep29. The sequence goes on from NZ_CP047159.1 coordinate 1,209, forward strand.
GCATATCCGGGAATCCAGTCCTCGTCAGCGTAGTGGAGTTTGCCGTCAGCATACAGTTTCTGTGTGGATGATGCTTCTGCATTGTAACCCGGACCTATCGTGATTGCCAGGTTGTCCATCGTCACATCCTCATTGCTGTTGTTGTAAAGGATGATACATTTGTCCTGAATAAAGTTCTTGTTCGTAGCCGTGTTCCATACACCGCCGTTGTAAATCTCCTTGATGATAATAGGATACTCGGTGTTCATCTTAGCCACGTTTACCTGAACGGTGGCAGATGCTGCTACGCCGTCCTGAACGACCAGTTGCGCCAAAGTGCCGTTGCAGATATAACGGAAGCCTTCAGCCTCGCGAACATCGGCAGTCGTTACTTCATACACGCCGGCAGGAACGTGGAAAACCGCCTTGCCACTGGCATCCGTAGTTGCTTGGTAAAGACCAGCCCCAGTCGTGTTGCGCAGTTCAACGGGTGCACCGGCATAAGGCTCTGAGTTCTCAGGATAAGAGAGTTGAACAGCGACATCGTAGAGGCTGATGTCGTCATTGTCACTACATGCGCTCAACAACGGAAGCAGAGCGCACAACAATACGGGAACAAGTCCCTTCATAAAACATTTGATTCTTTTCATGGTTCTTTTTATTTTAAATGATTCTTTTTTTTGGTTTATATTTTGATTCTTAACGATAATCCATAATAGAACTTCGGAATGTATCCGCTATCGAAAAGCGACGACTTCAGACCTGTCTGAGATGATTTGACGTGTCCCATGTTGTTGAAGAAGTTGTTGGCATAGAACGAAACGCTGATGTGGTCGCCAATCTCTTTCGTGATGCTGAAGTTGGCAGAAAAGTATTTCGAGATGTAGTTGGGATTGAGCGTATAGGCATAGTTGTTTCTCACAACAAGATGCGCTAATTGGTTGTAGAGATCTTGGTCATTCTCGTGCGCCCACAAAAATTTCTCGGCAAACGGAATCAGTTCCGACGGATTGTCCCATGTGCTGTAATATTCCGGATAGACCACCACATATTGGTCGCGCATGCTTTCCTCGTAGGGAATTCCAAAGTAATCGCTCGTGCCCGCAACGGCAATTCCACGCATGCCATTGCTCAAACGGCTCAGGGAGCGCTTATAGTTGCAAAGCGAACTTTCCAGGCTCAGGGTGATAATCATTCGTACTTTGGGGATGTGTGTGGTGAGTGTGGCGTTGAGGTTGACCTGTCTCGATTCGCTGCCATTGGCAATCGAGCCAGCAGATACGGTTCCGGCGGATGTCGATGATGAGCCGCGATAATAACCGATGAGGGGATAGTTCGTGTCGTCCATGCTGCCGGAGCCTGTCGTGCCGCCCGCAAAAAGCGTCTCATCCTGTCCTCGATAATGGTAAAAGTTACCATCAATGCGCAGTGAAGTGCGCAAGGCTTTCCATTGGGCAAAATCCACAATCCATTCCAGCCCGTAACGTTCGACGGGACTGCCGTTAACATACGTCATGCTCGATTTGTAGGTGCGCTGTATGGTGTGTGGCAGTTCTTGCGGCGCTACTGTTCCAGACAGGTCTGTCAGCGTGACGATACCTGTCTGTTGGTCGATGCTGTAACTGCGATAAGCAGCCTCGACACCGCTTGCTTCTATTGCTGCCTGACTTGTGCGAACATACTGGAAAGGAGTATAGCGATATACCGACATGTAGGGTCTGAGCGTCTTGTGGTAAAAGCCCGACAAGGTGATTCGCGTTCCTTTTATGTTCATCTCTACGCCGACATCCGCCTGATTGGTGTATTGCCATTTCAAGTCGGGGTTATATAATGCTTTCGACGGGAAAGTGTAATAGGCATAATAAGACTTGTTGTCCACGGTACTGCCAGGAGTAAAGACCAGATAATCCGAATAGGACGGAGCTGGATAGAGCACTTGGAAGGACGGCAGTTTGACCGATTTTCCCCAACCGGCATGAATGCTCAGGTCGCTGACCCACGTCTTGCGCTTTTTCCAAAATGTGTATTTGGCATTGAAACGAGGAGAAATGCTCGACACATTATTATAATTAGAACCATTGATGGCGGTGATGTCGTTGCGCACTCCCATTGTCAGTTGCAGGGCGGAGTGGGGGGCACGTTGGGAAGTCTGGCTGGATGTGTAAACCGTTACTTTTTCTTCAGCATACAGGGCGAGGTTGCCCATCCATGGCAGTTCGTCATAGCGGTATGGTCTCCATGTGGGAGTGTAACGCATGTCTTCGTAATAAGTGCCACGACCATTGTTGCCGCTACCCTTGTATTCTGCTCCTACCATCAGTTTGTTGAGCATGTTGCCGAACCGTTTCGTCCAGTCAGCCTGCAGTTTCAGTGAATAGTTGATGGGCTTTTGGTCGCGGAACCCTTTCAGATACCATGAGCCGACGGGACTGAGTATGATGTTTGCATTGGGGTTGACATCATAGTCGGCGGCTACGAAATAGCCTTCTTGCGTCGTGTGGATATAGGGTTGAGTCGAGGCGGCTCCCACTTTCTCATAGTCTTCGCCTTTCTTGTCTTGATAAGAGAAAGAACTCTTGAACTGCAAGTTGGTAATCCACGATTTGTTCAGCAACCAGTTGAGGTTGAGACTGGTGCGGAAAAGGTTGTCGCGCACTTTGCTGTAAGAGCCGAGGTTGTTGTCGGGGTCGGATTCGGAGTTGTACCCACCGATGTTTCCTGTCATGGCAACATTTAGTGTCAGTGGGGTTGATTGTTTCATGAAAACATTCATGTAGTTGACCGACAGGATGTTGCGTTGGTAGGCGGTGTGTGGCGATGCGATGTCCGAGAATGAGCGTGCCCGTTCCAGCGAGACATTGAGCAGTCCGCGGTTGCGTCCGAACTCGAACCCTTTGTTGACAGCCATCTGGTAAGTGTGCTGATTCAGTTTGCCTTCGATGATGAATGGAGATTTTCCTTTGCGTGTGTTCACTTTCACGACACCGTTGCTCAGGTCGCCATATTCTACGGAAGGAATGCCCGTGACCACCTCGACGCTTTCGATGTTCGATGAGCTGATGTTGCGTGTGCTTGTCCCCGTTGTCTCGCCCATCATGGCGTTATTGTCTATGCGCATGCCGTCCACCTCAACGGCTGTACCGAACGAGGCGTTGCCTTTTTCCGACGTATTGCTCCGCAGCGACAGGCGGTCGTCGTTAATCAGTGTGCTGTTGATGGTTTTTCCGCCGGGGAGGAGTACTGACAGGTCGCTCAAATTGAGTAGTTGCTGATTGTCGAGTGTGGTGCGGTCAATGGTGTAGGCAGTCGTCAGCTCGCTGGATTTTCGTTTCGCCACGACTTCCACTTCTTCGAGTTTCAGGTTGTCTTCATCGAGTTCGATGCGCAGGTTATGTGTGTCTTTTGTAAGGTGGAGGCGGACGGTGCGTTTGGCATATCCAAGACACTGAACGATGAGTGTCACTTCTCCTGTGGGGATGCGGCGGATGGTGAATGCACCGTGCTTGTCGGTGACAGCCCAGAGTTCATGTCCTTCGATCAAGACCGACGCAAATTCAACGGGTTCTTTCTTCTCACGATCGACAATCTTTCCGTCAAGCGTGACATGCTGTGCCGCTACGCTTACCGAAAAGAAAGCAAGAATCCCTATGATGATAGCTAAACGTCTCATTTTACCCGCATTTTCAATATGTGGGTGCAAAAGTACGGCGTTTCAGCTAATGGGGCAATACCTAAAAAAAGTGATTTTTATCGGGCGTTTTATTTGTTGAGTCGCCAAGACACGCCATCCTTCGTGTCTTTCACCTCGAAACCTGCGGCAGAGAGTTCGTCACGGATGCGGTCACTGGTAGCCCAGTCCTTTTCTGCCTTTGCCTTTGCCCGCAGGTCGAGCACCATGTCCACAACCTTTCCGAAGGCTTCCTCGCGCTCGTTGCTGCCACTGCCGGCATCCTCTTTGAGTCCCAACAGGTCGAAGGTGAAGAGGTGCATCGTTTCCGTCAGTTCTTTCAGACACTGTCCGCAGATTGTACCTTTGTGGTCGATGAGTCTGTTCACGACGCTGCAAGCCTCAAACAGATGGCTGATGAGTTGCGGTGTGGCAAAGTCGTCGTTCATGGCGTCATAGCACTTCTGCCGGAGCGACGTCACGATTCTTTCCGTATCGGCATCGCATGTGTCTGCCGGAGTGATTCGTTTGAGGTCGCTGATGCTGTTGAGCAGACGTTCCAGTCCTTTTTCTGCAGCCATAAGCGCATCGTTGGAGAAATCCACCGTGCCGCGATAGTGTGCAGAAAGTATGAAGAAGCGTATGGTCATCGGTGAGTAGGCTTTCGTCAGGCTTTCGTGCTGTCCTGTGAAGAACTGTTCGAGGGTGATGAAGTTGCCCAGCGACTTGCCCATCTTCTGTCCGTTGATGGTAATCATGTTGTTGTGCATCCAGTATTTCACCATGTCGTGTCCTTGACTTGCCACGGCTTGTGCTATTTCGCATTCATGATGTGGAAACACCAGGTCCATGCCGCCGCCGTGGATGTCGAAGTGCGCTCCCAGGTATTTCTGTCCCATTGCCGTGCACTCGCAGTGCCAGCCGGGGAATCCTTCGCCCCACTTGCTCGACCATCGCATGATATGACTGGGTTGTGCTTTCTTCCACAAAGCGAAATCCACCTGGTTGTGTTTCTCGCCCACGCCATCCAGTTCGCGGCTGGCGTTTATCACGTCGTCCAGATTGCGCCCGGACAGGCGTCCGTAGTGGAATTTGCCGTTATACTTCTCAATGTCGAAATACACCGATCCGTTGCTCTCATAGGCAAATCCGTTGTCTATGATCTGCTGCACGAGTTGCTGCTGCTCGATGATGTGTCCTGTTGCGTGCGGTTCAATGCTTGGCGGCAGGACGTTGAGTGCGGTCATGGCGTCATGGTAGCGGTTGGTGTAATACTGCGCCACTTCCATCGGTTCCAGTTGTTCAAGACGTGCTTTCTTTGCAATCTTGTCGTCGCCTTCGTCCGCATCGTTTTCCAGGTGCCCTACGTCGGTGATGTTGCGCACGTAGCGCACTTTATATCCCAGGTGTTTGAGATAGCGGAACACCACGTCGAACGTGATTGCCGGACGGGCATGCCCCAGATGCGGGTCACCATAGACCGTAGGTCCGCAGACGTACATTCCCACGTTCGGTGCATTCACCGGTTCAAACTGTTCCTTGCGGCGACTCAATGTATTGTAAATAAGCAGTTTCTGTTCCATAACTTTATGTATAAAAATCACACTCGCTTTGATTTGTGCTCGCAAAATTAAACCATTTTTCCGAATTATGAGACGAATTGGGTAAAAAACTTCTTTTTCGTACGTTCTTATATTGCATATTTGCTAAAATATTCATACCTTTGCAGCGTTTTTGGGAAATACACATATTTAATAATAAACACAACAGAAAAATGGCTTACAAACGTTTATCGGCTGCCGAAGCTGCAGCAATGATTAAAAACGATGAGAATCTGGCACTCAGTGGATTCACTCCCGCAGGAGCGCCGAAAGCAGTGACAAGAGAGTTGGCAAAGATTGCAGAGGCTGAGCATGCTGCAGGAAGACCCTTCAAGGTGGGCGTCCTCACAGGAGCATCTACAGGTCAGAGCACCGACGGAGTGCTCGCACTCGCAAACGCTATCAAGTATCGCGCACCCTACACGACGAACGGCGACTTCCGTAAGAGTGTGAATGCCGGCGAAATTCCTTACAACGACATCCACCTCAGCCACATGGCACAGGAGATGCGCTATGGATTCTTCGGCGAAATCGACTGGGCTATCCTTGAAGTGTGCGACATCGAAGAAGGCGAAACTACCTGCAAAGCCTATCTCACCGCTGCCGGCGGCATCAGCCCGACGGCTGCAAGACTGGCAAAGCGTGTCATCCTCGAACTCAACAGTTTCCATAATCCTAACGCCAAGTTCATACAAGACGTTTACGAGCCGGCTGACCCGCCTTATCGCAAGGCTATTCCTATCGAGAACGTCGGCGACCGCATCGGTAAGCCTTACGTGGAAATTCCGCGCGAGAAGATTGTGGGCGTCGTAGAATGCAACCTGCCCGACGAGGCAAGAGGATTCAAAGACAGCGACCCCATCACCGACAAAATCGGACATCTCGTGGCTGAATTCCTCGTCAACGACATGCATCGCGGCATCATCCCGAAGACCTTCCTGCCGCTGCAGAGCGGTGTGGGCTCTACTGCCAACGCCATCCTCGGCGCACTCGGCAAGGACAAGAACGTGCCCGACTTCAACGTATATACCGAAGTGATACAGGACGCAGTCATCGACATGATGCTCCACGGACGTGTGAAGGACGCATCTACCTGCTCGCTCACCGTCAGCAACGAGTGTCTCATGCAGGTGTATGACAACATGGACCACTTCAAGAACCATCTGACCATCCGTCCTTGTGAAATCAGTAACAACCCGGAGATTATCCGTCGCTTAGGAGTCATCGCCATCAACACCGCCATCGAGGTGGATATCTATGGCAATGCCAACTCTACACACATCTCTGGAACGAAGATGATGAACGGAATCGGTGGCTCAGGCGACTTCGAGCGCAACGCATTCATCTCAATCTTCACCTGCGCATCGACGGCGAAAGACGGACTCATCTCGAGCATCGTGCCTTTCGTTTCGCATCAGGACCACTCAGAGCACGACGTGAACATCATCGTGACAGAGCAGGGCGTTGCCGACCTCCGCGCGAAGAGTCCGATGCAGCGTGCCGAACTGATTATCGAGAATTGTGTGCATCCCGATTATAAGCAGCTGCTCTGGGATTACCTGAAGATAGCAAAGGGCGGACACACCAAGCACAACCTGCCGGCAGCATTCGCATTCCACGACACACTCGCACGCAAGGGCGACATGCGTCTCACGGATTTTGCTGAATATGTGAAATAAAGAATGCTCATCGCATTCAGTCCCAACCGGTCATCAGATTGCTGAAAGACCGATGGGCATTCAACGAAAAAATCCACAGCTCTTTTTACTGAGAGTTGTGGATTTTTTTTATTTACCTGCTCAACCGCTTCTGTATATTTATACAAGAGGAGAGGCTTTTCGGGCTGTTTTGTAAACTTCTGTTTTTCAGTGTGTTATGGATGGCTTTCCAAAAGTGGCACTTTTAGGCTCCAAAAGGGGAACTTTTAGACGATGAAAGTGGCACTTTTGGAGTGCAAAAGTGCCACTTTTGAAATGTGAAAGTCCAACTGTATATTTATACACCCTTTTCTGTATGTTTATGCAACCGATTTCTTTCGTTTTTATTCCTTCAAACTGTAAAGAAAAATCCGGCTTCTGAATGAAAGTCCGCGCCCGTTATTGTCCGTTTGCAATCTTCATCGCCTCAATGGGGTAGTTGGTCGTGATGATGTCCACGCCCTCATCGACGAAATGTTGCATGGCTTCCGGCTGGTCCACCGTCCATACGTTCACGACCAGTCCTAAGCGCTTGGCTTCGGCAATCCATTCAGGGTGCTTCGCGAAAACGTTCTGCGAATAGTCGATGCCCGTCAGACCGCGTTTCTTCACTTCCTCCGGTGACACATTGCCGCCAAGGTAAGCCACCTCCACGCCGGGCACCCGACGAACCAGCTCTTCGCAAATGTGCATCGAGAAAGAAATATACTCGGTCTGTTTGGCAACGCCATATTTCCCGACCAGTCGCAACACTTCCGCCACGCAGCGGTCCTCGTTCGCACGCTCCTTGTGGGGCTTGAGCTCGAGCACCAGCCGCAGGTCTTTCAGCCGTCGTCCCAGTTTCAGATACTCTTCCAGCGTAGGCAGTCGCTTGCCGTTCTTCAACCGTTTCTTCTTGACATCTTTATAGCGGGCTGTCTCGATGCGCAGTCCGTCCACCGTAGCGTCATGATGGACCACAGCCTTGCCGTCGGCAGTAATCCACACGTCAAATTCCGAGCCCCACACCTTCGCATCGGCAGCGTTCTGCAACGAAGCAAGCGTGTTCTCCACACAGCCGTCCACCGTCCAATAGCCGCGATGGGCAACCACCCGTGTCTGTGCCTCAGCCGTCGTCAGCAGCAAGAGGAGAAAGGCAGAAACAAAAATGAGTCGTTTCATCTTCTTTAAGCTTATAATTTGAAATTGACAGGAACATTATACTTGGTACGCACATTTCTCCCGTTTTGTCTGCCCGGCGTCCATTTCGGCATCGACATCACGATGCGGATTGCTTCTTTGTCAAGTGCGGAATCAACACTGCGAATGATTTTGGCATTGCTGACAGAGCCGTCTTTTTCCACGATGAAACCTACTATAACGCGTCCCTGAACATTATCTTTCAATGCTTCTTCCGGGTATTTCACGCTCTTAGAGAGATAAGACATCAGGGCTGCTTGTCCGCCTGGGAATGAGGGCGGCTGCTCTACTACGTCGAAAATCTTCTCGTCAGACGCATTTCGCTCTGTGCGCTGATTGCTCTGTGCATGCATCGCAGTATGTGCGGAAAGCAATAGCGCCAACACAAATAGGACCTTTCTCATGATTTCCTTATTTTAAATGGTGATAAAAATATTTTGCAAACTCCCAGATGACCATTCCTGCCGTCACCGCCACGTTCATCGAATGTTTCGTGCCGAACTGCGGAATCTCGATGCAGCCGTCCGACGCATCGACTACGCTCTGATGAACTCCCTTCACCTCGTTGCCGAAAATGACGGCAACCTTGCGCCTTGCGCCGTCTTCGTTCCCATACATGCGGTGAAAGTCCAACCCGTCCAGACTCGTAGAACCTTCAGCCTGTTCCACCGCATAGACCAAGCAACCCTCCCGGTGCAGTTCTTCCACTGCCTCGTCTGCCGTCTTGAAATAGCGCCACGTCACACTCTCTTCGCCTCCGAGCGCCGTCTTGTGAATCTCCGGATGAGGAGGTGTGGCTGTGATGCCGCAGAGATAGACAGCCTCTACGCGGAAGGCATCGCACGTGCGGAACACCGAGCCTACGTTGTATAGCGAGCGCACATCGTCGAGCACCACGACAAGCGGCATCTTTTCCGCTTCCCGAAATTCCTCCACCGACAGGCGGTGCATCTCTATCGTGCGCAGTTTTCTCATGCCTGTTCCTTTGCTTGAAATGCTACGGCATACGCTTTGATTCGTTTAATCATGGCGAGCAGTCCGTTCGAACGGGTGGGAGAGAGGTGCTCGTGGAGTCCGATGCGGTCGATGAAATAGAGTTCCGCTTCGAGTATTTCCTGTGGTGTGTGGCGGTTCAGCACGCGAATGAGCAGTGCGATGATGCCTTTCACAATCAGGGCGTCGCTCTCTGCCTGAAACTCAATGAGCCCGTCCCGATAGTCTGCCTGCAGCCACACGCGGCTCTGGCAGCCCTCGATAAGGTTGCTCTCCGTCTTGTATTGCTCGTCGAGCGGTTCCTGTTCGTTGCCCAAGTCGATGAGCAGCTGATATTTATCCATCCAGTCGTCGAAGCTCGAAAATTCCTCGATGACCTCGTCTTGCAGTTCGTTGATTGTCATATAGTGTTGTTGTTTTTATGATTCTTTCTTGATGCTTTCGAGTTTGAAGAGTTTGTCGTTGGGGCGCACCTTCCCCGTCACGGGAATCGAGACGCGCCATCCTTTTTCCGCTCTCTCGACAGGTTGGAGTTCGTAGCGCATCTCGTTCAGATCCAAGTACATCACACCCGTCGTCGGACCGGTGATGAGCAGCTTGTCGCCCAGGCTGATTTCGCTGGCTTGCACTGCCACTTCAGCCACGTTGAGGCGCGAGAAATACTTGATGACCTTTCCCACGAGCACCTTTTTCTCCGTGGCGTTCGAGCCGTAGTTGCTGTTCCATTCGCCGAGTGTCTGTCCTTGGTAATACCCGTCCCAGAAGCCGCGGTTGAACACCCGTGCCAACTCCTCGTCCCACTGGTTCTTGCGCTCTTCCGTAAATTGCGTGTCCGTGCCGTTGTTATGGTCAGCCACCACGGCGGCAATAGCTTCCTTATAGGCTTTCACCACCGTATAGACATACTCCGGTCCGCGTGCACGTCCCTCTATCTTGAACACCCGCACGCCAGCCGCCATCATGCGGTCGATAAAACGGATGGTCTTCAGGTCTTTCGGACTCATGATGTATTTGTTGTCCACCTCCAGTTGGGTGCCCGTTTCAGCGTCGGTCACGACATAGGAACGCCGGCACAGTTGCATGCATTCGCCGCGGTTGGCACTCCTCGCCGTGTTGTCGAGGCTGAGATAGCATTTCCCGCTGATAGCCATGCAGAGTGCTCCGTGGCAGAACATCTCGATGCGAATCAGCTCACCGCGCGGTCCTCGGATGTCCTGCCGCTCAATTTCCTGATGGATGGCGGTCACCTGCCCGATGTTGAGCTCGCGTGCCAGCACCACCACGTCGGCAAACTGCGCATAGAATTTCAGCGCTTCGACGTTCGATATGTTCAGTTGCGTGGACAAGTGAACCTCCTCGCCAATCTGGTTGCAGTAGTTCATGACTGCCACGTCCGAGGCGATGACGGCGGTGATGCCAGCCTCCCGTGCCGCATCCACAATCTCCCGCATTGTCTCGAGGTCGTCCTGATAGATAATCGTGTTCACGGTGAGATAGGTCTTGATGCCATGTTCCGAACAGGTGGCAGCAATCTCCCGAAGGTCGTCTATCGTGAAATGGTTGGCAGAATGCGAGCGCATATTGAGTTGCCCGATGCCAAAATAAACGGAGTCCGCACCGGCTTGAATCGCAGCTGCAAGGCTTTCGCGCGAGCCGACGGGCGCCATAATTTCAAAATCCTCTAAATGGTAGTTGTTCATGTCTGCAAAGATAGTGAAAAAATCGGTTAGGCGAAAAGAAAACAAAATCATTTTGTTTAATCGATTTTTTACATTATCTTTGCCACATGTACTGTCAACCTGCAAAAACAGAGCAATGGAAGAGAGAGTAACGATGATGTCCGATGATGAATATCGGCGCGAAGAATTGATTCGGACGGTGGAACATGCCGTTGAGCGGCTTTCCCTGCCCGAGCTGGAAGCACTCTATTATGATATGCTGACCAAAGACTATATAAAATAGAAGAAACAATGAGACAGATTATCACCCACTTTACGGACGACGATCTTTACAAGATGTCGATGTGTTGCGCCGTGATTGACAATTTTCCGCGCGCCCAAGTGAAATATGAGTTTGTTGACCGCAACCATACGGTCTATCCCGAGGGGTTTGCCGACGAGTTGAACCGTCAGGTTGAGGCGCTCGAGGGAGTGGTCATTACCGACGAAGAGGTGGATTTCATGCGCCGCAAGTGCTATTACATTCCCGAATGGTTCTACCGTTACCTGCGCGGCTTCCGCTTCTCGCACCACTGGGTGAAGGCATGGCAGGACGACGAGGGCTATCTGCACATTGAGTTTGAGGGGAATTGGAGTGATACGATTCTCCTTGAAGTGAAGGTGCTTGCCATCATTTCTGAACTTTATTATATCATGACTGGGCAGACGGACAAGCTCGATTATGACGTTTATTACAAGAAGTCGTATGCGAAAGCAGAGCGGTTGTTGGAAGCGGGCTGTGTGTACAGTGATTTCGGCACGCGCCGCAGGGCATCGTTCGAGGCTGAAGACACGGTGGTGCGGGCGATGAAGGACTGCCAGAACAGTCGTCAGTGGGAAGGACGGTTCGTCGGCACGAGCAATGTCTATCTTGCCATGAAGCACGATTTGCTGCCTGTGGGTACGATGGCACATGAGTTTGTCTGTGCTATCGGCGGCATGTATGGTCCGCAGATGGCGAACAACATAGCGATGAACGCCTGGCGCAACACGTTCAGGGGAGCGCTCGGAACCTATCTGTATGACAGTTTCGGATGGGACATCTTCAGCATGAACTTCTCCGAAGACTTCGCCAATCTGTTCAAAGGACTGCGCGTGGACAGCGGCGACAACTATGAGCAGTTGCAGAAGATTGTGGCGAAATACAAGTCATTGGGCATCGACTCTCGCTCGAAGCAAGTCATTTTCAGCAATGCGCTGGACACCGACCGCGCAATAGAGATTCAGCAATATGCGAAAGACCTTTGTCAGCCGTCATTCGGTATCGGTACGCACTTCACCAACGACTTCGAAGGCATCAAGCCAATGAACATCGTCATCAAGCTGGTGGCTGCCAAGATTACGGAGTCGTGGCGCTTCTACAACGATACCTGCAAGCTGTCGGAAGACAAAGGGAAACATACGGGTAAGCCGGAAGTCATCCAGCGATTCATGGATGCCATCCATTTTGGAGAATAAAGCGCTTTCTTAAGGATTTTACTGGGCTGATTGGATGAATGGGTCTAATAAGACTCATGGGACCAATCAGTCCAATCAGTTGATTCAGCGCAACAACTTACTTCCGCCCGAAGTCGGCGGGAATCTCTCCCCACGCCTTTGTGTCCCACTGGATGAGAGGCACGTGTACGGAGTGGGTACGCAGCCAGTTCTCTGCCCGTCGGATGACCTCATAGAGCTTTGCCGTTTTTTCGTTGTGCTCCAGTTTGGTCTTACATTGTCTTTTTCGTATCCAAGTGATGGCAGTGAAACTATCGCTGTAAATGGTTTTCCTGATGTGTCGCTGTTCCATGAGCGCCAATGCGTGGACGATAGCAAGGAATTCGCCGATATTGTTTGTTCCGTGAATCGGTCCGAAATGAAACACTTGCGCTCCTGTAGTCAGGTCGATGCACTGATATTCCATCGGTCCGGGGTTGCCCGAACAGGCAGCATCTACCGCCCACGCGTCGGCTTTGACGGCAGGGTTGAGCGGCAGTACGGTGTCGTTCCGCCAGTCAGGTGGATTTAAATTCTCAATATCCAAAGTTCTCTTTTCTTATTACTTATTTATGTATCTTATTCTTATCCCGAAAGCGTCCGAAAACATCGAAATGTCCGAAAATAAAAGTTTTCGCCTTTTAGGGTATTTTCCGGAATGACATATTACTTAATTTATCAATTATCATTTGTCATTTATCAATTAGCGAAGCGCTCTTTCGACAAGGGAGTCGTCTTTTTTTACATTCGTTCGGGCACTTCGATGCCGAGCAGCGCCATGCCCGTCTTGATGATTTTCGCCACGTTGCGTGCCAGCACGAGACGGAACTGTTTGGCTTCTTCGCTTTCTGCTCCGAGGATGCTGTGGTCGTGGTAGAACTGGTTGAACTCCTTGGTCAGTTCATAGCAGTAGTTGGCGATGCCGCTGGGGCTGTAGTCCTTTCCTGCCTGGAGGATGACGTTGGGGAAATCGTTCAGTTTCTGAATGAGTGATATCTCTTTCTCGCTGAGTGTCAGGTCTTTTATTTCCAGTCTTCCGATGGCTGTTCCTTCCGCCTCTGCCTTCCGCAGGATGCTTCGGATACGGGCATGGGTATATTGGATGAAGGGTCCGGTGTTGCCATTGAAGTCAATGGATTCCTCTGGATTGAAGAGCATGTTCTTGCGCGCATCCACCTTGAGGATGAAGTATTTCAGGGCGCCCATGCCGACGATGCGTGCAATATGTTGTTTTTCCTCTTCAGTCATGTCGTCGAATTTTCCCAGTTCGTCGCTCGTTTGACGTGCGTCGGCAATCATTCCAGCGATGAGTTCGTCGGCATCGACCACTGTTCCCTCTCTGGATTTCATCTTACCGTTCGGCAGTTCCACCATGCCGTAGGAGAAATGCACGAGGTCTTTTCCCCATTTAAATCCCAGTCGGTCGAGCAGGATGGAGAGCACCTGGAAATGATAGTTCTGCTCGTTGCCGACGACGTAGATCATCTTGTCGATGGGATAGTCTTCGTAGCGCATCTCTGCCGTTCCGATATCCTGTGTCATATAGACACTGGTACCATCCGAGCGCAGCAGCAGTTTTTGGTCGAGCCCTTCGTTGGTGAGGTCAGCCCACACGCTGTTGTCGTCTTTGCGGAAGAAGATTCCTTTTTCCAGTCCTTCCTCTACCTTCTTTTTTCCTTCGAGATAGGTTTCCGATTCGTAGTAGATTTTGTCGAATGCCACACCCAGTTCGCGGTAGGTCTCATCGAATCCGGCATACACCCAGTCGTTCATCATCTTCCACAGTCCGCGCACTTCCGGGTCTTCCTGTTCCCAGCGGATGAGCATCTGGCGTGCTTCCTGCATCAGTGGAGCCTCGTCTTTGGCGCGTTTCTCCGCTGTTTCAGCATCCACGCCCTCGGCGATGAGTTGCTGTTGCAGGGCAGCCACTTCCTCGCGGTAATGTTTGTCGAACGCCACATAGTAGTCGCCGATGAGGTGGTCGCCTTTCTTTCCGCTTGTTTCGGGCGTTTCGCCGTTGCCCCATTTCTGCCATGCGAGCATGGATTTGCAGATATGGATGCCTCGGTCGTTGACGATGTTGGTCTTCACCACGCGGTTGCCGTTGGCTTCCATGATTTGTGCCAAGCTCCATCCGAGCAGGTTGTTGCGCACATGTCCCAGGTGTAGAGGCTTATTGGTGTTGGGCGATGAATATTCTATCATGACCAGCGGACTCTCGTCGGTTGCCTTCTTGCAGCCGAACGTCGCATCGTCGTCGATGCTGTTGAGCAGTTCCACCCACGCTTTTCGGGCGATAGTCATGTTCAGGAATCCCTTCACCACGTTGAAGCGTTCAATCGCCGGCTCGTGTTCCAAGAGCCAGTCGCCGATTTCCTGCGCCGTGTCTTCGGGTTTCTTCTTCGATATTTTCAGGAAAGGAAACACGACCAATGTGAGGTTTCCTTCAAATTCACTGCGTGTCTGTTGCACCTGTGCGGTCTTTTCGGGAATTTCCTGACCGTACAAGGCTTTCACTGCCGCCATGACTGAGCGACTGAGTTGCTGTTCTATGTTCATTTTCTTAACCTGTTGATTATCTTTTTCTTGCTGCCATTTAGTGATTCTTCCCCTTGTCGTGCTACGATGATTTTTCAGGGGTGTGAGGCAGCGACCCTGCAAAGGTACAAAAAAAAAAATGAATTGCATGTTGTGTATGTGCTGAAATTGGATTTGTGACACTGATACTTTGGTACACTTTTTTTCTTATCTGGTGTTTTACAATATAAATAAAAATGTTTTTCATTTTGTATTGCCCTCATTTATTTGTAACTTTGCCATCAAAGAAAAAAGATGAGAGTTGGAATTTTTTGTTCGGCGAACAATCAGATAGATGCCGTTTACTTTGAAAAGACGGCGGAACTGGGCAGGTGGCTGGCGCAGAACGGGCATGAAGTGGTGTTCGGCGGTTGCAATCTCGGTCTGATGGAATGCGTGGCACGGGCAGCAGTTGAAGCCGGTGGGCACACAGTGGGTGTGGTTCCAGGCATCATCGAGGAGCATGGACGCACGAGTGCGTTTGTGAGCGAGCTGGTGATGTGCAAAGACCTGAACGAGCGCAAGGCGCTGATGCTCGGACGGAGCGACGTGTTCGTCGCACTGCCGGGCGGAGTGGGCACGCTCGACGAGGTGTTCACCGTTGTTGCTTCCTACACCATTGGCTACCACCGAAAGCGCGTGGTACTGTACAATGTAAACGGCTTTTGGAACTCCCTGATAGCTTTGCTCAAGGATATGGACGGGAAAGGCGTCATCAGGGGCGACTGGCGCGCGTATATCGGTGTTGCCGACAATCTGGAGGAGCTACAACAACAGATGATGATATCTACTAACCAATAAATCAATTTTTAAGCATGAAGAAGAAAATTTGTATGCTGGCGGTATTCGCATTGCCGTTGACCGTCGGTGCTCAGAGCATTCAGTATCCTGTGACGGAAAAGGGGACGACGGTCGATACCTATTTCGGAACGGAAGTGAAAGACCCTTATCGCTGGTTGGAGGACGACCGCAGTGCGAAGACTGCGGCATGGGTAGAGGCAGAAAATGCCGTTACCGACAGCTACATCCGGAAGATTCCTTTCCGCTCGAAGTTGCTCAAACGATTGAAAGAGGTGTCTAACTACGAAAAGGTAGGCACACCGTTCAAGCGTCACGGCAAGTGGTATTTCTACAAGAACGACGGTTTGCAGAACCAGAGTGTGCTCTACGTGATGGACGAACTGGGCGGTACGCCGCGCGTGTTCCTCGACCCGAACAAACTGAGCGACGACGGAACGGTGGCTTTGAAGGGCATTTACTTCTCGCACAACGGGAAGTACATGGCTTACAGCGTGTCGCGAAGCGGTTCCGACTGGACGGAGTTTTACGTGATGGATGTCGCTACGGGGCAGCTCTTGAACGACCATGTGGAGTGGACGAAGTTTTCCGGAGCAGCGTGGTATAAGGACGGTTTCTATTATTCCACCTACGACCGCCCGACTGCCGGCAAGGAATATTCACACATCAATGAGGGGCATAAAATCTATTACCACAAAATCGGCACCCCGCAGAGCGAGGACGAACTGTTCTATCAGAACCCTGCCCACCCGAAACGCTTCTACAGCGTGAGTGTCAACGAGGAAGAGACGATGATGTTCCTCTACGAGAGTGGCGAGGGAAATGGCAACGGACTCTACGTGAGAGACTTGCGCAAGCCCAACAGCCAGTTCATCCAGATGACGTCAAACATGGACTTCGACAATAGTGTCGTGGAGATTGTCGGTGACAAAATCTATCTGTTCACCAACGACGGAGCGCCGAAAAACCGCATCATGGTGACCGACATCGCGCATCCGGGACGCAAAGACTGGAAGGTGTTTATCCCCGAAGGCGAGAATGTGCTGCAAAGTGCGGGGCTGTACGACTGGAAATGGATTCTGAAATACAGCCAGGACGCATCAACCCACATCTATCTCTATGGCGACAACGGGCAGCGCATCCGTGAAATCAAACTCCCCGGCGTCGGCTCGGCAAGCTTCAGCGGCGACAAAGACCAGAAGGAAATGTTCTATACCTTCTCAACCTTTACCGTTCCCGGAACCATCTATCGCTATGACGTGGCTCAGGACAAGAGCACACTCTACGCAGCACCGAAGGTGAACTTCAACCTGAACGGCTTCGAGAGCAAGCAAGTCTTCTTCACCAGCAAGGACGGAACGCGTGTGCCGATGTTCCTCACCTACAAGAAAGGCATGAAACTCAACGGCAACAATCCCGTCTATCTCTACGGCTACGGCGGCTTCAACCTCGGCATGTATCCCGGATTCTCTGCCACACGCATACCGTTCATTGAGAATGGCGGCATCTATGTGTTGGTCAACCTGCGCGGCGGCAACGAGTATGGAGAGGAGTGGCACCTCGCTGGAACGAAGATGCGCAAGCAGAACGTGTTCGACGACTTCATCTCGGCAGCCGAATATCTCATCGCCAATAAGTACACGAACAAGAACAAGATAGCCATCATCGGCGGTTCAAACGGCGGTCTGCTCGTCGGTGCCTGCATGACACAGCGTCCCGACCTCTTCCGCGTTGCCATCCCGCAGGTGGGTGTGATGGACATGCTGCGCTATCACAAGTTCACCATCGGTTGGAACTGGGCGCCCGACTATGGCACGAGCGAAGACTCAAAGGAAATGTTTGAATACCTGAAAGGCTATTCGCCGCTGCACAATCTGAAGAAAGGAGTCGAATATCCCGCCACGCTCGTCACCACTGCCGACCACGACGACCGCGTCGTTCCGGCACACTCGTTCAAGTTTGCTGCCACGCTGCAGGAGTGTCACAAGGGCGACCGCCCCGTGCTCATCCGCATCGACAGCAAGGCAGGCCACGGCAGTGGAAAGCCGATGAGCAAAGTGCTCGAGGAGCAAGCCGACATCTACGGCTTCATCATGTATAATCTGGGAATGAAGGTCAAGTAGTATTCCACATTATTATATATATAGGAGACACTATCCGCAATGTCACACCGTTGGCATTGCGGATATTTTTTTGTCCAAGCGGAGCGTCCATGACAGGCAAGGTTATAGCCATTTCCAGCGGAATCCATCCTCCGGATGCGACAGAAACGCTTAACCCCAATCGGTTCGTCATACATGACAATGGCCGATTTGAGTTTGATATAAGCCTCCTCCGTGAACTGTATATTTATGCAAGTACTGTATATTTATACACAAACATAAACACTTGGTTATCAATATGTTAACTTTGGGTTTCCAAAAGTGCCACTTTTGCGTTCTAAAAGTGCCACTTTTAGCGCCTAAAAGTGGCACTTTCGCACGCTGAAAGTTGAACTTTTGCAATGCCATTTCAAAACGTATGAATATGCAAAGCGAGAATATGGCATTTTTCGACAGTATAAAAAGTCCCCGGAATGGTCTTTTTGCGTCCTTTACTCCTGGGAATCTCATCTTTTTTTATTTTAACATACCCTTTTCTCATTCTTTTTTTGTATATTTGCAAAACATACAAAATTAAAGGTGTGACGTTTTGGCGGATAGCATATCCGCCCCATCCGGGATTTCCTTTTAAATGATTAAATGAAAAGCAGAGATGATACACATTAAACCTTTTGACTATATTTTTTATAGGATTGCAACATCTAAATTCTATCAAAAGTTAGATTCTAAAACACCTTATATTTGGGCTTTTGGATCATTGTCATTTTGTCAGCTATGCAATGTCTTAACAATAATTGGAATATTTCAAACTATTCACGGAAAAAATATTCTATCAATTCCAAATTTGAGTATGAAAATAGGTATTCCTTTAGGTGTTTTTAATATACTCTTTGTAACAACTGAGAAGAAATATCGGTGGCTTATTGAAAAATATAAAAATGAAGAAAACAGGACTCTCAAAGGCTGGTTTGTTATTTCTTATGTAACAATTTCCATATTAACGTTTTTAATTATTACAGATTTCTGCCTATGATATTGTCTTGAAAATTTAAATACGTTATATGAACCGCCTTCTCCTCTATATCGCCCCCCGTTCGTTCGGATATGCTATCCGAACGGGCTTAATATCAGCATTTGCAATGCGACTTTATAGACAAAACAAGCGGAAAGTTTTTGGGGATTACAATTGCCTTCCCCTTCGGACAGCGAACGTTGTTTCCCTATATTCAAAACGGTCGGATAACATATCCGCCCGAACGGGGGAACGATCCGTACAATAATCCAAAATGCTTAGAATATTGGGCAGATATGTATATGAAATTAAGCCGTTAAATGATAGTCGTTATGAAGAATTATTTCTTTTTATTTGTGTTTCTTCTGAGTATAACCTCCTGTTATCCTCCTAAAATTGTTTATGGGATAGAAGAAATATTATCTGACATGGATCAAGATTCTCTCAGAGTACAAATAATAACGGGATTTACAAGAGGTTTTTCCATTAGTCCTTACTCTACATTTCATCTTGAAATATCCAATGAAACGGGAGAAAATATCTTTATGTGCAAAAAAACAACATTGACTTTGGAAGTTCCTTCCGTTACTTTAGAATTTGAGAACAGAAGAGATTCTGTTTATCGTATTGATTCTCATAAAATGGAAAAAATATGGCTTTATTTTAGATTAGATGATTCAGAACGTCTTCTTTATAAATTTAAAATGGGTCACAAATTAAACCTAATACTTCATTTTGAAGATGTTGACGGAAAGTCTATAACCAAGCAAATTCTTTTAAAACCAATAAAGCTCATTAATCCGGTCCGTTAAAAGTTACAAAAATATTGACAAATGAGTCTCCACAATATATGAACCGCTTTCTTCTCCATATCGCCCTCTTGCTATGCGCCTTACAGGTGCATGGGAATTCTCGGTCTCCCATCAACTATGCCATTTAAATAATTGACATGATGAAAACATTATTTTATTATTGTTATTACAGAATAGCACAAGGATATCGCTTCTGTGGAGATGGTGATTATTTAGACTGGGGATACCGGATCTTATTTGCAACATTTGCTTTTATCGAAGCATCAATAGTAGTTCCTATCTCTCGTATTTTAGGTATAAAGTCATTAATAAAGAGTGGTTTTATTTTGATATTGATACCTATTATTCTGTTGTATGTGCGTACGTTTTTTATACCCATACAGTGCAAAAAACAGAAATTCGAACAATTAGAAAAACGCTATAAAAATGAAAAGCATAAAAGATTAAAAGGATGGTTAGTTACGATATATGCTATTGGTACACTTGTATTATTCATATTATCATGTGTGATTTATGCATAAATGCTTTAATGTGACAAAATCCTCCGTTCGTTCGGATATGCTATCCGAACGGGCTTAATATCAGCATTTGCAATGCGACTTTATAGACAAAACAAGCGGAAAGTTTTTGGGGATTACAAATCCCTATATTCAAAACGGTCGGATAACATATCCGCCCGAACGGGGTTATATTTAAGGGGCGATATGCCATAAATGTTTTTTGTTAAAACTCTTATTTTATGTATGATAATACGATAAACAAAATATTTAAATTATTACCTGACTTCATCACTTTTTTGCGCCATCATATAGCGCACAATGATAATCAGCGAGTTACGTAAAATTATTGGGTGGTTTGGGTGGCGCAAGCGAAAAACGTGTACCTTTGCACCATGTATGTACGCAAGAAACACAATCGTTCCGGCTCTACAAGTGTGGTAGTGGTCAGTAAAGCGAGTGGAAAGTATAAAGAAATAAAATCGTTTGGCTCCTCTACATCCGAAGAGGAAATACATTCATTATGCGATAAGGCTGCTGCATGGATACGTTCATTTGGCGGTCAGCAAGAACTTGACTTTGATGACCGCAAGGGAAAGGAAGTCGAGGAGACAGAGCGTTTCCTTAGCAATATTGACAACGTGTTGATAAACGGTACTCGGCTTCTGCTTGATCAAGTCTATGACAGCATCGGCTTCAACCGGATTCCCGATGAGATTCTGCGTCATTTGGTAATCGCAAGGGTGTCGCAGCCCAGAAGCAAACTTGCCACAGTAGATTACCTGAAGTCATATTATGATGAAGATGTTGACCTCAACCACATCTATCGCTACATGGACAAGCTCTACAATACCCAGATGGAGCTTGCGCAGCAGATTAGCGTAGAGCACACCCGGAAACTGTTCGGAGGCAAGATTGGATTGATGTTCTACGACGTGACGACGCTCTACTTTGAGACAGCACAGACGGACGTATTGCGTGAACCGGGGTTTTCAAAGGATGGAAAGACGGCAGAGTCACAGGTTATACTCGGTCTGCTTGTATCAGAAGGAGGCTACCCGCTTTCATACTCTCTGTTCAACGGCAGCCAGTATGAGGGCTTCACCATGATACCAATGATAGATGACTTCAAGCAGCGTTTCAATCTGGGGAAAGATTTTGTTGTGGTGGCAGACTCAGGCTTGATGAACAAGAACAATGTCACTTTGCTGCAGGAGGCTGGCTACAACTACATACTTGGAGCCCGCATCAAGAGCGAGAGCGCAAGCGTGAAGCAATGGATTCTCTCTTTAGAGAAGGTTGATAAAGCCTGTTACGACTACAAACGTGAGAATGGGGAAAGACTTATCGTCAGTTATTCCGACAAGCGTGCAAAGAAGGATGCCTACAACCGTGACCGCGGAATTGTCCGATTGAGAAAAGCCTATAAGACCGGACGCATCACGAAGAGTCAGGTGAACAAGCGTGGCTACAACAAGTTTCTTGAAATCAGCAAGGACATAGAAGTCGTCATCAGCGAAGAGAAGATTGCAGAGGACTGCCAGTGGGACGGACTCAAGGGCTACATCACCAATACAGACCTTGACGCCGAGCGTGTCATTGCCGAGTATCATGGACTCTGGGTGGTGGAACGTGCATTCCGTATTTCAAAAGGAACTCTGGAAATGCGTCCGATGTTTCATTTTACAGAACGTAGGATAGAGGCACATGTCTGCATTTGCTTCATCGCCTATAAGGTATATAAGGAACTGGAGCGACTCATTGCCATTAACAAGATTGGGATGAGTGTCGATAAGGTGCTTGAGGCAGCCAAAACTATCACGACAATCAGGGTAAGGATGCCTAAAAACGGGACTTACTTCACTAAGACACTCTTCTTGACGGAGAAGCACCTCGCAGTGAAACCACTTTTCGACATATCTGGCAACAAATCTTAATTTGGGTGGCGCATTGACGAAGTCAGGTGCGACTTTATAGACAAAACAAGCGGAAAGTTTTTGGGGATTACAAATCCCTATATTCAAAACGGTCGGATAACATATCCGCCCGAACGGGGTTATATTTAAGGGGCGATATGCCATAAATGTTTTTTGTTAAAACTCTTATTTTATGTATGATAATACGATAAACAAAATATTTAAATTATTATGCTCTATATTATAGATTGGATTACTTGTTGCTGCTATATGATGTTACGAAAAATTCATTATACAAAGACAGGAGCAGAAACATCAGCTGTTGCAAATACTTGTGTTATTACAGGTCTTTGGCTTATCATTATAACAGATTTAATTTTATGGATAACTTATCCATCAATACTACAACGGATTTATAGTAAATCAAATGTATATAGTCTTTCTATGATAACAATAGCTATAGGTCTTATCTATTTCCGTTATTACTATTTACGCAAAGACGCCATTTTATTAATGGAAAAACATTTTAATGAAAAAGGGCCACGCAATGTTTGGATTCTTTTTTTTATTAATTTCTTTGTTTTAATTGGGAGCATTGTGGGATGTATTATTATGGGATTATATATAAAATCGCAGGGAATCATATTTGGAGGATGGTGAGAAATATAAAAAACAAAGACAACCTCGGCAGCTACCTCAAACTATGCGCCTTACAGGTGCATGGGAATGACAGCATTGACGCTGCCGGTGGGAAAATCTATTAATGTACGTGGAGCAGTCCGAGCGGTCCGGTGGTGGTCGCATCATAGCGCGTCAGTCCGTTTCCACTGATGGAGAGTGCAAATTCCCGTTTGCAGTTGGCGCATTTCACGATGTCGTTTCCGCTAAACGACAGGGGATAGTTGCGCACGGGCAGGGCGTTGTAGTCGAAGCATTGGGGGCACTGGTTGTCGTAAGCAAAGAACACGTCGTCATAGGCGCTGTAGCCGACAATCAGTCCGTTGTTCATGCCGATGCGCTGTTCGCTGTGGTTGCGTTCATCTTCGGCATTGAAAATTTTCTCCGAGCAGTCGCCGTTGGTGTTCTCGAAGATGAAATATTTGGCGCCCGACTTCATCTGAAAGGTGATGCGGCAGAAGATGCCTTTCGCAAATGGGTTCATGGCGCTTGCCAGTGTGGCATCCTGATGCTGCATGTTGTTCAGCACAAAATTGCAATGGAAGTTGCTGTATTTGAACTCGGCATCGTCGCATGAGGTGAGTCCTATGCCGGAGCAAAGCCCCAAAACTGAGCACAGGAGGACTGTCAGCGCACGTTTTCCTGTCGTCCGCCACTGGGATGTCGGCTGGTGGGAACTTGTTGTTTTCTCAGACATGACAAATGTTTTTTCTTATTCGTAAGGAATTGCTGCCAGCATTTCCGCTATCTTGTCGATAGCTTCCTGCAGTTTTCCGCCCACCATGCCTCTGATCAGCGGGTTGAGGTCGGCCTTCAGCGTGAGCCGCATCTTGCACGACTGTTCTGTGACGGGGAGCAACTGAATCCAGAAATTGAAGTCGAGGGGCGACTGCTCTGTTTCGAACTTGATGCACTTCGGTTCCTCGCGCTCGATGATGCGTAGTGCGATTCTGCCTACTGGCGGCATGCTGACCGCCATGGTGTCTTGGTCGAACTCCATGCCCTGCACCTTTTCCTCTGGCATCCGCTCCTTGATTCGTTCGAGATTGCGCAGGTCGCTGAGCGACTGATAGACGGTTTCTTGTGCGTGGGGTATTTCCCTGACGCTGCTTTCATATTTACATTCCATGGTAATTCTCTTTGATGTTTAGGGTTTTAAGGCTTTTTGAGGGGCTTGTCATTTTTTCCATTCGGATGGGTTGGCGCGCCACTCGTTGAGCACTGCCACGTCGTTCTCGGCGATGTAGCCCGTGCGGAGAGCTTCTGCCACCACGTGCTCGTAATCGGTCAGGGTGACGAGCGGCACGTGAGCTTCTTCGAATGCCTGCGTGGCAACGGGGAAACCGTAGGTGTAGGATGCCACCATGCCGATGACTTCGCAACCGTTCTGGCGCAGTGCCTCAACCGCTTTCAGACTGCTTCCGCCAGTAGAAATCAGGTCTTCGATTACCACGACCTTCGTGCCTGCAGGCAGTTCGCCCTCGATGAGGTTCTGCATTCCGTGGTCTTTGGCTTTCGAACGCACATAGACGAAGGGCAGGTTAAGCGCGTCGGCAACGAGCGCTCCCTGTGCGATGGCGCCTGTAGCAACACCGGCAACGGCTTCAGCCTGCGGGAAATGTTCGAGCACGGCGTGCACCAACTCCAGCTTGACAAAGTTGCGCAACTCCGGGAAGGAGAGCGTTTTCCTATTGTCACAGTAGAAAGGCGACTTCCATCCGGACGCCCAGGTGAACGGGTCGTTGGGCTGCAGTTTGATGGCTTTGATGTTGAGCAGCTTGGCTGCGAAGGCTGTTTTTAAAGTTTCCATATCCGTTGTTTTTCTGATATATTGTTTTCAATGTGGTGCAAAGATACAATTCTTTTTTCTTCCGTGCGGGTGTGTGTACGTTAAAAATACTTTATGTCTTGGTAAATCCGAGTGAAAGGACGCTGATTCTTACATCCTCTGCCCGTTGCAGTTCCTTGGCACAGGCACAGACGGTGGCTCCCGAGGTGACGATGTCATCGACCACGAGCAGGTGTTTGCCGCTGATGTCTTGGTCGGGACGCAGCTGGAACACGTTCTCCACGTTCTCGTTGCGTTGCCATCGGTGCTTGTCGGTCTGGCTGCCGTCGAAGTTTTTCCTCACGACGATGCAGTCGAGGATAGGGATTCCCGTCGCGTGACTGATGCCCCGTGCGATGCGCTCGCTCTGGTTGTAGCCCCGTTCACGCTGTCTGCCTTTGGTCAGCGGAACGGGAATGATGCCGTCAATTCCTTCAAAAAATCCCTTTTCATCGAATTCTCGGGCAGTCATTTCGCCCATTCGCTCTCCGAAATCCTCGTGTCCGTGATATTTCAGGTTGTAGATGAGCCGCGCTGTTTGCGACTGCGGTTGGTAGTGGAAGAGTGCTGCCGCCTTTTCGATGCTGATTCTTCCCCAGAAAGCCTTCGCCATTTCGTTGTCGGTGGGATGGCTGGCGTGTCCGGTGCGTGCCAGGTGAAGGTTGCATGTGCCGCACAACACCTCCTCGTTCAGTCCCAATCTCCGTCCGCAGACACCGCATGCCTTTGGGCAGACCATGTCGAAAAGGCGCTGCCAGAAACTAATCCTCGTCTTCTGCGAAGTCATATTCATCGGATTCTTCGATAACTTTCATGATAACATCCATGGAAAAACCGCGCCCCAAGGCAAACTTAATCAGCTTTCCGTTGCGCTCGTAAGTGTTTTTGGCTTTGACGGAACGGGCTTTATTGCGGAGCAGTTCGCGGAGAATCTGCACATATTCGGAGTCGTCGTCCGAGCGGCTGTTGTTGCCGCCGATTCCCAGTTCGTCGAGCACACGTTGCGAGATGTCGTTGGGAATATGTTTGAGCCACAGCGCCTGTTCTATCTTTCGCCGTCCCCATTTGTTGTAACGCAGTTTGTCTTTTGCGAAAGCCCGCGTAAACCGCTCGTCGTCAACGAATTTTCCTTTGACGAGTTGTTCCATGATGCGAGCCTGTGCGGTCTCCTCCAACTCCCATTTCCGCATTTTCTCCACCATCTCGCCGCTGCAATGTTCGGCTTGCGAACAGATGGTCATGAGTTTGGCAAGCGCCTCTTGTTCCGTCATCTTTTTCATACATCAGCCGTTTTTTGTCCTTCCAGATAGTCTTTCGTGTATGTTCCTCGCACAAATCGCTGTTTGCCGAAGGTGTCGCTTTTCACGATAATATCAGTAAAACCGTGCGATAGAAGCGTTTCCTTGATGCCGTCGGAGAAGAGGGGATTGATTTCGAAGAAGACCATTCCTCCATCGTTCAGGTTTCGAGCGGCATAGTGGCTAATAAGGCGGTAGAAGTGCATCGCGTCGTTGTTGGGAGCGAAGAGTGCCAAGTGGGGTTCATACGCTAATACATTCGCCTCCATCTCGGCTTTTTCCTGCAGGGTGATATAGGGCGGATTAGACACAATAATGTCCCATTTTATCGATGAATCCGCCACTTTTTGCACATCGTTCTCCACAAATTTCACGGTCGCTCCCAGCCGTTCGGCATTCTGTTGGGCAACGAGAAGGGCATCGCGACTGATATCCCAAGCCTCGACATGGCTGCCGGGGAGTTCCAGCGCCAGTGTGACGGCGATACACCCACTGCCTGTTCCGATGTCGAGAATGGCTCGTTTCGGGGATGACTGCCCTGCGGTTTCCTTAATCCATGTGCACAACTCTTCCGTTTCCGGACGTGGAATGAGCACTGCCGGGGTCACATGGAACTGCCGTCCGTAGAAGTCAGCCTGCCCGAGAATGTATTGTACGGGTTCGTTTTTTTCCAGACGGGCGATGATTTTTTCCAATTCTTCGGTGTCGTCTGCCGATAATTGTGTAACTTTGCCACAAAGAATGTCAGCGTGGGACATGCCGAACCGCACCTCAAGCACCATCCGCAGGATAGCTTGGGTTTCCCGTTCACCGTAGAGCGGTGTGAGTCGTTGCTTCATTTCCACGTATGTCATCGTTTGCAAAATTAGGTAAAAATATCGAATTGTGAGCCCGTTCCGGCAAAGAAATGCGGTTTTCTTTGACACTCGGGACCGTCCGTTCGCTATGATGAGCAATATGGTAGAACAGCAATCAGTGGATGAAAAGTACATGCGGCGTTGCTTGCAGCTTGCCGTTTGCGGACGGGATGGTGCCCGCCCGAATCCGATGGTGGGGGCGGTCATCGTTGCTGATGGGCGCATCATCGGCGAGGGTTACCATATCCGTTGCGGTGAGGCGCATGCCGAGGTGAATGCCTTTGCGTCGGTGCAGCCTGATGATGACCATCTGCTGTCGTCCGCCACGCTCTATGTGAGCTTGGAACCGTGTTCGCATCATGGAAAAACGCCACCTTGTGCCGATTTGATTGTCCGCAAAAAGGTGCGTCGTGTGGTGGTGGGCTGTATCGATTCCTATGCGGAAGTGCAGGGAAGAGGCGTGCAGAAGTTGCGAGAGGCAGGCATTGATGTGACGGTCGGCGTGCTCGAACGGGAATGTCGGTGGCTCAACCGCCGTTTCTTTACCTTCCACCGCGAGCATCGTCCCTATATCATTCTGAAATGGGCGCAGACAGCCGATGGGTTTCTGGACTGTTGCGGTGAACCGATAGCCATCTCAACACCTTTCACACAGATGCTGGTTCATCAACTGCGGGCAACTTGTGATGCTATTCTGGTGGGACGGGTGACCGACGAGCGGGAGCATCCGCGATTGGATGTGCGTCATTGGAATGGCAGGTCGCCAGTCCGTTTCGTGCTTAGTCATCAGCATCCGATAGAGGAAATTCTCTCCACGTGCCACGAGCGGAAGTTGCAATCGTTGCTCGTCGAAGGTGGTCGGGCGACGCTCCAGTCGTTCCTCGATGCGGGTCTGTGGGATGAGGTGCGTGTGGAGACAGGCACTATGGCAGCGGGCAAAGGCACTGTGGCGCCGTTGTTGCCTGCTGAAGCTGAGCTTGTTACTGAGAAAACATATGACGGCAACACGGTCAGAACCTATTCCTCTTCTCGTCTCAGCCAGCGCTGAGTGAGGTGTTTGCGCATAGGCTCGTCATAACATTTCAAGATGATGTAAGCGGTGAGAATGCTGACGGTAATGACAGTCAGGGCTATATGCCATGTCTGCGGGAAAGTAAGTTCGTTTTTCCAAACCCATGCGTAAAAGAGATACATGAAAGGGTAGTGGACCATATAGACGGGATAGGATATGTCGCCGAGAAATTTGCAGACCTTCCGGCTGCTTCCCTCCGAAATGCTACCTGCTGCCGCGAAGCAGACAATAGCAGGGAATACCAGGAGCACGCAAAACGAATCGTAGAGACCGTTCATCCATCGGTGCTGCTCGCCACCGACATGAGGGATGGAAAACAGAATGACCAACACCAGACTGCACCACCAAAAGATTCCTTTAACCTTGATGGATTTCAAGCGACAGTGTGTGTATTTGCTTGTATTTTGCTCGTTGGCGGTATCGTTGGAATGGGCGAAAAGCCGCGACAAGAGCAGTCCCATCGAATAGGAGAACATCAAACGGAGCATACCACCCGAGAAGTTGTTACCGCCCATCGTCCAACCGACCCCTAAGCTGCCATATTCAGAGAAGCCGGTGGCGAATATGACCACTCCGATTGCAGAGAGTGCGACGAGGTAGCACAGCCAACGTGTGGAAAGCCGGCGGATAAACAAGGCATAGAGAATGTTGCCGATGTATTCGAAAAAGAGCGACCAACTGGGACCGTTCAGTGGAAACATCTCTCCATTGCCACGAACGTCGCTTGCCATTCCCGGGAAAGTGGGCAGCAGAAACATCGACAGCAACCATGCTACAGCCACCCATTGCAGGTCAATGTGTGTCCCGTTCCATGTCACGCAGCCCTGAGCCATATAGGCTATGAGACCGATGATGGCTCCCGCGACAACCATCGGGTGGAGACGGATGAGGCGTCGTTTGAAAAAATGGGTAGTGCTCATCTTTCCCCAACGGTCATCATAGGCATAGCCAATGACAAAGCCCGAAAGGACAAAAAAGAAGTCAACAGCCAGATAACCATGATTGAAGCGCTGGTCGAAGGGACTGGTAGCAAATGCTTCAAACACATGATACAACATGACCAGTAATGCTGCCACTCCGCGCAAGGCATCAAGCAGCAGATAATGGGGCTTTACCTGGAATGTTGCCATAAAAAGAATTACAAGTTGCTGTCAATTTTTGTTTGCAAAGATAACAAATATTTTCAACTTTACATAAGTTGCTCTGTCTCGGCATAAGAAATAAAAACTTTTTTTCGTTCAGTGCGCGATTTTTCGTAACTTTGTGGCGAATGCAAAATAATTATTTATGAAACATCTCTTTCTGTTATTCGCAATGAGTTGTATGGCACTTGTAGGAATGTCGCAAAATATCGATGAAATGGTGAAAAATCAACTATCCAACTATCCGAAATCGCGCTTGTTGGATATCTACAAATCGTGTTTTCAGGATTTCATGGGGGCAGAGCATCTGGTGGGCGACACCTTGAGTGTGAGGCGCTATTTGGAGTATGAGCTTCAGCAGGTAGAGGGCGATAGCCTCATGTCGTGGTATGCTGAACCGTGTGGGCTTCAAGGGCGGTATGTGCGGGTGAGTCTTCGGGTCGTCCAAGAAGGTTTGGTCAGTCTCGATCAGTTGTTGTCAGCCTTTATCCGTAGTGCCAACGATTCCGTTCGTCCGTCGGTAGAGGTATGGAAAACAGAATGGGAAAAGATTGTCGGACAGATTGATGAGATGCGACTCGGTCTTCCATATTACGATGACGACCGGCACTTCATTGCCGATGTGTTGGCGCAGGGCAAATATGCCATCAGTCATTCGCCCGATTATCGCGCGGCATACCGTCCGCATTATCGCATCGTGCGTCGCGACATCTTCGAGCGAGAGCTGAAGCCGCTGTTGTCGCTTCAGCATGAACCCTGAAGCGAACGCCTTTCTATTTCGGTTCGAGCGGTTGCATCGGGTCGCCGTTCATGGCTATCGGACAATAGACGCAGCGCGCCAATCCCTTTGATTTCCAGATGCCGAAGGGGCGGTCGCTGAACACCTCTTTCAGCTTTTTGATTTCTTCTATCGCCTTTGCCTTGGTTGTGTGACAAGACAGGCAAATGCGGTATTCCGTCTTTCCTTTCACCGTTGTCTCATACACCGGACTGACCAGGAAGTCGGGCAGATACTCCATCGCCTTCTTTGCCTCTTCCAAACTGTCATAGCATCCTACGACCACATAGTACACCTTCTGTGCAGCAGCTGCACATGCGATGGTGCAAAACTGCCGTCCTGCCGTCTCGTTGGCTTTGGCGGGGATGCAGTATGTCGCCAGCAAGGCGATTGCAACGAAAATTTTAATGATGCTTTTCATGGTGATGATTATTTTTTATTTTGTTGAATGACTGGCAGCAAAAGGCGTTCCATGACCGCATAGCCCTCAGCATTGGGGTGCACGCCTGGCGTGTCCTTCGCATAGGCAGCATCCATGCCCGTGGCGTCGGCAGAGAGCATGGCGCTGAAATAGTCCACATAAGGAATCTTGTTGGCTTTCGCATACGCTGCGACACGGGCATTCAGACGGCGGATTTTCTCCATCGCATCGGTCACCGACGGGCGCCATCTGAAACCTGCCGCTGGAAGGCAACTCGTCAGAATCACCCGTATCTTATGATAGCGCGCCAGTTCGACCATCGACAGCACGTTTCCAAAGGTCAAGTCCTCGTCGTACGGACCTGTATTCTCGGCAATATCGTTCGTCCCGTAGTTGATGACCACTACTCGCGGTTTCAGGTTGATGACGTCCTCGCGAAAGCGTAGTAGGAACTGATAGCTCGTCTGCCCACTGATGCCTCGTCCTATCAGTCCGTGTTTCTCGAAAAACTCAGGATGCGTCTTCACCCATCCCTCCGTGATAGAGTTGCCCATCAGCACCACGCGCCGCTCTTTCTTTGCAGGTTCTCCCAGTGCCGCATTTTTCTCAGCATAGCGCTTCCAGTTGGCAAAGTCGTGTTTCTGTGCCCATCCGCCCGTAGCAGCGACACACCACAGCAATAACATCCAAATTGTTCGTTCTCTCATCGGTAGAAGTTTTGTTGCAAAGTCCATGCAAATCGAATGCAATCAAGTCACACTCGAAATTGCTGAGATGCAGTTTATCTTCTGCAAAGATAGGAAAAAACTTCAAATTTCCGGTTTAGAGTGTTTTGTTTTTTCAAAATATTTCATATATTTGCACCGATTACTCTATTGATAATTAGATTATTGTAATAAAAAATAAAAGATGAAGAAGTCAGTTTTATCGTTTTTATGTTTGGTCCTTTGTGTCCTTATGGCACAGGCAGGACCTGTAGATAAGGCGCAAGCACAACAGCAAGCACAGCAGTTCTTTGCCAAGAAAGGCAAGACGCTGAAGAAGGTGAGCAAACCTTACAAGGCTCCACGCAAGGCGGCAGGGGCTGCAGATGAGGCGTACTACTACGTGTTCAATTCCGAAGGAAACAACGGTTTTGTCATTGTTTCGGGTGACGACCGCACGGCACCTGTGTTCGGCTATTCTGACACAGGTAGTTTCGATGAAAACAATATTCCTGAAAACATGCAGGCATGGTTGGCTGGTTATGTCGATGAAATCAAAGCGTTAGACAGTGAAACGCCTGTAGTGAGCAGTGATGCCCCTCTGACGGGAATGCGCAAGGCTGAGAGTGTCAAGCGTCCCATCGCTCCGCTCATCACAACGAAGTGGAATCAAGACTCGCCGTACAATGATAATTGTCCGACCTACAATGGTTCGAAATGCGCAACCGGCTGCGTGGCGACAGCAATGGCGCAGGTGATGTATTACTATCGTGCGCAGAGCGTCAACGCTACAACAGCAGAGATTCCGGCTTATACAATCTCAAAGCGAGGTATTTCTATTCCTGCTACCCCAGCCAACTCACCGATTGACTGGGCAAACATGACAGATACCTATTCGAGCAGTTCGACCGCAGCGCAAAATGCTGCCGTAGCAGCTCTGATGGCATATTGCGGGCGTTCCGTGGAGATGGAATATGGACCAAGTTCCGGAGCTGTTTCCCAATACGTTCCTTCTGCATTGGAGAAATATTTCGGTTATGCGACAGGTGGTTTATGTATATCTCGTGAGGCTTACACCCTTCAAGAATGGGAGGATATGGTTTATGAAGAACTCTTGGCAAAGCGTCCGCTATTCTATGGAGGCAG
Organism: Prevotella sp. Rep29; assembly: GCF_019551475.1. NCBI lineage: Bacteria > Pseudomonadati > Bacteroidota > Bacteroidia > Bacteroidales > Prevotellaceae > Prevotella > Prevotella sp. Rep29. Next base: position 33,157 of record NZ_CP047159.1, read on the forward strand.
TTCTGCCGGTGGTGGTCACGCTTTTGTTGTAGATGGCTACGATGGCGAAGGACTGTTCCATTTCAACTGGGGATGGGGTGGAATGAGCAATGGCTATTTCCTCTTGCAAGTGGCTAACCCAAACAATAACAGCGGCATCGGTGCCAGTTCTACCAGCGACGGCTATGCACGCAAGCAAAGCGCTATCTTTGGAGTGAATCCGTCTTCAGCAGCTGATGCCCTACATGCTATACCTTATGGTTCCTTCGGTAGTGTTTCAGCAAACCAAATGGTGATTTATTATTGGAATTTAACCCAAAAGGATTCACCGATAGAGTTCTATCCAGGTTTTGGATATCTTGATGATGGGGGCAACGTGCAGTTTCTTTATGGAAACAATAATTCTATGTCGGCGGAATTAAATCATGCTCCTGGTACACGTTTTACACTTTCCAAATCAACTTTTTCTAATGCAGGTTTGCCTACAGGCACCTATATTTTAAAGCCGATGTGTAAGATGAAGGGTTCTTCTGAATGGATAAAGGTTCCACCAAAATATGCCAATGAATACATCATTGCTGTATATGATGGCACAAATGTAACATTAACACTCCACAAAAACACACAACTCTCGGTAACCTCCTTCTCTTTTCCTAAAGGAACGAAGGTGGGAACAATACCCGTAAAAACGGAGATACAAAATGATGGCGACGAATATTTGGAATATCTCTATTTGTTTGCCAGCACAACAAGTGATAAAGGTTCTTCATTAGCAAAGGCATATGCCACGATAGAAACAGGCAAATCGACAACGGCACAGTTCAATGTCACCTTCTCTGCGGAAGGCACTTACAACATCTGGATTACCACCGATGAGGCTGGCAATAATGTGATTGGACAAGCGCAGGTGGTCGTGGCTGGAACCTTGGTGGCGGATAATTTAACAGGACAAAGTTACACCTTTAAAAATAAAAATGGGAACTATATTTATGGTACACATGTTAGTGGAACGGTTTCATTGAAAAATGAGGGAACGGCTATCTACGATGATGAAATTCTTATTCGTCTCATGAACTACAATCCCAGTGATGGCTATTATTATAGCTATAAGTCGCAGAGTGCACACCTTTCTCTTAATGTCGGAGAAACAGGAAATGTCGCATTTAACTTCAGTGATGTTGATATTGACAGATATCTTGTTGTTGTTTATTATGAAAGTGGAACAAGTATCTGTCAATTACCAAGTTTCTATCTCTCTCCCGGCGTAGAGATTACCACTGCCGACGGTGCGGTGTCAGCGATTGCAGCGACGAGTAGTGTGACGGTGCCGGCAGATGCCGTAGCCGTGAACCTTGTGGGAGTGACAGGCACGGTGACGAGCGTCACGCCCAACAGCAATCCGAACACATTATATTATATAGGAGCAGGGGAAACGGCTCCGTCGGGACTGAGCAACAGCAACCTCGTGCAGGGCTCTGCAGCCACGGAGATTGTGCTGACGGAAGGCTACGACTTCTTTGTGCCGACCGACTTCACTGCCAGCAGCATCCGATACAAGACCACACCGACCACGGGCACCAACGGAACGGGCGGATGGACCACCATCGCACTGCCGTTCGACGTGAGCCATGTGACGGCAGACGGAACAGCTATCGACTGGTTCCACAGCAAAGACGATACGGGCAAGAACTTCTGGGTGAGACAGTTCACGGGCATCGACGATGACAACGCCGTGCTCTTCGGCAACGTGGAGCAGATGGAGGCGAATGTGCCGTATATCGTGGCGTTTCCCACCGACCGCTGGGGTGCGCAGTACAACCTCGTGGGCAAGGAAATCGTGTTCCACGGAACGAACGCACGACTCATTGCCGACGTGCCGATGCGCTTGGTGACGAGCAAAATCACCTTCGAGGGAACGACGGCAGCAAGCAACGTGACCGACAGCTACCGACTGAATGATGCAGGAAATACATTCGAACTGGGCAGCGGTACGGTCTCACCATTCCAAGCATACTTCAAGCCGAAAGACGACGCCCTCTCGTCGAAACTCGCCATCAAGTTCGTGGACGATGAGCCGACGGCTATCACCGACTTGACACTCGACGAGGCGGACGGAACGGTAGCAGTCTATACACTCAGCGGTATGCGCGTCGGCACTGTGCGCATCGTCAACGGCAAACCGCAGACCGACGCACTGCCGAAGGGAGTTTACATTATCAACGGGAAAAAAGTAATACGCTAAAATGATGGAAAGACGAAAGAGATATATGCGTCCGCGAATCAAGACGCTGGACATGGAAGAGCTGATGGACCTGCCCGCCTCCATTCCCGATCCGGGCTTCGGGAGCAAGGGAACGGAATTTGAGGAAGAACCGCAAACAGACATCATCTTCAAGAGGACAAACGTGTGGGACGAATGACGCCCTGTTCATTCTTCCCATCTGCTGACTGTTGTTTTCCGTTGGGGTCGATACGCCAATCGACCCCAACGGTGTTTCTTGTATAGACGATAACGGATTTAACCCAAATCCCGGTAAAAAAAACATACAAACGCGCCCCGTATAAATATACAGGAACGGGCGTATAAATATGCAGTTGGACTTTCGCTTTCCAAAAGTGCCACTTTTGGCTTGCAAAAGTTCCCCTTTCAGCTCCTAAAAGTTCCCCTTTTGGAGTGCAAAAGTGGCACTTTTGGAAAGCATTTTCTAATGTATTGAAATTCAAGAGTTTACAAAGCACACAATAATCGTACTGACTTTGCATAAATATACAAAAGCGGCAAGTGGTTAAACGAGTGAAATGATGAAAATGAAGTGAGAGATGTTGGCGAGTTCACCACAACGTTTCATGACCGATTTGGGTTAAATGCAAGAAAAGATTTTCTCCGGGCGCCAATAAAAATGACAGGACAGCCTCATAATGTCAGAGATTTTATTTAACTTTGCAGGCGGAAAAATGAAATCATATATTGAATATAACCATGACTGAAATTACAAACAAAATCTACTACGTCGGTGTGAACGACCGCAACAAAAACCTGTTCGAGGGACTGTGGCCGCTGCCTAACGGCGTGAGCTACAACGCGTATCTGATCGACGACGAAAAGGTGTGCCTGATTGATACGGTGGAAGTGGACTTTTTCACCCAATTCATCGAGAATATCCGCGAAGTGATAGGCGACCGGAAAATCGACTATCTCGTCGTCAACCACATGGAGCCCGACCACAGCGGTTCGTTGGCACTGCTGAAGAAATATTATCCGGAAATACAGATTGTCGGCAACAAGAAAACCTTTGGCATGATACAAGGGTTTTATGGCATTGAAGAGGATGGGATAGAGGTGAAAAACGGCGATTCCATCGAGCTTGGGGCGCACACGTTGAACTTTGTTCTCACACCGATGGTGCACTGGCCGGAGACGATGGTGACGCTCGAAACGACGTCGCACGTGCTCTTCTCCGGCGACGCATTCGGCTGTTTCGGTGCGCTCAACGGAGGAGTCATCGACTCGCAAATCAACTGCGACGGCTTCTGGCTCGAGATGGTGCGCTACTATTCGAATATCGTCGGCAAGTATGGCACGCCCGTGCAGAATGCGCTGAAGAAGTTGGAAGGTGTGCAGCTCGACTATATCTGCGCCACCCACGGACCCGTATGGCACGACTATATAAATAAGGTGGTGGACATTTACGACCGTCTGAGCCGCTATGAGGCGGAAGAGGGACTGGTCATCTGCTACGGCACGATGTATGGCAACACCGAGCGGATGGCAGAGGTAATAGCGCGCGCAGCGAGCCAGGCAGGAGTGAAGAATGTGGTGCTCTACAATGTGTCGAAGACCCATCACAGCTATATCCTGCGCGATGTGTTCCGTTACCGCGGACTGATAGTTGGTGCACCGACCTACAACACAGGACTCTACCATGAGATGGACGTACTCCTGTCGGAGATTGCCAACCGCGATATGAAGGGACGTCTCTTCGGATGGTTCGGCAGTTACGGCTGGGCTGGCAAGGCGGTGGAGAAAATCGGCGAATGGAACGAGCAGCGCCTGCACTTCGAACCCGTCGGCACGCCTGTGGAAATGAAGCAGTCGCTCACGCCTGAAGTGAAAGCACAGTGCGAAGAACTGGGCAGGGCGATGGCGGAGAAACTCTGCGGAAAATAAAGCTTTTAGGGCGCTTTTAAGGTCTTTAGGGTCCTTAAAGTCCTTAACGTCAAAAAATTGAAAGAAAAGAAACATGCGTTTACCCCTTTTGCTCCGAGTGATAATCGCGATAATACTGGGTATTGTCGCGGGGCAGTTTCTGCCGATGGGCGGCGTGCGGCTGTTTGCCACGTTCAACAGCGTGTTCGGGCAGTTCCTTTCGTTCATCGTCCCGCTGATTATCGTCGGACTGGTGACACCAGCCATCTCCGATATCGGTAAGGGAGCAGGCAAACTGCTGGTGATAGCCGTTATTATCGCCTATATTGATACGGTTATTGCAGGACTGCTGGCTTTCGGCGTGGGAGAGGCAGTGTTCCCGGGCATCGTGGAGTCGGTGGGCAGCGTGCAGGTGGACAGCGAGGTGGCGATAGAACCATTCTTTAAGATTTCCATCCCGCCCATCCTTGAAGTGATGAGCGCACTGGTCTTTTCGTTCACCATAGGAATATGTGTGGCATACGGTGGGCATAAAACGATGAAGTCGTTTTTCGATGAACTGCGCGAGATTATCGTGACAACCATCAAGAACGCCATCGTTCCCCTGCTGCCGCTCTACATTTTCGGCATCTTTCTCACGATGACGCATAGCGGTCAGGTGTATCACATCCTGCAAGTATTTGCACTGATTATCCTCGTCATCTTCGGCCTGCACATCCTTATTTTGATTTATGAGTTCGTGATAGCCGGCATCGTGGTGAAGAAAAATCCTTTCCGTCTGCTCTATAACATGTTGCCCGCCTACTTTATGGCACTGGGCACGTCGTCGTCGGCAGCCACTATTCCCGTCACCCTGCGACAGGCGAAGAAAAACGGAGTGCCCGACAGCATTGCCGACTTCACCATTCCCCTGTGTGCTACCATCCACATGTCGGGCTCGGCAATGAAGATTACGGCGTGTGCGCTGACCATCTGTCTGCTGGAAGGCATTCCCTATGACTTCGGAACTTTCCTGCATTTCGTGATGATGCTGGGCATTGTGATGGTTGCTGCTCCGGGCGTTCCTGGCGGAGCCATCATGGCAGCCTTGGCACCCCTCGCCTCGATACTCGGGTTCGACGCAGAATCGCAGGCACTGATGATAGCCCTCTACATTGCGATGGACTCGTTCGGTACGGCCTGCAATGTGACGGGCGACGGCGCGATTGCGGCAGTGGTGGGCAAACTGTTCGGAAAACAGGCGACAGAAAAGACGGCTCTCACGGATAGCGAATAAACCATTTTGTAAGGAAATTACAAACGGCGTGTGCATTTTTTAAGGAAATCTGTTGCATATGTCGTTTTGTTTTTATATTTTTGCGACAGAATGTCAAAAACAGTAAGATTATGGCAATAGAGAAAATAGACGAACTGGATAAGAAAATACTCGGTATCTTGTCGAACAACGCCCGTACGCCCTTTAAGGAAGTAGCGTTGGAATGCGGTGTGTCGCGTGCGGCGATTCATCAGCGCGTGCAACATCTTGTGGAAGCAGGAGTGATTACAGGAAGCGGTTTCCATGTCAATCCCAAAAGTCTGGGTTACAACACCTGCACTTACGTAGGACTGACGCTGGAGCGCGGCAGCATGTACCGTGATGTGGTGGAGTGCCTGGAGCAGATAGATGAGGTGGTTGAATGCCATTTCACGACCGGTCCCTACACCATGATGGTGAAGCTCTATGCCCGCGACAACGAGCAGTTGATGGAACTTATCAACGGCAAACTGCAGCATATTCCGAGCGTGGTGGCTACGGAAACGCTCATCTCGCTCGAACAAAGCATCAAACGCAATATACCGATTAAATAGGAGCAAAGGGCAGTCATGAGCATACAGAAGAATAACAGGGACATGGAGTCGTTTGATCTCCAGGCGCATCTTGATGAAATCTACTCAAACTTCCCGCCGGAATACTGGAAGCCCGTCATCGGAATCACAGCCAACTATGCCGAAGGCGAGGCACGACTGATGGACCGCTACTACAAGCAAGTGGTCAGTGCAGGCGGTGTGCCGGTGCTGATTCCTCCCGTTGCCGATAAGGACGTTATCATCAATACCCTGAAAAGTATTGACGGACTATTGCTCACAGGTGGTGGCGACATCAATCCGCTGTGGAGCGGTGAACAGCCTTCGCCGCAGTTGCATGGAGTGAACAACGTGCGCGACCTGCCCGAACTGCTCATAACGAAATTGGCATACAACCGTCAGATTCCCATGTTGGGCATCTGTCGAGGCATGCAGACACTGGCAACGGCATTAGGCGGGAAGGTGATGCAGGACATAGAAGAAGATTTCAAGAAACAACAAAAGGCGGGTCTGTCCGCAGACACCGAGCCCCTCAAACATTCACAGGACGGCGACCGCGACATGCTGAGCCATGTGGTGAATATCTCAGAAGGTTCGGAACTGCAAGAAATCTACGAAGGAGCATCTTCCATTTATGTCAACTCCTTCCACCACCAAGCAGTCAAGGAGACCGGTCCTCGCTTCCACGTGACAGCAACAGCACCGGATGGTATCATCGAAGCGATGGAGAGCACGGAATACAAGTCGGTGCTCGGTGTGCAGTGGCATCCCGAATGGCTCATGAGTGACGGAAGGCGTCTCTTCCGATGGCTCGTGATTCAGGCGCGGGAGTTCAAACGCGCCAAGGCTGTGCACCAACGAGTGCTCACGCTGGACACCCATTGCGACACACCGATGTTCTTCTCGAAGGACATCCATTTCGAACGGCGCGACCCGCGAATACTCGTCGATCTGCAAAAAATGACAGAAGGTGGTCAGGACGCAACGACGATGGTGGCTTATCTGCCACAGCCGGCTGCGGGCGCGACCTTCGCCGAGAAAGTTCCGTTCCAGGTGCAGGGACCGTTCGAATATGCCAACCTTATCTTCGACAAGGTGAAGGCGATGATTAACGGCTATGGTCGTTATGTGTCAATCGTGCGCACGCCGTCGGAACTTTACGACAACAAGAAGCAGGGGCGAAAGTCAATTATGCTTGGCATTGAGAACGGACTGGCATTGGAACACCATATTGAAAATGTGGAGCACTTCGCCCGAAGAGGAATCGTTTATATCACCCTCTGTCACAATGGCGACAACGACTTGTGCGACTCGGCACGCGGCATGCAGACGCACGGCGGCATGAGCCAGTTCGGCGCGGAGGTCATTCGCGAGATGAACCGCTTAGGCATCATGGTCGATTTGAGTCATGCCCACGAGAAATCGTTCTACGATGCACTCGAAATCAGTGCCACGCCAATCGTCTGTTCGCACAGCAGTTGCAGGGCACTCTGTGACCATCCCCGCAATCTGACCGACGACCAGATGCGGCTTTTGGCTTCGAAAGGTGGAGTGATGCAGGTGACGCTCTATCCAGGTTTCCTCCGCAGCGAGGGGACGGCAACCATCGTCGATGCGATGAAACATCTTGAGCATGCCATTGAGGTGATGGGCATCGATTGCGTAGGATTGGGTACCGATTTCGATGGCGATGGCGGCGTGTGCGGACTGGCAGACAGTTCGGAAATGATCAATTTCACCCGTCAGCTCCTGCGCAGGAAATTCAATGAACGAGATATTCAAAAGATATGGGGCGGCAACTGGCTGCGTGTGATGGCACGTGTGCAGTCGCTCAGACAAAACACCAATCAACAATGAGAAGAAAATCTGTGACAGCCTTCGGGCTGATAATAATGGTAGCGGCGGTTTGTTCGTGTGCTGCCTGTAAGAATACCAAGAACGTCAAAACAGGTTCAGCGGTCGAGGTGACGGACCCCGTAGGGCCTGCTTTTGATGCCGATTCTGCCTATGCTTTCTGTCAGCAGCAATGCGATTTCGGTGCTCGGGCGATGAATACACCGGCGCATGAGCAGTGCAAGGAATGGATTGCCGAGGAGTTTCGCGCTTACGGCTGTCTCGTCGAGGAGCAGCAGGCAGACCTGAAAGGCTATGACGGAACGATGCTGAAAGCCACGAATATTATTGCACGTACTTCAGCGGACAACAGCAAACCACATATCCTGCTTTGTGCACATTACGACACCCGTCCATGGGCGGACAACGACCCGGACGAGAGTAACCGCCGGAAACCCGTAGCAGGAGCTAATGACGGGGCATCGGGCGTGGCGGTGATGCTCGAGATTGCCCGCCTCATCCAGCAAAACCCGCTGCCTGGCGTAGCGGTGGATTTCGTGTGTTTCGACGCTGAAGACTGGGGCACGCCGCAATGGGCAGAGCAGCAGAGCGACGAGTCGTGGGCTTTGGGTGCACGCTATTGGGCTGCCAATCGTCCATATAAAAATGACTATGCCATCGTCTTCGGCATCTTGCTCGACATGGTCGGTGGCGTAGGTGCGCAGTTCTATCAGGAAGGTTTCTCGTTGGAATACGCTCAGTCGATTGTCAATCAGGTGTGGAGTGCGGCTGCATCAGCAGGTTATAGTGGCTATTTCCCTGCCACGCCCGGCGGTTATGTGACCGACGACCATGTGCCTGTGAACGAGGTGGCTGGCATACCGACCGTAGATATCGTTCCCTATTACCCGAACTGCAAGGAAAGTTCGTTCGGACCGGCATGGCATACACTTGCCGACAATATGGAGAATATTGACAGAAATACGCTCAAAGCAGTAGGACAGACAGTCATACAGGTGTTGTATTCGAATCATTAAGCACTTGTCCCTTCCCGGGGAAGTGCGTAGTTTAGTTGGGTGGATATTGTGAGTTAAAATATTAATACTCAAGCCGTTTTTTGTTATAAAGTCGGTGATTTTTACGAAATAAGTAAGTGTGACATTAAAAAGATGAAATCATGGTGATACAAAAACACAAATGTTTGTTTTTTGCTTTGTTATTGCTTTTCACAATATCATGTGAAAAAGACTATGACGAAGATTTTAACACCATAGAAGTGCGGCTTACAACTGAAAATAATGTTGCTCCTGAAGGAAATGCGTATGTCTTTTATTTAGGAAAAAACAAGAATTTGCCCGAAGTGTTAGATGTGATGTTTGATTTTGAATCAGACGATAGGTATCTTCCGTTTTTTGTTTTTAAAGAGTGGCAAGGTGAGTATTATAAAAAGTTCTATCCTGTTTCAGAATATGGGGATGAGAATGCTGGTACATTGCATCGAAACAACAAATATTCGTATGCTATGTTTTATGTAGAAAAGCTTTCTCGAAAATACGGAACACCTCAGCCTGGTGATGTTTTTCTGATTCTTGTTGTACCGTATAAGAAATGGAATGCGTCGGCTTTTGTTATTGCCACCCTTAACAAGAATAGTGTCGTCAAAGCGATATATACAAATACGACGACCGCTAATGAGATGCTTGTTGAATGGGATATTAAAGGTGGAAAAGATCTTTATCCTGGATCAGAAATCATAAAGGTTACTCACTGATTACTGCTTCGAAATAATCTTATTTGCTCCCGATGTGATTTTCAGTGCTTCGGGGTGTTCAGCAATGAAGGTGTCGATGTGTCGGATGCGTTTCTGTTCGAGAATTTCGTTGACGGCAATGAGGATGCCCGTCTCTTCCACGTCGCCGAATCCGTCGTTGATGGCGGTTCCGAACATTCTCATTGTCGGGCTGAGTCCCATGTAGGCGTTGACCAATGGTGGTATGTTGAATCCCAATTTGCGGATTTCGGCATTGAGCGTGACGTAGTCGTCTTTGAACGAAGATTTGTTGAAAAGTTGCTCCAATTCCTCCGGATTTGTTTCAATTTTCAGCGGTTTCATCGGGATAATGAGGTTTTCTGGGTCGCTGAAATGCTTGTTGAGGAAGTAGAGAATCATGTCGCGTCCTTTTCTTACGTAAGAGGGATACATGGTTACCTTTCCGAAGAAATATTTCACGTTGGGCATGATGACTGTCAGTGCGCCCAGTCCGTCCCATAGGTTGTCGAGTGCGAAAAGGCTTTTTGAGCCCATGCGCGTGCTTTGATAGGGGAGTGTCACGTATGAGCGTGCCAGCTCGATGGTGTAGGGCAGGTATTCGCGGATAAACTTTTCGGAGAAATGGAACATGTGGCTGGTGGCGAGGATGGGTTGTCCCTGTTCGTCGAAATCCACATCCGTTCCGAGTTTGTAGCGATAGCCGCCGATAATCTCCTCTGCCTCTGGGTTCCAGACGATGAGTTGTTTGTAGCAGTTTTCCATCGTGTCGAACTTGTCGAGGTCGAGTTCCTTGCCCGTTCCTCCTCCGGCAGCCCTGAAAGCCTCTTCGCGCTGGCGTCCTATCTCGCGCACCACGTTCGGTGCGTTGTGATAATCGACGATATAGATTTCGTTTGCGCTCTTGTTGGTGATGCGGAGTTGGCGTTCTGCTGTGAGTTCACGCTTGAGGATTTGCTTGTCGACGGGAGGAATAATCGGTTGCATCTTCTTATTTTTTTATTCGTTCTTACTATTTTTCTTTACCAAGTTGATAGACGATATCTTCGACGTGGAGAGCCCACTGTGTGGCACTTTTCGACTTGTCGAATGTCTGCCATGGGATAGGCTTGCCGATGGTGACACGGAAAGTCTTGTGCACGTTCTTGTACATTTCGTCAACAAGGAAGAGCATGGCGATGTTGAATTTGATGCCCAGTCGCTTGCAGATGTTGGCGATGCGGTAGAATCGGTCTGAGTTCTCTCCGCTGAAGTGGATGGGCACCACGTCGCGCTGTGTCTCAACGCTCTTCGTGATGAAAGTTTTTTTCCAGTCGAGGTCGTGGATTTCGCCGTTAATCTTGCGTGAGCAGAGCCCCGCCGGGAACATGAGCATGTGATGATCGCTCTTGAAGCCCGCCTCGACCATCGCCGGGAAATTGCGGCTCTGGTGTCCCGTCTTGTTGATGGGGATGCAGAGGGGAGCCAGTCCCGGCAAGTTCATGAGTAGGTCGTTGACCAGATAGCGGAAGCGTCCGTCGTATTGTTTGCCGATGATGGCACCGAGCGCCACTCCGTCGGCTCCGCCCAGCGGATGGTTCGACACGAACGTGTAAAGGCGTCCGTCATCTTTGGCAGGCAGATTTTCCTTGCCTTCAATCTCCAACGTCACGTCCAGATAGCGCAGTGTTGCCTCGAGCCATTCCACTCCTGTCTTGTCGCGGCTGTCCCAGAGGAACGCATTCACCTCGTCCTGGTGGATGATGCGCTTGAGCCAGTTGCGCGCGAACTTCGGCACAAACTTGGCTTTTGAACCCATTTTCCCTTTGAGAATATGGTCGATATCAATCGTTTTTTCTGTAATTTCTGTCATGTTGGATTCGCTAATATCATGCAAAAGTAACTTTATTTTTCCAATTTCTACGTCTTTTTGTCAAAAAAATATGTTTTTTTTGTGTTGTGTCCCTGAAATAATGTGAAGCATCAGGTAAAATGACGTTGCAGTTTGCTCATTGCATCCGGACTGTGGCGCGCCGCAATTTTTCCCGGGAAGAACAGTCTGTAGTGAGAAAAATCTTGTCAGTTTGACGGCTTTTCGGAAGCAAATGTTTTCGCGAAAAACAGCCTGCATAAACATACAGAAACACTGTATAAATATAACGGTTGAACTTTCGTTTTCCAAAAGTTCAACTTTTAGCTTCCAAAAGTTGAACTTTTAGGGCGTGAAAGTTGAACTTTCAGCGTGCAAAAGTTGAACTTTTGCAAGGTGATATATAATGCATTGTTTATCAATAAGTTACGAATGGATACGAAAAGGCTTGACCTTGCGTATAAATATGCAAAACCGCGAGGGCTTAAACTTGCGGAATGAATGAAAAAATCAACAATTATCTTCTGGCTACACCTCATCGGATTCTGGAAAGTCATGAGGCGTTGAACGCAGAAAAAAGCGCTCGGGGTGTTAAAAAAATAAAAAAATGAGGTTTTTTTTGAAAAACATGGAGAAAAGTGGGGCGAAGTGGGGGATTTTTTATACCTTTGCAGGGAATAATCCGAATACCTCTTATAGTCAGATACGAAGATGCGTTTTTTAGGAAACATAGAAGCGAAGACAGATGCGAAGGGCAGGGTGTTTCTCCCGGCAGCCTTCCGCAAGATTCTCCAGCGTGCCGGTGAGGGCAATCTGGTGATGCGCAGGGATGTGTTTCAGGCGTGTCTGACGCTCTACCCCGAGTCGGTTTGGAACGAGCAGATGGACCTGATGCGCTCGCGTCTGAACCGTTGGGATGCGCGCCAGCAGCAGATTTTCCGTCAGTTTGTATCGGATGTGGAGTTGATAACCCTTGATGCGAGCGGCAGGCTGCTGATTCCCAAACGTTATCTGAAGATGGCTAACATCGAGCAGGAAATCCGTTTCATCGGTCTGGGCGACACGATTGAAATCTGGAGTGCTGCGAGCGTGGAGAGGCCTTTCGTGGAACCGGCAGAGTTTAGCGATGCTTTGCAGGAACTGATGAGGGCTGCAGGAAAAGAGGAGCAGTAGGGACGATTACAGATAAATGAATATAAAACATTGACGGTTGCGGAAGAATACCATGTACCGGTGCTCTTGAAAGAGAGTGTGGACGGTCTGAATATCCATTCAGGCGGTGTGTATGTCGATGTGACCTTCGGAGGCGGCGGGCATTCGCGTGAGATTTACTCGCGCTTGGATGCCACGTCGAGTTTGTTCGCCTTCGACCAAGATGCAGATGCAGAACGGCAGTGGCAGCAAGCCATGGAGGATGGGAAGGTGTCGCCAGAGGGCGAAGCGCATCCGCGTTTTGTGTTTGTGCGTTCCAATTTCCGTTATCTGAAAAACTGGATGCGCTATTATGGCGTGTCGCAGATTGACGGATTGTTGGCGGACTTAGGCGTCTCGAGCCATCACTTCGATGAGCAGGAGCGCGGATTCTCCTTCCGTTTCGATGCCCCGTTGGATATGCGGATGAATCAGCGGGCAACGCTGACGGCGCAGGATGTGGTGAACGACTATCCTGAAGAGCGCTTGGCTGACGTGCTCCACTTCTACGGCGAACTGAAAAATGCCCGTCGGATAGCTGCCGTCATCGCAAGGAAGCGCGAAACGCAGGTGCTGACCACCACACAGCAGTTGGCTGATGCCGTGCAAGAACTCTTCCCCAAAGAGCGCGGGAAGAAAGAACTCACGAAACTGTTCCAGGCACTCCGCATCGAAGTGAACCATGAAATGGAGGCGTTGAAAGAACTCCTGACGGCAGCCACCGAACTGCTCCGACCGGGCGGCAGGCTTTCGGTCATCACCTATCACTCGTTGGAAGACCGACTGGTGAAAAACTTAATCAAGAGCGGCAATGTGGAAGGACGCGTTGAGCAGGACTTTTTCGGGAGGGTTACGGCACCCCTCGAGGCTGTGAACAATAAGGTGATCATCCCCGACGAAGACGAACAGACGCGTAACCCGCGCAGCAGGAGCGCAAAACTGAGGATTGCAGAAAAGAAACGATAATACTGACGTATGAAAGAACAAGACGAAAAAGAGCAAAAACTGTCAGAGCAAGAGCCCCTCAAGGAGCTCCTTGAAGCGGCAGAGAACGGCAAGGAGCCGCTCTCGGCAGAGGCAGAGCAGGCGCCTGAAGAGGAAGGACCTACGCTGAAAGAAGTGATAGAGGAGACCGCTCGCGAAGATGAGCAGCCGCTCTCTTCGCAATTCACGCTGCGTAAGATTCTCGGTGGCGACATCCTGAACAACCGCTCCATCCGCCGACAGATATGGCTTATCCTGCTGATTGTCCTGTTCACCATCATCTATGTGGCGAATCGCTACAGTTGTCAAAAAGATCTTATTGAGATAGACCGCCTGAATAATGTTTTTCAAAAGGCAAAATACAAAGCGTTATCAAAATCGAGCGAACTGACGGAAATGAGTCGGGAGAGCAACGTGCTCGAGGCTTTGAAAGCCAATAACGACAGTAGCTTGAAGCAAGCCAGTCAGCCACCGTATTTCATAGAGATACCTCAATAGAACTTAGAAAAGAGAAACGTTGAAGCCATGAGCAAGTTTGATTATAAGAAAATAATGCCCCGCTATACAGTCATCGCCGTGCTGATGGCCATAGCCGCCGTAGCCGTAGTAGCCAAGTCGTTCTATATCATGACCGTCAAGCGCGACTACTGGGAGAAAGTTGCTTCCCGTCAGAAGGCAGACAGCGTGACGGTGAAACCGATGCGTGGCAATATTCTCAGTAGCGACGGACAGTTGATGGCGTCGTCACTGCCTGAATACAAGCTGTTCATGGATTTCAAGACCCTTCACGAAGCAGGGAATGACTCGCTTTGGGAAGCCAGTGTGGATACCATCTGCAAGCAGTTGAACCGGATTTTCCCCGAAAAGAGTGCAGCCCAGTTCCGTTCTGACTTAGAGGCGGGCAGGCAGAAGCAGCATCGTCACTGGGCGGTGTGGAGCAAGCGTGTGGACTATAACACGAAAGAAGCAGTCATGAAATTGCCCGTTTTCAATCTGAAATCCATTCGAGGCGGCTTCCATGTAGAAGAGTTCAATGCCCGTCGGCGCCCCTTCGGTTCGCTGGCAGGGCGTACGGTCGGCGACCTCTATGGTGCAAAAGACACGGCGCGTTTCGGCTTGGAACTCTCATACGACTCCGTGCTGCGCGGAACAGAAGGCATCACCCACCGGCGGAAAGTGATGAATCACTATCTGAGCATTGTCGATACTCCCCCCGTGGATGGTGCAGACATCGTGACGACACTCGACGTCAACATACAAGACTTGGCGGAACGCTGCATACTTGACGAGCTAAAAGCCATCAACGGCAACGTAGGAGTTGTCATCGTGATGGAAGTAGCGACAGGCGATATCAAGGCTATCGTGAACATGGAGAAATGTCCGGACGGAGTCTATCGGGAGCGAAAGAACCATGCCGTGAGCGACCTGCTCGAGCCTGGCTCGGTGTTCAAGACCGCCTCCATCCTCGTGGCGCTGGACGACGGTGTGGTAGATACCACTTATATGGTCGCGACGGGCGGCGGCGTGTGGAACATGCACGGTCGTAACATGAAAGACCACAACTGGACGCGCGGCGGATATGGAACCATCTCC
Organism: Prevotella sp. Rep29; assembly: GCF_019551475.1. Lineage (NCBI taxonomy): Bacteria > Pseudomonadati > Bacteroidota > Bacteroidia > Bacteroidales > Prevotellaceae > Prevotella > Prevotella sp. Rep29. The sequence continues at coordinate 48,346 of NZ_CP047159.1, forward strand.
CTCCCCCGCTCGTTGGAGGTGAGCTCGAATATCGGTGTGAGCAGAATCATCGACGACCATTATGGAAAGAATCCCGAGAAGTTTGTGGAAGGCATCTATCGCACAGGACTCGCCGACGATTTGCAGATACCGCTTTTCGGTTCGACACCTGCCCGCATCCGTATGCCGCGAAAGGCTGCAAACGGACAATATGAGAACTGGAGCAAGACCGCATTGCCATGGATGAGTATCGGTTACGAGACACAGGTTCCCCCCATCTCCACGCTGACCTTCTATAATGCGATAGCCAACAATGGAAAGATGATGCGCCCGCGTTTCGTCAAGGAAGTGCAGAAAGACGGCGTGACGATTGCCGAATATCCGCCTTTCGTGATGCGCAACAGAATAGCGAAAGAGTCAACCATCAAGACGATGCAGACCATCCTGACCCATGTGGTGAGTCAAGGCTTGGGAAAGAAAGCCGGTTCGAAGTCGTTCGCCGTGGCAGGTAAGACGGGTACGGCGCAGATTTCGCAGGGAGCCGGCGGCTATAAGAGCGGTGTGACCAACTATCTTCTGAGTTTCTGCGGGTTCTTCCCGGCAGACAATCCTCGATATAGTTGTATCGTATGTATTCAGAAGGCAGGACTTCCGGCTTCAGGCGGCGGTATGTGCGGTCCGGTGTTCCGCAATGTTGCAGAAGGGATTATGGCACAAAACCTGAAACTGTTGGTGTCTGATGCCAGAGATTCCTCGTCAATACTCCTTCCTGATGTGAAATATGGTAACCTGACGGCAGCCAATATCGTTCTTTCCCGCCTTGGTTTCAAAACACAGGGCAACAGCGGCAGCCATCAGGAAACTCCCGTATGGGGATATGTGTCTCGTGAAAAGACGGGAATGAACATGAAGCAAGATAAGATATACGGAAAACAATATGTTCCCACCGTTCTTGGCATGGGCGCCCGTGATGCTGTTTATATGCTGGAGGGGCGTGGCGTGAAAGTGAAGTTGAGCGGACGTGGAAAAGTCGTGGAGCAAAGTCTTCCTGCCGGACATAAGATAGCAAAAGGAGACGTATGTATCTTACGACTGAACTAAAAAAGAAAACAGGCATGAAATTAAAGGATTTACTCATCAACTGTAAGCCTATTCAGATCCAAGGTAACGAGGATGTGGAAATCACGGCTGTGGATATCGACTCCAGAAAAGTGGGGAAGGGAGGTCTCTTTGTGGCAATGAAAGGGACACAGACCGACGGTCACCAGTTTATCGAAAAAGCGATAGGACTGGGTGCTGTCGCCGTTCTTTGCGAGGACATGCCCGAGCATCAGTTGCCGACAGTCACTTATGTGCAGCTGCCATCCACGGAAGAAGCCGTAGGCGAGGTGGCTACACGCTTCTATGGCGACCCCTCACACCGTCTCAAACTGGTCGGAGTGACAGGGACCAACGGAAAGACAACCATCGCCACATTATTATATAATATGTTCAGGAAGTTCGGACATCGGGTGGGACTTCTCTCCACTGTCTGTAACTATATCGAAGACGAGGCAATTCCTGCCAGTCATACCACCCCCGATGCCATAGAACTGAACAAGTTGCTGGCGCGCATGGTAGAGGCAGGATGCGAATATGTCTTTATGGAATGTTCTTCACATGCCATAGCCCAGCATCGCATCGGTGGACTGCATTTCACGGGTGGACTCTTTACTAATCTGACGCGTGACCATCTCGACTATCATAAGACGTTCGAAGCCTATCGGGATGCGAAGAAGAAGTTCTTCGACATGTTGCCGAAGACAGCCTTTGCCATCATCAATAGCGACGATAAAAATGGCAGCTTTATGGTTCAGAACACCAAGGCAATGGTAAAAACCTATTCCGTTCGGACGATGGCAGACTATCGTGCACGGCTGTTGGAATGTCACTTCGAGGGCATGTACCTGGAAGTGGACGGCAGGGAAGTCGGTGTGCAGTTTATAGGTAAGTTCAATGTCAGCAACCTGTTGGCAGTGTATGGTTGCGCTGTCATGTTGGGAAAACGTCCCGAAGATGTGCTGGTCGTGATGAGCACGTTGAAAAGTGTGAGTGGCAGATTGCAACCATTGCGTTCACCGGAAGGTTTTACGGCAATCGTCGATTATGCCCATACACCCGATGCACTGGCTAATGTGTTGAATGCCATACATGAAGTGCTCAACGGAAAAGGAAAGGTGATAACTGTCTGTGGTGCCGGCGGTAACCGTGATAAGGGAAAGCGTCCGCTCATGGCACAAGAAGCAGTCAGACAGAGCGACCAGGTGATTGTGACGAGCGACAATCCGCGTTTCGAAGAGCCGCAAGCCATCATCGACGATATGTTGGAAGGGCTCAATAAAGAGCAAAAGAAAAAGACCCTGAGCATTGTCGATCGGCGCGAAGCCATTCGTACAGCATGTATGCTGGCAAAGAAAGGCGATGTGGTGCTCGTGGCAGGAAAAGGACATGAGGACTATCAGGAAATCAAGGGAGTGAAACATCATTTCGATGATTGTGAGGTGCTCAGGGAAATATTCAATAATCAATAAGAAAGGGGAAGGAGTATGTTATACTATCTGTTCAGATTCTTAGACGAATTCAGCATACCGGGCTCACATATGTGGAGCTACATCAGTTTCCGCTCTTTGCTGACACTGATTCTGTCGTTGATTATCTCGGCGTGGTTCGGTGAGAAATTTATTAAATACATGAAGCGCAAGCACATCACTGAAGTGCAACGCGATCCATCCATTGACCCATTCGGAGTGGAGAAGAAAGGTGTTCCCTCAATGGGTGGAATCATCATTATGGTGTCCATTCTCGTGCCCGTATTGTTGTTGGGACGCATGCGCAATATCTATCTGATACTCATGATTGTAACCACTGTCTGGCTTGGCTTCTTGGGAGGGTTGGATGACTATATCAAGATATTCCGCAAGAACAAAGATGGCTTGAAAGGGAAGTACAAGATTGTGGGACAAGTGACGATAGGATTGATTGTCGGACTGGTGTTGTGGATGAGCCCTGATGCGAAAATCAATGAGAATGTCGAGATAGAGAAACAAGGACAAGAGATCGTCGTCAGGCATAAGTCTGAGGCGGTGAAATCGCTTAAGACCACGATACCTTTCGTGAAAAACCACAATCTCGACTATTCCGAGATGATGGCGTTTTGCGGTAAGTATAAGAATGCCGCAGGATGGATACTTTTCGTCATCATGACCATCTTGGTCGTGACGGCAGTCTCGAACGGAGCCAATCTGAACGACGGAATGGACGGAATGTGTGCCGGCACGTCAGCAATTATCGGTGTGGCATTGGGCATTTTTGCTTATGTCAGTTCGCACATAGAATATGCCTCCTATCTGAATATCATGTATATTCCAGGTTCGCAGGAGCTGGTCGTGTTCCTTTGTGCCTTTATTGGCGCCATGATTGGTTTCCTCTGGTACAACGCCTATCCAGCACAAGTGTTCATGGGCGATACCGGTTCGCTGATGATTGGCGGAATTATAGCCGTGGTAGCCATTATCATTCATAAAGAACTGATGCTGCCCATACTCTGTGGCATCTTCTTCGTGGAGAGTTTGAGTGTCATTATCCAGACACAATATTTCAAGTATATGAAACATAAGGGGCAGCGTGTGCGCATATTCCGGGCAGCTCCCATTCATGATACATTCCGTAAATTGGATTCCCAGCTCGACCCGGAAAGTCGTTATGTGTTGAAGAAATGGCCGCACCGTCCGTTCCATGAGTCAAAAATCACCATCCGCTTTTGGATTGTAACGATCATTTTAGCTGCTTTGACAATCATCACATTGAAGGTTCGATAGGCTTGTTTCACAATGGAAGAAAATATTAAAAGGAGAAGTTGAATGATGAAGAAAATCGCAATACTCGGAGCTGCAGAAAGCGGAACGGGAGCTGCCATACTGGCAAAGAAAGAGGGGTATGACGTGTTTGTGTCGGACATGTCGCCCATTAAAGAGCGCTATAAGAAAATGCTTGACGAACGCCAGATAGTATGGGAAGAAGGGCATCACACTGAAGCACGTATTCTTGACGCAGAAGAGATCGTCAAGAGTCCGGGCATACCCGATGAGGCTCCGATTGTCAAGAAAGCCATAGAAAAAGGCATCCGTATTATCAGCGAGATAGAGTTTGCCGGAAGATATACCAATTCGAAAATGATATGTATCACGGGGTCAAACGGGAAGACCACCACCACCTCGCTTATCTATCATATATTCAAGACAGCCGGTTACGATGCAGGGCTCGCCGGGAATATTGGAAATTCGCTTGCTTTGCAGGTGGCAGAAGAACCGCACGAATATTACATCATCGAATTGAGTTCGTTCCAGTTGGACAACATGTATGATTTCCGTGCCGATATCGCTATTCTGTTGAATATCACACCCGACCATCTTGACCGTTATGGCAACTGCATGCAGAATTATGTAGATGCAAAAATGCGTATTACGCAGAATCAGACGTCCGAAGATGCGTTCATTTATTGGGCAGACGACCCAATCATTAAGCGCGAATTGGAAAAATATGACATCAAGGCGGTGCAGTGTCCGTTCTCTGAGGTGAAGAAAAAAGGCGTCATCGGCTATATGGAAGAAGGACAGTACAAAATAGAATATCCGACGCCCTTCAATATGGAACAGGAAGAACTGAGCCTGACGGGACGTCACAATATCTATAACTCACTGGCAGCCGGTATAGCTTCGAACATCAGCGGAATCAAGAAAGATGTTATCCGCCAGTCACTTAGCGACTTTCCCGGTGTTGAGCATCGGTTAGAGCGTGTATGTAAGGTGGATGGCGTGGAATATATCAATGACTCAAAAGCCACGAATGTCGATGCATGTTGGTATGCTTTGGAGAGTATGAAGACGCCGACGATTCTGATTATCGGTGGCAAAGACAAAGGCAATGATTATGAACCGATTCGGGAATTGGTGAAGAAGAAATGTGCGGGTCTGGTCTTCCTGGGAGCAGACAATACCAAGCTGCATGATTTCTTCGACTCTTTAGGGATTCCCGTTCGTGACACCCATTCAATGAAAGATTGTGTGGCGGCTTGTCGTGAATTGGCAAAGCCAGGCGATACGGTATTGTTAAGTCCTTGCTGTGCTTCGTTCGACCTCTTTAAAAACATGGAAGACCGTGGCGAGCAGTTCAAGACATTGGTAAGAGAGCTACGAAAAGAGAAAGATGAATAAGAAGATAGGAAATATATTCAAGGGCGACAAAGTGATATGGATGGTATTCTTCTTCCTTTGTCTTATTAGCGTCGTGGAGGTGTTCAGTGCTTCCAGTTCGCTGACATATAAGAATGAAAGCTATTGGGGACCAGCCCTATACCATGGACGTATCTTGATACTTGGTGTTATTGTGATGATATTTGTTGTCAACATCCCTTGCAAATATTTCAAGATTGTCACGCCATTCTTGTTGGTTTTTTCTATCATTACATTGTTTTGGGTGCTTGTGGCAGGGACTGCGACTAATGATGCGAGCCGATGGGTCAGTTTCCTCGGCATTCAGTTCCAGCCATCGGAAATAGCAAAGGGAACGCTCATCCTTGCCGTTGCCCAGATATTGAGTGCGATGCAGACCGACAATGGCGCTGATAAGCACACCATGAAATATATCCTCATAACCAGTGCTCCGATTATTGTCCTCATCGTAGTGGAAAACTTCTCCACAGCGGCATTGCTTGGAATGGTAGTTCTGATTATGATGATTATCGGTCGTGTGCCGATGGTGCAAATAGGAAAGTTGATGGGTGTCGTCATGTTGGTGGTTGTTGTCTTCATCGGCATTATATTGCTGTTAGGAAAGAACGATGAAGGAGAAAATGCTGAGACCAAACAGCAGATGACGGAGCAGGTGGAGAGCAACGAAAAACCTTCTTCGGTAGAGAAAATATTCCATCGGTTCGGAACATGGAAGGGACGTATCCTGAGTTTCTTCGATTCGAAGGAAGTGCCGCCAGAAGAGTTTGATCTTGACAAGAATTCGCAGGTGGGTCATTCGAATATCGCCATAGCCACATCGAACATCATAGGAAAAGGACCGGGCAACTCCGTGGAGCGTGATTTCTTGCCGCAGGCGTTCTCCGACTTTATCTATGCAATCATCATTGAAGAGATGGGAATCGTCGGTGGGGCGTTTGTCGCAATACTCTATATCATCTTGCTGTTCCGCACGGGGCGCATAGCCAACCGCTGCGAAAATAACTTCCCGGCATTTCTCGCCATGGGATTGGCTCTGCTTTTAGTGTCACAGGCATTGTTCAATATGCTGGTGGCAGTAGGGTTGGCTCCCGTCACAGGACAGCCGCTTCCACTCATTAGTAAAGGTGGAACCTCGTCGATTATCAACTGCATCTATATCGGAGTGATTTTAAGTATCAGCCGGTCAGCCAAGAAAAAGGATTTCCGGACAAAAGAGATGAAAACGTCCGAATAGGCATTTCCTCATTCAATTAAATGGATGAAAATGATAGAAAGAGAAAAAAAAATATTATTTTTGCAAAGGATAAAAGTTCAACACAAATGGAGCGGAATCTAAAGGTAATTATCAGTGGAGGCGGAACAGGCGGGCATATATTTCCTGCTATCTCCATTGCCAATGCAATCAAGGCAAAACAGCCGGGAGCGGAAATCCTGTTTGTGGGCGCTTTGGGACGTATGGAGATGCAGCGTGTTCCCGCTGCTGGTTACGAGATAAAAGGACTTCCGATATGTGGGTTTGACAGAAAGAATCTGCTGAAAAACGTGTCGGTACTTTTCAAAATATGGAAGAGCCAGCGTTTGGCAAAAAAAATCATAAAGGAATTCCAGCCCCAGGTGGCTGTCGGTGTCGGAGGCTATGCAAGCGGTCCGACGCTCAACAAGGCGGCAGCAATGGGCATTCCTTGTATAATACAAGAGCAGAACAGCTATGCAGGTGTAACCAATAAGTTGTTGGCAAAGAAAGCTGAAAAGATCTGTGTGGCATACGAAGGTATGGAGCGCTTTTTCCCTGCGGAGAAAATCATTCTGACGGGTAATCCCGTGCGTCAGGATTTGCTGGAATCTACACACTCTAAGGCAGAAGCCGTAAAAGCTTTTGGACTTGACCCGGCGAAGAAAACCGTGCTTCTCGTTGGCGGAAGCTTGGGAGCAAGAACAATGAATGAAAGCGTTTTACAGCATCTTGATGCAATAGCAGAGAGTTCAGTACAGATGATATGGCAGACTGGTAAGTATTATTACTCCGCCATGACGGAAGAGTTGAAAAAGCATCAGCCAATAGAAAATCTTAAAGTGCTGGACTTTGTCAGCGATATGGGAGCGGCTTACAAGGCTGCAGATTTGGTGGTCAGCCGTGCAGGTGCAAGCAGCATCAGCGAATTCTGTCTGATAGGGAAGCCTGTCATTCTCGTTCCGAGTCCGAACGTTGCAGAAGATCATCAGACGAAAAATGCGATGGCACTTGTGAATAAGAATGCAGCCTTGTATGTGAAGGATGTTGAGGCACGGGAACAGTTGATACCATTAGCAATTGAAACGGTTCAGAATGAACAGAAGTTGCACGAACTGAGCGAGCAGATCTTGAAGATGGCATTGCCGGGCTCTGCAGAAATCATTGCCGACGAGGTGATCCGTTTAGCAGAAAGACGAAGAGGATGAGTTTTGGAAAAGACATAAAAGCAGTGTACTTTATCGGTGCGGGAGGTATCGGTATGAGTGCGTTGGTGCGCTATTTCATCAGTCATGGGATGGTCGTGGCTGGATATGATAAGACCAGTTCGGAACTGACCGTCCAGCTTGAAAAAGAAGGAGCCTTGTTGCATTACGAGGAAAATGTGGACATGATTCCGCATGCATGCCGTGATGCACAATCCACGCTGGTTGTCTATACGCCGGCAGTGCCTGCAGACCATAAAGAGCTTGTGTTTTTCCGCGAAAACGGCTTTAAGGTGGAGAAGCGGGCACAGGTTCTGGGCAGATTAACGCAACACCATAAAGGTTTGTGTTTTGCCGGAACGCATGGGAAGACCACAACCTCTGCCATGTGTGCACACATCATGCACCAGAGTCAGATTGACTGTAATGCTTTCTTGGGCGGCATCTTGAAAAACTACCACACCAACTATATTCTTTCGAAAAGCAATTACGTTGTTGTGGAGGCTGACGAGTTTGACCGTTCGTTCCATTGGCTGCGTCCGTGGATTGCCGTTGTCACTTCAACCGATCCAGACCATTTGGACATCTACGGGACAAAAGAGGCTTACTTGGAGAGTTTTCGCCATTATACGACGCTCATCCAGCCTAGTGGTGCACTTGTGATTCGCAAGGGTGTGGAGATGAAACCTGCCGTGCAAGAAGGCGTTCGTGTGTTTGAATATGGTCTGGATGAAGGTGAGTTTCGGGCAGAAAATATTGTGATAGACAATGGAGAAATCACGTTCGATTTTGTGTCACCGATAGAAAATATTCCCGGCATTCAGTTGGGACAACCCGTCACCATCAACATTGAGAATGGAATCGCTGCGATGGCTGTAGCGCAGTTGTGTGGTTGTACGGCGGCAGAGTTGCGATATGGCATGAAAACCTATGGAGGCGTGGAGCGTCGTTTCGATTTCAAGATTAAGGACGATCGTCATGTGTTTCTTAGCGATTATGCCCATCATCCTAAAGAGATTTACCAGAGTGCGAAAAGCATTCGTGAACTATATAGAAACAGGACAATAACAGCGATATTCCAACCGCACCTCTATACACGGACGAGAGACTTCTATCGGGAATTTGCCGATGCGTTGAGTCAGCTTGACGAGGTAATACTGTGCGATATCTATCCAGCTCGGGAAGAGCCGATTCCCGGTGTGACATCGAAGTTGATTTATGACCACCTACGGGAAGGTGTGAAGAAACAACTGATACGGAAAGATGAGGTCTTGGAGCTGGTGAAAAACCGCGACTTTGACGTGCTGATGGTGCTTGGAGCCGGTGATTTGGATAATTACGTACCGCAAATTAAGAAACTATTAGAAGAGAAATAGAATGCCATTTTGGAGGAAAACCACAATTGTCGTACTGGATGTCGTGCTCGCCATCTATCTCGTATTTGCCATCGTCTCGTTCAACAAACCTGATGAGGAAGGAAAGACGTGCGCAAAGGTGAACATCAATGTGGCAGACGAAATGACGAACGGTTTTCTTAGTGCTGGAGAAATAAAGAATATCCTTGTGCGCAACAAGATCTATCCATGGCAGAAGCCTGTCAGTCAGATCAGCATGCGCAAGATAGAAGAAGAACTGAAAGAAAGTCCGTTTGTCAATACGGCAGAGTGTTATAAGACGCAGAATGGGGATGTCTATATCAACGTGACGCAACGAACGCCGGTTATTCGCGTCAAGAGCAATAGTGGTGATGACTATTATTTGGACGATATGGGGCGTGAGATGCCGAACTCGAAATACACTTCGGACCTGATTATCGCAACAGGTTCCATCAGTAAGAACTATGCGAGAAACTACATCTCGCTGATAGCGATGTATCTGTCCGCAGATGAGTTGTGGAAGAATCAGGTGGAACAGATTCATGTACTTTCCGACCGGAGCATAGAATTAGTGCCACGTGTGGGGAACCATATTCTCTGTATCGGCAGATTGCCTGAATATATCGAGCCGTCGAAGCGGGAAAAAGGTGTGAACGAGTTTATGAAGAAGAAACTCTCGCGCATCGAATTGTTCTATCAGTATGGGCTTTCACAAGCAGGGTGGAACAAATATTCCTATATCAATTTTGAATTTGACAATCAGATTATTTGTAAACGAAATAAATGAACATAAAAATAGAATATAGCGTATGCCAGCAAAGGAATTTATCGTAGCCATTGAGTTAGGCTCATCCAAAATTACAGGTGTCGCCGGAAGAAAAAACCTGGACGGAAGTATATCGGTGCTCGCAGTTGCCAAGGAAGACTCCACCGCATGTATTCGGAAAGGTGTGATTTATAACATCGACAAGACCGGCGCATGTCTGACGAACATTGTCAACAAACTGAAAGCAGCTCTGAAGATGGAGATTGCGCATGTTTATGTGGGTGTCGGCGGACAGTCGATTAGAAGTGTCAAGAACGTCATCCTGAAGGACTTGCCGGAAGAAACCACCATTACACAGAAGATGGTGAATGAGCTGATGGATACCAACCGCAACATGAAATATCCTGAGCAGGAAATTCTCGATGCGGCAACTCAGGAATATAAGGTCGGAACGGTGTTTCAACTCGACCCCGTGGGTATTCAGAGTACCCATTTGGAAGGAAACTTCCTTAACATCCTGTGGCGTCAGGCGTTCTACCGCAAACTGAATCAGTGCTTTGACAATGCTGGAATAGCCATTGGCGAACTGTATTTGGCACCTTTGGCACTCGCAGACAGCATCTTGACCGAAGCTGAGAAGCGCGGTGGCTGTGTGTTGGTGGACCTTGGAGCAGACACCACGACCGTGTCAGTTTACTATAAGAATATTCTCCGGCACCTTGCCGTCATCCCGATTGGTGGCAATAATATCACGAAAGACATTGCTTCCCTGCAGATTGAAGAGGCAGATGCTGAGCGGATGAAGCTGAAGTACGCCTCTGCATACACAGACAACGCTGAAATCGACGATACGCTGAGCTATCCGATAGATATAAGCCGCTCTATTGAGAGCCGTCGGTTCATAGAGATTGTTGAGGCACGAATGCAGGAAATCATCGAGAATGCCTGGTATCAAGTGCCTTCCGAATATTACGATAAATTGCTTGGCGGAATCATCCTCACTGGCGGAGGCTCGAATATGGTGAACATCGAGAAGGCATTCCGTAACCATACCCATGTGGATAAGATTCGCACGGCAAAGTTTGTGACCCAAACCATCAATGCCAGCAGCCCGGATATGTTGCCGCATGATGGTACGATGAACACCTTGCTCGGATTGCTTGCCAAAGGCGATTTGAACTGTGCTGGCGAAGAACTCGACCCCAACGGAAACCTCTTTGGAGGCAGTAAGCCGACCACCGGTGGCAATACAGCCGAAAGACATCCTCGTTCGGCATCTGAACTGGAGCCGGGTGTGATACAAACCGCAGCCGAGAAAGAAGAGGCACAACGGATAGCTGAGGAGGAAGCTCAGCGGAAAGCAGAGCAAGAGGCACGTCTGCAGGAAGAGGAAGAGCAGAGAAAGAGAGAAGAGGAAGAAGAGCGGCGCAAGAACAACCTTTGGAACCGCATGGTGCGCGGGGTAAAGGATTTCATCAATAAGATGACCGCAGAAGAGAGTGATTAACTACGATGAAGCAAATCAGAAAATCCCCAAAAAGTTTTGATATGGAAGATATATTTGACATACAGCCCAACGAACAGTCCAGTGAGAGGCAGGAAAAGTTCGATATCCTCGATTTCGGGATGCCCGAGCGGGGAGATAGTATTATCAAAGTCATCGGTGTAGGCGGTGGTGGTGGCAATGCCGTGAACCACATGTTTAAAGAAGGCATTCACGATGTGTCGTTCGTGCTTTGCAACACCGATAACCAGGCACTCAACGACAGCCCCGTTCCCGTCCATCTGCAGTTAGGAAAGGAAGGATTGGGAGCAGGAAACAAACCCGAAAAGGCGCGTCTGGCTGCAGAAGAGAGTATCGAGGATGTGCGCAAGATGCTCAATGATGGAACGAAGATGGCGTTCATCACTGCCGGAATGGGTGGCGGAACAGGTACGGGAGCAGCACCCGTCATCGCCCGGGAATCGAAAAAACTGGGCATCCTGACCGTTGGTATAGTTACCATTCCTTTCCGTTTTGAAGGTCCGAAGAAAATCGACCAGGCGCTTGATGGCGTGGAGGAGATGGCGAAACATGTAGATGCCCTGCTCGTTATCAACAACGAGCGTCTGCGCGAGTTATATCCTGACTTTACCGTGCTCGATGCGTTTGCCAAGGCAGACGACACGTTGAGCGTTGCAGCAAAATCCATTGCAGAAATCATTACCATACATGGATTGATGAACCTCGACTTCAACGATGTGAAGACCGTTCTCAAGGACGGTGGAGTAGCCATCATGTCAACAGGCTACGGCGAGGGTGACGGACGTGTGAAGAAAGCGATTGACAATGCGCTTAACTCACCGCTGCTCAACGATAATGACGTGTTCAATTCCAAGAAGATACTTCTCAACATCACCTTCGCCAACGAAGACGGCCAGCATGCCAGCCTGATGATGGACGAGATGAACGATGTGAACGACTTCATGGCGAAGTTTGGCAATGACTTTGAAATCAAATGGGGTCTTGCCATCGACCCGGAACTCGGTCCGAAAGTGAAAGTCACGATTCTTGCTACAGGCTTCGGCATCGAGAATGTGGATGGAATGAACAATCACCTCCGCCGACACACAGAAGAGGAGGCAAGCCGTATAGCCGAAGAGGAGGAAAAGGCAGCCGAAAGACTCGACCGCCGCAACCGTTTCTATGGTTCTGACGGCAGTACGACACAGTATAAGCGTCGTCCGCACATCTTCCTTTTCCGTCCGGAAGACCTTGACAACGAGGATATTATTCTTGCTGTCGAGAACACACCGACGTTCCGCCGCACCCGTCAGATGATGGAAGACATACGGAAACAAGCCAATGGAGATGTCGTTGCCGACAAGAACGAAACGCCCTCCCAGCCCGTTGCCGGTGTAATCAATTTCGAGTAAACATGTGTATTGTCACTCATAAGCAGATAAGAAACGATGAATATATTCGATCAAATCAGTGAAGACATCAAGGCGGCGATGAAAGCCCGCGACAAAGTGCGCCTTGACACGTTGCGCAACATCAAGAAGGTGTTTCTCGAGGCAAAGACGGCTCCTGGAGCCAATGATACGCTTGAGGACGCCGATGCCCTGAAAATCATTCAGAAATTGGCTAAGCAAGGGCGTGAGACGGCGCAGACATACGTTGCAAACAACCGGCAAGACCTTGCCGACGGTGAGTTGGCACAGGTTGCCGTGCTCGAAGAATATCTCCCGAAGGCGCTGAGCGAGGCTGAAATTGAGGCGGAAGTGCGCAAGATTATTGCCGAGACGGGTGCCAGTTCGATGAAAGACATGGGGCGTGTGATGGGGGCGGCAAGCAAACAAATGGCTGGTCGTGCCGACGGGCGGCTCATATCGGAAATCGTGAAGAGGCTGTTGGCGTAAAGATGGATATGTTTCCTGACTTCATCACTTTTTTGCGCCATCATATAGCGCACAATGATAATCAGCGAGTTACGTAAAATTATTGGGTGGTTTGGGTGGCGCAAGCGAAAAACGTGTACCTTTGCACCATGTATGTACGCAAGAAACACAATCGTTCCGGCTCTACAAGTGTGGTAGTGGTCAGTAAAGCGAGTGGAAAGTATAAAGAAATAAAATCGTTTGGCTCCTCTACATCCGAAGAGGAAATACATTCATTATGCGATAAGGCTGCTGCATGGATACGTTCATTTGGCGGTCAGCAAGAACTTGACTTTGATGACCGCAAGGGAAAGGAAGTCGAGGAGACAGAGCGTTTCCTTAGCAATATTGACAACGTGTTGATAAACGGTACTCGGCTTCTGCTTGATCAAGTCTATGACAGCATCGGCTTCAACCGGATTCCCGATGAGATTCTGCGTCATTTGGTAATCGCAAGGGTGTCGCAGCCCAGAAGCAAACTTGCCACAGTAGATTACCTGAAGTCATATTATGATGAAGATGTTGACCTCAACCACATCTATCGCTACATGGACAAGCTCTACAATACCCAGATGGAGCTTGCGCAGCAGATTAGCGTAGAGCACACCCGGAAACTGTTCGGAGGCAAGATTGGATTGATGTTCTACGACGTGACGACGCTCTACTTTGAGACAGCACAGACGGACGTATTGCGTGAACCGGGGTTTTCAAAGGATGGAAAGACGGCAGAGTCACAGGTTATACTCGGTCTGCTTGTATCAGAAGGAGGCTACCCGCTTTCATACTCTCTGTTCAACGGCAGCCAGTATGAGGGCTTCACCATGATACCAATGATAGATGACTTCAAGCAGCGTTTCAATCTGGGGAAAGATTTTGTTGTGGTGGCAGACTCAGGCTTGATGAACAAGAACAATGTCACTTTGCTGCAGGAGGCTGGCTACAACTACATACTTGGAGCCCGCATCAAGAGCGAGAGCGCAAGCGTGAAGCAATGGATTCTCTCTTTAGAGAAGGTTGATAAAGCCTGTTACGACTACAAACGTGAGAATGGGGAAAGACTTATCGTCAGTTATTCCGACAAGCGTGCAAAGAAGGATGCCTACAACCGTGACCGCGGAATTGTCCGATTGAGAAAAGCCTATAAGACCGGACGCATCACGAAGAGTCAGGTGAACAAGCGTGGCTACAACAAGTTTCTTGAAATCAGCAAGGACATAGAAGTCGTCATCAGCGAAGAGAAGATTGCAGAGGACTGCCAGTGGGACGGACTCAAGGGCTACATCACCAATACAGACCTTGACGCCGAGCGTGTCATTGCCGAGTATCATGGACTCTGGGTGGTGGAACGTGCATTCCGTATTTCAAAAGGAACTCTGGAAATGCGTCCGATGTTTCATTTTACAGAACGTAGGATAGAGGCACATGTCTGCATTTGCTTCATCGCCTATAAGGTATATAAGGAACTGGAGCGACTCATTGCCATTAACAAGATTGGGATGAGTGTCGATAAGGTGCTTGAGGCAGCCAAAACTATCACGACAATCAGGGTAAGGATGCCTAAAAACGGGACTTACTTCACTAAGACACTCTTCTTGACGGAGAAGCACCTCGCAGTGAAACCACTTTTCGACATATCTGGCAACAAATCTTAATTTGGGTGGCGCATTGACGAAGTCAGGAGGCTGTTGGCGTAAAGATGGATATGTTTGTTTGATAGACAAGCAATACGACAAAAGGAGAGGCTCGCTTCCGTGTTGAAGTGAGCCTCTCCTTTTTCTATGCTGTATATCAGCTCTAAATCGTCATTAGAGTTTCTGTTCGACCTCCACTTCGGTGAACGTTTCGATGATGTCGCCCACCTGGATGTCGTTGAAGTTTACCAGTGAGATACCGCATTCCAGACCCGTTGCCACCTCTTTGGCGTCGTCCTTATAGCGTTTCAGGGCGTCGATAGGTGCGGTATGCACCACAATTCCGTCACGCACAACGCGTGCCTTGTCCTTGTTGTGGACCTTTCCGTCGATGACCAGTCCGCCGGCAACGGTGCCCACCTTCGAGATTTTGAAGACTTGCTTCACCTCGATTTCGCCCGTCACGATTTCCTTCTTCACCTTGTCCAACATGCCTTCCATCGTTGACTTGATGTCGTCGATGGCATCGTATATGATAGAATAGGTGTTGATGGATACGCCCTCTCGCTCTGCCAGTTTGCGTGCCTCTGCCGATGGGCGCACTTGGAAGCCCACGATGATGGCGTCAGATGCACTGGCGAGCATCACGTCGTTCTCGGAAATCTGTCCGACAGCCTTGTTGATGACATTGACTTGCACCTTTTCCGTAGAAAGTTTGATGAACGAGTCAGAGAGTGCCTCGATACTTCCGTCGGTATCGCCCTTGACGATGATGTTCAGTTCGTGGAATTCACCGAGTGCGATGCGGTGCGAGATGTCGTCCAGACCGATGGTCTTGGTCGTGCGGAGCGACTGTTCGCGTTGCAGCTGCACGCGTTTGTTGGTGATTTCCCGTGCCTCTTGCTCGGTTTCCATCACATGGAAAGAGTCGCCGGCAGTCGGTGCTCCGTTCAGTCCGAGGATGATACAGGGCTCAGCCGGTCCTGCGCTGTCAATGCGCTGGTTGCGCTCGTTGAACATCGCCTTGATGCGTCCGTAGCTGGTTCCGGCAACGACCACATCGCCCACTTTCAGCGTTCCGTTGGCAACGAGTACGGTAGAAACATATCCGCGTCCCTTGTCGAGCGACGACTCGATGATGCTTCCCGTAGCCTTGCGGTTCGGATTCGCCTTGAGTTCAAGCATTTCTGCTTCGAGAAGCACTTTCTCAAGCAGTTCTTCTACGCCGATTCCCTTCTTGGCAGAGATTTCCTGGCACTGATATTTACCACCCCAGTCCTCGACGAGAAGGTTCATGTTGGCGAGGTCTTCGCGTATCTTTTCAGGGTTGGCTCCCTGTTTGTCTATCTTGTTGATGGCGAACACCATCGGCACGTTGGCAGCCTGTGCATGTGCGATAGCCTCCTTGGTGGTAGGCATGACGCTGTCGTCGGCAGCCACGATGATGATGGCGATGTCGGTAACCTGTGCACCACGGGCACGCATGGCGGTAAATGCTTCGTGTCCCGGTGTGTCGAGGAAGGTAATCTGTCTGCCGTCGGGCAGTTCCACGTTGTAGGCACCGATGTGCTGAGTGATTCCTCCTGCCTCTCCGGCGATGACGTTGGTCTTGCGGATATAGTCGAGCAGCGAGGTCTTACCATGGTCCACGTGTCCCATGACGGTGACGATTGGGGCGCGCGGGATGAGGTCTTCCTCTTGGTCTTCCTCTTCGGTGATGGCATTCTGCACCTCTGCGCTGACATACTCGGTGGAATAGCCGAACTCGTCCGCCACAATGTTGATGGTTTCTGCATCAAGGCGCTGGTTGATAGATACCATGATGCCGATGCTCATACATGTTCCGATGACTTGGTTGACACCGACGTTCATCATCGTTGCCAGTTCGCTGACGGTCACAAACTCGGTCAGTTTCAGCACCTTGCTTTCTGCCGACTGTGCTGCCATTTCCTCGTGTATGCGCTCCTGTACGGCTTCGCGCTTCTCTTTGCGGTATTTTGCGCCTTTCTTGTTTTGCCCTTTCGAGGTGAGCCGTGCCAGTGTTTCTTTTACCTGGCGTGCCACGTCTTCCTCGTTCACCTCCAGCATGCGCTGGTTGCGCTTTTTATTTTTGGGTTTCTTCTCTTTGTTTTTCGGGTTCTGCGATTGTTTTTCTGCCTGGTTGGCAGCAGCGTTGATGTCCACACGCTCTTTGTTGATGCGCACGCGCTTTTTCTTTTCGCCCCGTTGCAGTGCCTTCTCCTCGCGCTCTTTACGGCGTTCCTCTTTACTCTTTTTCTTCGGACGTGTGCTCTGGTTGAGCGAGTCGAGGTCGATTTTGCCCAGCACGTTCACCTGCGGAGCCGCTTTCTGCTCGCTCTTCAGTGTGAACACTTTCTGCTCGTGCGTTTCCTGTTTCGGTGTTTCGGGAGCTGGTTTTTCCGTTGCCGTTTGCGCCGTTACCGGCTCTTCTTTCTTGGCAACGGGTGCCGTTTCTTTCTTGGGCTCCTCTTTTTGTACAGGCTTTGTTTCCTCCTTTTTCGGCAGATTTTCGGCAGGTGCCTGTTGCTTCGGTTCCTCTTTTTTCTCCGTAGCGGCAGATTTCTTGGCAGCCGGTTTTTTGTTCAGGTTGTCAAGGTCGATTTTTCCTACGGTTTTCACCTGTGGCTTTTCAGTCACGGTCTCTATCACAGCAGGTTCGGGGCGTTTCTTTTCTTTCTGGTGCTTAGGGAAGATGCTGGCTGCCTCTTTCTTGGTTTCTTTGTCGCCTTTGAACTCTTCAACGAGTGCAGCATATTGCTTATCGTTCAGCTTGAAAGAGGGGATGGGTTTCACTTCGCCCAAGCTGCTGTTCTTCTCGAGGAACTCCACTGCCGTCTGGAGTCCGATGTTCAGTTCACCTATTGCTTTGCTTAATCTGATGCTCATTTATTTATTTTTACGATTTTACGATTTTTCAATTTGCCGAAATATAATGCCGCACTATGGCGTTATCACGTTATTACGTTATCACGAAATCATGTCATCCCGAGACTTGAAGCCTATTCAAACTCAGCCTGCAGAACCTCCAGCAGGTGGTCAACGGTTTCTTCCTCAAGGTCGGCTTTCTCTATCAGTATCTCGCGCGGGGCTTTCAGCACAGCCTTGGCGGTGTCGAGTCCGATGTTCTTGATGGCAGCGATGATCCACTCATCAATCTCATCGGTGAACTCATCGAGATAGATGTCCTCCTCAGCCTCGTCGGCATTGATTTCACGGAACACGTCGATGGTGTATTCAGTCAGCATCGAAGCCAGTTTGATGTTCAGACCGTTGCGTCCGATAGCCAGGCTCACCTCTTCGGGTTTGAGATAGACTTCTGCCTTCTTGGTGGTCTCATCGATGATGATGTTCGAGATTTTGGCAGGGCTGAGTGCACGCTGTATGAACAGTTTGGTGTTCGATGTATAGTTGATGACGTCGATATTCTCGTTGCCGAGTTCGCGCACGATGCCGTGCACGCGGCTACCTTTCACACCGACGCAGGCTCCCACGGGGTCGATGCGGTCGTCATAGCTCTCCACAGCCACCTTGGCGCGCTCTCCTGGCATGCGGGCAATGCGCTTCACGGAGATGAGTCCGTCATTGATTTCGGGCACTTCAGCTTCCAGCATGCGGTGCAGGAAGGTGGGACTTGTGCGTGAGAGGATAATCTTCGGGTTGTTGTTCTCGTTGTCCACGCGCAGGATGATGGCGCGGATGGTTTCTCCCTTGCGGTAGTTGTCTGACGGAATCTGCTCTGCTTTGGGCAGGATGAGTTCGTTGCCCTCATCGTCGATGAGCAGCACTTCGCGCTTCCAGGTCTGGTAAACCTCGCCTGAGATGATTTGTCCCACACGGTCCTTGTACTTATTATACAGGTTGTCGTGCTCCAGTTCGAGGATTTTCGAAGCCAGTGTCTGGCGCAGGTTGAGGATGGCGCGGCGTCCGAACTTGGCAAACTCTACAGGTTCCGACACGTCTTCGCCCTCTTCATAGTCGGGCTCAATCTTTTGTGCCTCTGTCAGAGAGATTTCCTTGTTCTCGTCTTTCACTGCTCCGTCGGCTACAACCACGCGGTTGCGATAGATTTCCAAGTCGCCCTTGTCGGGATTGACGATGACGGTGAAGTTCTCGTCGCTGCCGAAAATCTTGGCAATCACGTTGCGGAAGCTCTCTTCCAGTACGCTTTGCAGGGTGGGGCGGTCGATGTTTTTAGTCTCTTTGAAATCCTTGAAGACATCAATCATGTTGATTGTCTTCGTGGTCGATGTTCTTGTTGCCATGTTTATTATGTTTTTATTTTTACTTTCTCTTTTCAGTGTGCAAGATGCCGCTTCAGCCTATTTGAAGCTGATGAGATACTTGCAGTATTTCACGTCGCCCATCCCGAACGTCTGTTCCACGTCCACCATGACGGGGCGCTTCTTGCCTTCCTGCTTCTGTTTCTCTTGCACGGTCACCGTAAATGAGGCGTCGTCGGCTGCCGTCAGTGTCCCGTGCAGCTTCTTGCCGTCCTTTGTCAGCACCTCCACCTCCTTGCCGATGTGGTTCACATATTGCTGAGCCACCTTGAACGGTTGTCCCAGTCCTGCCGAGCCCACTTCCAGTTCGAAGTCCTCTTCGTCGCGGTTCAGATGTTCCTCGATGAAGCGGCTCAGAGCCACGCAGTCTTCAATCCACACACCGTCGGCATGGTCGATTTCCACAACAATGCGATTGCTGCTGTCCACCTCCACGTCAACGAGGAAATAGTCCTCATTTTTGAGCCATTCTTCTACCAATCCTTTTACGATGTTCTTGTCTATCATAATTGCTTATTTAAAACGGAATGAGGAACTCTCGCGGAGCCCCTCATTCCTCTGAACGGTGCAAAAGTACGAAAAAACCTGCATTCCCACAAGTTTTTCGCCTTTTTTCTTATTTGGCGTGCGTTTTCAGCCTTCCCGTGCGTCCGGGAAAATGGGCTACTCAGTTTGGAAAAATTTTACTCCGACTGAGGGGAAAACGCATTTTCGCCCACCGCCGACATTGCATATTTATTCATGTGGTGGGGTTTTGTTCGCCGTTTTGCATCCCATTGATAATCAAAGGTTTAAGGAGTGCTTTCCAAAAGTGCCACTTTCGCACTCCAAAAGGGGAACTTTCAGGAGGTGAAAGGGGAACTTTTGCAAGCTAAAAGTTGAACTTTTGGAATGCGAAAGTTCAACCGCATATTTATACGCCCTTTTCCGTATGTTTATGCAAGGAAACCCCACCCCTGCCCCTCCCCTAAGAAGGGAGGGGAATGAAGTCAGTTGCACACTCCCGTTAGGCGCTCCCTTAAGGTGGGGAGGGGAATGAAGTCAGTTGCACACTCCCGTCAGGCACTCCCCTAAGAAGGGAGGGGAATGAAGTCAGTTGCACACTCCCGTCAGGCGCTCCCAGTTCGTCTGGATTTGCAATCCAGACGCAACTATTATAAGGATTTGTAATCCGATAAAGCGGGAATCATATTAAGCGGATTGTAAATCCTGATATCTTATTTGCTGTCGGATTGCAAATCCGACAGAACGGGGAGTACGGGCAGATTGCTCAGTTCGTCTGGATTTACAATCCAGACGCAACTATTATAAGGATTTGTAATCCGATAAAGCGGGAATCATATTAAGCGGATTGTAAATCCTGATATCTTATTTGCTGTCGGATTGCAAATCCGACAGAACGGGGTCAGTTACATACTCCCGTCAGGCGCTCCCCTCCCTTCTTAGGGGAGGGGTGGGGTCTCTTCATTCGGGCGGATACACCGATCCGCCCCTACGTGGGGCAGACACCCCTAACCATAATTCTTAATTCAAATACGTTGCGCACAAGTAATTCCAGCAGAAAGGAGCACAAACGAATCCGGCAGAACAAAGAAAGAGGTGGACTTTTCGGGTCCACCTCTTTCAGTAATCTAACAATTGATGCTTTTCAATGGAGATTATTTATTTGCATCTATTGCTGATAGGTATTAATAACCTGGGTTCTGTTCGAGGTTATGATTGATTTGAATTTCATAATTCGGAATCGGCCATACCCAGAAGTTAGAAGTACTAGGCAATACTTTCTGTGCATATTCCGAACCGCTCATCACTGCATCTGCTGCTCCTGGCTGGCTTTGACGTCCTTCGAAACCATCTTTCCAACGTTTCAGACAGCTCACACGAAGACCTTCACCGACGGTTTCTTTGAACCATTCGTTCTTGATGTTGACTGGAGTAGCTTCTGATGCTGTCGCTCCACGTGTTGTTTGCAGTGCATTCAGCATTTCTTTGGATTTGTTATTGTCTCCATGATTCCAGTAAGCTTCTGCGGCAATCAAATACATCTCGCCGATAAGGAATGGCTTAACTTTCTGACGTGCATTCGGAATGTCATTGCTGCGCAGTTCAGGATTACCAAGATACTTGGTGAAAATGTAGAACTGATTCTGGAAAATGGCACCATCGATTTTAACTTTTACGGTTTTGTCGAACCACTGTTTCAATCTCAAGTCATTGGCTTCATAGAGATTTATCAACTTTTGAGAAGGAATGTAGTATGGCGCAAAATAGAGACCGTCTTCATCTGTTTTTGTTGCGTATGTATAAGAAATGTTTCTTATTTCATTGGTAACATTGTCAAACGGTGTAGATGCTCCGCTTTCTGCCAATGTTGCTGGCAGCTGCATGATAGGTTCTTTTCCTTTGTCATTAATGTATTCTTTCTCCATAGCTTCAGCATCGTCAGATAATGCATAGCCTGCAGTAGAATTGATAACCTTCTCTGCGTATTCTGCTGCTTTTTGCCAGTCTCTTGTATCAAGATAATAACGTGCATAGACTGCATTCACAGCATCGATAGTTGGGGTAGGTGAACCAACTTTTCCAGCAACACCAGCAAGTTTCTCAGCTGCTATATCTAAATCAGCTTTGATTTGATTATAGACATCATGAACGGTAGCACGTGCAGGTTTCTCTTCTTGATCGTATTTCAGAATCAGAGGCACTGCTAAATCCCCAGGAGAACCCGGTTCCCACAATTTTCCGTAGTGACGTACTAATTGAAGATAGGCTACTGCACGGAAGAAGTGTGCTTCACCCTCTGCTACTTTCGCAACTTTTGCTTCACTGTCATTTTCCGGTTCGAAGTTAACAATATGCTGAATGAAGAGGTTGTAATTCTTGATTGCGAAATAGTTGATTGCCCAGAAGTCACGGGTGTCATAGTCACCAGAGGTGAATGATTGGTCTGTACGATGGATTGCTCCATAGTTGTTACCGTATGCTCTTGTTGCATTGAATCCGTCACACATGAACTCTCCTGCTTCAGAAAGCTGTCCATAATGCGTAAGACGATAAGACTGATACATACCATTTTGGAGTTTTGTCAAATCTCCGATACTGGTAATCATGTCTTCACCTTCTTGATAGGAAATAGAGCCTGCGGGGAATTCATCCAAATTACATGAAGTTAACGCAAAAACGCCAAATCCAAGAATCATTAAAAATTTACTATATTTTTTCATATTCTTCTTTCTTTAAAATACTTAAGTTGTTAGATGAACACATTTACTTCGTTAGAAAGTAATCTCCGCACCGATAAGGAATTGCTTAGAGTTACCAATCTTACCGAGTGTCAGGTTACTGTTAACCTCTGGATCAATACCATTATAGTCTGTAATTGTAAACAGGTTTCGACCTGTCAGAGTCAGTTTAAGACCTTTCACAACATTCTGGAAGCCAAGAAGAGTCTTCGGGAAATCATATCCAATCTGCAGGTTCTTCAAACGCATGAACGAAGCATTCTCCAATAAGTGAGTATCGAAGCGCATGTAGTCGCCATCTGCCCAGTTAGGATATTGTGCATTTGGATTTTCCGGTGTCCAGAAATCACGTACTTTCTTGCTGGAGTTATATCCGAAGAAGTAATCAGGATTCTCATAGAAGAACCTATCGTTGTTGATAAGATATTTACCCAGCACATAGGTGAAGTCTGCCTGAATAGAGATTCCTTTCCATCCACCGCTGATGCCGAAACCACCATTAACTGGTGCGTAACGCTTCTTGCCTGTGTTCTGCTGCAACGCCTCACTGAATTCCTTCGTTGTTTCACCTTTCGTAGTCTTGTCCACATCGTCTCCTGGCAGATACCACATCATCTGTCCGTCAGCAGGGTCAATGCCTGCATAGATAGGATAGTAGAACATAACAGGACTACCCACAACATATGCCAAACCTGTATTTGCGATTTCCCAACGCTGACGACCCTGGAAGAGTTCTGTTACCTTCTGATTGTTGTAGTTGAAAGTTGTGCGGAAGTTCAAATAATAGTCTTTTCCGCGCAGGATGTTCACACCGAGTTCGATGTCAATACCAGCATTCTGCAGTGTTCCCACATTGCTGGTGATTTCTTCGAAACCGCTGGTATAGGGATAAGGAACACCCATCAACATGTCGGAAGTTTTGCGATTGTAATAAGATATGTCAAAGTCCAAGCGGTTGAATAAACGTCCGCTCAAACCGATGGTCAACAATTTCTGAGTCTCCCAAGTCAGGTTCGGATTACCTGGTGTGGTGTAAGCCCAAGAAGCGTTTTCATTGTAATCTGACAATGTTCCGATGCGACCGATAGCTGCGTAGTCACCAATAGCGGCATTACCCTGTGTTCCATAGCTTATTTTAAAGTTCAAATCGTTCACCCACTTTACCGGTTTCATGAACACCTCTCTGCTGATTTTCCACATAGCGCCTACAGACCAGAAAGTAGCGTTACGGTTGTTGATACCAAATCGCGAGCAAGCATCGTTACGGATAGAAGCATCGAAGAAGTATTTGTCCATCAAGGCGTAATCAATGCGACCAAAGAACGAGAGGAACTTGCTTCTTGTCGGATCTTCAGACATTTCATAAGCGCTCTGCTTTCCGTCTTGCAAACGCATCATTCGATCATCAGTCTGACCTGTACTCTGAGCATAGAAATAGTCATAATCATTCTCTACACCTTCGTGACCTGCCAATACCGTGAATGCATGATTTTCACCGAGATTGAACTTATACTCAATTGTATTCGTAATAGTGTTGCTGTAGTCAAAGTCTAATGATTTTCTTCTTGTTCCACTGCCACCAGATCCCGCAAAAGAAGGAAGGGTTTTCCTGTTGTTACGAACGAAGTACATGTCGGATCCAATGCGTGAAGTAATCTTCAATCCCTGAATCGGGGAAATCTCAATATATGCGTTACCAATCAAGCCATAACGGAGATACTCGTTTGGATGGGTCTCCATATAATAACGAGGATTCCACTGGTTGTTAGGATAACGGTCGTACTCTGTACCATCTTCTTTGTATTGAGGATGCAATGGGTTCAGAATCATTGACAAACCACCTGCCAGATAGTTAGCATTACCTGAAGAACTGTTACCCCAGTTATTATTACGCTGACGTTTGTCATAAGAAAGGTTAACATTGATACCAGCTTTCAGCCATTTGTTTGGGCGAGCATCCACATTCACGCGACCAGTGTAGCGGTCGTAGTAGTTACCGATAGTTGTACCCTTCTGATGGAACTGGGAAGCACCTATCATGTAACTTACTTTGTCACCACCACCTTCGATGGCAATATCGTTCTGAGTCTGAGGTGTCCACCACTGCTGGAACACATCATACCATTTTGTGTCGGCGTCAAAACCTCTCTGAGTGTAATTACGGTCAATCCAAGCTTCATCAAGACCTACAGGACCATAGCAGTCAATCCAGAATTGCTTCAACTCTGCAGCGTTCATGAATTGGTTTTTGTAAAATCCTTCATTTGCCAAAGTATTCCAACCAATTTGTGTACGATAGGTAATTCTTGCATCAGATCCGAAACTACCTGATTTGGTAGTTACATAGACGACACCATTGGCTGCACGTGAACCGTAAATTGACGTTGCCGAAGCATCTTTCAAAACGCTGATGCTCTTAATGTCGTTTGGGTTCATCGCCATAATGGTACGTGAAGAAGACGGAATACCGTCAATCACATACAGCGGAGTAGAGCTTGCACCGAGCGAACCGACACCATGAATAGCCATACTTACAGCATTGTCGCCTGCTTCACCGGAAGATGTCAAGACTGACATACCTGCGACCTGTCCCTGCAAAGCGTCAAGTGCTGAAGATGACGGCGCTGTGTTCAGTTTTTCCGAACTTACCGTTACCACACTACCGACAACCGTTCCGACTTTACGTCCAGAACCGTAGCCGACAACCACGACGTCTTCCAGTGTCTTTGAATCGCTCGCCAAGCGAATAGTCATACCATTGCGAGCAATCACTTCCTGTGTCTCCATACCGATGTATGAAACACGAAGTGCATTCTTACCATGCGGCAATGTCAACGAGAACTTACCGTCAATGTCGGTTACTGCACCATCATTGGTACCAATCACAAGCACCGATGCACCGATGATGGGTTCGCCGTCTTCTTCGGAAACCACGGTACCGCTGATTTGCGTCTGTGCCGTTGCTATTCCTATACTGAGGAACAGACCGGCGAGAATCATTGTTAGTTTCTTTACCATAAACTCTCCTTTTTAGGTTAATAATTAATAATATAAAATAAAATAATGTTTCTCTCGTATATTAAACTTTGTCGTCCGCTATCCTCTCCTATTCAAGTATTACCTTCCGGGGAAAGGTGATACAGGGAGAGAATAATGGAAAAGGGAGAGAATAATGGAAAGTTTTGTACAAAAAAAAGCAGGGAAGCGAATTGCTCGCTTCCCTGCTCTCGAGAGGTTAATCTTTATCTAAAATCCTTAATCAGTAGGCTCTGGTAATGTCAGACCTTTGTTGTAGTCGGTCTCTCTGTTCGGGAGTTCCCATGTCCAGTGGTTAGCGCCGTCTGGTGCAACGGTGATAGCGAAAGTGGTGTGCCAGTTACCGCCAGCGCCTTTAGCAGTACGCTTGAGGGTAGCTCCCCAACGCTTGTGGTCGAACCAGTCGTAACCTTCGCCCCAGAGACCGAAGCGACGATAGAGTTTCACTTCATCAAGAAGGGCAGTACCCGTCTTCGTTGACTTCTGGTATGATGGGTCGTACTTAGATGTTACGTCGTAGAGCAGTTGCTGTGCCTGAGCTGCCTGATTCAGGTGGCAGTCAGCCTCAGCCTCGATGTAGTACATCTCCTCTGTACGGAACAGTGGGAAACTACCACCACCAACCATGAAGGCTGCACGCATTTTGTACTGCATGTATGCGAATACGAGTGAGGTACTGTACATATAGCTTGCATAGTCTCTCTTCGCGCGGGTATAAAGTGCTCCTGTCGTCTGTCCTGATTCGATGCACTCAGCAAACTCAGCATCTGTCGGCACAAGATAGAGGTCGCGACGGACGTCAGTCTCCGGAATCTGATCAATGAGTTCCTTACTGATAGAGAAAGGATATCCGCGACAGACGCTTGCACTTGAGTTCGAACCGATGTAAGCAAAGAAACCGTAGTAGTATAGCGTCTGGTCTTCTGCTTCGTAAACGCCCCAGATCCACTCGCTGTTCGGCGTGTTAAAACCTGCTTTGTAATCGTTCACGCTCATGAGTGCATAACCATCACGTGCCATCTTCGCATACTTGGCAGCATTTGCCCAGTCTTCGCGGGTGAGGGCTGCCTTTGCATATACTGCGTATGCTACATTGATGTTCGGCTTATAGAACTCCTTGCTGCTACGATCCATACCACTTGACTCGAAGAGGCTGATAGCCTCGTCGAGGTCGGCATAGATTTGCTGGTAGGTTTGTGCCAGTGTAGCGCGTGGGTGGTCGCCCGTTGACTCGTCTATACGAAGCACGATACCCGGTGTGTTACCCTGTTCGTCAGACCAGCGGTGGGCATAGAGCTCTGCCAGACGGAAGAACGAGTAAGCACGGAACACGAGTGCCTGTGCTTTCAAGAATGCCTTCTCAGCCTCTGGTCCCTCAGCGTTGTCGATGTTGCAGATGACACCATTGGCATTACCAATGAGCTTGTAGTAATAGAACCAAGGATAGTACAGATAGACAGAAGTCGTGTTCATGTGGTATGTACCGTTGATAATACCCGACCATCCTGTCAGACCGCTCTTTTGCGTGTCGTTGCCCGGATAGCTTCCATACCAGTTCTTGATGGATCCCTCACCATTCAAGCCCTGTGTTCCCAGATATTGGTTGCTCATCGCCTTGCATATACCATTGACAGCCAGTTTCGCAGTCTCGGTGCTTCCAAGGATGGTTGCAGTAGCTTCCGCTGATTGCGGAGCCCTCTCCAGATAGTCGCTGCCACATGATGTGAGACCTAAAGCGACAATGCTCAATATAAATATATACTTTTTCATAATCATATCTTCTTTTTAAATCTGTTATTCATTAGAAGCGAACGTTCAAACCTACAGAGAATACGCGTGGCGTTACGAGGTAGTTGTACTGTGTACCGTCGAACGACTGCTGCGGGTTCATACCTTTCAGAGAAGTCAGACTGAAGAGGTTCTCGCAAGCTACGGTGAGTGCGATACCTTCCAGGTCAATCTTACGCACGAGTGATTTCGGGAACTGATAGGTCAGGTTGATATTCTTCAGAACCAGATAGCTTGCGCTCTTCAACCAGCGTGAAGACGTTGAGTTGAGGTTGGCAGCAACTTCAGCCGGCAACAATGCGTTAGATGTGATCACCGGTAGCATGTTGCGGTCGATGGCATCATAGTCTGTCTGATTAGCAAAGGTCCAAGAATTCAAGATATCCTTATGCAGTGAACTTGGCGAAGATCCTGATACTGTCAGCAAGTTCTGGTAGTTGTATTCAATCACCTTACCGCCGAGCTGATAGGTGAATAGCGTAGCCAGCGTCAGACCCTTCCATGTCACGTTGAAGTTGAAGCTTCCGTAAGCTTTCGGCAGTGCCGAGCCGTGATACTCTCTCTTTGCATAGTTGGTCAGGTAGCTGTAAGGCACACCGTCAATCACAACCACACCGTTGAGGTTGTTACCGGTAATCTGCGTGTTGGCAGTTCCGTCTTCTTTCTTCTCTTTACCATAAACGAACGGATTGTCCGGATCGTCCGGGTTGTCAACTTTGAAGAAGTAGTCTTCGTCGTTAAACTTGTAGAGTGAATAACCGTTAGCGGTGTTGATTCCTTCGTAAGTCCAAACGAAGTACTGATAGCGGTCTTTGCCTTCAACGATTTTCTTCGTTCCGGAGATGATTCCGTCCTTGTTCTGCTCAGGCAGTTTCAGCACTTTGTTCTTCAGCAGTGTGATGTTCGCACCCACGTTGATGCGCCAGTCCTTGTTCTTGAACACGTCCACGTCGGCAGCAAATTCCCAACCGCGGTTGGCGATGGTACCGATGTTCTTGGTTACGACTGATTCAGCAGCAGTTGTGCTTGTTGCACCGGCTGACAGCGGGTTGTAAACGTCGAACAACAAGTCTTTGTTGCGCTTGTCGAAGTACTCGATGGTGAAGTTCAAGCGGTTCCACAGACGACCTTCGAGAGCGATGCCCCAAGATTGTCCGGTCTCCCACTTCAAGTCGTAGTTAGCGAGCTGTGAAATCCAGTATGCACCTTGGTTTGCATTCTGAGTAGCAGAGTAAAGAGCCATGTACCCAAAGTAGCCGGCACCGGCATCGTTACCTACTTCACCATAGTCGGCGCGGAGTTTCAAGTAGTTCACCCAGTCATACTTCTTCATGAACTGCTCGTTGCTAATGACCCAGTTGGCACCGACTGACCAGAAGTTACCCCAGCGGGCACCCTTTGCGAAGCGAGAAGAACCGTCGCGACGGAAGCTTACTTCAGCGTTGTAACGGTCATCATAGTGATAGCGTGCACGGGCGAGGTAAGACTCTGTCGTATAGTGTGTGTTGTAGTCATAGAGACTGGCGATTTCAGTGAAGTTACGCAGATAGTTCTTGCCCTCGAACACCTGGTTGGTCTTGTAGCCGTACAGGTAGTTGTAGCTCAAATAGTAGTTCTCGTGACCAATGAGCGCGTCCACAGAATGAACTCCAAACGTGTTGTTCCAAGTCAGTTGCTGCTGGAAGGTGTAGTTCTTGTAGCGGTAGTCCTCGCGCTTGCCACGACCGTTGTTACCCTTACCGTCACCGATAACGGCTGAGTTGTACTGGTTCTCTTCGCTGTGGCGAACGTTCAAGTTTCCTTTCAGCGTGAAAGTGAAGTTGTAGGGCAGATAGATGTCTGCGTATGCAGTACCGTTGATGGTATTGCGGACAACCTTGTCCTCACCCACTTCATTTTCCCAAATGAGATGACGGTCAGGCATTTGGTTACGTGTCAGAATAATCTGACCATTCTCATCGGTATAAGAACCGCCGTCGTACTGCTTGTTACCTTCAGCATCGAGGATGTACTCACCTGTGTTTACGTCATGCAAGTGCACTGGATAGATAGGTGATATATTACGTGCATACATGAACACATTGGTAAAACCATTATTGCCGTCACCCCAGTTCTGGTTGAAGTTCTGGTGTGTAGCTGCGAGGTTGACACCCATCTTGATCCATTTCTTCGGCTGGATGTTGGCAGCAACGCGTGCAGAGAGACGGTTGAAGCTTGACTTGTACATATAACCCTGCTCATCGAGATAGCCGAGAGAGAAGAGGTAGTCAGCCTTGTCGTTCGCACCGTTGGCTGTCACGTTGTATTCCTGACGATAACCCTTGCGAAGTGCTTGGTCGTACCAGTCGAGGTCGTCACGATAGCCGCTCAGAATCTCTGCACCGGCAACCATCTTACCGTCACTCGTGAAGAGTGCGTTCGACGGCTTGTTGAAGATGTTCAGATAGAGGCGGTCGCTGATCAGGTTGTTCATGGCATATTCCCTTGCGGTTGCATCAGCTCCAGCCAAACGTGCCTGTGCGTCTGCTATGTCCTGTGCAGTGCTACGTGGGTTGTTGATGACATCAATGGCTCCCATTGTGGTAGCAATACGCCGGGTGTTGTATACATTCATCCACTCAGTCTCCATGAAGTCTTTCACACCCAGACGGTCATACTCGGGAATACCACGGCTGTAAGTACCCTGCTTGATGTCAAGGCTTACGTTCAGACGTCCCTGCTTAGCCTTCTTCGTGGTAATCAGGATGACACCGTTAGATGCGCGGTTACCATAAAGCGCAGCCGAAGCAGCGTCCTTCAATACAGACATCGACTCGATGTCGGCGGGGTTCAAGTCAGAGACATTACCACCAAAAGGTACACCGTCAATCACATAGAGTGGGCTGGATGAACCGTTGACGGTACCAATACCGCGGATGCGGATGCTCGGGTCAGAACCCGGAGAACCGTAGGTGCTGTTCACCTGCACACCAGTTACCGTACCTTCGAGGGCAGATGCCACGCTCGAAGTCGGGCGGAGCTCAATCTGCTCCGACTTGACAGACTGGATACTACCTGTCAGTGAGGTCTTCTTCTGCGTACCGTAAGCCACAACGACGATTTCGTCGAGTGAATTGGCATCGCTTACAAGATTCACTACCATGCCATTGCGGGCTGCCACTTCTTTCGTTGCCATACCGACGTAACTTACGCGAAGCATGTTACGTCCGGCAGGAAGCGTCAATGTGAACCGACCGTCAATGTCTGTAGCAACACCGACATTCGTCGCGCCAACCACGATGACCGAAGCACCGATGATGGGTTCGCCATCTTCTTCGGAAACTACGGTACCGCTGATTTGCGTCTGTGCCGTTGCCATTCCTACACTGAGGAACAGACCGGCGAGAATCATTGTTAGTTTCTTTACCATAAACTCTTTTTTTAGGTTAATAATAAATAAAAATATTCACTGTTTCTTTCTTAACTCGTTGTGTATTACCTTTTGGCGGAAGGTGATATAATCCTCAAGACTCATTAACTCATATTGGATTTTATACTTCTCTTCCTTTCGTTAATTTTACTTTCATTTGGCAAATATAGACTTTTTTTTTGAAAAAAACAAATATTTTATAAAAAATGTGCAAAAACTTCTTTTTTGTAGATAAAAAAGGTAAACAAACCTATCAATCGTATCCATTTCCTGTCGGACATATTACTCTTTTTTATTTCCGCCTTACATTAGGAAACGGGTAGGACTCTTGCTTTCAGCGGTTGTCTTTCGTTTTGTTGACTTGCTGCAGAATCTTTTTGTTGGCTTTCACGAGATAGCTGTCGTTGAGTTCGCGGATATAGACGAGTGTGGTCGTGGTGTTGGTATGCCCCAGTGCTTTGGAGATGATGGGCAGTTCCACGTTGCTCCTGTGTGCCATGCTTGCCCAGGTGTGGCGTACGACATACGACGAGAGGTTGCTCTTGATGCCCGCCTGTCGGGCAAGTTCTTTCAACTCTTTGTTGTAGCGTATAAGTGTCTGTATGTATTGCTTATGGCGTTGTTGCACGGTGTCGGCGGTAAGAAAAGGGAACACGTATTCACTTCCTTCGCGCGCGTATTTATTAATAATGTGTTGCATACACGGCTCCAACTTCACCCTGACAACCTGTCCCGTCTTATGCCGACTGTATGTGATGATGCCGTTGCGAATCTGCTCTTTGCGCAGATGGGTGGCATCTACGAACGGCATCCCTAAGGCATAGAAACTGAAGAGGAAAATGTCGCGCGCTTTTTCAGCGAAGCTCCCTTTGCGCAGTTGCAACTGTTGCAGTTTTTGTATTTCCTGCGTTGAAATGGAGCGTTTCTCCGTCGGAGTGGTGCTCAGAAACACTTTGCGGAAAGGTTTTTCGTCGGCTGTCAGACCTTTCTCTACCGCGCGGTTGTATAGTGTGCGCAGCGAACTCATGTAACAGGAAATCGTGTTCAGGCACACCCCTTTTTGTCGCAGCCATTTCTGATAATCCTCCATTCGTTCGGCAGAAATCTGCCTGACGGAGATGGCTTTGCATTGCATAAACTGTTGCAACGAGCGGAATGCAGTGCCATAATTGCGAGCCGTACTGAAACATTTGTTGTTATTGGCTCGCCCAATCTCAGCTACAGCCAATTCTGTAAAGTCTGATTTGTTTTCCACTCTTGCAATTTGCTTTTTCTCCTTTGCTAAAGGGCTTTTTGAACGATAAATGCAGATGTTCAATTCGATTTTAATTTTAATCATGATACTTGAATTTGATTTGGGCAAATATAGTATAATTCTATTTGAGTTTTTCTTTTTTTAAGGAAAAGGTTTTACAAAGTGCAATTACCTTTTGCTTGAAGATTGTCTGCTTTTTTGATTTTTCACCACCTTCCGCCAAAAGGTATGAATGCAAAATGTTTTTTTATTTTATTGAAACAAAACACGAAGAAAATATTACACTTTTGTGACGTTATTGAAATTTTTTATAAAATTATTTGTTTATTTGAAATGAATATCATATATTTGCAAAAAATAAAGATGGTTTTCTTTCCATTGAGAGTATCACTTTTCCCCGGAAGGTAGTTGCTGTTCAAGTGGGAGGATGCCGGATTACTAATACAACGAGAGATATAATTATTTTTATTCATTTATTAACTTTAAAAAGGAGAGTTTATGGTAAAGAAACTAACAATGATTCTCGCCGGTCTGTTCCTCAGTATAGGAATAGCAACGGCACAGACGCAAATCAGCGGTACCGTGGTTTCCGAAGAAGATGGCGAGCCCATTATCGGAGCATCGGTGCTTGTGGTTGGTACTAATGTCGGTGTTGCTACTGACATTGACGGTAAGTTTACTTTGGCTTTGCCGGCAGGTCACAACAAGCTGCGCATCTCATACGTAGGTATGTTGACGCAGGAGGTGACTGCTCGCGACGGCATGGTGGTAAACATGCAAAGCGACTCACAAGGTCTGGACGAAGTGATTGTGGTTGCCTATGGCACGCAGAAGAAGGCTTCGTTCACCGGTTCTGCCTCTACGATTAAGGCAGAAAAGATTGAGAAGTTGCAGGTGTCTAACCTTTCGAAGGCTCTGGAAGGAGCGGTTGCCGGTGTGCAGTCGTTCTCCAGTTCTGGTACTCCGGGTTCGGGTGCAACCATCCTTATCCGCGGTATCGGTTCTATTTCCAGCACCCAGACTCCGCTCATCGTAGTCGATGGTGTGCCTTATGAAGGTTCGCTGAACTCTATTTCTTCTCAGGACATCGAGTCGTTCACCATTCTGAAGGACGCTGCTGCCAACTCTATGTACGGTGCGCGCGGTGCCAATGGTGTCATCATGATTACCACGAAGACCGCCAAGGGTGGTAAGGCTCGTGTGAACTTCGATGCTCGTTGGGGTTTCAACGCACGCGGTGTGCCCAACTATGAGACAGTGAGAGACCCGGGAACATACTACGAGTTGTTCTGGGAGTCTATGCGCAACAACTATCAGGCATTAGGCGACGTGCCTAATCCAGGTCTTGAGGCATCTAACAAGCTGATTGAAGAGTTGAAGTACAACATCTTCCGCGGTGTGGCTGACACTGAAATCATCGATCCCGTTACAGGTAAGCTCAATCCGCTGGCAACCACCCGCAAGTGGAACGACGACTGGACGAAAGACCCGTTCGAGAATGGTTTCCGTCAGGAGTACAATGCCAACGTATCTGGTGGTAACGAGAACACACACGCTTACTTCTCACTCGGCTATCTGGGTGACAAGGGTTACATCGCAGGTTCTGACTTCAAGCGCTATTCTACACGTCTGAAGATCGACCAGAACATCGGTAACAACATCCGCGTGGGTGCCAACCTGGCTTACTCGAACACGGACCAGAAGACTTTCGGTAACACCGAGAACAACTTCTCGAACATCTTCATGTTCTCACAGAACATCGCTCCGATCTATCCGATCTATCTCTACGATGACGAGGGCAATCCCGTTTACGACGACGACGGCAACCGCTCATACGACTTCGGTGACTATCGTCCTTATGGTTCTAACCAGAACCCGTATGCCGTGGCTATGTGGAACCAGCGTTCTACCCTCCGCGACAACCTTTCTGCACGCGGATATTTCGAGTGGACGTTCCTGAACGACTTCAAGTTCACCCTCAACGGTGCATACGACCTGTTCAACACCACCGGTTCTGAGTTCTATACTCCTATCGGCGGCGACGCCAAGAACGTGAACGGACGTGCTTACAAAGATTCTCAGCGTTATGCAGCTATCAACCTCAACCAGCTGCTCGACTGGACTCACGACTTCGGCAACCACAACGTACACGTGTTGCTCGGTCACGAGACCAAGAACGATAAGTCTAAGTATCTCTATGGACACATGACCAACTTCGCTCATCCTGAGATTGGCGAATTTGCTAACGCAACACAGTATCAGGACCTCACGAGCTACACTTCAGAATACTCTCTCGAAGGTTTCTTCGCAAAGGGTGAGTACAACTACCTCGACCGCTACTACTTCACAGCAAGTATCCGTCGCGACGGTAGCTCACGCTTCCACAAGGACAACCGCTGGGGTACGTTCTGGGCAGTAGGTGCTTCTTGGCGCCTGAAGGAAGAGCCGTGGCTCAAGGAAGTGAACTGGCTGAACTCGCTCAAGCTGAAAGCCAGCTACGGTACGCAGGGTAACGACCGCATCGGTATTGCTCACGCTTACACCGACCTGTTCCAGGTTGACCGTATGGACGGCGACGCTGCCTTCACGAAATATCGTCGTGGAAACAAAGACCTCACATGGGAGAAGAGCCACAACTTCAACATCGGTGTGGAAGCTGGCTTCTGGAACCGCCTGAACGTGAACTTCGAGTTCTTCATCAAGGAGACCAAGGACATGCTCTACTACAGCCCGATTCCTCGCAGTGAGGGTAGCCCGAGCGGTATCTATCGCAACGAGATGGACATGAAGAACACTGGTTTCGAGCTCGAAATCAACGGTGACATCATCAAGAACAAGCACGTGAGATGGAACGCAGCGCTGAACCTGACTCACTACAAGAACAAGCTGACCCGTCTGCCGGTGTCTAAGCCCGCAGAACTCTATCCTGACGGATATCCTGCCGGCAACTACTGGCGCAAGATTGGCGGTTCGCTCTACGACTGGTACATGTACGAGTATGTAGGTGTAGATGCTGAGACCGGTCTGCCACAGTACAACAAGTACCTGGTTGATGAAGAAGGCAACGAGACGGGCGAAATCGAACTCGTTGACAACATCACCGACGCTACACAGCGCCAGCTCAACAAGTCGGCTATTCCTGACCTGACCGGTGGTTTCTCAACAACCGTTGAGGCTTACGGATTCGACCTGTCTATCCAGACAGCATTCCAGCTCGGAGGTTGGGCATTCGACTCTTCT
The DNA here is from genome assembly GCF_019551475.1 of Prevotella sp. Rep29. Lineage (NCBI taxonomy): Bacteria > Pseudomonadati > Bacteroidota > Bacteroidia > Bacteroidales > Prevotellaceae > Prevotella > Prevotella sp. Rep29. Next base: position 83,495 of record NZ_CP047159.1, read on the forward strand.
TACAGCTCACTGCTGAACGCAGGCAACGCCGGCCATGGCTTCCACAAGGACGTGCTGAAGCGCTGGACACCGGAGAACACGAACACCAACATCCCGATGCTCCGCTACCAGTACAACAACGCAGGTATCAGCGGCAACTCTGACTACTATCTGACGAAGGCTTCTTACTTCAGCCTCCGCAACATCACTCTGGGCTACACACTGCCTAAGAAGGTGACCAACTCTTGGGGAATCAACTCACTGCGTATCTACCTCGTAGGTGACAACATCTGGCTCGCTTCAAAGCGTAAGGGCTTCGACCCGCGTCAGAGCATCGACGGTGACTACGGATACTTCGGATATTCTGCACTGAGCAGCTACTCTATCGGTGTGAACCTCTCATTCTAAACGTAAATTTGTTAAAACCATTATAAAGATTTAGCAATATGAAAACATTAAAATATTTTGTGATTGGTCTTACCGCGCTTCTGACTTTCAACTCTTGCGGTGAGAGTTTCTTCGACACTGAATACACCACCTACTTGGGTGAGGAAGAAGCACAGACGGCTGCCGGAAGAAACCCCGACGTGTTCACCAACGGTATGTGGTCGTGGAACGTTGCCTATCAGGGACGTCATGACAGCTTCGGCTTCATGAGCGTATGCAAATACCTCGAAGTGATGGGCGAAGACATCGCTTTCCAGACATCTTCCTGGTTCAACTATGACTACCAGCTCGACTACCGTCTGGAGGCGTGGGTACGCACCAGCACCATCTGGACCCACTTCTACACGCTGATTACCAAGGCAAACGAGGTTATCGCACTCTATCCTAAGGGTGGAGAGACAGCCGGCGAGAAAGGCTTGATCGGACAGGCATACGCCATTCGCGGTATGTCTTACTACTACCTGATTCAGATTTATCAGGACTATCTCGCAGCCAACGGCACCAGCTTCAACATGGACGCTCCCGGCGTGCCTATCATGTACAACATTTGTGACGGCAAGACCGAAGAGGAAATGGCTGCAGCGAAAGGACGTAACACGGTTGCTGACGTTCTCGAGTTCACACAGATGAACCTCGAGAAGGGTGTTGAACTGCTGAGCGACGGATTCGTGCGCAAGAACAAGAACTCTATCGACGTAAGCGTGGCTAACGGTCTGCTCGCACGCTTCTACCTGCTCACACAGCAGTGGCAGAAAGCTGCCGACGCAGCCAATGCAGCCCGTCAGGGATACACCATCATGGATCAGACAGCGCTGATGTCAGGTTTCAACGATGTTTCCAATGGTGAGTGGATGTGGGGCTTCAACCACACCACAGAGACCACGACCAGCTACGCTTCGTTCCTCTCACACATGGACTGCGACAACGTAGGCTACGGACGTAACTATCCGTTCCTCATCGACGCCAAACTGTACGACGAAATCTCTGAAACCGACTACCGCAAGGACCTGTTCAACGGTCCCAACGGCGACCCGTCGGCAACCTATGCCGGTGCTAAGAGACCATGGGCTGCCCGCAAGTTCAAGATGAAGGACAGCTTCCTGGGCGACTACATCTACATGCGTGCAGCAGAAATGGTGCTCATCGAGGCAGAGGCATACGCACACCTCGGCAACGGCAGCAAAGCAGCTACCGTGCTGAAGGAGCTCATGTCAAAGCGCGATCCAGAGTGGAACGAGAGCAGCGTTGACGTAGAAGACGTTTACCTGCAGCGCCGTATCGAACTCTGGGGCGAAGGCTTCACCTACTTCGACCTGAAGCGTCTGAACAAGGGTATCGACCGCAGCTACCAAGGCAACAACCACAACTACAGATTCGTCGTTCCTGCACACGACGTGCGCTGGACCTTCCAGATTCCACGCTCTGAGATTCAGGAGAACGACCGCATCGACGAGAGTGAGCAGAACCCATAAACTCACGGATGTCTGCACACAGACAAACGTATAATTGAAAAGTCGGATGCACTCCACAGACGGTGCATCCGATTTTTTTTGTGGGAGCCCCACACGAACTTTATTCACCGCAGATTCCGCTGATTACACAGATTATTTTCTGCGGGCGGATCGGTGTATCCGCCTGGATGAAGAGACCCCACCCCTGCCCCTCCCCTAAGAAGGGAGGGGAGCGCCTGACGGGAGTGTGCAACTGACTTCATTCCCTCCCCTAAGAAAGAAGGGGAGCGCCTGACGGGAGTATGCAACTGACTTTATTCCCCTCCCTTCTTAGGGGAGGGGCAGGGGTGGGGTGTCCTTGCATAAACATACGGAAAAGGGCGTATAAATATACGGTGGAACTTTCGCTTTCCAAAAGTTCAACTTTTAGCTTGCAAAAGTTGAACTTTTAGGAGGTGAAAGTTGAACTTTTAGAGCGCAAAAGTTCAACTTTTGGAAAGCACTTCTTAAACCGCTGATTATCAATGGGATGCGAAACGACAAACAAAACCACACCACATGCATAAATATGCAATGTCGGCGGTGGGCGAAAATGGTGGTTCTGGTGGTAAAAAATATTAGGTTCACGTTACCTGTCAAAAACTATTTTGGTATAAATCTACTTGATTTCAAAATTATTTGTAACTTTACAACTGTGATGGTACATAAACATCTCTATATAATCTGTGGGCCTAATGGCGCTGGCAAGACTACGGCATCATATAGTGTCTTGCCTAAAATTCTGCAATGCAAAGAGTTTGTAAATGCAGACGAGATTGCGCGAGGACTTTCGCCATTCAATCCAGAAAGTGTAGCTATAGAGGCGGGCAGGTTAATGCTAAGCCGGATAAGAGATTTATTATCCAAGGACGAGAGTTTTTCTATTGAAACTACTCTTGCAACACGTTCTTATTTTCGTTTGATAGAGAAAGCCCATCAACAAGGATATGAGGTAACTTTACTATATTTTTGGCTGAAATCGCCAGAACAGGCTATTGAGCGTGTGGCTGAAAGGGTTAGTAAAGGAGGGCATAACATTCCGAAGGATATTATCATTAGTAAGGTATCATGAAAGTATTAAGAATCTCTTTAAAATCTATATGCCGATAGTTGATTCCTGGATTTTGGTAAATAATAGTGTGACACCGAGAAATATTATTGCTACGGGTGGACTGGGACAGGCAACAGAGATAAGAAATAGTGTAACATTTAAAAAGGTTGAGGCGTATGTCAAGTAATGAGCACAAGCAAATGATAGATAAAATTGAACGCGGTTTGGAAATAGCCGAACGGGAAATGTTGGAAAAAAAAGCCAAGAACAATGAAAATGTTATTATCTGTGGTGATGACAATGTGATACGTCATATTCCTGCAAAGAATTTTCTTTGAAGTCAAGATGGAATCAAATAAGCCACTGGTAGGATAAGTAAATTTGTTTGTCTCGCGGTTTTTTTTACTAAAAAACGGGCACTCTCCCCGAAGGGAAAGTGCCCGCATATTTAGGCAAGTTTTAAAAACGGTTTAGAGCGGAATCTTGTAACCGAGTGTGATTTGGAATACGCTGTTCTTTCCTTTGCCGCCAAATTCAATTTCTTCACCCATAATCTGGAGAGTCTTGTTTTTTGCAACCTTTGTGAGCCCCCAGTTGTAGCGTGCATCTATGACAAAGTTCATGTATTCGTAAGATATACCTACAGGGATGGAAAAGTCAATAGTTTTGATTCCGTCCTTGAAATCTGCGGTAATCTCTTGACCCATTCCCTTTATTGTAGATTTTGCATTTACGTTAAAGGCAGGTTGAATACCAAGTTTTACTGCAAATCCTTTTGCAACATAGACGTTGGCTAAGATAGGGATATTAATATAGTCCAATTTCATGGTGCTTGTTATGCCATCCGTCTTGTCCTTTGCTCCCTGCATAGAATAGAGAGCTCCTGCGGTTATGCTAACCATATCAGTTGCCTGATATTCAACTTCTGCACCAGCCGCCAATCCAATGCGTGGGTCACCATTACCGTCAGTGATGTTAGCAATATTCATACCCACTTTCGGAGTTACCGACCATGTTCCTACTGCTTGTTGTGCGAAAGCACCTACTGAAGACAGCGCGAGGGCTGCCATGATAACTAATTTTTTCATATTCCTGATATTTTAAGTTAGTAATTCGCTGCAAATATACAATAAATATTGGTATAACATAGAAAAAAAACAAAAAAAGTTTCTGCGGGGACTTTTTTTGAATGCTTGTCAGAGTTGTCCGGACTCTACCATGAGCACGACGCGTTCGGTGAGCCGGTCAACGCCTTCAGCGTCGTATCCTTTCTTCAGTGATGCGCCGAACGCCCACGCAAAAGCCTGGTAGAATCCCGCTTTCACGGGTCCGAGAAATGCCTGTATGAGGTTGTAGGACGAGGAGTTGCACTCGCGATAGATGAGTTTGATGAGCAGTTTGCCCTGCGAGTAGGTGAGCTTCTTCATGCGTGGCGTGTATTTCTTCTTGATGTCTTTCTCCACCAGTTTCATGTGCTCGTCCTTTGCCTTTTTGTTGGGCAGCGTCTGGAGGTATTCGTAAGTCTCGATGATGATGGTGTTTGCCTCTTTGGCGATGGGCAGCACCTTCTTCACGTTGTTGACCAGTTGGTTGTATTTGCGCCTTTCCCGTTTTGTCTTGAGTTCCACGGGTGGATAGACGTAGATGTTGTTCAGTTCCATGAACTGTACGGAGTCGCCGTCGAGCAACACCTTTCCCACTTTCAGTGTGGGGACGAACGTGGGCTCATCCATCTTTACCTCCCGCTCTTCGGGAAGCACGGTCTGCCCGGCGGCGTGCACTGATGCGGCGAGCAGGGCTGTGATGAGGAGTGTGCGTGTGTTCATTCTGCGGCAAATGTACTGATAATTTCTCATTTGTGTGTTGATTTGTGTAGATATTTAGGATAAATTTTATTTTGCACTTGTTCATGTAAGAGATATTAATTACCTTTGTATGACTTAATCTATGTCTGTGAAGAAATGAAGAAGAAAGCCTTTGGTCTCTTGCTTGCGATGGTTGTTTCCGTCAGCTGTCTGGCTCAGACGGAGCGCCCGTGGGAGCGCTATTTCAACGAATTGGGTGTGATGGAGGATATGGAGTCTGCCTCGTGGGAGTCGGTGTATGAATTGTTGTCGGAGCTGGAGGAGCATCCGTTGAACATCAATGCGGCGACGCGCGAGGACCTTGAGCGTTTCCCTTTTCTGACGGCTCAGCAGGTGGAGGACATCTGCGCCTATCTGTATCAGTATGGCAGCATGCAGACGCTGGGCGAACTGGCAATGATTGAGTCGCTTGACTACGACACGCGGCAGCTGCTCTCGCTGTTTGTGTGTGCAGAACCTGTGGAGAAGCGCACGTTTCCGTCGCTGAAAGACTTGGCGAAGTATGGCAAGCACGAGCTGATGCTCACGGGAAAGATTCCTTTCTACGAAAGGCGTGGCGACGAAGAGGGCTATCTGGGTTATAAGTATAAGCATTCTTTCCGTTATACCTACAGTTATAAAGAGTATGTGAAGGCAGGTCTTGTTGGTGCTCAGGATGCCGGCGAGCCGTTCTTCGGCACCCATAACAAGTGGGGCTATGACCACTATTCGTTCTATGTGCTCGTGCAGAAGTTGGGTCGGCTGAAGACATTGGCGGTGGGCAGATACCGCGTGAACTTCGGCATGGGGCTCGTCATCAACAACGATTTCAATCTGGGAAAACTGGCAACGCTCTCCACGCTCGGGCAGCGCACGAACAGCATACGGGGACATTCGTCGCGCATGGAGAGCAACTATCTGCAGGGTGCGGCGGCAACGGTGACTGTGGCGACGGGGCTGGACGTGAGCGCCTTCGTGTCGTATCGGAACATTGACGCCACGCTGAACAGCGACGGAGAGACGATAGCCACACTGCTGAAGACGGGCTACCACCGCACGGAGAGCGAGTTGCTGCGGAAGAACAATGCCGCAGAGTTCGTGGCAGGTGCCAACGTGAACTTTTCGCGGAGCGGCTTTCGCGTGGGAGCGACAGCGGTATATAACAGTTACGACCGCGAACTGAAACCGAACACCTCGCAAATCTATCGCTACCACTACCCGGCAGGGAAGCATTTCTACAACATCGGCATCGATTACGGCTACCGCCACCACCAATTCGCTTTCAGGGGCGAGACGGCAACAGGCGGCTGCGGTGCCATTGCCAGTCTGAACACGTTGTCGTTCCGGCTCTCAGGCGATATTGAACTGATGGCAATCCACCGCTTCTACAGCTACAAATACTATGCCTTGCATGCAGAAAGTTTCAGCGAGGGTGGCAGTGTGCAGAATGAGAATGGAGTGTATCTCGGCGTCACATGGCGCCCGAACAGGAATTTCCGGCTGTTTGCCTACTCGGATTTTGCCTACTTCGCATGGCCCCGCTATCAGGCAGACGAAGCCTCGCGCAGCTGGGAAAACCTGATACAAATGTCTTATGAAAAAGGGAATTGGGCGTTCTTCGGACGGTATCGGTACAAAATGCGGGAGAAGAACAATGAGGCGAAGACGGGACTGATTGACCAGACGACACACCGCGGACGGCTGTCGGCAGACTATGACGGTGGGATATGGACGGCGAAGACGCAAGGCGACATCGCCTATTCCACATATAAGAAGAACAGTTTCGGATGGATGGTGACGCAGAATCTTTCCTGTAAGCCCCTGGCGTGGATAGACGTGAATGCAAGTCTGGGCTATTTCCACACCGATGACTACGATTCGCGCCTCTATACTTATGAGCGAGGGATGCTCTATACGTTCAATTTCCCTGCTTTTTACGGCGAAGGCATCAGATATGCGTTGCGGGTGCGGGCTGATATTTCGAAGGAGTGGATGGTGATGGCTCGACTGGCAGTGACCGACTATTTCGACCGTGACCATATCTCAAGCGGTCTGCAGCAAATCAACCGCTCGTCGATGAGCGACTTGGAACTGCAACTGCGGTGGAAGTTTTGAAGGGGCTTTAGAGTTTTTAAGGTCCTTAAAGTCTTTAGAGGAATCGTTTAGACAGATAGCGAACGGGATATCTGACGGAAAGATAGCTGATGATGGTGACGGTGATGAGCGTCAGCAGAATGTCGGAGGCGTGCACGCTGACGGGATAGGCATTGACGACGAACGAGCCTTCCGACTGTCCGAGTGTGACGAGGGAATAGCGTTGCTGCAAATAGCACAGCAGCAGTGCGAGCACGGTTCCAATCAATGCCCCGGCAATGGAGATAATCATTCCCTCGAGTGTGAAGATGTGAGCCACCTGTTTCTCCGTCGCACCGAGATTCCGAAGCGTGTTGACGTCCTCTTTCTTGTCGATGATGAGCATCGTGAGCGAGCCGATGATGTTGAATGCCGCTACGGTAAGGATGAACGTGAGGAAGATATAGGCAATCATCTTTTCGATGTTCATGATGTTGAATGTTTCTGCCTGTTGCTCGTAGCGGTCGAGCACCTGGTATTTTGTTCCGGCAATTTGCTTAATCTGCTTTTTCACCTGGCTGATGTTCGCGTCGTCCGTCACCCGGAGTTCCAGTGACGAGAGCATGCCCTGCTGGTCGAAGAGGTTACGCGCAAAGGCAATGGGGGCGATGATGTAGTCACCGTCATATTTTGACTGCTTGACGTGGAAAATGACTCCTGGTGACATGAGAGAGTCTTCCACAAACGCATCGTTGGGATTGGTCATGTCAATCTGTCCTTCGCGCTTGGGAGCATAGATGCGCAGAAATCCACGGAAGCGGGCACCCGTGCCGAGCGTCTGCGCCAGTCGTATGCCGAGGATGCCGTATTGGAGGTTGGCAGCATGCAGTTCGAACTCGCCGTCGCCGAGCAGAATCTCATCAATGTGTGTGAGCTGTTCGAAATTGTCGTCCACCCCTTTGAGATGTATCATCGCCTGTTTGTCGTTGAAGACGGCAAGCGCCTGGTCTTCGACGGTCTCCGTGGCAATCTCTATTTGTGGGAGTTGGCGTATCTGGGTGAGGATAGGATCGTCGGCAGGCACCGTCTTTCCTTCCGTCGGGATAATCTTGATTTGTGGGTCGAACTGGGTGAAGAACGATTCGACAAGGTCGTGAAATCCGTTGAACACGCTGAGTGTGACCACGAGTGCCATCGTTGCCACAGCGACACCCGTTGCCGAAATGGCGCTGATAATGTTGATGGCGTGTGTGCTCTTTTTTGAGAAGAGATGTCGTCGTGCGATGTAGAACGGGAAAGACATGTGCTCGGGGTGGTGATAGGTGGTTTATTCGTTCTTGTCGCTCTCGGGCTCTTTCGGCTGCTGGCTGCTGAGAAGGCTATCGATGTGTTCGATGTAGTCGAGTGAGTCGTCAAGGAAGAAGCGCAGTTCGGGAATGATGCGCAGTTGGTAGCGCAGTCGTGTGCCGAGCTGGTATCGGATAGCTTTCTCGTTCTTTCCGATGTTTTCCAGGATTTCTTTACCTTTCTCAGACGGGAAGATGCTCAGATAGGAGGTGCAGATGCTGAGGTCTGGCGATATTTTGGTGCGTGTGACGCTGACGATGACGCCGTGCGTCATTCTCGTTTGGCTCTGGAATATCTGTGCGAGTTCCTTTTGTATCAGTCGTGCTACGCGATTTTTTCTGGTATCCTGCATAATATATATAATAAGGTGTGGGTTAGCGCAGGTCAAGGTGTTCCACGAGTATGTCCTCGTTGAGGAAAATCTGTGCGTTTTCCTTGAACTTCTGCGGATGTTCGGTTGTCAGGTAGTGGATGCGTCCGCCTTCGGTGCATTTCCGTTGTATGTCGTCGTGGCGCTGTAGGTAATCCTTCAGGCTTCGTGCCACGTATTCGCCCTGCGGTACGATTTGTATGCCCTGCGGTGTGAATTGCCGGATTTTATTCATCAGCAGCGGATAATGCGTGCATCCGAGGATGATGGTATCTATCTGCGGGTCTTTTTGGAGAAGTTGCCGGATGCGCTTTTCTACGAAGTAATCGGCACCGGGACTTTCAAACTCGTTGTATTCGACGAGCGGTACCCAGAAGGGACATGCCACCCCCGTGACGTGTATGTCGGGGAAGAGTTTGCGCACTTCCAGTGTGTAGCTTTCGCTGCGTATCGTCCCTTCTGTGGCAAGAACTCCGATGTGTCGGCTGTTTGTCAGTGAGCCTATCACTTCGGTGGTGGGGCGTATGATGCCGAGCACCCTCCGTTGCTTGTCCCAGTTGGGGAGGTCGTTCTGTTGAATGGTTCTCAGAGCTTTTGCCGAAGCGGTGTTACAAGCCAGGATGACGAGGTGGCATCCCATGTCGAACAGTTTGCTGACCGCCTGACGGGTAAATTCATACACGACATCGTAGGAGCGTGAACCGTAGGGTGCACGTGCATTGTCGCCGAGATAGAGGTAGTCGTATTGCGGCAGCATGCTGCGAATGGCGTGCAGGATGGTCAGTCCTCCGTAGCCGGAGTCGAATATTCCAATGGGTCCTGGTGAATCTGAGAACGGCATGAGGGTAGGGGATTATTTGAGTGCGTCTTTGATGAGTGTCGTGATGTTTTCCGCCATGCTGGAATCGACGTATGGACAGGCATTGTTATCCGTGTTGAGGATAAAGGCATAGCCTCTCTGTCTGCCAATCTCCTGAACGATGGCGTTAAGTCTCTTCCTTACCGGCTCGTAGGCTTCTTGTTCAGCCTGTTTCAGCAGTCGCTCAGTCTCTTGTCTGAAGGTGATGTTTTTCTCCATCAGTTCCTGCAATTCTGCCTGGCGTTTCTGTAGGATGCTGGGTGCGAAGCTGCGCTGACCTTCAAGAAATTCTTCGTATTTATTGTTGAATTCGTTCTCAGCACGTTTCATTTCATTATCGTACTGCTGCCGTAGCGTGTTGATGTTGTTTTGCGCTTCGATGTAGTCGGGCATCGATTTGAGGACTTCGTCGTAGCTGAAATAGCCGAACCGCTGTGCAGCGACCATCATGGGCAGTGCGATGAGTGTGGCGATGAGGAATAGCTTTTTGGTCATGGGGTGTTTGTTTTTTTAGTGTATAGTCTTTAGGCAAAGAAGGGCAAGCTTTCTTGCCTGCCCTGTCTTATGCCTGTTTCGGTATTATTTCAGCTTGTTGTACTCGGCTTTCACTTCGGCAGTCACATCCTTGCTAATGGCATCGTTTACGTAGAGCGGCTGTCCAGCTTCTTTCTCCATGATGTAAACGTATCCTCCGGTCTTTGCAACATTTTGGATAGCTGTGCGTACTTTCTCGATAATCGGTCCGAGTTTTTCCTGTTGCATCTTGTTGTAAGCCGTCTGGTTGTCCTGTGCAGCTTGTTGTATTTTTGTGTACATGTCTTGCAGGGACTTTTCTGTTTCAGCTTGTTTGGTAGGATTCATGGTGCTTTTCGTCTTTTCATAATCCTCCGCTTTGCGCTGCAGTTCTTCTTGCAGTCCTTTGAGTTCGTTCTCATAGATTTTTCCCTGTGCCTCGAGTTCGCTCTGAACCTTGATGGCTTCAGGAAGTGACTGGATGAACGACTGCGAATCGATGTGTCCGAATTTCTGTGCAAACAGTGTCATCGGAGCCAACATCATTAACATAATAAGTGTCTTTTTCATTTCTTTGTTCTATTAAATGATTGATTAAATTCTTGTTATTACTCTCTTTAATTGGCTTGCAAATATACAATTTTTAATTGGAATAGCCTAACTTTTCAAGCACTTCGTTTGAAATATCGATTTTCGGGGAGCCGAAAATGATGCCTGTATCGCTTGCACGGTCGATGACGAGCGAGTATCCGTGGCGTTCGGAAATTTCTTTCACGACGTTGTAGATTTCCTCTTGGATGGGGCTCATCAGGCTCTCACGCTTTTTGAAGAGTTCGCCTTCGGGTCCGAAATACTTACGTTTCAGTTCGCCGGCTTCCTTTTCTTTCTGCATGATTGCTTCTTGCCGTGCGGTCTTCTGTTCCTGTGAGAGGAAGACCACTTCGTTCTGGTAGTTCTTGTACATGGTGGCAGCCTCCGTGTTGAGCGCCTCTACTTCTGCTTGCCACTTCTTTGAAACTTGGTTCAACTGTTCGTTGGCACGTTCGTATGCTGGTATTTTGGCAAGGATGTATTCCATGTCGAGCAATGCGAACTTCTGTGCACTTGCCGTTATTGCTGCTACAGCAAAAAGGCATATCATCATTACTTTTTTCATAAACTTCTTCTCCTATTTGTTTTTTATATCATTCTCTTTTTTGACGTGACTCTGTCGCTTTGGTTTATTTTCCCGTCAGCCCCGGCTATTAGAATTCTTGACCAAGGATGAAGTGGAACTGACTGCCACCTTTCTTACGCGTCTGTCCGTCGAACACCTTGTCGAATCCGTATGCCCAGTCGATACCCATCATGCCGACCATCGGGAGGAAGATTCTTACACCGACGCCCGCAGAACGTTTCATGTCGAAAGGATTGAATTTCTTGACGTCGTACCATGCGTTACCTGCTTCGAGGAAGGTCAGTCCGTAGATGGTCGTATTGCCGAGCATGAAGGGGTAGCGCAATTCCAACGTGAAGCGGTTGTATGCGTAGGCATAGTAGCTGGCACCGTTGCTGGCGTTGATAGAGATGACGCCATTGTCGTATCCGCGCAGTCCGACGGTCTCCTCGGAAAAGCCTGAAGAATAGCCCGACATACCGTCGCCACCGACATAGAATGTCTCGAACGGCGATTTCTTATATTTGTTGTAGGAACCGAGCAGACCGAACTCAACACGGGTCATGAGCACGAAACACTTCTGGGCGTTGTTGAGTGCCGTGAACGTACGTGCCTTGAATTTCCACTTGTGGAATTCCACCCAGCGGTATTTTTCCTTCAGTTCATCCTGGTAGGTGGGCGATTGTGGGTTGGTTCCCATGTTTTTATAGTCTTTCTTGTCCCATTTCGACCATGGTGGCGTGAAGGTGACCGAAGCAGAAAATTCCGAACCGCGTCGTGGATAGAGTTGGTTGTCGGTAGATGTTCGGTTGAGGGCGATGGTGAAACTCAGGTTGTTGGAAGCACCGTTCGTAATCATCAAATACTGCCAGTTCCTCATCATATAGCGGGTGTATGACAAGTTCAGCGAAAGGGTGAAATAGTCGTCTGGCCAGCGCAGGCGTTTACCCCATCCGACATTCGCTCCGAAAATACGGATATATCTATCGGGGTCGTAGTAATCCTCATAGTTACTATAATAGCCGTTATAGTTTCCGATGCCATACATATAACTATTATAGTTGTTCAGCAACGCATTGTTGTAGTAGTTGCTTGACACGTCGGTCTGTTTTGAGTAGAATAAGCCGACGCTGAACTGAATGGGGCGTTTGCCACCGAACCATCCGGTAGAATAACTGGTGTTGTACGACTGGTAGTAAGTTCCGTTGGTCTGTGCACCGATGGAGAGCACCTCGCCGTCGCCGATAGGCAGAATGCCGCGGTGTTCCTTGTTCTTGCGGAAGAGGTTTGCCATGGAGAAGTTGTTCAGTTTCAGACCGACACGTCCGATAATACCTGGCTGTCCCCATCCCAGTGAAAGTTCAATCTGGTCGTTTGATTTCTGTTCGAGGTTCCAGTTGATGTCAACGGTTCCGTTTTCCGCATTCGGTTTAACATCGGGACTCACCTTTTCGGGGTCGAAGTGTCCCATGGACGACAACTCGCGGGCGGAACGCATCAGCGCATCTTTGGAGAACAGGTCGCCGGGTTTCACGCGGAGTTCGCGACGCACGACGTTCTCGTAGAGGCGGTCGTTACCATTGATTCGCACTTTGTTGATACGCGCCTGCGGTCCTTCCTGGATACGCATCTCGAGGTCAATGGAGTCGCCTACGATATTGATTTCCGTCGGTTGAAGATTATAGAACACATAACCCGTGTTCCAATAGTTGTTACCCACGGCATCTTCGTCCTCCGTGAGTCGTTTGTCCAACAGTTTTTGGTTATACACGTCGCCCTTCTGTATGCCGAGCACGGCACTGAGATAGTCAGTCGAGAACACGGTGTTGCCGACCCATGTGATGTTGCGGATGTAGTATTTCTTTCCTTCATCCACTTTGATGAAGATATTGACGTGCTTGTCGTCGTTATTCCATACGCTGTCTTCCAAGATGGTGGCATCCCGATAGCCCAACTCGTTGTATTTCGCGATGAGGTTTTGCTTATCTTCCTTCCAGCGTTCGGGCGTGTACTTCTTTTTCTTCAGGAAAGAAGACAGTTTTCCTGCTTCGTGAATGTTCTTGAACGCACCTTTTCTGAACAGTCCGCCCTTCACTTTTGCGTCAGTCAGCTGTTCGTTGCCTTCGATGGTGATGTTGCGCACTTTCATCTTCTCCTTTTTATCGACGTCGATATCGAGAATGACCTGATTCTTGTGTGCGACGTCATCGCGTTGCAGGATCTTGATGTCCGCATTCTTATATCCTTTGTCGTCGAAGTATTTCTTCGCCAGAAAGCGCGCCCTGTCGATGATGTTGGGAGTAACCTGTCCGCCTCTCAACAATCCGAGCTTCTGTTCCAGGTCTTCCCGTTCCGACTTCTTTACGCCGCTGTAGTTGATGGTTGATACGCGGGGACGGGTGGCGAGGTGTATGCACAGGTAGATGCTGTCGCCAACGATGGAGTCCGCCGTGATGGATACTTTCGAGAAAAGCCCGTGTCTCCAATAGCGTTTGACGGCGTCGGTCACTTCGCTGCCTGGCACCGTGATTCTCTGTCCGACCGAAAGTCCTGAGATGCCGGTCAGCATGAAGTCTTCATAAACACCTTCTACGCCAGAGATGGCTATTTTCCCGATGATGACGGAACGCGGTGTGCCGGCATAGAGAATGTCGGGTTTGATGATTTTCTCCTGGGCTTCTATGCTGATGGTGCAGAAAATGGCAGCCAGCAAAATAAGTGTCTTCTTTATTGTATTCATTTCCATGTGATTATTCTTGGTTTTGTTCTTCCACTTGTGCTTCGGTCTTTCCGAAACGTCTCTGGCGACTCTGGAAGCTGGCGATGGCTTGTTGCAAGTCGGTTTCGCTGAAATCCGGCCAGTAGGTGTCGCAGAAATAGAGTTCGCTGTATGCTATCTGCCAGAGCAGGTAGTTGGATATGCGGACTTCCCCGCCTGTGCGGATGAGCAGATCGGGGTCGGGCATGAAGTTGGTCTGCATGTGACGGCTGACAAATTCTTCGGTGATGTCTTCCTGTCTGATGCCTCCCGTGCGCAGATTCTTGAGGATGTTTTCCGGCAATTCGCGCATGTCGTTGACCTCACCGACGATCTGGCGGACAGCCTCCGTGATTTCCCACCTGCTGGAGTAGCTCAATGCTGCGACTAGGGTCATGGAGTCGTTCTTTTCTGTCCGTTTCATCGTTTGTTGCAACTTCTCCTGCACTTCGTCGGGCAGGCGTTTCAGGTCGCCGATAACTCGGAAGCGCACATTGTTTTTCATGAAGATTTCGTCCTCCAACGATGTGAGAACGAGTCCCATCAACGCATTGATTTCGTCCGTCGGGCGGTTCCAGTTTTCTGTCGAGAAAGTATATAATGTCAGGAATTTGACACCCAGTCGGACACACTCAGCCGTGATTCGTCTCACGGTTTCCACGCCGGCTTGATGCCCATAGTTGCGTGGTTTGTTCTGCTGCATAGCCCAACGGCCATTGCCGTCCATGATGATGGCAATGTGTTGCGGTATCCGGTTTTTGTCAAGCGTTATATTCATGTCCGTTGTTTCTTAGTCGTTATCGTTGTGACAGGTCTTGCACTTTGCCATGAAGCTGTAGGTGATGGTCACCTGCAGGGCGGAATAGCAGTCGGTGTTTTTGAACGCACCCTTGCTTTTGATGAAATACGGGTCTTTCATGCCGTCGAGTTCGTCGCTCAGAGAGAAGTGTATGCGCCATTCCACGCCGAGGTTGATGCGGTCAGCCACTTTGTATTTCACGCCCAGTCCTATCGGGATGTTGGCGGTGAAAATATCTTTCTTGTCGGCTTTCACATAGGTTGCTCCGATGCCTCCGAAGACGAACGGTGTGAGTTTCTTTGCTCCCCAGTATTCACGTCCTGTTCCGTATGGCCAGAAGTTGTATTCGTATGTGATGTCTGCATTGACCAGTGTGTTGTCGAAGGTGTAAGGTGTCTGTTCCAGTTCGGGATAGTAGGTTTCCGCATCTTTGGAAGAGCCTTTCATCTTTCCGTAGCTGATGTTGGCACGCAGTCCCATGTAGGGGTTGAAGAGTCTTCTCACGACGATGGATGCCGAGGGCTGAATGTTTTTCGTGAGCGAGCCGTTGAAGTCGCCCAGGTAGTTCATTCCCCCCACGCCGGCACCGATTTCCATCAGGTATTCGGGTTCTTGCTGTGCACTCATGCGTATGGTGCAGGCAAGCAGGATGATGAGAAGGATGCTCTTTTTGGTCATGTTCAGGATTTTTAATGCTGATTATTTTTCAGTTTCCCAACCCAATTTGTTAAGTCGTCCGCGCCACACTTGTCCGTTGTCGCCGCGAATGAGCCAGATGAAGTTATCGTGGTCAACGGTCAGTGCGAACGTTGTGTCAACGCCACTCAGTCCTGTCGGCAGCGGGATGCGTGTGTCGCCAGCCCAGCTGATGCCGCCGTCGTAGCTTGCGTAGAACATATAGAATGGGGTGGTGGTGCAGGCTCCGATGCCTTTTCCGCCGAGCGCCACGATGGCATCTCCATACGCGAAGGCGGTCAGACCGCTCAAGCGTGGCAGTTGCTGAGCTGCACTTGTTCCATCATAATACATCCAAGTGCTGTTGGTGTTGTTGTCATATTCGATGATTTTTCCCCAGATCTGCGCAGCAGCGTCCGATGCGTATTCCTCTACGCTGCGGTTTCCGATAAGTACCAGTCGGGCTGCATTATTGTTGGTCCGCAGGGCGGAAAGTGTGTAGCTGATGTCTTGTGAAGGAAGGAACGTGTTGCCGTTGTCGAGCGTTTCCGTGCTCCATGAGCAGTTGTAGCCTTCCTGAGTGTCCGACCGCACAAGTTCGCCATTGTTGTTGAGCGCATAAAGGTGCTCTCCGTCGGAAGCCAAGAGCGCTGTGAGGGCGTCCTGTCCGGTTTCAACCGTGGTATTGGGCTTGCCGTCTTCCTGTGTGGTGACGATATAGGTGTCGCCTGTCTTTGCCCGGAGGAAGATGTTTCCGTTGTGGCTGAGCAGATTTTTATAAGCATCTGCGGGGAATGTCATCCCGTATTCGGTCCAGTTGGAGCCGTCGCTGATGGCGGTATAGTAAAGTTTGGTCTGTGCACCACTGTTTCCTGCCACGTAGATGTAGTTCTTGCAAGCCACAGCTTTCATTCCGTCCAGGGTAGAGAAGAGGTTGTTCGTGCTAATGTTTTTCCATTTGAACACGTCGCCGTCTTCCTGATGGACGTTGATTTTCACCGTATAGGCGCGGTAGCCGGAGCCGTCCGGGGCATAGACGCGCATCTCTCTCGGCTGTGAGAAATCGATGGAGTCGGTGGTCGAATAGGTGTTCAGCGAGTCGCTGTTCATGCTCTTGATGACCACACTTCCCCTGCTGGTGATGTTGCAGATTACGTGTTTCACGTCTGTTCCGTACGGCAGTGAATCCGTGTTGTATATCAGCAGGTTCTCCTGGTCCACGTGGAAACTGTACAGGCTACCCGAATATGTTTTCTTGTAGATACTGTCAGCTCCTGTTGAAGAGGTGGTGTGCAGGTATCTGTTCAGGGTTCCCAGCGAGAAGGCGGTGATTGCCATATCGCTGGAGTATGTGTAGTTTTCCTCGTCGTCACCTAAACAGGATGTGAAAACGAGTGCGACAGATAGCAATGTCAGGAAAAGCGAATGTCTTTTTTTCATGTCTTTTTCTTTTTTATAATCAGTCATCGGAATGTCGGGCAACGGTCAGGATGATATGCCGATGTCGCCCGTCTTGCTTCATGGTGTGGAGCAAGACTTGCCGATTTGGATGCAAATTTAATCAGAATTCCGCAAAAAAAACGAGTTTTTCGGTTAATATTGTGTGAAATATTGATTAAATGAGGATTTTTTAAGTTATGTTTAGGTTTTAGGCGCCAATATTTCGGATAAAACGAGGAATATTAACATTAACGTAGGTTCGGTAAATACAAATCAGCATTAGTTGGAGAAGAGAGGGGATGCCCTAAATCAGTCGGGTATGCCGATACCCCTCGCAGGGTGACAATCATCGAGGTGGTGATTGGTGTATCAACCCGCATGAACTGATTATCAAATAGAAAGGGCATGTCCGAAGACACGCCCCTTCCGATATCAATGCATTAAGATAATACTAGAGTTTCGGACCTGCTGCAACGAGTGCTTTTCCGGCTTCGTTTCCTTCGTATTTTGCGAAGTTCTTGATGAAGCGTCCTGCAAGGTCTTTTGCTTTCTCTTCCCATTCTGCGGGGTTTGCGTATGTGTCGCGCGGGTCGAGGATGTTGGTGTCAACCCCTTCGAGTTCTGTCGGCACTTCGAAGTTGAAGTAAGGAATCTTCTTCGTCGGAGCCTTCAGGATAGCGCCGCCCAGGATGGCGTCGATGATGCCGCGGGTGTCTTTGATAGAGATACGTTTGCCGCTGCCGTTCCAACCTGTGTTCACGAGGTATGCCTTGGCGCCGCTCTTCTCCATGCGTTTCACCAGTTCTTCTGCATATTTCGTCGGGTGCAGTTCGAGGAATGCCTGTCCGAAACATGCTGAGAAGGTCGGTGTCGGTTCGGTGATGCCGCGCTCTGTTCCTGCGAGCTTTGCGGTGAAGCCAGAGAGGAAATAATACTTCGTCTGCTCCGGAGTCAGGATGCTGACAGGAGGCAGTACGCCGAATGCGTCGGCAGAGAGGAAGATAACGTTCTGCGCTTCAGGACCGGCGCTCTTGCCGTTCACTTTGGCAACGATTTTCTCGATGTGGTCGATAGGATAGCTGACACGGGTGTTCTCGGTCACGCTCTTGTCGGCGAAATCAATCTTGCCATTCTCGTCAACCGTCACGTTCTCGAGCAGTGCGTTGCGCTTGATGGCGTTGTAGATATCGGGCTCGCTCTCTTTGTCGAGGTTGATGACTTTCGCATAGCATCCGCCTTCGAAGTTGAACACGCCGTTGTCGTCCCATCCGTGCTCGTCGTCACCGATGAGCAGACGCTTCGGGTCGGTAGAGAGGGTGGTCTTACCCGTGCCTGACAGTCCGAAGAAGATGGCGGTGTTCTTGCCTTCCATGTCGGTGTTGGCAGAGCAGTGCATAGAAGCGATGCCTTGCAGCGGGAGGAAGTAGTTCATCATGGAGAACATACCTTTTTTCATCTCGCCGCCATACCAAGTATTGATAATCACCTGCTCGCGGCTTGTTGTATTGAAAGCCACGCAGGTTTCAGAGTTCAGACCCAGTTCCTTGTAGTTTTCAACCTTTGCCTTCGATGCGTTGTAAATGACGAAGTTGGGCTCGAAGTTCTCCAGTTCTTCCTTGGTCGGCTGGATGAACATGTTCGTCACGAAGTGAGCCTGCCATGCCACTTCCACGATGAAGCGCACAGCCAGACGGGTGCCTTCGTTGGCGCCGCAGAATGCGTCAACCACGTACAGGTTCTTGTTGCAGAGTTCTTTGATGGCGATGTCTTTCACCGTAGCCCATACTTCTTCGCTCATGGGGTGGTTGTCGTTCTTGTACTCCTCGGTGGTCCACCACACTTTGTCTTTCGACTGCTCGTCGCAAACGATGTACTTGTCTTTTGGTGAGCGACCGGTGTAGATACCTGTCATCACGTTGACAGCGTTGAGTTCGGTGTTCTGACCTTTGTCGAAACCGGTCAGACCGGCTTTTGTCTCTTCCTCATAGAGGAATTCATACGATGGATTGTGGGCAATCACGGTAGAACCGGTAATGCCATACTGTGTCAAATCTAACTTTGCCATGTTTTGTTTATTATGATTATTAGTTATTATGATATTTTCTATTTTCAGACTGCAAAGTTACGAAAATATACTGAACGGAACATCATTTTGTTCGTCTTTTTTTATTTTTCCTTTCAAATTGTTTGATTCTGGGGGCTATTTGACAAGAAAATTCTTTTTCTTGGCGTGGCGGCTGGTTCGGATTTTAATAGTCCCGGTTGATGAGTTGGTCGGCTGCTGCCTTCAGGTCAGCTGCCTGCCGTCTGGCAAAGACATCGTCCATGACGCGTTCTCCCTTGAAGATTTCCCATGCTTTTCCGTCGTGGTCGAAATAGTAGCGTGTCTCGTCTTTCCCGCCATTGTAGTTGTCGTGTTGGAAAAGCGTGAAGATGATTTCGCCCGTCTGTCCGTCAAACAGGTACTCTTCATACATCTGTCGCGCGGCGACGTTGTATTTTCGGGTGATGAGAAGCGGTTGATAGGTTCTCATGCCCGGCTCTTCACCGTCTTTTGCCGTGAAGAGGTAATGCAGTGTTTCTGCCGTCGGACCGCAACCGGGGATGATGTAGTTCAGGTTGACGGTCATGTTTTCTTTCGGTGCGTACTCCTCTTTTTCTTCTCTTTCGCTGCGCTCTTTCGCAGCAGCATATTGTTTCCGTACTTCGGCGACGCACTTCTTGGCGCGCGGTGTGTCTTGTGCCCATGAAGTGTGGATTGCCAATACCAAGGTTAATAGTAAGAACAGTCTTTTCATGATGTGTGTATTTTTTTTGAGGGTGAATGTTTTACAAGAGGAAGAATAGCGAAACGCCGATGATTGAGATGATGGCGCCCACCACTCCTTTGGTCGTGATTTTCTGCTGGAAGAGGTAGTAGGAAGGCACGATGATGAGAATCGGGCTCAGCGCCATGATGGTCGAGGCGATGCCGGCTGCCGTGTATTGTACTGCCATCAGTGAGAAGCCCACTCCGAGGAACGGACCGAAAAGGACGGTGATGAGCATCGCTTTCATGCCTTTGTGGTCGTGGACGCTCTTCTTGAACTGTGGCAGATTGCCGGACATCAGTATCCACAACATGAAACAGGCTGTTCCTGCCAGGCAGCGTATCATGTTGGCACCGAACGGCAGATAGTGTTCTATCTCTGGCAGGAGCGTCGCCGGCACGTCAGCCGTGTATTGGTCCAGTCCTATCTTGCTGAGAATCAGTCCCACTCCCTGTCCCATCGCCGCCCCGATTCCGTAGAGGATTCCCTTCGTGGGCAGCTGCAGCGACAGCGTGTGGTGCTCTCCCCGTCCTAATACTGAGACGGCGATACCCGTCAGCGTGACTGCCATGGCTATCAGCGAGTTCCAGCCCAGCGTCTGCCCTAAGAAGGTCCATGCCGACAGGGCGGCAAACATCGGGGCGAGGGTCATGAAGAGCTGTCCGTAGCGGGAGCCGAAACACAGGTAGGAATTGAACAGGCACCAGTCGCCGAAGAAGTAGCCCACCACGCCCGAGAGCATCAGCCAGAACCACGCCGTCCCACTGGCATGTGCAGGGAGCGGATTGCCCGTGACAACCCACATCAGCGCGGCAGAGCAGACCATGGCAAGCCCTAGCCGCCAGACGTTCAGCGACAGAACGCCCAACCGCTTGCTGCCCACCTCGCTTGCCAGTGCCGTAATCGTCCATGAGAAAGCGACGCCGAGTGAAATCAACTCTCCGAAGTACTGCATGAAAAATGTCAATTCTTTTTGTGGCGTTGCAAAGGTAGTGAAAATAAATGGGACGATATCGTGTTTTCCAAGTTTTTTTAATTACCTTTGTGGTCGAAAACTGAAAAACAAAGTGGTATGAAGACGATTAACCTTTCTGAACAAAACTCTGTCATGAACCTTTATCTGGCGGAACTCCGCGATAAAGACTATCAGCAGAACCGTTTGCTTTTCCGTAACAATCTGAAGCGTATCGGCGAGATAATGGCTTTCGAGATATCAAAGACGTTCGACTATGAGTTGAAGACGGTCCACACGCCGCTTGCCGATGCTGAGATGCAACTGCCGGAAGACAAGGTGGTGCTTGCAACGGTCTTGCGTGCCGGACTGCCTTTCCACGAGGGATTCCTCCATGTGTTCGACCATGCCGGCAACGCCTTTGTGTCAGCCTATCGCATGTACACCAACGCCGAGCATACGGAGGTGGGTGTGCATACGGAATACCTCGTGTCGCCCGATGTCGAGGGGAAGACGCTCATCATTGTCGATCCGATGCTTGCCACGGGCGGTTCGATGGCTGCTGCCATCCAGGCGCTGTTGGAGATTGGTACGCCGAAACATCTGCACATCGCTTGTGTGCTTGCCGTGCCCGAAGGTCTTGATGCTATCAGGGAGATTCTTCCGGAGAACAGCACCGTCTGGTGTGCTGCCATCGACGAGGGAATGAACGACCATAAATACATCGTCCCGGGCTTCGGTGATGCCGGTGACCTGTGTTTTGGCGAGAAATTGTAGATTCTTTTGAGGCTACAAGGCTATTAGGCTGTAAGGTTTTAAGGTTATTGGAGGCGGAAATTTCTGCCTAATCAGCAACTGACTAAATAAAAAAACTCGGAATCCAAATTCCGAGTTTTTTTGTTTATATGCCTATTACAGACCGAATCCCGATTTTATTATCAGTTATCTTTATGCAGCAACCATGCCAAGGCACGCTCTGTCATTTCGAGATAGGGCTTCATGTCGGTAACCTCTTTCAGGTTTTCATCCCACTGATAGAACAGTGTGCGGGCATGTTTCTTTGTGTTAGTCCACAACTGCGGGCACCACTTCCCGCCTGCGTTCACGTTGCTTCCCTCAATAGGCGCAATGCGCAGACTGTCGGTAAAGTCATCATACCATTTCCATTCCTTCACCTTCTCGCCACCAGGCATAGCATAGAAACTGCCACGAGCCTCGTCAATATACTGCTGAAATTCTGCGCGAGCATCATCGCTGAGAGCGTATGGATTGCCATTGAGTTGGAAGATGAGGTGATAGCGGTCGAACAGTCCTTTCTGATAAGTCGCGCCAAGAGGCATCTCGTCTACTTCAAAGCCCATCTGCTCTCCTACTTTCTTGAGCCAAGCCATGCCGTGCTTTGTGTCGCTGCTTTCTGTTCCGTCGGTCCAGACAAGCATACGCTTGCCTGCCTCAGTAGCCTTATTGTTCACCATCAGCGAGAGATGGATAGTGCGCATCTGGTCTAACTGTGCATTGTCTTCCGTACACTCCCAATACATGCCGCCGAGCAGTCCCCGGTCGATGATGAGCTGGCATTTGGCAGCGAGCGACCGAGTGTCGTCAAATCCCCAGACAAGTTGTCCGCTCTGGTCGGTGAGGTAAGGAACTTTGCCCACATCGTCCCATTGTTCCTGATAGAGTCCGTCGGAATATCGGGTCTTGACATATTGGTCGAGCACCTTGTTCGAGTGGTCGCCGCGTCCGTAGAGCGGCATGCCGAGTGTCAGCTTCTCTGCCGGCACACCGTTGCGGATGTGTGCGTTGATGGCTTCCTCGACGGTGATGCGTCCTGAGAGTGGCGAGCGGAAGAGCGTGGTGTGGTGCTTCGGCGGGTTCGCCACGTCGTATGCCATGATGTTGACAAAGTCCATGTACTTGATACATGCCGGGAAGTCGATATAGAGTCCGTCGGCGATGGTGGCAGCGGTGAGCAGTTTCTTCTTGCCCAGCGCCTTGCGCAGGTCGCGCATGAGGAGGGTGAAATTCTTCGTGTCGTCGGGCGAACTGGAGATGCCTGCCTCGTTGCTCGTCGGATATTCCCAGTCGATGTCGATGCCGTCCAGCCCATATTCGTCCACGATGCGCTTGCAGTCTTTCGCAAACGCGGTGCGCGTCTTAGCCGTGGCAGCCATCTCGGAGAAGTTGCCGCTTGTCCATCCGCCTACCGACAGCATGATTTTCAGTTTCGGATTCTGCTTTCTCAGTGCGACCACCTTGCGCAGGAACGGCTCGTTCTGAATGTTCACGCCGTCGAAGGTCTTTTTCACGTGCCCGAAGGCGTAGTTGACGTGTGTCATCAGTGTGGGGTCGGGCAGTCGCTCGTTCGTCCACGAGCATACGTATGCCACCACGATTTTCTCTTTCGGTTGTGCTGCGACAGTGCTTTTGCCTGCGAGCAGCAGTGCTGCCAGCACGACCATCCTGAATACCATTTTCTTCATAGTTGTCATGTTTTTATTGATTGATATGATGTGTTCTGCCTTTTTGTGCCATGCAAATGTAGCTATTTTTTTTCATTTACACGACTCTTGGGTGCAGAAAAATATGCTGCCCTTCCAATATGTATATTTATACACGGAAAGCGTATAAATATACTACTTGAACTTTCGCTTTCCAAAAGGGGAACTTTTGGCTTGCAAAAGTTCCCCTTTCAGCGTCCAAAAGTGCCACTTTTAGGAGCCAAAAGTGCCACTTTTGGAAAGTGCTCTCTAACTGCCTGTAAATCAATAGTTTATGAAAGTGTCAGAAAGTCGCCGTGCCCTGTATAATTATACATTTCCGGCGGAAAAACTTTTTTGAAAATGGGTCGAAAAAAGATGCCGGTTTTCTTGCATTCGGCATTAAAATTTTGTACCTTTGCAACACAGAAATAACGGGGGTGGCTTTAGCCGAAACTAAAGCCCCTGAAACACTAAAACTTATCGGGTCTGGAGTACGCTCATCAAGGCGGATGACAGAAAACGAGACACGCTGGGCAAGTCACGCCCAGGCAATCGGTATGCCGGCGTGTGTATGATGATGGGATGGTGGTGCCCGGGAGCCACCTACACATTATTATATATACACCTGCGCGCGAGGGAAGGGTAGGCAGCATGGCTCGTCGGGGCTTTCTGTCCCGGCTATCCTGTCCAGCCCAGTCCCGTTCGTTCAGGCTTTCTGCGCTATCCAGCCTCCCCCCGGAAAACGTAACCACTCTTTTTAAATCTTTATCAACACTATGAAAAACAATTTAAGCCAAAAATTATCGGAGCACTTCACGCTCCGCGAGTTCGTTCGCTCGGCAACGGCTGAGCGCCTCCATATCGACAATACGCCCGGGTGGGAGCACGTCGCCCGCCTGTGCCACCTCTGCCAGCGGGTGCTGGAGCCCCTGCGTCACCGCTTCGGGCGCATCGTCATCACCTCCGGCTATCGCTGCCCACGACTCAACCGGGCCGTCGGCGGGGTGTCCAACTCGCAGCACATGCGGGGCGAGGCTGCCGACATCCGCGTGGTGGACATGGTGGTAGGCATGCAGATGTTCAACTTCATCCGCGAGTGTTGCGACTACGACCAGTTGCTCTTCGAGCACTCACCGCGCACGGGCGGCATCTGGCTCCACGTCTCCTGCCGCACCGCCGGCAACAACCGCCACCAGGCGATTATCCAACGGAGCCCCTCCCCAGCCCTCCCCCAAATGGGGAGGGAGCGCCTCGCGGGGTGAGAGTTTTTCGGATAGCCTATCTAGTTTTTCATTAAGACCCCTCTAACCATATTTATCAATTATCATTTACAGATTTCCCCCTGCCAGGCATTCCCTCCCCATTTGGGGGAGGGTTAGGGTGGGGCTTCTCTTTTTATTAATCATGTTTTGCACCAAGTGTGGCTGCGAATTGCCCGATGAAAAGTTCGAGATGATGAAGACCGGCACTCGCCGGCGTGTATGCAACCACTGCCGATGGATTCACTATGTGCAGCCCTCGCGCATGAGGCGGATTCTCAGGGAGCTGGGCTGAGGAAGCCCCTCCTCCTAACCTTAATTAAAAAAGACCCTAAAGTCCTTACAAGCGCTAAGGACTTTAGGGTCTTTAGGGTCTCTTCCCCTTTCTTTATCCCTCCTTTCGGGAGGGGCGGGGGTGGGTTTTAGTCGAAGTCTCCCCAACTGTTGCCGACGGGATAGGTGTCCTCGTCGCTCCAGATGGTGCCTTTGCCGTCCTAGTTGGTCGGGTCGCAAGGGTTGTCGGGATCACTGTCGTCGCAGTCCTCCTGGAAGTGGATGTCTCCACCTTCGCTCGCCATGAGGGCACCGCCCGTTTCTGGAAAGGCGACGATGGTTGCTTCGGGTGTGATATATTGTTTCTTCTTCATAGTTGTCGTGTCTTTACTTGATAATCACTTTCTTTCCGTTGTTGATGTAGATGCCGCTCTGTGCAGGCTTTCCTGTCAGGCGTGTGCCTTGCAGGGTGTACCAAGTGTCGCTGTCGGCTGGTGTGCGGTTGATGTCGCTGATGCCTGTCGTCTCGCTGTTGATGTCGCCCTCATCCATGATGACTGCCTTTCCGCCGGCTGCCACCTCTGTGTGCTTGGCGTGCAGGTGGCTCGTATGGACGCGGAAGTAGGAGCGGTTGGCTTGTGTGTAGTTCGCCACCTTCGCAGGAACGAAATAGCCGTTGGACAGTCCGAAGCTCAGGAAGCCATCCACGTCGCTGGCGCTGCCCAGGGCGTTGAGTTCAGCAAGCGTCATGCCTTTCAGGTAGTAGAGATAGTCATTCACGTGGTAGAGGTGTTTTTCGATATGACGCGCATCTTCGGCGAGGGTGTTGTATGTGGCTTCGTCCACCACCTGCCATGCGGGCCATACCTTGCGCGGCTCCCAGCACGGCACGAGCACGTTCTGCGCATCTTCGTGGTTCGCATAGAAGTTCTTCTCGAAGATACTTGACCCCGAGCTTGCTTGCGTGCCGAGGTTGAAAATGTCTATCCAGTAGGATGTGCTGTTGTCCGCTCCCTCATAGTAGGTGAAGGCGCTATTGTAATTTGTCCTGTTGTATGCCCAGGTAACGGCAAACTCTCCTGCAGGCGTGAGCTGCGTCTTTACATAGTCTGTAGCCCGTTTCCAGTCGATGTCGCTGCTGATGGTGTAGGTCTTGTAGTAGTAGGTGGCACGAGCGCCATTGTTATTGTTGATGACCTTATATTTGGGATACGACGTTCCGTTGTATTCCACCGTTTCGTTGATGTTGATGGTGTCCAAAGAGATTTTGGTCTGTGTGGCGTTGTAGTCGCCTGTCGAGGTATTGAACACGTAGAGGCTGCGCACGGGAGCTGCCGTCACTTCGTTGAAGTCCACCCACACCTGTCCTTTCATGGCTTCGAGTTGATCTGCTGACGCTTCGGCGCTGAGGCTCTCTATCGTGTTCCGCTGGTAGCGCCCGCTGCCTGCTTCGCAATAGTCGCTGAGGGTGGTGGGGAAACTTCCGAGTGTGAGTGTTGATCGACGTACGACAGGAACGGTGACGTTCTCAAGGAAGCTGACATCGCCATAGAGCGGCACGAGGTAGGTGCCCGGTGTGGCGTAGCTGATGAGGATGCCCTCGCCCGGTGGCACGATGCCGTCTTCCACCTTGGCGGTGGAGATTTTCGGGATGTCGTCGGCGCGGTCGTTTTTGAAGTAGGCGTGTGCCGTGCGTGCGTTCACGTCGTCGCTCGTCAGCAACGTGCGTGTAATACTGCTGAGAATATACTTGGGGTAGTTGTAGCCATACACTATCTCCACGTCGTACACGTCTTTCTCTTCTCCCATCTGGTTGGTGGCGCCTGGCGTTGAGGTGAGGCGCACCAGCGTGCCGTCGTGGTCGGGCTTGAAGGTGTAGATGTCGCCGTGTGAGCCATGCCTGGATTGTGGTTTCCATGCCGAGCTGGCGATGCGCCATGGTGCCGGTGAATAGTATTTCCCGTTGACCTCGATGTCGCCTGCCTCAGGAGTTGCTTTCGACTGTCCGTAGGGAGGCAGGGCGTAATTCTTCGTGAGGTCAAACTTGGCGCAGTATTCATGGTGATTGAACATACTCACCGCGCTCTCCGTCGAGTGTTGATAGTCTTCTGCGCAACCTGTCGGCACTATCACGTGCCGGCGCACATAGCCATATAGATGGCTCTCTGGCACAAAGAAGGGGTTGCCGTCGCTGGTGATGGCGGGTGGCACGGCATCTTCAAACTCCACGAGGTAGTGCAGGTGCCACGACGGTTCGTTGGCGAGGATATCGTTAAGTATACTCGGCCCTGTTACTGCTGTCACTTTCGGCTGGAATGCCTTATCACCCATATAGGTGAGGGTGCCGGTTGTGCCGTTGCTGAAGTGGATCTGCATGATTTTGTTGTCGGCGAATGCTTCATCGCCTATATATGTCAGCGAGACGGGCACGTCGAAGCGGCGCTGGAAGCCACACTCTTTGAAGGCAGCCTGCTCTATTCGGCTGACCTGCGAAGGAAAGTTGAAGTACGACAGGTTGGGATTAGCCCGGAACGCCTCTTTACCAATGGAGGTGAGGGGGCAGGAGGGATCTACCTTCACGCTGTCTATACTGCCGGCGGCAAAGCACCGTTCGCCCAATTCTTGCAAACCGCTGCCAAAAATCACAGTCTTGATGGGGGTGTAAGTTGTAGCAGTGGCTTCTAATAAACCACTGAACGCGCCGTTACCGATTTTGGTGACGCGGTCGCCGATATTGACGGTGGTCAACTTCTCGGGACGATAAAAGCAACTGTCGGGAATCACAAGCTGTGCCATGTCGGAATGTGTGAAGACCGACAGGTCAACCGACTCCATTTCTCGTGAGAATGCAAAACATTGATTCCCCCATTCGCGCAGCTTGTTGGGATTGACTACGTCGGTGACGTGTCGATAGGATGCGTGGGATACAGCCTCAGCACCCAGACTCTCAATGTTGTTCCACTCTTTCCAGTCCGCACTCGTGGGATCGTCTGTCAGCTGATTGCTGTCATAGTAGGGATAGCTGCTAATTTTGGGATAGTAGGGCCATGTGCCGCTACCGGGATGAAAGCCCAGGGCAACAGACGGTTTGCCTGTCATCAGATCCTGTCTTCCTGTGTCATACAAACCCTTATATCCCACATACGTTACCGATGAAGGCAGACAGATTCTCACCGTAGCACCAAAGAGAGCATAGCTGTCGAGACCTACGACCTTCAGACGCTTGCCGACCAACCAATCAGGAATTCCCTCATCATTAAATGACCCTGTTTTCATGCCTAAGAAGTGCCAGGTATTATTGTTCAAATCTATGTATTTGGGAATGATTATTGATAATCCATCTGTCTCTAGGTTGTTCAATGCGTTGGTTGTCCATTGGGTTTGAGTAGTAAACGATCCTTTGGTACAGAAGGTGGGGCCATCCAAAGAAGATAATCGCACTCCTTCAGTTCCCAATGCCACATAGCCATGATAGTCAATTCCATCCTCTTGCTTGGGGGTATTAAACAACGCCAGAATGGAACAAATGACTCCAAAACCGGGATTGGGTATAAAGGCGCCGAGGTTCAAACCATTTTGTGATCCAGGACTTACTGCCGATTTATGAATGCGGTAGCTGCCGGGTGTGAAATCGGTATGGATAAATTCGTTCTGGCTGACGTAGTAGGCGCGGTTCTTGATGGGGGCAGATGACTGCCCACTCGCTGACTGCACGGCAACTGAGAGCACTGCCAGCAGTAAAAGTAATTGTCGTTTCATTGCTTTATCTTTTTAATGTTGATTTTCTGTTGATGATTTTTTTATAACTCTTTCGATAACTCTTTCGATCAGTTGATATTACTTTCGGCTTTTTGCTTTTTATCTTAATACTCCTTTTAGGAAAACGCAGCAAAGATACACACATTATTAATAAAAGAAAAAATAATCCTTTATCCCCCCGTTTTTTAAAGTTTTTAACATTTAACTTATTGATTTATATTGCTTTAACGACTTTTCTTGGTGATAAGGACTTTAAGGTCCTTAAGGTCCTCCCCACCCCGCTTGTCGGCACCCCTCCCCTCCGCGAGGGGCGGGGAGCGGCAACCCATCATTCTGCGGTAAAGTTCCTCCCAGTGTTCCCAGTGCTCCCAGTATTCCCAGTTCTCCCCCAGTGGGGGGAGTCAGAGGGGGCTTTCTCACTTTGGTCAACTTCCCGAGTGGGAAAAACTTGCAATCGGCTCAAAAATGTTGTACCTTTGCAAACGGAAAAACGACAGAGAATTCTCCCCTCCACCTTATTATATATTTATATGATGCCAGACGCAATGACGGCTGCAGGTCGTCCGTGTCTGTCGTGACCGCTCCCGAAAGGGAAACTCTCAACTTCAGTTTATCAACATCTAAATTATTCATCACTAAAAAAGAAAGGAAAAGAAAAATGGCAGTATTTTATCGATTGTATCAGAACAACAATGAAAACTTCGTGAACAAAGGCAAATGGTACGCACGTGCCACGATGACCGAAACCGTGGATATGAAAAAGCTGGCGGATCGCATACAACGCAACTGTACAGCAAAGAAGAGCGACGTGTGGGCTGTGCTCACCGAGCTGGTGGAGGTAATGCAGGACGAGCTGCAGGCATCGCACCGCGTGAAACTCGACGGCTTCGGCGCATTCAAAATCGGTATCCAAAGCGTCGGTGCCGACTCCGTGAAGGACTTCAATGCCGTCAAGCACGTGAAAGGACTGCGCGTCATCTTCCAGCCCGAGACGAAAATCAGTGCCGACAAGACGCGCACCCGCACCTTCCTCACCGGATGCACCGTGCAGGAAGCACCAAAAAACGCTGTTGAGGCATAACAAAAACCTTTAGGGGCTATAAGGTCCCTAAAGTCCTTAGGGTCCTTAAAGTCTCTAAAGTCCTTACTCAAAAACTAAAAAGCACTATGAAAAACATCAATCAATCTAAATGGCGGCTGATACTGAAAGCCGTCCTGGCAATCATCACCGCCCTGCTCGGAGTGATAGGCGGTGCCGCAGTGGGAATCGGGGGAGCTTAGCCTTGGCAGGCTTCTGCCCCTCGACCATACCCCGAAAGGGAGGGAAAGTGGAAGAGACAAAAAAAGAGCGGATATTGATAGCGATAGAGAAGGCTGGATAGAAATAGAACTTCAAAGCAGTCCCCTCTAACCATATTTATCAATTATTAATTGTCAATTCTTAATTAAATAAAGTGCCTTGTCTTCGGCGAGTTCCATCTGCTCGCGTTCGCCCGGCGCCTTGTCGTTGATTCCGCAGAGGTGGAGGATGCCGTGGATGATGACGCGACGGAGCTCCTCGTCGTAGGGCTTGCCGAACTTCTCGGCATTGCTGCGCACCGTGTCTATGGAGATGACGATGTCGCCGTGGATGGTGTCGCCCTCGGTATAGTCGAAGGTGATGATGTCGGTGTAGTAGTCGTGGTGGAGGTAGGTGCGGTTGACTTCCAGAATCCGCTCGTCGGAGACAAACATGTAGCCGATGTCGCCCACGCGCTTGCCGTAGGTGGCAGCCACGCGCCGAATCCATGCGGTGATGGCTCGTTTGTGGAAGGCTGGCATTCGGATGCCGTCGCAGTTGTAGGTAATCATGGCGGGGTGGGGATTATGGGAGATATTTGCTCACGTCTTGACCGAAAAACTGCAGTTCGCGAACGAGTGTCGAGGAGATGTGCGCCGTCTGCGGGTCGGCAAACAGCAGGAGGGTCTCAATGCCACCGAGCTGGCGGTTGACTTCCGCCTGGTCGCGCTCATACTCGAAATCTTTTACCGAGCGGACGCCACGAATGATACAGCTGGCATTCGTGCGCTTCGCCAGGTCAACAGTCAGGTCGCTGTATGACACAACCTCCACCGCGGGGTTGTCGTCGTACAGCCGCTTGATGGTTTGCAGGCGTTGGTCGGCTTCCTGCTTCGTGTGTTTCAGTTCGCTGACCGCCACACCTATAATAATATGGTCGAAAAGTGCAAGGGCTCGACGAACGATGTCGGCATGTCCAATCGTGAACGGGTCAAAAGTTCCTGTGAAAAGTGCTGTCTTCATATCGTTTTTTCATCAATTCAAATGAAGGTGTTTAGTCAAAAAAGCCCGGTTCCATCGAGGAATTTCGGTATGGATTGCGTCCGAGATGCTGGTAGGCAAGCTCGGTCACCATTCGTCCGCGAGGGGTCCGCTTGATGAATCCCTCCATGATGAGATAGGGCTCATAAACCTCTTCGAGCGTGCCGGCTTCCTCGCCGATGGCGGTGGCAATCGTGGAGATGCCTACCGGACCGCCACGGAACTTGTCGATGATGGTCAGGAGAATCTTGTTGTCTATCTCGTCGAGGCCGTACTGGTCGATGTTCAGCGCCGTCAGCGAGATGCGGGCGATGTCGGTATCGATGCTCCCGTTTCCCTTTACCTGCGCAAAATCGCGCACACGGCGCAACAGGGCATTGGCAATACGAGGCGTACCGCGCGAACGGCGGGCAATCTCTACCGCCGCATCGTCGGTGATGGGCACCTGAAGGATGCCCGCCGAGCGCTTCAAGATGCGGGTCAGCGTCTCCGGCTCGTAATATTCCAAATGGAGATTGATGCCAAAGCGGGCACGCAACGGAGCGGTGAGCAGACCGCTGCGCGTGGTGGCTCCGACAAGCGTGAAGGGGTTGAGGTCAATCTGAATCGAACGGGCAGACGGACCTTTATCTATCATGATATCAATGCGATAGTCCTCCATCGCCGAATAGAGATATTCTTCTACGACGGGCGAGAGGCGGTGAATCTCATCAATGAAAAGCACATCGTTGGGCTCTAACGAAGTAAGGATGCCGGCAAGGTCGCCCGGCTTGTCAAGCACCGGACCGCTGCTGATTTTGAACCCTACGCCCAATTCGTTGGCAATGATGTTCGACAAAGTGGTCTTTCCGAGTCCTGGAGGACCGTGAAGGAGCGTGTGGTCAAGCGGTTCGCCACGATATTTCGCTGCTTCAACAAACACTTCCAGGTTTTCCACCACCTTCTGCTGACCGCTGAAGTCATCGAACCGCAACGGACGAAGGGCGTTCTCAAACTCCTTCTCCGATGAAGAAACCGTCTCCTGTCTGATGTCAAAATCGTCTTGCATAACCAACTCGCAATTTATTGCAAAGCTAAAGATTCAATATGATGCGTAGAATTTATTTGCTGCAAAGTTACGAAAAGTCGAATGCAAAACAAAACAAACGTGTTTGTTTTTTTGCTGAGACGTAGTAACTTCGTGAATTCTTTTCACAAAGTTGGATAAAAATCGGGAATTATAAGCCAGTCCCATGAAGAAAATTCATTTTTCTTTAAAGCATCACATAAAAACGGCGCCACATAAGCCAGCCAGATAAATAGTAAAGAAGTTGCTCATTTTGCTTCTTTTCACAAAAAATATTTGGAGAATTGCGCAAAACACTTTACCTTTGCACCGCATTTATCGCAACAGCGACAATGCATATCCAAGCCCTTGCTTTGATATCGGACTTGTAGCTCAGTTGGTTAGAGCAACAGACTCATAATCTGGAGGTCCCAGGTTCAAGCCCTGGCTGGTCCACATTGAAAATCAGCAACTTAGAAGAAATTCAAGTTGCTGATTTTTCGTTTTGCGAAAACAATGCGAAAACAACCGGTTTGAGTTCGACACCATTTTCTGCCACTTTTTGCAATTTTCTGCCATATTTGTTTTCGCGAAAACTTGGGCCAACACAAAGTCGCATTTTGATAATTGTCGCTTAATTTGCGTAAATGAAACCACATTGGCGATTTGCCAATCTGGTTTTTCCTTCACCATACCGCAACAAAACCACATTCGTAATTTGCGAATATGGTATCATTACAACTACGGTTGCTATCTACGAAGGATGAACAATTCATTCACCCCTTAAAGTACTCCTTTGCCAAGTCAATGGCATCTAAGCGGAGGTTTTCATCTTCCTCCTTCAATGCGGCATACACGCCATCGGCCAGCCAGAGCGTCATCAGTTCCTTCTCGTCAACCTTATACAGCTCCGCCAACTTGGGAACCTGGTCACGCCTTACACGCCGTGCTCCCAGCTCCATCTTACTGTACATGGGCATGTCCGTCCCCAGCAATTCTGCCAACTGCCGTTGCTTCAATCCTTGCTCCAGTCTCATGGCCTTTATCTTTGGGCCAAACATCCCATAAATTCTTTTATCTTTCATTTTTTATAATTTTAATCTTCAACAATAAGACAGGCCACTTTTCCGAAGTGTTATATTTGCACATTGTGGGTAAACTATATCCCATTTTTGTACTTTTAGCCTCATGATTCTACACTCAATTGCACTTGTCCCGTACATACCAGTGCATATTAAAAGGTATTACCTAGTTTTTCTATACGGAAATCTATACTTGCGTTTCTCCAATTACAACACTTCTTTCCATTGTCTTACTCGCTAACCATAAATCATCTTCTATTTTTAAGATTAAAATAGCAAATAATCTAAGGATTGTATGATATGCAGCAATATGCGCATTTTCATCATCTACAGGTGGTGTACTACCATGCATATAATGATTCCGATATGCCATGCCATTAGTGAATCTACCGTTATCAAGATAATAACTAAAGTAGTCGCGTTCAGGTTTACTTAACAGGTGGTCATCTTTCACAAGCCATCCCTTATCAAACATTTTGTCTATTATTTTCTGTCCTTCATCATTGTAATGCCAATAGGAACAAACTCCATATTCCCATAGCGATCTCAACACATTTAATTGTAATTGGCTAACTATATATAGATTCCCATCACTGTTAACCCCGATTATGTTTTGTTCTATGAGAAAATCTAAATGTGGTTTTTGATAGTTAGCATAATTAGAATATTGGACATCATTTTCTTTCTCCAGCAATTCCGCTAGAGAATGATAATGCTTGTACTTGAATGGCTCAACATGTGACAACAAAGAATTGCCAGAGCCTAAAAGGCCCCACAACACACTTCTTATCTCATTATTTCCATCTGCAATTTCATAATACTTATTTATAAGCAAACTTTTGCCTTCTTCAACTTTTAACGGCTTAGACAACCTGATTAAATCCTTATCAATTTCATCTTCTTCCACAAATGTATTGTATTGCTTAACAACTGCATCTAATTCTGGACACAACACACGACATTTGTTTAGTGTAGAATCATCATTTGAGGGAAGACTGATAGGCAATCCACAGTATCCATATTGGGTTCGTAAATGCTTTTCATAAAATGTTTTTAGCTCGATTTCAAAAGAGCTATTCAGTGTCTGCGTTAGAACTTTGTTATAGGCGAATGTTTGAAATAATGCCAAATTATTCTTATTATTAAACCTAATATGAGTCGGATACGAATCTCTTCCAATATCCATTAATAAGGACTCCATGGTGTCTACCTCTGTCTGCTTATTAATCAGATTTAGCAAAAAGTGTTGGTTCATCCATCCAAACAAAGAAATACAATTGCCAACCCTATGCACATTATCTTGATTCATAATATATGGAATACTATATATGTAAGTGGGATTCCCCCTTTCGTCGATATGGAGTTCTATTGGTGGTCTCCCTTCTTCATCAACAAATTGAACTCCTAAAGACCAGCGTGTTGTAACTGTACTAGGATCGTTTAACATCTCATCATTAAGTTTCTTATCCAATCTTTCGGCAAGAAGTCTTGTCTTTGGTGAAAGCTTTATATTATTCTTATCATCTTTTATTTGGGTAATCAATCTTACATAGTTTAGATTTGGATCATCACTTTGCAAATAATTAACAAGTATCTGTTCTTTATCTGCCAACGTAAGATTTGATGGAAGATGCATTTCTGCGTCTCTACGCAAATCTCGTTTTGTGACATACTTGTCAAGAATAATGTGAGCACTATTTACATTACTCAAAAGTATTTCACGAATAATACTCTTAAACTTCTCAACAATCCCTTTACATTCTAAAACCTCACGCACATAATTGTTGTTTCCTGCTAATATATCACGCAAGATCTCAGGCTTTATTAATTTGTATAACTTGTATGCGTCTATTATTTTCCAAAAAGTATTTTTGTATGTCCATTCTAATCGTTCAAATTCACTTTTGAGTAGAGTAGGATCAAGATGACAGAAGAATCCAGAGATAATTTTACCATATCCACTTGTTAATTGCTTCAGTGTGTTAAATTTTTCATCTGTCCATTCCAAGAATCTACATTCGTCATCTATCATACGTTTGATGTGCCAAAGTTCAATAACACCCTCCAAATCTGTAGGCACATCCCCTTCGGCCACTTCTTGAATACGCTTTTCTGCCATCTCTAGATAATGTCCTACAGATAAATCATCTTTTGAAAAATAACAAACACGATCCTTCATGCTATTTTCGAACTTACAAACTATAATAGTATTTCTTAATTTTAGCAGCCATCATTTTTCTGCGCTTGTCAAGGAAGGTTTCGTAGGAGTTAAAGTCCATTTCCATTGCTTCTAGTGGAACGCAGTTAGTTTCAAGGTTTGCATAAAGCTTATCAATGCTGTTTACCAAGCCGGTCTGCTCAGAATCTCCTTTCAAGCAACGTTCCTTAGCCTCTTTCAGATAAACATTGGGGCCCTTCTTGCCAATAGATATATTCCTGACTTCATCACTTTTTTGCGCCATCATATAGCGCACAATGATAATCAGCGAGTTACGTAAAATTATTGGGTGGTTTGGGTGGCGCAAGCGAAAAACGTGTACCTTTGCACCATGTATGTACGCAAGAAACACAATCGTTCCGGCTCTACAAGTGTGGTAGTGGTCAGTAAAGCGAGTGGAAAGTATAAAGAAATAAAATCGTTTGGCTCCTCTACATCCGAAGAGGAAATACATTCATTATGCGATAAGGCTGCTGCATGGATACGTTCATTTGGCGGTCAGCAAGAACTTGACTTTGATGACCGCAAGGGAAAGGAAGTCGAGGAGACAGAGCGTTTCCTTAGCAATATTGACAACGTGTTGATAAACGGTACTCGGCTTCTGCTTGATCAAGTCTATGACAGCATCGGCTTCAACCGGATTCCCGATGAGATTCTGCGTCATTTGGTAATCGCAAGGGTGTCGCAGCCCAGAAGCAAACTTGCCACAGTAGATTACCTGAAGTCATATTATGATGAAGATGTTGACCTCAACCACATCTATCGCTACATGGACAAGCTCTACAATACCCAGATGGAGCTTGCGCAGCAGATTAGCGTAGAGCACACCCGGAAACTGTTCGGAGGCAAGATTGGATTGATGTTCTACGACGTGACGACGCTCTACTTTGAGACAGCACAGACGGACGTATTGCGTGAACCGGGGTTTTCAAAGGATGGAAAGACGGCAGAGTCACAGGTTATACTCGGTCTGCTTGTATCAGAAGGAGGCTACCCGCTTTCATACTCTCTGTTCAACGGCAGCCAGTATGAGGGCTTCACCATGATACCAATGATAGATGACTTCAAGCAGCGTTTCAATCTGGGGAAAGATTTTGTTGTGGTGGCAGACTCAGGCTTGATGAACAAGAACAATGTCACTTTGCTGCAGGAGGCTGGCTACAACTACATACTTGGAGCCCGCATCAAGAGCGAGAGCGCAAGCGTGAAGCAATGGATTCTCTCTTTAGAGAAGGTTGATAAAGCCTGTTACGACTACAAACGTGAGAATGGGGAAAGACTTATCGTCAGTTATTCCGACAAGCGTGCAAAGAAGGATGCCTACAACCGTGACCGCGGAATTGTCCGATTGAGAAAAGCCTATAAGACCGGACGCATCACGAAGAGTCAGGTGAACAAGCGTGGCTACAACAAGTTTCTTGAAATCAGCAAGGACATAGAAGTCGTCATCAGCGAAGAGAAGATTGCAGAGGACTGCCAGTGGGACGGACTCAAGGGCTACATCACCAATACAGACCTTGACGCCGAGCGTGTCATTGCCGAGTATCATGGACTCTGGGTGGTGGAACGTGCATTCCGTATTTCAAAAGGAACTCTGGAAATGCGTCCGATGTTTCATTTTACAGAACGTAGGATAGAGGCACATGTCTGCATTTGCTTCATCGCCTATAAGGTATATAAGGAACTGGAGCGACTCATTGCCATTAACAAGATTGGGATGAGTGTCGATAAGGTGCTTGAGGCAGCCAAAACTATCACGACAATCAGGGTAAGGATGCCTAAAAACGGGACTTACTTCACTAAGACACTCTTCTTGACGGAGAAGCACCTCGCAGTGAAACCACTTTTCGACATATCTGGCAACAAATCTTAATTTGGGTGGCGCATTGACGAAGTCAGGACATCCCCTTCGGCCACTTCTTGAATACGCTTTTCTGCCATCTCTAGATAATGTCCTACAGATAAATCATCTTTTGAAAAATAACAAACACGATCCTTCATGCTATTTTCGAACTTACAAACTATAATAGTATTTCTTAATTTTAGCAGCCATCATTTTTCTGCGCTTGTCAAGGAAGGTTTCGTAGGAGTTAAAGTCCATTTCCATTGCTTCTAGTGGAACGCAGTTAGTTTCAAGGTTTGCATAAAGCTTATCAATGCTGTTTACCAAGCCGGTCTGCTCAGAATCTCCTTTCAAGCAACGTTCCTTAGCCTCTTTCAGATAAACATTGGGGCCCTTCTTGCCAATAGATATATTGACAGGGCGGTCCAAGAATACGTAGTTGGCTTCTTGATTATAAAGCGACTTATCAAAATGGTGATCTATGAGGTATTGCTTGGGGAAAATATGGTGAACGTCTCCACCTAAAGCAATTAGTTCCCTCACAGGTACATTGTTAGACAAAAATGACACATCATTGAAGAATATCTGTGCAGCCAAGAATACCAAATAAGTCGGATTATTGGTTGAGGTATATGACAGATTCTGTACCAAAGCTACATTCCAAAAGTTCTCAGACAACTGTGCATCCTCAATTTCCTTAAGGATGGCAACCACGCCTGATTCCCTTATACGACGAATATCTCTTGCGAAAGCAGATTCAGGAGAACTGCTATAGCGTCCCGTCAACACGGAGAGTACATACCATTTCTGCACATAACGTTTGATGTCCTCCACTGGAACTTCGTTCGACTCCCTCAATAGCAGATAGATGGTATAAGCGAAATCAAGAGCCATGTTTGAATTGACAAGTCGTGAAGAAATGAATCCTGCCGACTTAATTGCAATCATAAACCGCTTGAAGTTATACTCGTTGATTACGTTCATCACACCCTCTGTGAATTCTTCATACGTGTGTTCCACTATTTCCTCGTTGAACTCACGTGTTTCAAAGTTACGTCCAGAAAGCAGGCTCACGAGATCTGACAACTTTGCTCGTTTCAGTTTGTGCATAAAGGCTACCCGAATCACATCGTCACACTCTGGATCATAGACGGTCTCCGTATCATCTTTCAGCCATTTCAATTTTTGCAGGTAAGGAGTAGCAGCAAAAGCTGTATCATGTGAAGCTAGATAATCATAGAACGATGGAACAACAGCAAGATGACTGAAATAGTCAATAACTTTCCGAAGCGTATTACCTCCGTGTTTCTCGTCGGCAGCAATCTTCGACATGACGAAATCGCCTTGACTTAGAGCTGTTCCCTTTGAATTGATACGGATGAAGATGTCTGTCACAATGTCGATGTCAAGATTTTCGGAAAGTTCGATGACACCTATCATCCTATTGGCTATGCCCTTAAGTTTTGTGATTATTCTATCTAAAGTCCTTTGGTCTATTCCAGGATTGTCTTCACAATATTGAGGAATAAAATCAAAAGGGGAATATGAAGTTTTGAACAATTCGGCAATATCCGGAATCCACCTCTTGCTTTTCCTGATAGCGGGAGTAGCCACAGCAAAGATCTCTGCATCTGGTTCCCCACTTAGT
Organism: Prevotella sp. Rep29; assembly: GCF_019551475.1. Taxonomy (NCBI): domain Bacteria; kingdom Pseudomonadati; phylum Bacteroidota; class Bacteroidia; order Bacteroidales; family Prevotellaceae; genus Prevotella; species Prevotella sp. Rep29. Next base: position 121,988 of record NZ_CP047159.1, read on the forward strand.
GCAGCGATTGGATCGAATGCGATCTTGATACGTTCCTCTTGGTACTCACTATTAAATACTGTTCTGCCAGCAACAGCGGTCATCAAAGCTGTGATACGCTGTTGGCCATCTATCAGCACCTTTTTGCCAGAAGAAATAGTTCCGTCCTTCAACTTGACGTTTGGATTCTTCCACAAAATGAGATAACCAGTAGGGTAACCTTTGTATAGCGAATCAATCAGGTCTCTCACTTGTGTTTTCTTCCATACAAAAGGTCGCTGTATTTCAGGAATAGCAATGTCGTTGGCTTCTATCAGTCCCAATATAGCGCTAATAGAAAGTGGATAGTTGGAATATTTCTCGTTGTCCATATTATCTTTTATTAAAATGATTTATGCCACACTTCCATAATGCTGGCTGACGTAGTTATACACAGCATCGCGGTAGTAGTTGATGCTTTCATCGGTATAGCTCTCTGGGAGTTCTTTCCAGAGGATGTCACGAATGGTGATGATGATGGATGCTCTGGTCTCTTGCTTGTCGAACGGATGATCCATCGTGGCCAGTTGGGCCTTTATCTTCTCCAACAATTTTTTTGCGACGACCTTTAGCTTCTTTATGTCTTCCTTTGAGAGGTCATCTTTCATCAGCACATCGTACATGGAGAGCTGTTCGTCATTCTCAAAACCTTCACGAATGTAGCGTTTCTCCTCTTCGGTCAGTTCGTGGGAGAGTTTCATCAGTTCCTCGAAGGTTTTCTCTATAGTTGCGCGGTTCTGCTCCTGGTTATAGTCGTGAATGATTTCCTGATACTTCTCGTAAAAGTTGATACGTGAGGGATTCTGAGCTAACATCTGAGCGATACGCTCTTGAAGCAGTTCCTGTATATCTTTCAGAACAAGATTCTTTTCTTTGCTCTTGGCAAACTCACGACGGAGTAGTTCAAAGTCAATGCCGCTAATATCAAAGCGACGTGACTCTGCTACCATTGTGGAATTCGAATCTACTTCTAAATGCTCATTCACGATTTCGTTGATGGCTACGCTCAAGTCAGTGATGTCAGCATGTTTGCGTTTCTGTTGCAGTTCCTTGTAGATGGCTTCGATGGCATCTTTCTGCTGTTTCATCTCGGGTGTGATGTCTTCGCGGTCGAGGTATTTCCAAAGTTTCAACAGCGTGGAGGCAAACGTGCAGTAGGACTTCCTGATTTCCGCTGTCTCGCACATTGCATTGGCTGCCTTCTTCAGCAACGACAGTTTTTCGAAACTCTCTGCTTTGATGAGGTCATCCAACTCAAAGTCGTGCTCTTTCAGGAAAGCCGCCGCAGCGGCTATCGTCTCTATGACATGCTTGATGAGTTCTTTCTTATCAATCGTTGGGTCGTTGCCTCCTGCGCCACCTTCCGGGTTGGCGGTATAGTCGGCCAATGCCTGGCGCAGGGCTTTCACGATGCCGATATAGTCGACGATCAGTCCGTTGGTCTTTCCTTCTGCTACGCGATTGGCACGCGCGATGGTCTGCATCAGCGTATGAGCCTTCATCGGTTTGTCGATGTAGAGGCACGAGAGCGTTTTCACGTCGAAGCCTGTCAGCCACATGGCGCAGACAAAGACCACGCGCAACCGTGAGTCATCGGCCTTGAAAGCCTTGTCCAGTTCTTCCTTTTCCATCCGCTCGCGGTGCGGCTTGATGTCGAGGCCCCATTTTTGGAACGTCTGTATCTCGTTCTGCTCTTGCGAAACGACTACCGTCATGTCCGTCTCACGCATCCATTCCAGTTTGCGCTGCATCTCCTGCGCCTCTTGTTGCGAGGTGCATTTCACGATGGCATCTTCCAATGCCTTGATTTCGCGCTGCCAGTATTCCTGCACATAGTTGAACATTCGTACACAGGTCACCTTGTTATAGCACACGAACATCGCCTTGCCCGAAGTCCACAGGTCGCTGTAATGATGCACAAAGTCCTTGGCAATCAGGCGCAGACGTTTGGCTGCTGTCAGCAGATGCACCTCCTTGGCAAACTCCCGTTCCAGCTTGGCCAGTTGTGAGGCATCCAGTTCGCCCGCTTGTTCCAGGGCGGCTGCAATCTCGTCGTTGATTTCTGGATTCTTCAGGTCTTGCAGTTTCTCACCACGATTCTCATAATAGAGTGGCACCGTTGCTTTATCCTCTACGGCCCGTTTGAAGTCATAGATACTTACGTAGCCACCAAAGGTACGTGCCGTGATGTTGTCGTTTGACAGCAACGGTGTACCTGTGAAACCGATGCGATGGGCGGTTGGCAGCAAGTGCATCAGGTTGTCGGCAAAGATGCCATTCTGCGTGCGGTGCGCCTCGTCGCTCATCACGATGATGTCGTGGTCGGGATAGATCGGTTCAGCCTTCGGGTCGTTGAACTTCTGAATGAGCGAGAAGATGAACGACGGATTGCCTTTCAACTTCGATTTCAGGTCCTCGCCACTGCTGGCGATGAACTTCTTCGCCTTCACGTTGCCCAACAGTCCGCAGTTCTCAAACGTGTCGCTGATTTGTTTGTTCAGTTCGTCGCGGTCGGTCAGTACAAGGAAGGTGGGCGAGCCCTCAAACTTGCGACGAATCTTCTGCGAGAGGAACAGCATGGAATAACTCTTACCCGAGCCTTGCGTATGCCAGAACACACCTAACTTTCCGTTCAGATACTGACGGTTGCGATACATTTCTACGGCTTGGTTCACACCAAGGTATTGGTGGTTTCGGGCCAGAATCTTAGCCGTTCGTCCGCCGCTGTGGTCGTAGAGGATAAAGTTTTCCAGCAAGTCCAAAAAGTTCTCCTTCTTACAGATACCCCTCAACATCGTCGGCAGTTCGATGTTGCCGGCATCTTCCTCCTTCAGTCGTTTCCATTCGTGGAAGAACTCCCATTTCGAGTCGATGGTTCCCACACGTGCCTCCAGTCCGTTGCTGAACATGATAAAGGCGTTGTGATAGAACAGTTGCGGAATCGTATCCAAATAGTCGCGATAGTTCTTGTTGAAGGCATCCACTACTTCTACATCGTGGTTCTTCAGTTCCATAAACAGCAAAGGCAGCCCATTCACGAAGCCCACGATGTCGGCACGGCGATGATAGAGCGCACCATACACCCACATCTCGCGGACACACAAGAAGTCGTTCTTCTCTGGCGAAGCGAAGTCTATCACTTTGGCACGCACCTCCTCCGTCTCGCCGTTCGGTTTTATGCGGGTCACGGGCACACCGTCCTTGATGTACTGATACTTCTGCTCGTTCACCTGCATCAGCGTCTGCGAACTCATGTGTTCCGTCATGCGCTCCGTAGCCTCCTGCAACTGCTTGTCCGTCAGCCAAGGGTTCAGCGTCTTCAGCGCCTTGCGGAAACGGCCCGTCAGCAGTACTTCATGGTAAGACGTGCGCCCCAGCGTACCGTTCGTGCCGAGCACCTCCTTATCAAAAGCATACACACTCGTCCAGCCCAGTTCCTTCTCCATCAAATCGGCTGCACTCCGCTGTATCAGTTGGTCTTCGCTATAGTCCTTTGCCATAATGACATTACTTTATTTTATACTTTTGTTTCCACTCTGTCACACACTGAAGACTGTGGCTGTCGTCTTGAGTTTCAACGCCATTTAAACTTCCGTCAAATCTAATCTCGCCTTGATGAGTTCCATTATCATTACATAATTCAAATTTTCCGTGTGCAGTATCTATTGATATGAATTGGTATTTCCCATCTTTTTTTATGCTATATATTATGGAAACTTTTTTATTGCCATGATCTTTCTCCAAGTCACTCAACTCTGTTTCGCAATTGTAATAATTTTCAGAACAAATCAGAGCCCCAGTTTTCTCAGAGTAAGCCTTGATCTTTTCACCTTGATGCCTAATGATAATTTCATTGTGTTCCGATACGATTGCATCATCATTTGTTTCTTTCCAATTCGTATCCCTTAACCTAAGAAATTTTGGATGAGGCAATCCAAGATTGTTACTTCCATCAGGGGCAATACGATTCTGACAGTCAATAAGTTCTTGGCGTAAGATCTCTATAATTATGTCACGACGTGGCATAATCCCATTAGTATTTATCCAATCAATTTCGTCTGGATTATCCTTAAACCACTGATTATGCCATTTATCTATAGTAGATTTGTCATAAATGTAATCTGATTTTGGGCATCCAACACACATAAATCCACCTAATGTCCTAGGCATTGGCTTATTTTCGAATTTATCCTTTTCCCCAATTTGAATTGGCTTAAATAAAGGATTAGAAGAGATAAAAAGCTGTTCGTAAGCAATACTTCCGAATTCTTTCCAACAGTCATTAGTTGGATCATAACCATATGCATAGAACAATTCCCATTCTTCACTATCATAATATAGCGTGTCTTTACATGCGTCTGCTTCTTTTACCATGGAGACGAAATCATCGACAGCATAACTTATATTATGCTTATGAACATGAGGGAATGACCCTCTTTTATCTAAAAGAATACTTCCGCTAACCTTCATGATTCTCAACACGCTTGCGTCCAAACTCCATCAGTTTAGACATATCCTGTCTTACTTGATCAAAGAAATCAACAGGGAATTCATTAAGGTTTCCCCATTCGTCCATTCCAAACTCCATGATATTCTTATCGCCATTCTTATTCTGGAAGAAATAGATCGTCATATCGTCATGCAACATATCTGTCCTGCCCTCTACAATCATTCTGCGGATACCATTGACAATGTGTTCGCTATGTGTCTCTATTATTACGCGTACACCTGCGGATGCCATACGAGCGAGGAAGTAACCCATATTCGACTGTGCCTTGGCATGAAGATGAGCCTCTGGGTTCTCGACAATCAATATTCCACCTTTGGGAACAGTCAAACCGCTTACAAGGATAGGCAGAGCGTATGTAATACCGAAGCCAATGTTCGTAGCTGCATTATCATGATCTTTGATTTTATAGGTCTTGTCGCCTTTCTCCAATTCAATTTCTACACCAGGAAAAATATAGTCTATCCATTCATTAAGCTGCCTTCTTAGTTTAATGTCATCTGTAAAATTTATAGACCGATAAGAATCTGTTTTAAAGAGAAAATCATTATTATTAATGATGTCGCCGGTGTTTTTCCCATGGCAATCACATGTGGTGGAATCTTTTATATATTCATACTCATAATGAGGTGCCATACGGTCTGCACACAGGTACGTGAAACCTTTAAGAAACATCTTCTTTAAAGATAGCTTATCGGAGGCATTAATTGTGAAATATACATCATTACCATCTTCTTCATTATCTTCTTCTTTAGCATCAAATGATATGTCTTGCAATGAAAATAATATATCATAGGCATCTCTGTTATCATTTGAAATGTCGTAGAAATGCCCCAAATCTATTGCATATTTATCATTCTTCAACGGTATTGGTATTTTTTCCAATTCGGGATCATCCACTATTGTTTCTGATAATGTTTTTGCTAATAATAATGACTGTATAACAGAACTTTTACCAGCAGAGTTCGCGCCAGTAAGTAAAGTTATATCATTAAAAATAAACTCACGCTTCTTATCAAAGCATTTATACCCATCTATTGTCAGTTTCAGTTTGTCCATTTTTATCGAAGATATTTATCAAACAATTCGTTTTTAATACTCTGTATAGTATATGCAATATTTGCTTTTCGAGCGGTACTCGAAGTTATTGCCGCATTCAATTGGCTGTCTTTGCGAAGAAGTTGATTAAGTTCTTCAACCAAATTAACACCTTGTTTGATGCCATTCTCATATTCAGAGCTATGATGTGCCAAAAGAACAGAAATGGCTAACATTAGAGATTTGTTCACAGAACTTTTTTTTCCTGTATTTGGACTAATTTTTCTAAAAGCTGAAGAACCAAATATCCTGTATGCAGATTCCATACTTTTCACAAACGATTCGTAATAGGCTCTTAATTCTGATTCTTCTTTGCCATTCAACACATCTATATACCCATTAAGAGAATCTCGCATAAAACCATTGTATTCACCAATAGGATTGTCTAATGAATACTGGTCGTAAAAATAGATATAGCGCAAAGCGCACTCTTGAGCAGCTAAACGAGTATCCTTGACTCCTGAGTTAGTTGCTTTTTTAAATTCTAATGACCTAATCATATCCAATAACAATTTCTGGACCTTTGGCCTTGACATGCAATTCCTAATTTCCTGCTCATTGAGAGCCTTTCCACCAGTATTTAATCTACGAAACAAATCATATTTTAGCATTACAGGCGAACGGTAATCAATAACAAAACACATGATTTGTGTCTGTCTAAATTTTCGGAACTGTAGTAAAGGGATTTTCCCTTTTAATTCTGAGTACTTAAAGCCATTGCATTCCGTGAAATATTCCATGTTGCACAACGCAAGTTTATCCTCCATAAACTGCTTTATGGTTGTGATTCTTTGCAATCCATCTACAATAGTCAAACGGCCATCAGAATATTGGCTTAAATATACAGAAGGCAAAGGCAGACCGAGCAAAATAGATTCAATTAATTTACTTTGTCGAGTCTTATCCCATACAAAATTACGTTGGAAATTAGGATTGATTTCAAGATCACCTTCTTTAATTAATTCCATTAGCATCTGTATGGAGAAATCCTTTCTTTCTACATAAATATCGTCAGGACTGTATCTATAGGATTCATGTTCCTCAGGAATATCATCATTGACATCCAGACCTTCTTCTTGCGTTTCTATCCATTCTTCCAATAGCCCCAAAAGGCGAGTATAAATCTCATCATCATCTTCTTCAAAGATGCTATTTTTGACAGTAAAAATTTGTGTATCAGGATTCTGTTTTACAGGAATGCGTATTTCATTCTCTTTGTCTTTGAATCCTTTTAACCAAAAATCATTATTGTCATCTTTGGACAATTTGAAAGTGGTTTCATTTGTTCCACCTTTCAGGGTGAATCTTACTTCTAACTGAGACATTGTACTATTATTTATTGTTTATCATTCCTTTTAAACTTGTATTACTCCACCCATCAGCTTGGGAAGCAAGCGGTCGCGGGCTTCAGTGAGAAGGCGGATTTGAGAAGAAAGATGAAGAATTTGGTTCCTCATACATTCTGCTAAATCACTATATGATGTCATAATCTCATCATCAGGTACGTTAACAAAGACTTGATCAAGTTTATTTCGCTGAATGTGCTTCATTGTTGAACCTGTTGTGAGATTTTGAAACTCTTCTATTGTGTTCGATACTGACTGCAACAAGAACTCTCTTCCAATTCCCTTTGCTGGAGTTACCTTGAATAAATGTTGATTAAGCCAACCATCTTCTCCAGCCCAAACAATCACCATAAGAGTAGCAGACCATGAGAAGAGCAGGTCTCCTGCTTTCACTAAATATTTTGCAGGGACTCTTTCTCCATCATTTCTTGGAGTATCATTACTTACACCATTACCCATTTCCTTTATTTTGATTATGGGCTTTCCTGATTCTTGCCAATCAGATGGCTTGAAAGCAAAACCATTTAGGTATTTACCTAAATGAGAAATTGGCTTCTTCTCCCACCCCTCAGGCACACCATCGATAATCTTGGTGTTTTCGTGGCCGGGGAAGTGGAGGTCAACGAACCATTCCTTATAGAGTCGCTGCGCTGCTTCCTCCAATAACTTTATCTGATTCTGATAGTTCTCTATCAAAGAGTCATAACGAGAGAGGATAGTAGCAATGCGGTTTTGAACCTCTAAAGGAGGACATGGAATCAATAGATTCTTAATGTCTGAAGGGCTTATATTAGCTTGGTTTGCAGCACCACCTGCTTTTTGTGCCAATTCTACTTTTACTTCATATTGACTAAGATAATAATATATAAAATCAAGACATGACAAACTGTCATCTTTGTTTACAATCTTGCCGACGCGCTGATTTAGAACAGTTACATCATCATATCTTACTCTCCCAACTCGTCCAACAACCGATGCAATTTGATTAATATGTGAGCCTGTCATTGCTATCAAGACATCGCCTTTTTTTAAAATATATCTTGGATTCTGAAAAGCGATTGAATTAGGAACATATGAAAGATCTTCCAACGATATATACGGTGGACAAACATTCTTTATCTTTATCACAGGAATTCCCGAATCAGAGAAATCCTTAGATTTATATGCAAAACCCGAAAGGACTTCTATATAGTCTCCCAACTTCACTTTCTTCCACTCACTCATACCTCATCCTCCTTCTGTTTTTTGTCTCTGAGTTCGTTTTCAATATCCTCAATAGATGGCAAGGCGCTCTTGAAGTCCTCGGTCAGTTTGTCGAAGATTTCAACGGAAGACACCCCGATGGGAGATTCTACCCCTTGTAGAGTATATTCTGCCACAACATCGTTTTTGTCTTTACAGATGAGTAGACCGATAGTTGGATTGTCGTGCTCGGTGCACATCAGTTTGTTGACTGCTGTGACGTAGAAATTCAGTTGTCCAATGTGCTCAGGCTTGAAGGCTGTTGCTTTTAGTTCTATCACGACATAGCAGTGTAGGCGCACATGATAGAATAGTTGGTCAATGTAGAAATCTTCATCTCCAACACGGAGGTGTACTTGGTGACCATAGTAGGTGAAGCCCTTGCCCAGTTCCAATAAATACTTGGAGATGTGAGAATCGAGATGCTCCTCCAATTCTCGTTCCTGCATATCCTGACGAACGCCCATGATGTCTATAACGTAGGGATCTTTCGTTATTTGCTGTGCAAGGTCGCTCTGCGGTGTAGGTAGTGTTCGTTTGAAATTGCTAATAGCCTTTCCCTGTCGTTCGTAGAGGTTGCTGTCTATCTGCCAGTCAAGTACTGTGCGGCTCCAATTGTTTTCAATGGTCTGTTGGATGTAGAACAAAGCCATGTTCATATCCTTGCATCGCTGCATAATAAGGATGTGATGCCCCCAAGGAATAGAGAAGAAAGATTGCGGCACAGGTTGTGCCGTTTTTGATGAATCTTCCATTTGCGGCACAAGTTGTGCCGCAAATGGAAATACGTCTTTATATGTGATATACCATTTGCGAATTCTCTCTATGTTACGCAAAGAGAACCCCTTCATTTCTGGAAACTCTGCCGACAGATCCTGACTGAGTTGCTTCAAGAAACCGTCACCCCATTTGGCATTCTTCTGTTTCTCTACGATGTCACTCCCCAACTGCCAGTAGAGCTGCAACAGTTCGGTATTGACTTTGACGGCTGCTTTTATCTGACTCTGGCGTATGCGTATCTTTAGTTCGCAAATCCACGCAGCATAGTCTTTGTTAATATGTATTAGATTACTCATTTCAGTTCCTCCCATGCTTTTTGTATCTCGGCCATCAAGATGTTAGCCTCGCTGTTCAGCTGTGCCAGCTCGGCATGAATCTCGTTCATGCGCTCATGGAAGTCCACGCCGTCGTCTTCCTGCTCGGCTACGCCGACATAGGCACCAGGAGTGAGCGAGTAGTTCTTTTCCTCTATCTCTTGAATGGTGGCTATCTTGCAGAGGCCAAGAACATCCTTGTATTCACCATCGCCAAATTTTTCTGTGAGCCATTCAAACTGGCGAGCCGTTTCAAGAAGATCTTCCCAATGCTCTATAGTCTCTTTCCGTTCAGCCTCAACCTGTTTCTTCTCTTTTCGGGTGGCAGAAGCAATGGCCTCTTTTGCCTGTTTCTTTTCATATTCCAAACAGGCGGCAAACCTTGTAGAGTACTCCTTTTCGCCATTCTTAATAACTTCTTCAAGTCTTTCTTGCGTCAATGGAGCTGATACATTATCAAGTATCTCGACATAATCTCTGATTAACGATAGGTATTTCTCTTTCTCACCACGATAGAGATGTACGATGGCTTGCAGGTTGCGCAACTGCCATTCTGTCCATTCATTCAAGGTGCGGTCAACAACCGTATAGTAGTTGCGGGCATCGATGAACAGTACCTTGTCGCGAATATCGGCATGCTTGTTGCGGTCGAAGAACCACAGCGAGCAGGGCAGGGAGAGCGTATAGAAGAAGTTGTTGCCTACGCTGACCATTACATCCACATCACCCGTGCGCACCAGCTTCTCACGAATATCACGGTCTTTATTGGCGCTGTCAGTCGCTGAACTGGCCATCACGAAGCCTGCACGTCCGTGATCGTTCAGGTAGGCGTAGAAATAACTAATCCAAAGATAGTTGGCGTTGCCTATCTCCTTAGTCTTCTGATTCACTCCCGGAAGACCGAAGGGCAGTCGGCCAGCGGCTGAAGCCGATTCTGCTTTCACTTTATCGACATTGAAGGGCGGATTAGCCATCACATAGTCGCACTTTCCGGCGAGGTTATGGGCATCGTGGTAGAAAGAGTTGGCCTCGTCGCCAGAGATGATTCGCCCGTTCAAACCATGAACAGCCATATTCATCAGACAGAGCTGCGCATTGTACTCCACCTTCTCCTGTCCATAGAAAGTCATTTGGGTGTTGGCATTCAATCCTGCCTGATTTACGAAGTCACCTGTCTGAACAAACATTCCACCGCTGCCACAAGCCGGGTCAAGCATGACGCCTTGCGTGGGCTCCAGTACATTGACCAGCATTTTTACCAATGATTTCGGCGTGAAGAATACGCCATCGTCGGAAGCTACTGCCTTGGCAAACTTTGAGAGGAAGTATTCGTAGATGCGTCCGATGATGTCGCCACCGACCTCGTCGATGGTCTTGTTGTTGAAGATACGGAGCAGTTCGCGCAGAAGTTCATCGGCAAACATCGTATAGGTCTTGGGCAATACGCCCGTCAATTGTTCGCTCTGATCTTCCACCAACTGCATAGCATTGTTCACAGCCTCGCCCAATGAGTTGATTTCCTGTCCGTCTTTAGTCTTCAAGCCAGCAGCCACGATGTTATCAGGCAGATTCACAAGATAGTCGAACTGTGCCTCACGGGGAAGATATAATGCACTTTTGGCAGCGAAATCGCTGGGCTCCACGGGCATCACACGTCCGCCACGACTGGGGCGATTCTCCAGAATTTCGGCTTCCACCATTTTATAGCGGCTGTAGGCATAGCGCAGGAACAGCAATGCCAACACAGGCATGCAATACTGGCTGCTGGTCAGTTTACTGCCTTGTCTCAGAAGGTCTGCCGATTCCCATAACTCGGCTTCAAGTTTTCGTATATTGATCATTCGTTATACTTTTACAGGTTCCCCCTTCAACCTTAAGGCTTCAGGATCTAATGTCATTTGATAAATATCTATGTTAGGATTCAATTTCTTTGCAATGTCGATTATCTTCGTCTTATTACTAGGCAACATGTTTACGCCTAAGAATACCGATTCGAAACAATCGCTGGATAAAGGCACATAATGTCTTATTTCTTTCCAGTCAACGACCTCATCTTTTTTGAATTCATCAGGTATATCTCGTCCTGCATGAATCCAGACAGGGTCTTTTGTTATTATGCGAACTTCTTGCTCATGTTCCCAGGCTTGTGCCTTTGTAAGTAGCAAATCGTCCCATGATGGATGGTCTTTGAAATAATCCGGCTTTTGCAAAATATCCTTATACTTAACTTCTCCAGCAAAAGGGTACATCATCCCCAAAAACATATGTTGGCAACATTTCAAAACAGCATCTTTGTTAAGGCCGATACATATACCTTTGTGATTGTTATAATATGCCCACATTAACAAAGAGTCAAACACTTTCGATAGACAACACATCCATATACTGTTTCTCAAGTTCTTCATATCGTTCTCTCCTTTTGAGGAAAGGAAATCAGCAGGAGGCCAATTGTGTGGGCGTTCGGGAACATGCGAATAGTCAAAGAGGGCAGGGTGGCAGTCAAAAGGATCGTTAAACTTAGTGGCATTGGTGAACTGTAGATTGTGATGCTCCAGCATCGCCAACCCACCGTTGAAGTCGAGATATTTGAATAACGTTATAGCCATATTCCCGTTATATCTATTACTTGACCTGTTTCGCCATCTACATCATCTTTTGCACGTTGTCAACATGATGTCTTTTCTTGGCTACAAAATTACACAATTTCTCACGAATAACCTTCGGTTATGCAAACTATTTGCCGTATTATGGCTCTTTTTTATGATTTTTTGTGGGAATTGCCCTTTTAGATGGTAACGAATTGTGCTAAAATCAAATTGTTGGTACTACATCATGCCTTCGTTAGAACCAACTTTGAAAAGAGGCGGCGAAAGAGGTTGGTTTTAGAGCCGTTTTTCGGCTGATGCCCTGTGTTGGATTAACTTTGCAGGGCGTTTCGGGATGAGAGGCAAAAAACGGCCTCTACACAATTTAATAGTATGTTTTTCGCCGAATTATCATACTATCCTCTTAAACTAATTGAAAAAACGGCAGTTGGAAAGCTGATTTTTTGCTGCAACCCTATAAGAGCGTATAACTTTGCAGTACCAAACGAGGCGGAACCTTCCACCACCTTGTGAGAATTAACAAAACTCGCTAAGCTCTCCTTTGGGGTAGTCGGCGCAATAAGAAAACAAGAATTATAACATAAATAGAAGTATGGTGAACGAGAATTCCATTTTAGGCAACCAACTGGTTGTGATGAGCAGGGCCGACCTTGATGCCCTGGTCGAGAAGATGGCAAGCAACATGATTGCCATGAGAGTCGAGGACAAGAGTACTCACAAAAGTGACGTGTGCCCTGTAGTGCATGACGATGAGCGTTTCATCACCCGTGAAGAAACGGCCAAACTACTCCATGTGGATTACTCCACGTTGTGGCGATGGAACAAGTTGGGACTTCTTCGTCCCAACAAGGTCGGGCCAAGGCGCGTCATGTACAAGTACAGCGATGTGCTGAAGAAACTCAATGGTGAAGGACAACAGAACAAAGAACAAAAAGTGGAACAGAAAGGAGAAGACGATGCAGAAAGATGCTAACACCATTTTGCTTTTCACGGAGCATCGAGCAGCCATCGATTATTTGTCGGACGAAGATGCCGGCAAACTCATCAAGGCTCTCTTTGCATACGTAGATGAAGGCAAGTTGCCCGATTTCAATGGGCCGATGATGTCTCTCTTCACGGTAATCCGTACCCAGATAGACCGCAGCCACGAAGCGTACAAGGCAAAATGCGAGAAGAACCGCTCAAACTCGATGAAACGAAAGGTCATGCAGGGTAACTCTGCGGTAACATCGATGGACAACGACCGCAATCCGTCATTATCGTCCGATAACGACCGATGTCCACCGACAACGACCGTTGTCCATCCTAATCCTACTCCCAACCCAAATCCTAAGTCTAATCCAGACATTGATGATGGTGCTGACACACACATCATCAATGACGTGGAGGTGGTTGTGGATGAGGAATTCCCATTTGATACAATTTGGGAAATGTACGGAAAACCTATCGGCGATATTGAGCAGTTGCGGCAACGATGGCGGCAACTATCTCTCGACGAAAAGAAAAAGATCTTTGAATACGTGCCCAAGTACGTCATGGCTCGGCCAGAGAGTAAGTACCGCAAGGACTTCGCCAACTTCCTTACATACCGCACTTGGGACACGGAACCGTTAACGTCAAACACTTTATACAATGGAAGCAACAATCAGTACAGTACTCCATCAAATGGAACAAGACGGGAAGTTGCCATGCAAAACACAAAGCAACTCGTTACCCAACTCCTTGCCAGCATCAATGAACCTGCCGTCAGCTTTGGCGAAGGTGAAGGATAGGTTCCCGACCATTGAAAGTTTTATGGTTGCCCTTAACCCCGACAGGCAGTTGCAGATTAGCGAGCATCCCGAAGAGTGCTACTTCGGGCAGTCTCCAACTTTGACCTCCCTGAATGTCGTCTATGGGCATGGGGCTGCCGAGGCTTGGCTGTTGCCTGAAGTACAGGATGCGTGTCTGTTTATGGGCGTTAAGGAAATGCCTGACAACTATCAGGCAGCAAAACTGGTCAAGATAATAGCACAGCAATATGGTTACTTGAAGGTCGATGAGGTGCAACTGTTCTTCTTCTATTTCTGCTCAGCCCGCTACCGTCACTTCTATAACACCTATGACCCTTCTATCATTATTCTCAGCCTTCGAGATTTCCTGCGTGACAGGAATCGGGCTTACGAAGAAAGGGAACAAAGGGAAAGAGAAAGGGAACGTGAGGAGTGGAAGAAGAATGCAATGACGCACGAACAGTATCTGGCATGGTTGGAAACGCATCACAAGCAGGAATGAAAGGCGACGGGCTTGCCCGTGCCACATTTTTCAGGTATCGGGAAGCTCACTACCCGTTCCGATTTTCATCGGACGGTGAATTGACCAGATAATTCTGCAAGCAGAGGTCACGGAATCTGGCATGAGGGCATGCTCACACATGGCAGGACATTAAATCAGATGCCGATACTAAAGGATAATATCAAGCCTGTCTAATCGGCTTGCCGATGCCACATTTTTTAAGTAGTGGGAAGCCTAATTCCCCAGACGGCCAAAGTCGTTGGGAGGCACGCCACTTCAAGAGCAAGCTTTAGTATTGTTATGACATCATCTAAAAACGAATGATAACATCTCGAAAATGTGGCAAGTGATGTGTAAAACCGGAGAGTAGAAAGCTTGCTTTTCAGTACTCGGCTTAGGCCTCATTTTGAAGCTTGTTTGAAACGAGTTTTGAAAAAACTCTTAGCCTAATTAGAGTTAACTTTCCTTAACTCAAAATTTGTCCTTTCAAAATTGTGCTTTTGGGAGCAGGCTCGGACAAGGAATGGAGTGTAAAAACGGAGTATAGCAGTCCTATCAATCGTTTGTTTCTGACAAGGTAGTGGCTAATACAAAGCGGGTAATGACATCACACGTACTCATTTGCCCAAGTCAATCGTTAAAAAACACAGTGCAAACAATTTTTTCTCTTGAAAAATTACCATATTTGGGAATTTTATCTTACCTTTGCAGCGTCAAAGTACAAATCTTTTCACAGAATGAAAGTAATCTTTAGAGACATTGCGTTATCTGAATTGTACGAGACAGGCAAAACCAAGGACAGGAAATACAAGCAAATATGTAAGAACAAAAAACTGGTCAATGGCTATATTAAAGCCGTAGGTATTATGTACAACGTAGAATCCACGGAAGAATTGAAGCCCTTCAGTTTTCTTCATTACGAGAAGCTGAAATACCAACGAGGCGAGCCTAAAAGTTCAGTAAGACTTGTAAATGGAATGGTTGAACGCCTGTTATTTGTAGAAACAGATGACGGCATTGAAGTAGAATTAATAGAAATTGATAGTACGCATTATGGCAACAAGAAGTAACAGATTAGTTCCTGCCAGGGCAATACACCCAGGAGAAATCTTGCGTGATGAGTTGCAGGAACGTGGTATCAAGCAAAAGGATTTTGCCCAAATGATTGGCGTGCAGTCAACTCATCTGAATGAATTTATTAAGGGGAAGCGCAATCTGAATGAAGATTTGGCTATGAAGCTGGAAAAACATTTGGGCATCCCGTTTAAAACATGGATGAATCTGCACAATGGCTATGTGTACGACTGCAAGGCATTGGAAGAAAGACAGACCGAAGAGCAAAAAGCTATTGCTTTTGAAAAAGCGTGTTCGGAATTTTTTAATCTGAATTTGTTATACAAAAGGCTTAGAATGTCTATCCTCCCCTGCCTTGAACGAGTAGCTAAAATAAAGGAAATGTTTTCTTTCGACCTATTGTCTTCTACAGAGCTTAGATTACAAGTCGCAGGTTTATACAAACATAGCGAGAAGGTGCAGATAGATGAGAAAAACATGCAAACATGGCTACTATTGAATTGGTTGGCAACTACAGAAACGAAAGTTCAAGCAAACTACAAGAAAGGAAATGGTTTAAAAGCCGCTGAGTCTATTGCAAGAATGGCAAATGCTCGTACTCTTTCTGTTCAGTCAATGAAGGATTGTCTAAACCAATTCGGTATTTTATATGTAGAAGTTGAGAAACTGGATAAGGTGCCTGTTGATGCTTATAGCACTATTGTGGATGGTCATCCAGCTGTGACTGTGACATATCGTTATAATGATATGGACAAGCTGGCTTTTGATGTATTACATGAATTATGCCACATCGAAAACCATCTTTCAGAAGAACAAAAAGCCTTTATATCTATGGAGGGTACCTTGTACTCCACCGACCCAAGAGAGAAAGAAGCGAATGATTTTGCCCGACAACAGCTTATACCAGATGACATATGGACTGGTATTTTACGAGTTGGCAGCAGTAGCCTCTCTCCACACAAGATTGTGAAGACCATTGCCCAAGAAGCATCTAATCGTGGTGTCAGCCCGTCTATAGCTATTTCAAGATATAAACATGACACCAACTGGTACAACACATCGGCGTATAGATCTCCTAAGATACACTGATGAGATAATTGTTTAGAAAAAGCGAGGTTGCCCTCGCTTTTTTGTTCAGCGCCATAAGCACTCTCTGCAAGAATAACCCTCAGATTGAGAATCCTGGAAATTATGGAAATCTCACCTTTGCAATCGGGCCAATCTGGACGTAACAAGCTCCAAATACGCAGACTTCATATCTTCACAGAGGAAGGAAGCCTGGATTAAAGCCTGCCACTTTGGTAGAGCCTTGTGAAGACCTGCTATAAGACGTAGCACTACATTCTCCTCCAACCCCATCGTTTTGGCAGCTTTTAGGAAATCGTCCAGACGTAGTTTTGTCTTTCTTCCGGAAAGAGGCAGCGCCAGTTCCTCCTTGTCCTTAGGGTTGGCAATAGCAACGTTGAGGAGGTCGTATGCTGGTGTCAACTGGTATTTCTCAGAAGGGCGATAGAGTGAGAAGTTCTTCAGATGCATGTCGTTGTTGCCTGTCACAAAACAGAAAAGCAAGAGCTGCATATAGTTCGTCAGGTCGAGCTTAGGTGTGCTGCTATACTGCGCTATGGTCTTCGCTATCTGCTCATGCGAGCCTTTGTACTTATACTCTGTGGGATGCAGTGTCAGTTGACACATATCCTCCATGTCTATCTTCTCACCGTTCTTGGTGCGGTCAATGCGTTTGGTAATGTAACCGAGTTCCCCATCAGCCAAACGAATAAGGCTATGAGGGACGACATTTATCTTCGCTGCTTCAGCAAGGTGCATCGTCAGGTCTTCGTTTTCTGGCAACTGCGGATAACTATCTGTCTGGGGCTTGAAGATGTAGTCGCCCCAAAGTCCCACGATGGTTAGCCGGCTACAGCCCTCATGCTTGCTGAGGTTCAGGGATAGCTTAGGCTGGACACCTGTTAAAGATGTCTGGGCACGAATAACTTGCTCAGCCAAACTATCAAGGTCTTCATGCCGGTATTCCATTGACGGGACATCTTTTGTCCCGAAGAACTTTCGGGAACAACCTGGATGGAAATCTTTTTGTCCTTCCTCCAGAGGTTGATAACAATACAGACACTTACACTTACACATCATTCGCCTCCTTCCTTGTTTATGGGTACAACACTGACAGAGCCGATGCACTCCTTGCAACACAGCAGCAGCAGAGACATACGATCGAGGACGCTGATGTCGGTGTTGCGGAGTGCCACATCAAGCAACCATCCTTCGGGTATCAGGCCGTCGAAGAACGGAAACAGCACAGGGCTTACGAATGCCTCCGTCTGCAAAGGAAGCGTCAGACTTACAGGCTGCGCATCCTCACGAGCGAGATACGCTTCATCATAGCAGAAGCGGTATTCGCCACCTTCTTCCGTCAGGATGCCTGCAAGAATGTCTTTGCGATATATTTCTGCTTGTCTCATTGCTTGGGTGTTGCCGTTAGTTCGTAGTTAAACAAATCAAGTAGTTGGTTCACCTTATCCATTCTCAGCGTCGGTTTTCCCTGTTCCAGATTTCTGACGAAACAAAGCCCCACGCCCGACTTCAGTGCGAGGTCTTCCTGAGTAAGACCATATTCCTTGCGTAGGGTCTTTACTACTGCTGATAATTTTGTTCTTGCCATGTCGAATTATATTGTTTCGAATGCAAAATTACAACTTTATTTTGATATTACATCATTTCTAATATAAAATCTCTATAATTTAACAAAAATATATGCGTTTTACTGCTGTTTGTTTGAGAAAGCACCATCGCTCTTGCTGGTTTTTGCCTCTTTTTGGAGGCGGTAAAAGAGAAGATGGTGTATTTTGTGGCTCCAATTATTATACTGAACACTAAAATGGTGTAAGCCGGGGTGGTGAATTGCCACCCCAGCTTCATTCTCATTTTTCTATTAGTTCCATTAGCAGGTTTGCCATTTCCTCCTTGCTCATATTCTTGATGTCATCTTTTGTAATAGCAGGAGTGGGATTCAGGTTCAACAGCTTGGAGTTGTATTCAATCTGCTTTTCCAAAGGATATTTGGCAATGTAAAGGTCAGTGACAGACTGGCCCTGAGAGTGGGCCATACCTTCATCAATGTATGACCGCTCCACACCAGCATGGGTAAGGTTGGTGGCAAAGGAGTGACGTGCCCAAGTTCCAGAGGGACGAACTTCCCAATGAAGCACATCTTTACAGATTTTGATGAGACGGTCTTGAACATTGGAGTTTTCACCTGACACACGCTTGCGAATGTCTCGTTCATGGGTGGCCCCTTCCAAAATATGGGGAAAGACGAGGGCATTTAATTTGGGAGGTGCCGCAATATCATCGAGAATGTGCTGCAAGGGTTCCGTGATGGGAATAATGACCTCGCCACCGTTTTTACTGCGTCCACGAGTTTTCTTACGGTAGAACTTGAAAGCCCTGCGTTCGGTGTCGAAGTAGTATTGAGAGTAGGTCAGCTGGGCCACATCTACCAGATTGAAGCCGTTGCCCAGATATTGAACAAGGAAAAGTCCCAAAGCGTAATGAGCACGCTCTGCATACCCTTTTTTCCAAGTATCGGGGTAGTTCTTATTAACAAACACTTGATAAAGTTCTGTCATTCGGGCAATATCAAGATATTCGTCCTTGCGCGATGCTGGAGCTGGTATTGACACCTTCCCTTTCTTCGCATTGGAGAATGGATATTCCGTCTGCAGCAGGTAGCCACGGCGGCGACACTCATTCCATACTGCACGACATTGGCGCATGTTGATTCCGCGAGTAGTGCTTTTGACGGGCTTCAACTTCTTACCATCAGGGCCAATAGCACCATTTATCATTCCATCCTCCCATTTCTTTATGTGCTCTATACTGACCTCAAATCCCTTGATATCTTCCTTCCAAAGAAATCTCTTAAAGGAATTCAAGGCTGTTTCGTATGGCTCGGCAGTAGTATATCTGGCACCATTGTTTTCTGTACGTAGATTGTGGATTATTTCTTCCCAGATACCGATGAACGACTCCTTCGTTTCCCTTGTGACCTTGCCCTCGACCACCATACGCACGGCATCAAGTGTCAGCTCATGACCAGGATTGAGGTTAATTAGCATTGTCTTATACTTGTCCACAATGTCCAATAACCGCTTCTTCTCCTCGTACTTGGGCGACTTGCTCTTCTGTACGTTGCAGATTTCCGAGAACTCCTGTTTGCTATAACTACCACCTATCGGATAGTAGTACGAACGGCGGTCGATGGTGAATCGAGCCTTCACAGGGTATTCTGTTACATCTTTGCGATTGCTACGGATGTCAAGAACGATTGCCATTGTACACTGACGTTCTTTGAAACCCGTCAGCGAGGTCGTGAGTTTCTTTGCCATAGTTCTTCTTGTTTTTGTTTTCGCGAAAACATTCAGCCTTGCAGAACCATAGTCTGCCGCCGTGAAATCGCCAAAATCTTGTTCATTTTCTTGCAATTTTCTGAAACCTCCAGACTCGAATCTGATGTCCTCTCGCAAAATTTTCGCGAAAACGATGCGAAAACAATCGGGTTGAGTTAAGGGGTTTTTTAACGTTTCGTTTGATGGTGCAAATTTAGTAAATATCTGTGTATCAGCCAAATTTCAAACAAAGAAAATTTCATAAAATTGTATTCTCTCAGACTCATAATCTGGAGGTCCCAGGTTCAAGCCCTGGCTGGTCCACACTGAAAATCAAGGAGTTACATCAAAAATGTGGCCCCTTTTTCTTTGTTTTGCGAACAATTTGCGAACAAAATTGCATTTCGCGAACACCAATATAATCTTTCTGCAATAATTGATTCTCTCATTTTGTTCGCAAATCTCATTATTTTTGTTCGCAAACCATTTTCGGCATATTATTCAGTAATATCAGTAATACGAGTAAGCTTTCTGATGAAACGCTCAATTATCCTTTTACAGCAACCCAGCGTCTACCCTTGTCAGGCCCATCGTGACGGATAAAGCCTTTGGTATGCAAAACGCTTAGCCGCGGCAGATGGTCCTTGCATCAACTTTGAAATGCCATGCAAGTGAAGCTGATGTTTCTAGGACATTTTCTAGGACACTATCTAGGACATTCATTTGTTCTGTCTCTATCAGCCGATTAAAATAATCTTCTGCCTTTCATTGAGTTGGGCTGCATTTCAACCTCCGACATAATCTCCGACATCACCTCCGACATTTGCCATCTGCTCAAACTTCGTCCGCTATATAGTCACCTGTATTGCTGCTTTCTTCAAATATACGTTGTAGTTCTTCCTTCGGAGTCAGCACCTTTGCCAAATCGCCAATTGCGATTGGCGATTTAGGTTCTATGACATTCCATGCCCCATAGAACAAGCGCATGTTTTTGGGGCTAGACTCGCCGAAGCCCCTTACCCAGAGAACTCCTGCCTTAACCGTTAGCTAATACTCTTCAAAGCGCCAGATTTCCCATTTTGGGTTACGGGTGTTCTCGGATATATACCTTCCCACACCATAATACAAGGCTAACTATTCTTGATTGACCCTTTAGACGGCCCGTGATTAACTCTGCAAAATAGCCTTTTGGGTGATGTTATCAACCGCCACCAATTGTTCTTTATTTTTCATTATTAATATATCCCTCTTGGTCATATCCACGGTGGTGTTTGTTGATCATATCTATGAGAGACTGCAAATAGGGAATATCACACTGAAGTGTATGATACTTGTCATATTGTTCGTTGTACCGAGTTAATGATCCTTTGGATAACCGTTGTTCAATATCTGATGGGATAAGATATATGGAGCGATCATCAAGATGTTTATGGAATTCCGTTAAGAAGATGTGGATTCCTGCCAAATCAAAGTCACCAAAGTGAACGTATTTGTTTGGAATAGTTAGAAGCCAATTACGCAAATCAGTTGATTGGGGATAGCGGGATGCAAAAAGAAGTTGTTTATCTCCTAACAAAGACTCAAACATCTTCCTTTGCTGACGAATCATACGGAAGTTCTCCATATTCTCAATTCCCACCACGACAATATCCTCTGGAATAACAAAATGTTTCCAATTGTCGATAAACACAAAACTTCCTTCAGGAGGATTAACCACAAACGGTTCGCCATTTAGCGAACACTCAATAGACTTATAACTATTGATAGGGAATCCTAGACAAGAGCGAATCGTCAAAAGTTTAGAATTCCCTGTTTCTGCAGCTATTGAAGAACGAGAATCCGAAACGGTAACATCAAGCATTCGATAATTCTCATCTTTGTCAATGAGGTATCTTTTAAGTGCCTCAATATCACGGGCACGATATGACTTCCGAGAGCCACGAGTCGTCACCAACAGCAACCCTTCTGCCATCAGTTCATCAAGCAACTTGCTGCTTAACTTTGAACTTGCAATCTGCTCGCCAGAAATCAATGCCTGTATGGATGCACTTATTGCCATAATTATTTTGTCCGTTTCAAAAGTTTGTCCACTCTTGTCTTCACGCCATGTTTACTGAGTAAATAGGTGTATTTGTAATCGTATGGATTATAAGATGTGGGTGAACTGTTGATGAGATAGATATTTCGAGAATTGGCAAACTGTAGGATACCCTTGATATTGTTGGGATGCAGTCGTCCTATCTCGTCCATCATGCAATGTACGATGAAATTACCACTTTTCCTTTCCGCTTTCTTCTTAAACACATTGATGAGCATGATGTTCACCATTGCTTTTACCAGGATATCCGTACCATCAGACCCCACATTATTGATACGCTCCACCCAATTGGTGTCGTTGTCGTTTTCTTTCACACGGAACTGCAATCGGAAGGCATCGCCAAGTGATACCGTTGGTCGGCTTTGCTCATCTTGCAATTGATGAGAGAGGCTCTTCAGATAATCTACGACCTTGCGATTCACCTCGTCGCGATTGTCGCTGGAGAAAAGGTTAAGTTCGCCTATCGACAGGGCATTTTCCACGGTATAGTTATGAATGGACATGAGCAACTGCATGAGTCGGTCTGACGACTCATTCGCCCGAAGTTCAATGCTCTTGATAACTCCTGCGAAGTTCTTTTCCACAAAATCCCTGTTGATATCCAGTATCACGCTGTCCACATCCGACCTGCGTTTCATCAGTGTGCCAATCTCCGTAGAGATGCGCCCCAGGATATCCTTGTAATGCTCGCTGGTACGACGACGGAACTCTTCAATCTTATTATTATCCATGAAGTCTTGTAGGTTGGCGGCTATCTCGAGATAGTCTTTGTCCGTCACAGGCATGGTATTGAAGTGGAAGGCATTCTGAGGCTTGAAGTTGCGATTGAAGTTGATGACGATGTCTTTTAATCGGTCCAATGTCTCCCGCTTCTGGTTCACCGTTCCACGAAGCTGACTGATCAGCTGCTGACAATCCTGTTGGGACTCCATCGGCTTGTCATCAGAGAGGAAAGCATCGGGCACCAAATGTTCGTTTTCTACTACCTGATGATACAGGTTCAATCCCTCGCGACGATGATTCAAATCTTTGATGACTTGTTTCTGACACTCCTCCTGTTCTTGCCGTTTCTTTTCGATGCGTGTACGTTTGTCCTCATATCGCTGACGCATCATGGCGAGTTGCTGATTAATGTCGTTGATGCACTTTTTTATCTCAGGTTCCTTCGCAAACAGGTTCTGCTCTGCATCGCGGTATCTGATGACCGTGGGGCGCTCATCGTCTATCTGCGCCAGCAGTTTCTTAAGCATCTCCAATGCTTTGCGGTATTGCTCCAACAGGTTAACGTCAACGCCTTTTCCGGACAGTTCTGCTTTCTGTTGTTCGTCAAGCTGAGCTTTCTGACTGACAAACTCCTGATTGCGAAGAGAGGCCTCCGCCTTTTGAGACTCCTTGAACACCCGCAATTCCTCATCGAGCATTTTTGAAGATTTGTTAAAGGCATTATCCAAACTGTTGAGTTCCTTTTTATTTTGGGCCTCTTTCTTTTCACGGACATCCTTCTCTGCCTGTACTTTCAACAAGGCATCGTTAAAGGCACGTTCGCGAACCTCTTTTTCCTTTGCAACCATTTCCTGCTCTTCCATCTCCAACTGATGCTGCTGGTTCTGCAGGTTCTGTCGTTTTGTGGGAATCTGCTCTTCTTCCACTTTTAGGCGAGAGTATTCCTGACGAAGCGGTTTAAGCAGATCACCATATTTCTTACCAAGTTTTGATATATCTTCCTGCAAGGTGATAGGCAATTGTGTGAGTTGTCTGTTCAACTGCTGTACCTTCTCTTCCAGTGTTTCTTTCTCAGCACGAAAATCATCGGGCGTACGATGTACGGCATCAATATTATCCAAGTTGAGCTTGATGCCAAACAGACTGTCGGATGCCGCTCCGAGTTGAGGCTCCAGTCCCCCTGCATATAGAATCCGTTCTTCGTCCACCACCTTGCCGATTGTCTCTTCCCATCCATCGGCATTCTCGGTAAGCCACTGATACAACGAGCCGTCCAGATGGGATAACAGTTCATAAATCTTGGCTATCTGTTCTTCGTGTTGAACGCGGCTGGCTTCGAGCCGTTCCTGTTCACGCTGAGAGGCTTGTTTAAGCTCAGCCTCTTTCATCTCAAACTCAGCAGTCAGTTGGGAAATCTGGCTCTTGATAGCTGTCTGTTGAGCGGTGTTCTCCTTTTCTGCTACCTCCAACTGCCGTAGCTGCTCCAGTACCTGCTTCGTTTTTTCAGCCTTAGGATGCCACTGTCGCAGTTCTTTCACGGCATTGTCTGCCCTATTTTGCTCTGCCAGCAGCATCTGCAAGCGCTCGTCCGACTCATGACGCCTACTGTTGAACGCATCCATCACGGCATTTCTGTTCTTTGTGCGCTCATCCTCCAAACGTTTCCGCTTTTTCTGCAGGGCATCCTGCTTTTGATAGTATGCCTCCTTTTGAGCATTTTCAAATGCCATACGGGCATTCTCAAGTTTGCCCCTGGCGATATTATACTTTTCTTCTATCGATGCATGTGTTTTCAACAGGTCATCCAGCAGTATCTGCTTGTCAGCAGCTTCGCTCTTAATGGCATCCTCACGGGCGGCCAAAGCCAGTTTTTCCTCGATATGCAAGGTCTCGAAATCTTTCCGTGCCTGCGCTATCTCCTTCAGTTTTTCTTTCTTGCCGCCCAACGTTTGATTGAGTTTGTCTTTTTCTCCGTCATAGTCTGCCGTCAGTTCTTTCTCACGATTTCGCTCCTTTTCGATATTCATTTTCAACTCTGTAGCCTCTGCCTCCAATAGCGGAATCTTCTGTTCACTCTCTGCTACAGCATGATTCAGCATGCGCCACACATCTAATAATTGCTGGTCGAGTGCCACAATTCGTCTGCCTTGTTCAGCAATCTTCAATGCTTGCTGACGTACAGGGTAGTTACCATCACGCGTCTGCCTGAACCAACAGTCTATTTCGTCATATTCCCGTTCAAAGTCGGTCACCAGTCGTCTGTAGGTCTGCAGGTCGATGGGTAAGTCCTCGTCTGCCATTGATTGTATGATGGTGTTCTTCACGAAGTCAGCATCCAGTTTGGTATTCAGAAAGACGTTCTGAATGCTTCGCGGAATGTTCTGATAGTGGGCACTCTGCACTAAGGCATAGCGAACGTATTTGTGATCGTGGGTATTGCCAAAGATAATATCCTTAAACACCACGCCAGAGTCTATCCTTGCAGATACTGACACATTTTTATCAATACGCTCACGTATCTTCACCCAGTCACTCAATACCTGCTTATCTTGGTCAACTATCCAATCGCGCTGATAAGGAGCATCGATAAACCGCCATGAAGCTCGTCCCTGATAACGACTCACCAGTATGGTATAGGCCCCATTGTCGCGCATCACCTCATAAAGGATGTACGAGTTTGACTGACGGAAATAGAACTCGTCAAATGACTTCTGAGCCTGCTGTATGCCCAGACGATGCTTGTCTGCGTTGTAGAAGAACAACAGTGCTCGTAAAACCGTACTCTTGCCCACACCCTGAGTACCAGTAAAATGCACATTGCCATCAACTGAAATCTCAGCGTATGGTATATTAGCGCTATTGACAAATATGATTTTATTCAGGTATTTCATCTTCGTTGGCTATTTGAATCATGTTTACCAGTTCCTCGGC
Organism: Prevotella sp. Rep29; assembly: GCF_019551475.1. Classification (NCBI taxonomy): domain Bacteria; kingdom Pseudomonadati; phylum Bacteroidota; class Bacteroidia; order Bacteroidales; family Prevotellaceae; genus Prevotella; species Prevotella sp. Rep29. The sequence goes on from NZ_CP047159.1 coordinate 147,399, forward strand.
ATAGTGGAAGGCCGATGTAATCTTGTAGGTCTCATCCTGTTCACTAATGCATTCGGCAAATCCCATACCCTGCATCTCTTGAAGCAGTTTGTTCACTATTTCCAAATAAGACCCCACACCATATTTCTTATAAAGGTGACCAGCCTTCTCCTTCAGTTCAATGTCCAAACTGATTTGCTCTATCAGATGGCTCTTACGAAACTGATAGCCAGCCGTAAACGATTGGTTGTAGGTCTTCAGGAAGTCCAGATAGTCTAGCCATTTGGAAAAACTCTCCAACTTCTGTTCTATGGACTGCTTTCCCTCACCAATACGTGAGAAGTAGAAGTAGCCGTTGCCTGCCTCCAATTGCAGACCTATCTCCTTGAAGAAATCAGCATAATCGTCGAAGTTTTCCTCAATATCCTCATACAGATGACGGATAGAGGTATCAGAGCTGTCTACCGAAAGGAATTCTCCACGGCTCAGTCTCTCGTAAATTCGTTGAGTATTATTTCGCATAGATAATAGGATATTCGATGTCTTGATAAGTGGCATATTTCCCTGTCATCTTACATTCGTCAGGATGCAGGATGACCAGTTGGCAAAAGAGGGCTGCGTGGTCTTCTATTTCACGTTTAGCCTTATAATCGTATCTCAGAATAAAGTCGAACAGGTTATAGCTTGACGCAGAAAAAGCATTCCATACTTCATTAGGATCGACATCCTTCAACCGCTGAACGTGTTCCTGCAAGTCTTCGTCTGTCAGCGGTTCGGCCTCTGTCCTTGCGTTTTTTTTCAAACCATTTCGCTCGGCTATCCGTCTCAGGATGCTCACTATCTGGTCGTTCTCCCTCAGCATTTCCAAAGAGAGTCTTATTTTGCTGTATTGTCTGGATTCCATCCATAGTGGATTGCTATCTTCCAACACCTGAACCAGATTGGTATCAGTCTTGATGAGTAACTGGTCTTGCAGATATTTCAGCTTGCGTATCTTCTTATAAAGCTGGTTTTGTTGTTCAATCTGGTTGATATAGACGATAATCTGTCTGTCTATTTCCATCAGAGCATGGTACGCCTCCACAAAGTCGTGTTTCACGTCGCTACATGTCTTTGCCATGTGTGGGTCGTTGGCCATCAGGAAGAATGCGTGCTCCGTATCCATTAGTTTCTCGCATTCGCGTATCATCGAGCGGATGCTATGGCTCTTCTCATCTAGGTTTTGCAGCTTCTTTTTCTTGATAATATAGTTGGGTTCTTGCTTATACGCATTATCCATATTGCGCTTCAAGTCAACCACATTCTTCAGCGTTCTGAATCCCGTCTTTTTTAGCAGTTGTCGCACACTATCCTGATAGCCAGCCCTACGGTTGGCATTCGTCTCCTGCAAGAAATATCCGATATGTTCCTTCAGCGTGTTGATACATTCCTGAACACTTAGCACACTTATTTCCTCGTTCACATTCAGTACTTCCTCAAAGAAATTGAGGTAGTCGCTTTCTATCTCTACCGTATTGCCCGCCTCCACCAGTACGCCATAATCCAGCAGTTTCTTTAGTCGTGCTTCATTTCCTCCCACCAGTTCCAAAGCCAACCCTTGTGGAAACTTCATTAGTTTCCGCTTCTCAAACATCTCACTCAGTAATCCTTGTTCTCGCGAGAGTGTCTTAGTCAGCTCCTCTATGGTTCTAAAATGTGAAAGAATCTCCATAAACACTTATAACTCTATTATTTTTATCTTCGTACGTATAGCTCCATTGTTATGCTCCATCTTCGTCGCAAATCCCAAAACCACGCTTATTCTAATATTTCTGTTTACTTGGTATAACGCCCCTAACCCCGCCTTTTGGATTGGGCACATCGCCCTTGTATCGGGGGATAACGTGCATGTGGCAATGAAAAACAGACTGGCCAGCAGCTTCATTGATATTGATGCCAACATTATATCCATCTGGATGGAAACGCTCGTCAATCTTCTTCATGACATATTCTTGTACCACATTCATTGCCTCTTTTTCGTGGTTTGTTAAATCGCGATAAGATGCAACGTGGCGTTTTGGTATAATCAAAGCATGCCCAGGAGAGACAGGATAGCCGTCATAGAATGCAACACAAGTGGCCGTCTCGCAGATGATTTCCACCCGACGGGAAAGACGGCAAAATGGGCATTTCTCGCCTTCCACGCGCGGCAGCTTGTTGAAATGGTTATATTGGTAGAGTTCGTAGCTCTTGTTGGCAACGAGGCTCTTGTACGGCAATTTCACATTACATTGGTATGTGTATTGCTTGTGGATGGCATGGAGCCGGAAGCCCTCTTCTTCAAGGTCGCGGCGTACGGCAAAATAGGCCGTTCCTTTAGGTGAAAGCAAGTTAGTGACATTCATCAGCACCTCGGCTTGGGCGTAGGGTTCCAAGACGTTCAGCACATAGTTGCAGAAGATGGTGTCGAATTTGCCCTCGGGGAAGTCCGGGCGGTAGTAGTAATCGTAGCCGATGATGTCGAAGCCCTGCTTCCTAAGCTCGTCTGTATCGAAACCGAAACCGCATCCGAAATCGAGAATCTTGCCCTTCAGCAGTTTGTGCTGCATGAGGTATCGCGTCGGCACAGAAAAATCCGTGCGCTTGATCGCTGTGAGGTAGGGATGGTTTATTTTCTCTGGTTCCATAGTTATTGGGAGCTTAGGGTTCGGAATCCCATGTTGACAGCCATTTGGCTTAGAGGGGAGAAGGTTTTGCGGCAGACATTCAGAAACTGCTCGTCTGACATTTGTATCAAGTCCTGCGGGGAACACCCCAAGGCATAGTACTCGTCCAAAGTATTATCCCTTTTCCCGCTTTGTGGAATGTACAAACGCAAAGCCCTGTGCTGTACCTTCGCCATCTTAGGGAGATAGTAGTTAAGGTCGGGAATGCGGTTGCTCTTGGAGGAGTTGAAAGAGCCGTCGGCTGGAATCAAGTTCCAGTTCTGATTGTGCGACACGAAGCTCCACGGAATGAAGTGGTCGAGGTCATACTCATTCCTCCCAAGCGGCGTGTTCTTGTATATACACCGGATAGGACCGCCTATCTCGATGACCTTGTTCCAGAACTTCTTCTGTCTGGTCAGCGGCTCCCGCTCTTCCGGACGAAGCAGTTTGCCGGATATGTTCGGGACGTTGGGATTCTTCGACTGCAAGAACAACGCGAGATTCCACAAAGCAAAATCACGAAGCACCTCATAATTGGTCATCAGATAGTTGCTCCAATGGGGATTGATGGTAACTGTAAGCCCTTCACCACTACCCGTCAGGGAATACAGACAATCATTCTCAAACGATTGGCTGCGATGTTGCATATCGTAATCGTCGGTCGTGTCAATCCATGGTTTCTGAAAGCGGAAAGGGACATTATTCAACAGAATCCTAACCCTCTTCTTTACCTCCCGATTCTCCGAGATGGCATTAGAGATGGCATCACTCTTATCTTCGAGTCTGTCATCTACCGTAATTCCTGTCAACAGAGCCACATCAGGAATAATCTTCGACATGGAATCGCCTTTGCCAAACGACAATCGGAAATACTGGGTCGGGTACCACGCATAGGCAACCATCCGTGCAGCTACATCGAGAGCCAGAATTTCATCCTTCTGCTCCTTGACGTGCATGTCGAGCAAAGCCAAGAGCCAATAAAATTTGTATGTTGCCGTCGTCGTGTCAAACACGCGATTCATGGCATTGGTTGACAATATGTCCGACTGGGGAATCAGCATATTTTCTACAAATTAGAATGTATTAAAATACGAATGTCAGCATTTAGGATGTTTACAGTCCGACTCTGCTTCAGCCTAACTACTTCCTTTCTCTTCATCTTTATCAAGTTCTTCATACCTGACAAGGTCATTAAGTTCCACATTAAGCAGTCTTGTTATCTTCATCAACGACTCCAACGGCGGTTGTGACGAGTTGGTACACCACTTAGAAACAGTCGTTGGCGCACATCCCAACTGTTTTGACAGCCAGAGGTTGGACTTCTTTTTCTCTGCCAGTATCACCTTCAGGCGATTTAGGTCTTTGTTACTTGCCATTACAATATGTTTATTATTCGCCCACAAAGTTACTCATTTTATCTCAGACCACAGGTCTGATTGCTCTTAAAAGTTACTAAAACGAGTAATTTTAGTGAAATTTGTTCACTTTATAGCGCGGTTTGTATCGTTTTTTCCAGTCAAAAGCAGGATTTGTTCAATTCCCTAACAGAGAGTGTTTTGAAAGTTTACGGTGCTCGCGCTCCATAAACACCATCGCCTCATTATACCTCTTAACCATCTTTATTCCTGAGTCATACCCGCTCCTTTATTATCTCAACAATCGACCTGAACTGTGTCGCGCACAACGAATCCAGATTCTCCGCATTCGTCTAGTCTATATACTCTTTGATAGCATCTATCTTGTCATAGATGGTCTCTATCACCTTCAGTTTGTCAGCTTGGGGCTTGGTTTTGTTAGGGTCAATCTCATTCAGCCGCCTCACCATTTCTTCCTGCTCATCTTTCTTTCCTTTCCAGTACCCTACCAAATCAGCGTAGAACAACGAACTACGAATAGTATCGTCCATCACAACGGGCAATATCCGTTCCTTATAATGCTCATCTTCCAGAATGCCAGTCAATTCATACATGCAATTCTGGGAATACAAGTATGCCCTACTTAAAACGACGATTACCTGCTTCCCTGCTCTGATGGCATTCATGAAGTCCTTGATATTCTCGTTATAAGGGCAGTCTTTCTTGTCTCGCTTGTAAGGAATGTTATGCGTATCTAGAACATAGCACAGGTAATCTACCGTATGCTGAGAACTACTCTCCCAATTGTAAGAAATATAAAGTATATCCTCAACGGCATCATTACCATCAGCCGCATCTCGTTTTTCTTCACCCCCGCGATAAATGTCACTTACATCTGTCCCTAATAGCTCCATAACAGACTGTATATCACAGACTCCCGGATAGGACTCATAAAACTTGTCTTCAAAAGCGATGATATAGCGGTTCAAATACTTGAATTCTTCACCTCTCTTTGTAAGGTCTTTCAGATATTGCTTGACTTCCTTCAGTGCTTCCTCGCTCAATAAAGCTATTCGCTCCAGGGATGTCATAATGCTATTTGATGTATGAATACCGTCAATCTTATGTTCTTGACAGTACTTTACAAAATAGCACAACGACGGTATGGCGTTCGGTGTCGCATAGTTAAAGATGAAATCCTCACCATGATTCATCATATCCGGATGCCGTACCAGATAGTCAAGTCCGTCCAGACTTCCCATACTTATCAACAACCTTACCGCCCTGCTCAAGTCATAGCCAGTATAGTTTTTAAACTCCGGCTCCAGTTCTTGTCTTACCCAGCCATCATCTCCTATGTTTCTGTGGATGGATGTATAGCAAAACAACTTATCCGAAATACTCATACTGCGACTTGCTGCTTTTATCTCATCAATCATCAGTCTTCCCTTGATAAGCGCCTCAAGAATATTGGCAGAGAGATTTTGTGAGGATAATGCAAATCGAAGGGCTTCTTTGTAGCCTTCGGTTATATGATTTTCTACAATATAATTAGCAAAATTATAAAGTCTATTGCTTCTTAAATTGCATGGCAAGTTCTTTAGTTTTTTGACAACCTCTGGTGCCAAAGTATTGACAGGAACTCTCTCAGAAATGTATTTGAACAGCGAATATTCAGTATTGAAATAATTGTCTTTGTCTTTCTTCGATATACTAAAGTCTGAATAATCCAAAAGCCCCATAAGTGTTTCTTGGGACACCTCAAAATATTCATGTAAAAGCAGTGAGATGGCCACTTTCGAGAAATAATAGGGCTGTTCCCCTCTGCTTACTTTTTCTACTGTCCTTTTTGCCGTATCCAAACAGCGTTTTATTATTTCATCGGTAACAGCCAAGTCGTCATTGGGTCTTGAAATCAACTCCTCTATCTCTTTCATAAAGAAGGCTTCATACACTTCTTTGTTCTTGATGCCTTTTATGATTCCCTCCAAATCATATTGGTTGTTATCATTAGTATAATGCATGATAAACCTGTAGGCATATTGGTTATAACCATCCTCTTGCTGTCTCAAATAATTCCAATGCTCCTTGCGTGTTTCAAATTTGCCAAGCTCTCCCACCATTTCCAACACTTCCTGCTTGAAGACAGAATAATCTGTAAAATCTTTAAAGCAAGCACGCTGCCGCTCCTTCCTTTTATTAAAACGGGGATTTGCTGGGAACAACTCTTTATAAAGAGCATTTGCATATTCTGCAACTTCTTCACAAGGCATTTCTCCATACCACGAGGCCTGCGCCCTATGGCATTCATTCGTCTTATCAAAATGACCGAAATCTTCTTTCACATCATCAACCGTCATCCACAAGGCTGCCATAAAGAAGGTTTTGCGTATATTGTCATGCTCAGTCTCTTTCGGATCTTGTTGCTCAAATATCAGCTGACATTTCTTATAAAATTGTTCTCGGCCACTATCCCTTAATCCTGCGTCACAATATGCCTTTCTTATAAGGGATAAAAGTCCTTTGGCATGTTCATCTCTGTCAAAATGGTAGTGGTACTCTTTAAACAGCCTAACATAGAATTCTTCTAATAAGGGAATACAATCTTCTTGTCCTTTCTTAATAAAGGTCGCCAATAATGATAGCACATTACTCATCATCTGATTATACTCTTCCCACTCGTCACGATAAAAACTATGGGGGTTGTAGAATTGATGTGTTATTATCTTCTTTACACTATCTTCAGTTTTTACTTTACTTAAAGCATTATAAACAACCGTTCTCGATACAATATGAGTAGTTATCCCTTCCTGCTGGTTGTGAACATATTTTTCTTTATCCAATATATAATCCACATATTCGTCGACGTTGTCTGACAAGTCTATCAGTCTCACCATCGAGCGAATAGCCTCATAATGATCAGAATCGTTGACTATAGCGAGAAAACGCTCCAGATATTCCTTTTGTGCAAAGAACTCATTGTCCATATACAAGAAAGAGAGGTTGTGCTTTTTCTCATACGTAAGGGCATCTCTCGTCTTATTTTCCAGCATTACAAACAGAGTCTCGGTTAGTTCCTTGCTTTCGTATTGCAACCATGTCCAGTTCAGGAAATAGCAGAGACACGTAAGGTCTGCAAAATAGGCCGTTTCTATGGGTGCATCCTGCAGCTCATCAATGATAAAACCTATCGATTCTTTACTTTTAGCGAATTCTATTAAATTCTTGTAATCCTGAGTAAGAATACTGGCCATTCGGATACCCAAAGATTTGTATTCGAGCATCAACCCCTTAAACACTTCGCATCTGACCGCTGGACTCAACATATCACGGTCTATGTAGATTATAAGCTCCAAACTGGCCGTGCGTAGCCATTTAATAATATCTTGTACATCATTCTCCTCTCCTTTACCATACATAGAGACCCACAGCATAATGATATTATACCACTCAGCCTTTATTCTGCCCGTGGGTTGTGCAGCGAGCTGCTTGGCTCGCTCTATTCCTTCTCTTTTAAGGTAATTCGCAACAAGCCATTCACGGAAAGCATTATGTTTGAAGGAGTATCTACCATTTTCGCAGCGTATCAAGTCATATCTCAGACACTCTATAACGTTGTCTTGATTATCACCTAAGCACTTCAGCAGTTCTTCATTGCTTAATGTTTGAACATTCAGAAGTGACAGGCCTAAAGCAACCTTTTCAAGCAACTTTACAGAATCATCAAAGTTATGCCTTACAGCAAGTTTAACCCTTTTGTATTCTTTCTCCTCTCTATGACTTTTTTCTATAAAAAGACGATATATCTCAGCCTTGTTCTTAGGCAGCTGCTTATTATTTTCTTTGTAGGCTGCTATCAATACATTCAGGAAGAACGGGTTTCTGACAAAATCTGTCAACTCATTCTCATTGATCAAGGCGACCAGGCCGTTACCTTCCCCTAGTTCACGGTTGATATGATCGTTGGCATCTCCATAGCTCAACTCTTCCAAGAACAAATCGGTAAACTGTTCCAGTTCCTTCTCCCTCCTGTAATTGCTACGACAGGAGAGCACCATCTTAGTCTCAGGATGATCGTAAGCATAACCATTGATTTCTTCAATAAGGTCATCATATTTCTGCCCGTTCACCTCATCCAGAGCATCAATAACCACGACTATTTCTTTACCTCCTTCGAACCGAGCAGATGGTAGTTCTGCCCGTTTCAGTTTGGTGTTGTTTCGCACCTCCAACATAATGGGCTGGTAAAGTCCGCTGTCCTGCAATTCCCAGCAGAGTTGTTTCAATTCAGTAGTCTTTCCTGTCTGAGCACTGCTGTATATAATGTATTTATTGGTCGGTGCTTCTACAAGGCCGGTAACGAATTCTGCCAGACAATGCCTTTCTCTCAATTTTAGGGCATAATAGATAAAACTGTCTTGTGTATTCTCCAACGAACAATATCTCCTAATATATCCTTCTACAGCCTTGTGTACTTGCAGCCCCCGCCACTGACTATTTCCATTTGCAACAATATTTGATTTAATCAGTGCGCTCAGATGGTCAACTTTCTCTCCCACCTCCTTGATGGCCAGTTCTTGTATGAAGTGTGCGCATTCCTCTTCCTTGCGTAGCTCTTCCGCCAACAGGTTTACAAGACTCCTAATAGCAGCAGCATCCTCTTCGTTATTCTTTTCCGCCACTCTGGTCAATTCTTGTAGGTTTGAATACCTTTGTTTCGCTATCTTTTGCCTCAAAGCATCTTTTGCGCACCATTTCTCCAAGGCCAACTGGTAGCATTTGTCTATCTTTTCCTGTAAAGACAAATCATCCCCACCCGAAAGCATTTGCTTCAAGGTAGGGATGTTACCTGTTATATATGAAATAACAAAACTAACAAATATATCTAAACCAGTCATTATACTCTATAATTCAACGGGCAAGTAAAACTGCCCACAGTTTCTAATAGGTTCAACATTCACTTTTCTATCCGACGGCAGCACTGCGTAAATAGCTTGTATAACTGCATCAGGATTGATATCCTGCACATACACTTTCTTCAAATTTGGCATTCCGCTAAAGATAGCTCTATCTGTCACCCTGTTAAAGAAGGGGAAAGAGTAACCAATTACGACTACTATTTCCGTATCATTTGTAGTTTGAGTCAGGGTTGTCTTGATTTTCTCATTGTTTGGCGATTCTTCCCAAGCAAACGACAGATGCGTTTTGAAATACAAGCCTATGCCTGACGTATCAACTTGTGAATCGTGATAGAATTCTATTACCTGTAGAGCAGCCGGCATATTCTCCTCATCTTCCTTAATATATTGGATGGTAGACTTATCCTCGAACGTTGCTGAACCGTTAATCTTAACAATCCTTCCACTGTTCGTTAGTTTCGGCCATTCTCCTTGGATGTTCTTCTCAAATAGTGGCAATTTGCCGTCATGATTATAAGCCTTGTATGCATTCTCTATCTGAGAGTCATAGTTCCAGGATACAATACTGATATCTTTGGGTAGCATCAGGCTCCCCTCTTCCAGCACATTTGCCAGAAAAGTATCGTATCTGCCATCAGGTTTATAAACCAGTTGCGCCCATACGAAGAAAGCGCACAAAACGGCTTTTAGTTTATTGAACTCCTTTTCTCTTCCTGTCAGATACAACTTACGTGCGTATGTATCAATAGTGGCGTGCTCTTGAATTCCTTTAATGAGTTGATCAATATCATAGAGCATGTCACGCCTCTCTGATTCTATATTGGATGCAGACTGCCTGTAAGTGTTTTGAAATACCATCTCGCTATCAGAAGGTATCACAGCCGTCTCTATATAAGTTCTGAATAAAGCGAACTGCTCCGGTATCTCCGATACGACGGGGATACCTTCTAAAATCTTTTTACCATCATCCCTTCTGCCATAGCTGGCTCCAGCACCTAGATAATATATAGTTTTACTCATGTTATATATTTCTTACGCTATTAACAATTCTCTCAATCCATTCTTATTCGATGTCCATACTAAACTCATGAAATGAATCGTAGGTTGACACTCTATTTCATTCAGGCAGGCTATCTCATCATGAGTAAGATAGTCCTCATTCCCATTACACAATAGTTTATCTACAACCACAAACATAGAAGGACTTATGACGCCTTTATCCATCAATTCCAATAACTCTTTCTGGCTATCATTAAAATCAATATTGGCGCAAAGTTCCTTTCTATCATTGTAATAAAGTTCCTTCAATTCAGCATCCTTCTGCACCAAACGCCTTCGATGGTAAAAAATACCATTATCGTGAATATAGGATGCATTAATCGGCGAGGGAGTATCTTGACCATTTTTCTTATAATATTGTGCTTGCGTTTCAAGCCACTTCTTTAATTCCTCCCTACCTGTCTGAATTTCACCTAGTGAAGATACCCACGCCAGCATGTCGGGGACTGCTCCCATAAAGCTGACTTTAACCTTTCTATCATCTAAATTCCATGATAAGCAGAAAGAAATACTATCCTCTATACCATTACTATCAAGCCCCTTCAAGAGCATCTTTATCCCTTCAAGCGTCTTCTCAATCGCACTTGCAGGATTATTGCCACCGTGAAATATCTCAGGTAAATCATGGAAATTGTCTCTATAGCTAATGAATCGGCAGTTTGGATAGTCCATTTCTCCTCCACAACGTCGTATACACTTCGCCAAATCAACGGCCATCAAATCTGTTGTTTCTACTATCCCCTCCATCAGTTGACATGTATCAAAATCTCTATAGAGTCGTTTTACTCCTTCTTCACCTTTTGTATGATAGCTATATAGCAATCTAACGCCATCTCCTTTCTTAGGTACAAACGGCACATATTTTGAAAGGGGATTTACAGGCTGCTGTTTCTGTGCCACGAAGGGCACATTTTCGCCAAAATATCTATATATATCCTGATTCCCCCTAAGATAATGAGTTATTAGACTTTTCCATTTCCTGATTGGCAGCGGCCCATCTATTCTGAAAACCTTGGTATATACTGCAGTATGCCCCATCGCTGTTATCGGGTTTTCTAACCGTCTGCATATTGCCTCAAGGTCATAACTTCGTATAGCCCCATCAAAATGGTCAAACATGCCAGTTGTTGTGTCATAGAATGAATGCAGATATCGGCATGCATACGTCCCTTCTGACAGTGTCGGTGCCTCAACGTCCGTAACCTCCTCCATCTCAAACTGACGTTTCCCATCTTTATCTTGCCATACAAATTCAGTTTTCTTTATTTGATTAAAGAGATATTCTGTTTTATTTGTATCGTATGCCGCAACGCCTTCCTTTATCTTACTGATGTCATCTGTATACTCTGGACCATACCAATAGTCAAACTCTTGAGTTTCTTTAAACGATGGCGTATATCCCACATAGTCCAAATCAACCCGTATTCTCACTGGGGTCTCTTCGGTGTTTGAATCAAATAGTTCTTTAAGAAAATCCTTATTAAAGCAATTATAACGGGATAGTGAACGTCTTAGAAAAGGATGTACTAACACCGAAAGATTGTTCTTCTTCGAGGCAAAAACACCGTCTCCCTTATATTCAAAATTCTGAAGCAGATTGCTTAAATATATAAGTCCATCACTGTCAATCTCACCTCTTAGGAATGGAAATGCATCAAGTACGATGCTATCATAGCCGTACAACACAATCCCATTTGACATCATACGACATTCATCCTTCATTAATCCCAAGTTACTCACCTCTTTGTTGAATTCCTGTGAATACCGCAGGACTCGTTCTATCATTTTTTCATTAAGATAGTCAGTTCTGGCTGCCATCATCCAGCGATTCTCTTCTGTCGTTTCAGGCAATGAAGTGTTACCCAACAAATAGGTGCTTTCATGAGACAAAAATAATGCTGAAATACGAGTTACTCCTAAAGGACGATGTATATCATGCTCAATATTTGATGGCACACAACGACCATAGCCTTGCCATAGTGCATCTTCCAATGCCCCTATAGAGAACCTTACACCCGATTTGGATATGCCGTCTGTCAAATATACTCCAGTTAAATGCTTCATTTTTCTACTTAATCAGTTATCTACCAACCTCTCCTCCGATGTCTTATTATTGGAATTAGAGACTACCTACAAGCTTCTCTAAACTGCTTGCCATATTCATTCACATAAACCACACTATCTGTGGTCTCTATTTTGAGTTGCTGTTGAGGATACGCATTTTTATATCCATCAAGCACCTGCTCTAAAAAAGTAGTTTGTCGCAAAGCTGAATAATTGGCCTCAGTGATAGTTCTATCATACATTAATTCTAAAATGCCAAATTTGCTCATACGAATAAGAGATGCAGATACGGCAAACTCGTCATAGCCATCAATTGTCCATCCCAAATACCACTCGGGCAATGCATTTGTATAAATCTTGTTGGTACCGTTAATCGCAATTCTCGGATTAATCGCCATTACATATCCACGGGTTTTTGATAACTTCTCAAAGAGCAATGCATCTAACCTGTTCATTTTCTTGATAATGTCGACATAGGATGGATGCACTACATTCTCCTTACTAATATCCATCGAATTAGCAAGCAAGGCGATGTACATTTCCCTCAGTGTCTCATTCTGTGCTGTATAAGTCAATGACTGTAGCAAGGGCACAGCTATTTCTGGGTCAGGACTCTTCAGCCGCTCCTCAGGTACTTTCTCCAATCGCTTTTGCACCTCTTTCTCAACGTAGTCCTCTATCTTTTCCCAACACCAAAGGAAACCACGTATTGGCGCCAGTAATGCTTTTACAGTCCTTCCAGCAACAGCCCCTACTTCAGATACAGCAGGTCTCGCTGCATCCTTATATACTTCTACACCTAAATCCTTTATCAAATCCATATATTCTTCTATATTCCGTAGTCCCGGCATCCTTTAGATGCCCTCACACCTCCATCAACCACTTCCACACCGGCACCACGGGTATCCCCCCTTCTGTGCCCTCCTCATCATACGTAATCAGCAGACACTTCCAATCCTCATGTGCCTTAGTATATTTCACTAGTGGCGGCACCTCCCTGTTGTAAGTGGTCTCCTCCTTGATGCTGTACGACACCTGGATGGCTAACTTCTTATCAGGCACTATAAAATCTATCTCTTTGTCAGCATTCAGATAATACACATTCTCCTTGCCGTATCGTCTGAATAGTTCCACCGCCACCATGTTTTCCAGTAGCGACGTCTCTGAGTTCATCAAGAACAGATTCAGCAATCCGTTGTCTATAAAATAATACTTCTTTTGCATCTCCTTTTCAGTCAGCTTACCCACCTCGTTCTCCATGGGCAGTATCAGCCAACTGTCAGCGGCATACCCCGCATAGTCTATCGTAGTAGGCACACTGATGGACGACCCCGTCGACATAATCACATTCTTCAGCCTATTATATGACAGAGGCTGCTTCACGCTCTCTGCCATTTTCTTAATCAGGATGTTCAACACCCTGTCGTTCTTAATGTTGTTTCGAGCACAGATGTCACCAAGGTAAATCTTCTGGTACAGGCTCGACAGCATAGCCCGCTTGTTCTTAAACGACAGGATCTCTGGCAGACCGCCGTAATAGAAGTACTCATTAAGATGTCGTTTTACTTCGCTTCTCTGAATCGTGTCATACTCCCAATGGTCTTTCAGTTCTACCTGCTGCGCTGCTAGATACTCTCTGAATGAATATGGGTACGCATCATAGATAAAGAACCGGCCGCCCAACGTAGTTGCCACCTCTTTACTCAGCATCTTCGCATTGCTACCCGTCACATACACCCTGTATTTCGCATCAGCCAACCTCCGCACAAACTTATCCCAGTGTGGAATGTTCTGCACCTCATCCAGAAACACCACAGGCTTCTTGCCATACAGTTCCATATGTGCCTCCAGCAGACTGTTGAAGTCATCCGTCTGAAATTCAGCTAGACGCTCATCCTCAAAGTCCACAAACAATATCTCGTCCCATCCCTTTCCGGTAGCCTGCAACTGACGCACACGCTGATACAGCAAGTACGACTTACCCGCATGTCTCACGCCAACTATCACATAGTTCCCGTTCTCCTCGAATTCTACGGGACGGTTCACAATCACCGCCTCATCCACCTCGCGTTGCTTACTAATCAAGCATTGTTTGATGACATCTTTACTTATACTCATATAAATTATATTTAATAAGAATTGGGCAATTTTGTTAAGTTTGGCTTACAAAGTTAAGCATTTTCTATAAAACAGAATTAATAAACCCTGATTTTTTGCAATATTTTCACCTTTTTTATCACAAAACCATGATTTTCCCTGGCTATTCTTATACTAGGGAGTGTTTATTGTATTTGGTGTTGCCCTAAACACTTCTGTCAGATATGACACGATTCTTCTACCTCGTTGCCACTTTGAACTCTTGGATGTCATGAACTTCTTTTCCTCACGATAGATGAAGGTGTCAACCCTTTGGACAAGAGAATACTTATAATTCTTTCCAACAAAATCGTAGATAATACGGATGTAAACGACAAAGAGTCATATTGTGTCTTACTTGTCTTGTTATGACTCACGAATCTCCCAGATTCAAAATGTTGGTTCTAATTGCCCTCCTCGTTAGAACCAATTTTGAAAAGTAAGGGCAAAAACGGCTGGTTTTTGATGCGATTTTCTTCTTGGAGCTTGCAGCACTCTAATTTTGCATTCGATTTCGTGGCGGTGCCTCAGATTACAGGATTGTCGGACGCGACACTTCATTAAATCTGAAATGCAAAAGGATCCGTGCATAAGGTGCCAAGCGGATGAGAGATAACAAACAAAACTTTCACTTCAAAAAAAACGTGATTATGCAATCTGAAAATAGGATCTTAGGTAACCAACTGGTTGTAATGTCGAGGGAAGACCTTGACGCTTTGGTAAACGAGATGGCCCAAAACATCGTAGCAGCTCAAACTAAGAACGCACAGAATGACTTGGAGACATGGATGAATGTCCCGGAAGGAGAACGATTCATCACTCGTGAAGAAGCCGCTCGAATACTGCATGTGAACTTCACCACCCTATGGCGATGGGACAAGCAGGGCCACCTCCATTCCAGAAAGATTGGAGGCCGTCGGGTGATGTACAAATATAGTGATGTCCTGGCATTGCTTAATGGTGAAACAAAAGATGTGTCCAAAAATGAGTGAGCAAGTCATGCCATTTGTGGGAGGACAGCCCGACTTCCTCTCTATGGTTAATGCCGAGGTGGAGAAGGTGGAGCCTGTTATCAAGGCTTCGCTTACTTCTCCGGAAGAACAACTGCCATTCCTTGTACCTCCTGAGACATTGCCTACTCCTTCTGGCAAACCGAAAGGGGGGCAGCACTTGAAAGCCTCGGATTTCACCGAGCCGACTCTTCCTGTTGATTGGCTATCACAATCTGTACAAGACTATATCCGAACTGTTGCAGAATCGTACGGATGCCCACAGGACTTTGTTGTTGCCATCTGTTTGACTACAGCAGGCATCGCTGCAGGGAAGAAAGTGCAGCTCGTCACCAACCCATATGCCAATTATCCTTGTGACTTTATCTGTATGGTAGGTAAGCCGAGTCGTAACAAAACAGGACCATTGAAGGAAGTCACCAATCCTCTTCGGGAACACGACAAAGCAAACTTTGCCAAGTATTCAAAAGCAAAAGCGGTCTATGACCAAAGCAAACGGGAGGACAGAAACTATAGCGGTGAACAACCGATATTTCACCAACGAGTGGCTGGGGACAGTTCACCAGAGTCACGTAACGCATTATTGGCACAAGGTGATATGCTTATCATTGTCGCTGACGAGCTGAAATCTTTCATTGATTCTTTCGGTCGTTACTCTAAAGGTGGTAATGGTTCGGGAGCCGAGGTGTCTCAACTGCTGTCAACTTGGTCGAATGTCAGCTTCACCATCAATCGAAAGTCAGAAGACACCAAGCTTGTCGATGACCCAGCCATGAGTATCATTGGTGGCATTCAACCAGGACCACTCGGTAAGACTTTTGGCACCGATGCCTTGATGGATTCGGGCTTTACCCAACGTTTTCTTTTCGTCTATCCTGATAAGGCAGAGTTTATCAAGAGACAGGACCGTAGACGGATGACACAGGAAATGCGTGACAGTTGGGGTGACATCATCGGAAAACTGTTCGGCATGGAAACATTGGTACTCCAGCTATCCCATGAGGCAGAAAGACTCTACGCTGACTACGCTGATGCCAATGACATGAAGGCTGATGCTGAAGAGGATGACTACATCGGTGGTATGAGACAGAAGATGAACATCCATGTGCTGTGGCTGGCTATCATGGCACATCTGCTGTCTGACCATTGGAACGAGCCTGTTATCACAGGTGAGGGCATGGAATATGCCATTCGCATTGCTGATTACTTTACCCAGATTCATGTTGAACGCATCTATCCTTTGTTGCGAGGCTCGGCAGCCACACAGCGTCCGATGACCAACGGCGACCTGCTTCGGGCTGTCAGTCGGCAGTTCAAAATCAAGTCGCAGAACTCTCTTGCCGAAGTCCTCGGTGTGTCACAGCAGTATGTCAATAAAATACTAAAGGAGCAATGATGGTTGTAGTTGTAGATGTCAGTAATAGCCTATGGATAAAGGGCGCAAGCCAACAACTACCCTACAACCAAGGTGCTCTTATCTCCATCATGGAATCTCATCTATATGGTTGTACCCTTGTTGTAGCATTAAGCCCCGTATTTACAAGACTTTAAGCCAAGCTACAACTACAACAACTAACTTAAATTTTGAATAACGATGAAAAGTTTATTTGATACGAAGATTAGCTATTATAGAAACGTGGAAGACAATGTCGGCTCGGAAATTTCCCTGCGTGACTTCCTCTTCAACGACCAACACAAGGAACAGATTGAGTATATCCGTTCCATATCGGATGAAGATAAACAAAAGCGCTTGAAGTTGCAACTGCCCGTGGCAACCATCTCAGGCACATTTGCCCCTACATGTAAGGCGGAAAACCTCGTGGCCCACTCGAACCTTCTCTGTATTGACATCGACAAGAAAGACAACATGGACGTTGACTGGTTCGATGACCTGAAGCATGAGTGGCATAACATCCCCCAGATACTCTATGCGGGCCGCAGCATCCGTGGCAAAGGCTGGTTTGCCATCTTCCGCATTGCCTATCCTGATAAGCACGAGGATCAGTTCGAAGCCCTGAAACGTGACTTCGCCAACAGCGGACTAATCATTGACAAAGCATGCAAGAACGTGAACAGGATGCGCTTCATCTCCTACGACCCAGAGCCGTATGTGAATGAAGATGCTACATTATATACTAAGGTGTGGGTGGAACCCAAACCGGCATACCAGAGTTCCAGTGCATATAGTGGTGACGACATTGAACAGGTCGAGAAGTGCTGCCATATAATTGAAGACCGTAGCATCGACATTACCGCCACCTACGATGAATGGTTCCATGTGGGTGCAGCCTTGGCATCACTTGGTGAATGTGGACGTAGTCTGTTCCATATGGTCAGTTCGCAAAATGCGAAGTACAAAGCATCTGAGACAGACAAGAAGTTCGACAATCTTCTGCGCAATGTCAGCAATATCAAGATCGGTACGTTCTTCCATATCTGTTCACAGCATGGAATCAACTGGAAGGAGGGCTGATTATGAACACGGAGATAACAAGTTTCAATAGCACATTCTTTGAATACCTTTGTGGTTTCATCTGGTTTGACCAAGATAAGTTAGAGGCTCTGATGAAACGCTATCCAATTGGTGCGACAGAGCAAGGCGAACCAATATTCTGGCACATTAATGCAGAACGTAAGATTACCAATGGTCATATCCTTACAATGGACAGCGAAACAGGTAAGGTCTATGACGACAGTTGGTATTATCAAGACGGGCGACCGACTTGCTTGTTTGGTGAGCACTTGCTCAATGCATTCCCCACCCAGACGGTTGCACTGGTGACGGATGAACTGACTGCTGCCGTTATGAGTTGCTTTCCAACGCCATACGTTTGGCTTGCAACTGGAAAAGAACAAGCGACTCCCTCCGATTTGCTTCCACTCGTAGGTAAATCTGTGGTTGTGTTTCCTGACAAAGGTGAGTACTGCAAATGGCAGGAAATGCTGCAAGCAGTTCCCAATCTCCAGTTTCATCTCTCAGATGTGATGGAGAAAGTACAAGGCGATTGCCACAACATTGCCCAGATGGTTCTCAGCCAGCAACCCCTACACCCAACCGAAGAAGAAGCTGCTTTGATGAGAATGGAGGATGCCAATCCCAACATCGCACTGCTCGTCAAGGCACTTAATCTGGAGGTGGTGGGTGTTTCTTCCATCGACGAAGATGCGATGAAACCAATATCCAAATCTGAGGTAAAAACAGAACCACCTCCACAAATAGAGGATGACGACGCCATGAAATCATTCCTGATGGTACAGGAAAAACGATGGCACGGCAGGAATCTAGAATGCCACAAATGCTCTCGTTCCCATGAGGGAATCAATGGGACATATTGTGATGAACTCCATCAATATGTCGAATATGGAAAAGGCAATTGCGGCAGATGAACTTGTTCATCAAAGGAGCCAAAATCGAATAGAGGGAAGAGAGTGATTCTACGAATCGCATAGCCTAATATGCGTTAACTTCCATTAACGCGAGTGGGTGAGGCTGTTATTGTTATCCCGTTCGGGGAGCAAGCTCAGAAAAAGAACATCAATTACAAACAACATCAATCAAAAAACAAAGCATTATGAACAAGAAACAGGTAATGGACATACGTCCAAACTCTGATGGCATCAGCCAGGCAGAGAGTAACGAACAACAGCGAAACTGGAGCAAAGACTTCCTTCAGAAGAAATCCAATGACCCGATGGCGAACTATGACCCGACACGAACACACCTGAATTTTGAGGTGGTTCGTGGTAGCATAGTCCAGCCTATCGACAAGTCGAAGTCCATCATGAAGATGATGGCTGACAATCTTGCAGCACGTGGAATCAAAGACCCTAATGCCCGAGAGGATGTCCGTCGTCGGCAGAACACGCTGGCCCAATTTATCTTTGGCGGAAGCCGAGAACGTATGAACGAACTCGCCTTTGGCAACCAGACATTGAACCTTGGCAAAGGGGCTGACAACTCCCACCTGACACGGAACAATGACATCGAGGAATGGGCTAAAGATGTATATGCTTTTGTTGCCCATCGTTTCGGCGAGGAGAACATCGTCAGCTTCTACGTCCATCTTGACGAGACCAATGTTCATGCACATTGTACACTTATTCCACTTGATCAGAAGAAGAACCGTATTTCGTGGCGTTCTGTATTTGGTCAAAACAGGTATGAGATGGGGCAGCTGTTTTCCCAACTGCACGATGAGTTCTCAAAAGAGGTTAGTATGAAGTGGGGACTGGAACGAGGCGACAGCATCAGAGAAACTGGTGCCCGTCACCGATCCACTTATGAATACAAGCGGGAACTTGTTAATGACGTGAACCAGCTTGAAAGTCGGAAGGTTGGTTTGGCTGCCGACATCCGACAAGAAGAACGCAAACTGAAAAGTCTGACAACAATGATAGCCAATCTTCGGGAGCGTCGTGCATCTATCCAGCGAGAGATAGACGAAATTGCCCGTAGCTTAGGTGAGGAAGGTACGGACAACATTCTTCTGACAGCCCGTATTAAGAACCTTCGCCAAGAGATGGAAGACATTGACAGCAAAATTGCTGAACGCTCCAAAATGCTAGAAGAAACGAGTGCCAGCCTTAAGAATATTCGAGAAGAACTATTTGATATGAAACGAGAGCACCAAAGAGCCTTGGAAAGAGAAGGAGATGATATTGACAGGGAGGCGACACACGTCCGTATGGGAATCAACAGTACCTACAATATGATGTTGGCTACGACTATGCAGGAAATTATCCCAACCCTAAACGATAAGCAACGTGACATCTTACGAGAGAAGGGTTATTATGACCTTGCCGAAAACGTTCAAAATATAGCCAACTGTGCCATGTTACTGGCTATCAACTATGTCAAACAAGCCACGGATTACGCAGAATCATGCGGTGGCGGTGGTGTGTCTAACTTGTCTGGGTGGGGACAGAAGAAGGATGAAGATGATGTTCAATGGTGGGTGCGTTGTATCGCTACGGCTGCCGCAATGGTTAAACCAAGAGGGAAAAAACAGTCTGCAGGAGTAGGAAGATAAAAAGTTACGCCCGAATAAATCTCTTGTTGTGGGAATCATTCGGGCACGCAAACTTTTTTATACACAAGTGTATAAGCAATAAGACCTCTTAAAATAGTTCTCCGAAATTTTGGTCAGTTATACGAAAAAGTGTACCTTTGCAGTCAATTTTACGAAAATCCATAAAAATAGCAGTAATGCAGAGACAGAAATTTAACATATTAGGCGGACTGAACATTCAGAGCACATGGTGCCTTGAATGCGATTCCTATATGCATACGTCAAGCATTGCTGCACCACGCTATTCAGATAGGAAGGCTTTCCATATTGCACGAGGAGGGAGTGGATTACTCCTGACATAATTGTACGTGCAAACACGAGATTAACGAAGTGGTTGGAAAGTCAGCAATGCTTTCCAACCATTTTTCGTTTGTGCCTATCACAACCATGAACACTGTCGACTTACCACCGACAAGACTTCTCCTCATCGGCCTGGCCTACGGCACAATATGTAGTCAATCAATTATTAACCGCGCAGCGATGCGCAAAAACAAGAAGGAACAAAGAAATGTTAGAATTCAAAAAGTACAGCTCCATCGAGAATTCCTTCAACAGAGAGTTCATGGAGCGCATCATGGCAGAGATGCCTACCGATTTGGAATATGTGGTACAGGAAAAGGTACATGGTGCCAATACCAGTTTCCTCTGCGACGGAGAGAAAGTAAGGTTTGCAAAGCGTACCTCCTTGCTGGAAGCGGAGGAGATGTTCTACGACTATCCCGAGTTGCTTGAAAGGTACAAAGACAAAGTCTTGGCCCTTGTCAAGGATGTCCTCAGCAGATATGAGGACGTGAGGAGCGTCAATGTCTTCGGTGAGATGTTTGGTGGGACCTATCCCCACAAGGATGTTCAGCCAAACCGCAAGTTGTCTCTCATCCAAAAGGGTGTATGCTACACTCCTGAGCATGAGTTCTATGGCTTTGACATCTATGTCATCAACGAGGATGGCAGTAGGTATCTGCCTGTAGATGAAGTAAACGAGTTTTTCGACAAGCACGGATTCTTCTATGCCAGGACTCTGTTCAAGGGCACTCTCGGTGAATGTCTCAAATACCCTAACGCTTTCCAGAGCAAGATTGCCGAATGGCTTGGCTTCCCTGCCATTGAAGACAACATCTGCGAGGGTATCGTGATAAGACCTGTCGTTCCCATGTACCTGAGGAATGGAAGCAGGGTGCTCATCAAGAGCAAGAACGAGCGTTTTGCCGAAAAGAAGAGCGTGAAGAAACGCAACAAGCTCTTTGCCGAACCTGTTCCTTACAGCGAAGCCTTGAAGGCACTCGTTCCAGAGGTAGAGGCATACGTTACCGAACAGCGCCTGTCAAATGTGGTGAGCCACATAGGTGAGGTACACGTGCCTAAAGACTTCGGAAAAATCATGGGTCTGTTCTCTAAGGACGTGCTCGAAGATTTCTTGAAGGAACATGGCGGTGAGTATGGTTGCCTTGAAAAGAGCGAACAGAAGTTGCTCAACAAGGAACTAAACAAACTTTCCACTGAGATGGTGAAGAAGGTCTATATGGGCCAGGCTTACATACTCGATTAATTAACAGACTCTCTCCGTGCTCCAAATGGGGCATGGAGAGAATAAAACAAAGAAGAAAATGAATTTCAAGTTTAATGTAGAACATACGTTCTTTACATCAGATACGCATTTCAATCATGCGAACATTATCAAGTTTTGCAATCGTCCATTCAAGGACGTAGAGCAGATGAACGAGGTGATGATAGCAAACTGGAACAGCGTGATAGGTAAAGATGATACAGTTTTCCACTTGGGCGATTTCTGCCTGGGCGGCGCAGCAGAATGGACAAAGATACTCGACCGTCTGAATGGCAAAATTTATCTAATCATGGGTAACCACGATTTGAAGAATATTCGACAAGGATTCATCAGTCGCTTTGAGCATGTAGCCATGCAAATGCACATCGAAGTCGGCAAGCAACGAATCTATCTGTGTCACTTTCCTTTTCTGTGCTTTGAGGGTGGATACAAGGACGTATGGCAGCTATTCGGTCATGTCCATACCCGAAAGAATAACACAGGAAATGACGCGGAGAGGCTCCAGTTTCTCTATCCGACCCAGTATGATGTGGGAGTGGACAACAATGGCTTTGCTCCAGTATCATTTGGGCAAGTAAAGAGAATCATTGACAAGCAAGTTGAACAAAGTAAAGAAAAGTAACAATGAAGATACAATACATGAGTGACCTGCATATGGAGTTCGCAGAGAACAGCAGGTATCTGAAACATAATGAGTTTCCTGTTACGGGTGATGTGCTGGTTCTGGCCGGTGACATCTTCTATCTGAGAAACGATGTGGCCCCACTGGGCAGGTTCTGGAAATGGGCATCCGAGAACTACAGGCAAGCCCTGATAGTCCCTGGCAACCATGACTACTACGGACATTATGATGTGATGGTTCGTGGTATGCATTGGACTTGGATGCTGAAAGACAATGTGGGCTATTACCAGAATCAGGTGGTTCGTATTGACGATACGGATTTCATCCTCAGCACTCTCTGGTCTCACATACCACCAACGCATGAGTATGTGGTGTCCCATGGGCTGAATGACTTCTATCAGACTCAATATGATGGACATCGCCTGACGGTCGAAGACTTTAACATGATACATCAGTATTGTCTCAGCTTCATCAAAAAAAGTATAGCAGAGAGTGTGGCTAAGCATATTGTTGTTGTCACCCATCACCTCCCGACACTAAAGGTGGTGGCTGACAGGCATTTGGGTTCTGACCTCAATCCGGGCTTCTCGACTGAACTTGGCGACTTCATTGCAGACAGCCCAATCGATGTCTGGATTTACGGTCATTCACACACGAACATCGACACAACGATAGGACATACTAAAATTGTGTGTAACCAGATGGGATATGTGTTTGCGAATGAGCATCTGACAAACGGATTTGACTTCGGCAAAATGATAGAGATTTAATGAATGACAAACATACAAAGAAAAAGTATACAATTATGAGTGGAGGCACTTTTGATTATTCACAACGGACTATAGAACTTATAGCTGATGATATCGAACAAACCATCTTGGAAGCAGGGAGAAAGATTCCTGATGTATTATTGGAAGAACAGCAACATCGTTACTCACGAGAGATGCCATTGGAGGAACAATACTATCCTTCATATAATCGTAAGACAATGGACATCATGAAACGAGCTGTTTATATCCTTAGAATGGCATACATATATGCACAGAGAATAGACTGGATGTTGTCTGGTGATGACGGTGAAGATGATCTCGTTAGACGCTTAGACAAAGAACTGCATGAGCTTAAAATGAAGTATCCTAGTGGAAAGTTCACGTTTAAGAAGAAAAGCGTTCGATATGATGCTGACTACGGTGGCTTTCGTGAAATGTCAGATGAGTAAATGAATTATTAAAACAAATAAAGATGAATAGAAATAACAAACAAAGTGACAGAGAAATCTTAGAAGAAATACTTATGATTCTAAGAAATCTGAAAGCATCTCCTGTAGTTGTCCAGCCCTCTATGAAGGTTTACAAAAACAAAGAGGTTATGGAATTGCTGGGAGTGAAGGATAAATATCTCAAGAAACTAAGAGATAATGGATATCTTGGTTTTTCAAGAGAAGGCGATAAGTTTTGGTATACGCAGAAAGATGTAGATTGTTTTCTGCACAGTTTTCATTATGAACCATTTAATAGCAATATAAACAAATTATGGACTCTTTAAATTATAAATACATTCATGCCAGTAAACAAAAACGCATTATTGCGTTACAAGATAATAGACAGATGCCTACGCAACAGATACAGAAGATGGACGATAGAGGACCTGGTTGATGAAGTTTCTGAAGCGCTGTACGACATGGAAGGTATCCGCAAAGGCATCTCTTTAAGAACTGTTCAGAACGATATACAGATCATGCGTTCTGACAAGCTCGGATACAATGCGCCCATTGAGGTATATGATCAGAAGTACTACAGGTACGCTGATCCGAACTACTCTATTACAGAGTTGCCCCTGACAGCTGAGGACTTCAATCTTATTACTAAAGCTGTGAAAATGTTGGAAACGACAGGGGACAAACCAGAGTTTCAGCAAATGGGTAGAATACTCACACGGGTTAAGAAAAGGCTGACGGCAATTCTTAACTATGGATAATGGAAAGACTCCAGTTCCTTTTATCGGCAACTGGAGTCTTTATTTGTTGAGTGAGGAATCGGATTCGAACCGATGAATGACGGTTTTGCAGACCGCCCCCTTAAACCGCTCGGGCATCCTCACGTAATAGGGAGTTTGACAGGTTTCGAACCTGCGACCACCAGAGCCACAACCTGGCGCTCTACCTACTGAGCTACAAACTCCATGTAGTTGCGGGAGCAGGATTCGAACCTGCGTCCGGTTTTTGGCCGGCCCAGCTTATGAGACTGGTGAGTTGGGCCACTACTCTATCCCGCGATTTTGCAGAAGCAGAAGGGTTCGAACCTCCGACCTTCGGTTTTGGAGACCGACATTCTACCAACTGAACTATGCTCCCATCGTTGAGGTGGAGGGACTCGAACCCACGAAGCCGAATGGCGGCAGATTTACAGTCTGCTCTCGTTGCCGCTGGAGAACACCTCAATATATTTGTGGAACCTCGTGGAGTCGAACCACGTTCTCAGGATTTTCAGTCCTGCGCATACACCAAGTCTGCCAAAGTTCCATCAGAGGAGGCTAAGGGATTCGAACCCTTGGAGCGTTTTACCGCCCTCTGGTTTTCAAGACCAGTGCAATAGACCAACTCTGCCAAACCTCCAACTTATGCGGAAGCAGAAGGATTCAAACCTTCGGAGCCTTGCGGCTCGGCACGTTAGCAGTGTGCTGGTTTCGACCGCTAACCCATACTTCCATTGGATTTAACTCCGTTCAATTCCGTCACGACTCGACATAGCATGAGTAAACTCCGCTCTGTTCTCGCTGTTCCGTCATTTCGGGTGCAAAGGTACAATGCCACTCTGCAGCCTTTCTGCGTAACAAGAAAAAGTTACAAAAAAATGATTATTTTTCGCTAATGATTATTGACAAATTAGCTTTTCCCATAAGTACAAAGCATAAATGCCCAAATGAATTACTGATAACAAGTAGTCATTCGGACATTCTTATGTAAATCTTGGAAAAATGTATAAAAAGAGGCAAAAACACCTTGGAAAAGTGTAATTGCATCATTTAAATCCCAACGTCACACGTCGATAGTTGTACGAAAGCCAGTAGCTGCGTTTCAATGGGTCTGACAGGAAGGAACGGTTGATTAATTCTTTGGCCAACGGATGTTCCTTGGCAAAGAAATCCAATTCCCGTTTCACCAATTTTGCAGTCATACCAATGCGATGACCAAACTCCTCGAAGTCCTTACGGCCAACAGTTCTTGTATCGGATAGTTGCATGCCTTCTTTGAACAATCCTTTATCAAGAGCGAAGATGCGTGGCATGCTCAAATGTAGACTGGTATTGATGAGGTCGTAGGCAGGGGTGAGGTGGTATTCTCCGTCACCTCGGTTGATTAGTGAGAAATTTTTCAGATGCGCGTCATCGTTGAGGGTAAGATAGTTGAAGACAACGATGCGGAAGAACTTTAGGATTTCAACGGGAGCAGCCTTGACGTATTTGCGGATGATGTCCGCACACTCCTCGTAGCTCAAATTACTATATTTGTAATCGCTGCCACCATTGGCATTGGTAAGTCCTGCCAGCGAGGCGAAATCTTCCTGACTATACTTCTGTCCATCTGGTCCGACATCGAAACGTCGGCAAAGATAGGCTGCTTCACCATCTTGGAAGAAACAAATGCCATTAGCAGCAGTCTCAATGTGATAGACTTGAGAAGCCAACTGCATCGTCAGATGTTCATTGGCTGGACAATATTTGCGGTCAAGCAAAGCATAGGATGAAGGAGCCGGTTTCAAGATGTATGTTCCACGTTCACCTTCGGCTGGCTTTACCAAATGTCCCTCACTATCCATCACCAAACTCGCCTTGGGCTGAACGCCAGAAAGCGAGATTCGTCCTACATTCTTCAGATAGGCTTCATTGTCGGCACTGTCATTGTCGGCACTGTCATTGTTGGGGCTGTCAAAATCCAACACATGAAAAACCTCCTTCCCGTCAAACAATAGTTTTCGGGCTACAGGGGAATAGGTGATAAAGCCTTCCTGCAAGGTGGAAGGGCAAACATAGACCTCTATCATATTCACATCGGTTTAATGGTTACGGCTCCGATGGTATCGTGCCCGGCTGTTGCAAGCATGATACCAAAATCATCGTTTTCATCGATATGATGCAACATGGATTGCACCTGACGATTGGAGCCTTCAGACAACATGTTATAAAAATAAGGAAAGAGATGGTTGGAACGGTAAGGCTCTTTTCTTACGGGCATTGCCAAGCAAAGTGGCTCACCGTGGTAGTCCTCACCATAAGTGAACACATATTCCCTGGCATCCGTCTCTTGCAATATGCCTGCCTCCATATCGTGAACATAAACTTTACACTGTCTCATAATCAAGCTGCTTGATGTTAATGTCTATTTGCAAACCCAAAGTATCGAGTATCGTGAGCAAGGTGGCGAGCTGAGGATTACCCTCGCCTCGTTCAATCGCTACAACGGTATTAACAGCTACACTTGCCAGGTCAGCCAATGTTTGTTGGTTGATACCCAATTTTTTCCTTCTTTCCTTGATGGCATTCCCTATTTCCTGTTGTATCATAATCTCAATATATTGCGATTTCGGTGCAAAGATAAGCAATTCTTTTCAAACAAAGGCGCAAATTCTCAATAAAATGCGATTTTAGGTATAATTTACTATGAATTGCCATAATAATATGTAAAAATCACAACAAATTGCGATTTTTATTGTTGCCCCATCATCTTCTTTAGCATTTCCTTCATCTGTTCAGGAGTAAGACTATCAATGTCGATAGGTTCTTCTTCCTTTTCAAGGTTGAGCAGCTTACTATTGTTTCGGAATCGGATTTCAAGAGGATACATGTCCTGATAGCCGCTGGTTACATCGTTACCTTGCGAGTGACCCATACTTTCAGAAATGTATAGTTCCTCTACGCCCGCCAACTTCAGATTTGTAGCAAAAGAATGACGCGCCCATGTTCCAGACACCACCTTGTCCCACCCAAGTACTTCTTTGCATATACGGTTCATGCGGTCTTTGATGTTGGAGTTTTCCTGTACCGTCAGTTTCCTTCGCAAGGTTTCATCTGTGGCTCCATTGAAGATTTGAGGAAAAACATATGCGTCCTTCTCTGGCTTGGCTCCAATCTCATTAAGGATCACTTTGAGTGGTTCTATGATAGGAACGATAACCACCGACATGCTGTTGCTTCGTGCCGATGTTTTCTTTCGCATAAACTCAAAAGCACGACCACCTTCTGCAAAGTAAGTACGGTTGTAGGTCAAACGTCCTGCATCGGCAAGATTGAATCCATTGCACAGATATTGTGCCAGGAATAGGCCCAAAGAATCATGGGCACGTTTCTTATAAGCTGGATCCCAACCTTCGGGATAGCGCTTCTCAACGAAGACTTTATATAGTCCCGTCATTTCATCAACGCTAAGATACGATTGCTGGCGACGTTTACCTCGTGGAATTGAGATGAGCGTGTTGTCCTTGTTGGAGAAGGGGTATTTGTCCTCGGTCAAAAAACCTTGGCGAATGCATTCATTCCAAACAACACGGCAGGTCCGAAGATACATACCACGGGTGGCATCGGCAATCTTTCCGACAACCTTGCCGTTTTCGACCACACCATTTTTCATTACATCATTCCACTTGTCAATTACGTTTTTGCCGACCATGAAGCCCTTCACATTACCAACGTATTTAAGGAAGGAGTTGAGTGCCCACTGGTAGTTCTCTGCGGTACCAACCCTGTCTTCTGCTTTCATTCTTGCGATAATGCTCTCCCAAACACCTACAAAAGATGTAGCTTTATCATATTCGATTTCCGCACCTGTCAGATAAGTACGGATAAGGTCGAGTGTTAAAGTCTGCTTCTTGCTCAGTTTCTCCAGTTTTTCCCTGTAGCTTTCTAGCATCTTTAGCCATTCGACATGAACAGGCATGAGCGAACTTTTCGCTCCTTTCACGCTACATACGTCATTGAAGTACTTTTCGTTTTGATAGTCCATATCCTTTAGCTTGTAGTAATACCGTTTAGCTGCTATCTGAAAACAGATGGCCAAAGGGTATACATCCGTACTCTTATTGGTACGTTTGTCTAGAACTAAAGTAAGTGAACAGTTGTCCACTTTTCCGCACTTGATAGATGTCTTTTCAGCCTTCATAACTATAGTCTGTTGCTTCGTTCATGGGAATCTTGCGAACAATTTGCGAACAAAATGCGAACAAAATCGCCCATTAATTGAGGTTTATTAAAATTTCACTTTTGCGCTGCAAAGTTACAAAATAATTGTGAGACAACAACTTACAAAGCCAAGAAAAATTTTATGAAACCCTAAAAAATTTTATTTTAACAGACTCATAATCTGGAGGTCCCAGGTTCAAGCCCTGGCTGGTCCACACTGAAAATCAAGCACTTGCGAGAAGCTCGCAAGTGCTTTTTTCATGTCTGCGTAAACAATGCGTAAACAAACGAGTTGAGTCGGCTATTTTGCATCATGGATAGTCATGGAGTTTCAGTGACAAGATAAAGCCTTTTTAATGCCAATTAGCCATGCAAACATCAAGAATAATGTTAAAAACACATAAAATTGTATTTTTTTCTACAGATATTGCACTACTTTCTACTTTTTGCAATAATTTTTTTTTGTAATTTTGTAGCAAAATTACGATAACGGATAAAATATTGCAGTATGATACGAGATTTTTGGGTAAAGAACTATCTTTCCATTCGCGACAAGCAGGAATTAAACTTTGTGGCAAAAGGACCATCTTCGGAACTTGTCACCGAAGTTGCTGATGGCGTATTCTTATATAAGTTAGGCATCCTATATGGTTCAAATGCTTCGGGCAAGTCGAATATGCTGATAGCTTTGAATAGCGTATTTAGTATATTGGTTCATCCGAAATCAAAAGTGACCTCAAAAATCAATAGAATACCATTTGCTCTCACAAAAGATCAATCTACAGAAATGTATGTGTCGTTCTATGCTGATGGTATTAGGTATGATTATGGCGTGACATTTAACGAAAAATATATTTTGAATGAAGTCTTGTACTATTATCCCAACAAGTCCAAGTCTTTGTTCTATGAACGCTCATTCGTTGGCGAAAACGTACAGGCAAATATTAAGTTTGGGCAGAGCCTTAAACTGCAAGATAAGACTGCTGAAAGTATTCGAGAAAATACTTGGAACAACCATAGTGTCTTGGCTGTTTGCGGGAAAGTTGCACTGAAAGAGGATGTTGCTACATTCATTCATCTTTACGATTGGATTATGAAGAATTATCATGAAGTGGATGGTGACGAGGAGATAGGGATTGTTGAATTTCTTAAGGAAGCGCATGGCGATTCATCAAAACGTAAGTTCTTCAATCTTATGCTGCAAAAAGCCGATTTGAATATTATGGAGTTTAGGCCAATCATAGAAGACCGTATCTTGTCAGATGAACTTCGTGAGCGCATTATAAAGCAGGATTTTTCTGAAAAGGTGAAAGAAGACCTTCTTAAACCTACGACAGAATCTATAGCCTTCATTAATCATTCTGCGGAAGGCAATTTTGAGATACCTCTCAAATGGCAGTCAAAAGGTACTATAAAATACATACGCATACTGGATGCATTATATGATATGATAACAAGTCCTCATGTATATTATCTTGATGAATTAGGAGAGGATTTACATAATGACCTGTTGTACTACTATCTCAATGTCTTCATCTTCAATTCCGATAAGTCGCAGCTGATTATCACGAGTCAGGAGACCACCCTCCTTTCGCAGGATATGATTAACGATAACAGAGGCGTGGTGTGGTTTGTTGAAAAGAACAAGGATACTGCATCATCCGAATATGCCCGTGGTGACTCCTTTGGCTTGCACAAGAATCTCTCGCTATACAATTCATATCGTATTGGCCGATTGGGAGCCAAGCCAGAACTGGGTAGTATCTTTATAAACTTGGAGGACTGATATGGGGAAACTACGACAAACAGCACTCATCCTGGGTGAAGGGCCAACGAAGTTCTTCTACTTTAAGTCCCTATGCGACGTGTTCAAGCGTCTGACCATCAAGCCAGACTACCCGAAGCATACCAACATCAAGGAACTGGAAGCCAAGATTGAGGAGGGGGTGGCAATGGGTTACAGCCATATCTTCTGCATTATTGATATGGATACGAAAGATAGGGAGCCTGAACGTTCACAATATCAGAAACTAAAGACAAAGTATGCCAAGCCTATCGACAAGCCAAAGAAAGGCATCTATTGCGAGGTGGAGTTCTTCGAGACTCACCGCTGCACCGAACTATTCTTCCTTTACTATTTCCGCTACACCTCACGTCCATACGAAACACAAGAGCCTTTACTCAAAGACCTCAACCAATGTGTCGAGTATCGAAAGACGATAGAGTTTTTCATCAAAACCAGAGGATTGCATGGTTACTTTGAGCGCAATGGTGGTAGTCTTGAAAAGGCTGTGATCAATGCTAAACGTTCAATGGATGAGAAGTTGAAGGATGGTAGAGATTATACCTACTCGGAACTGGGAAGGTTAATTGAAAGATTAAAAAAACTGATTACAATTTGAATTGTTGTATTATGATAAAAAGCATCAAGATAAATTGGAAAAATTGTTTTGGAATAAAGCAATTAGAGCACGAATTTAAGTTTACATCCGGCAAGCCTATCCATTTGCTTTATGCTCCGAATGGAACAATGAAAACTTCTTTTGCAAAGACAATGAAGTTTTTGTCAGGACAAAGCAAAGAAAAACCTTGCGACAAACTTCATCAGGACGAAGAAAGCAAATATGACGTATTGGTTGATAATAATTCCATTTCTAAAGACTCCGTATTTGTAGTAAACGGAGATGAGAACATTGACTGCGCCTCTTCTTTCGTTAATTTTTTAGCGAGTTCAGAGCTTAAATCAAAGTATGACAACATTTATAACAAGCTCAATAAAGAGAAGGATGCACTGATGACTAAATTGAAAAATGCATCTAATAGCACGGACTGCGAAAAAGAAATTATTGAGGCATTTTCGTCAAATAATAACGTAACAATCTTCAATATTTTAGATGATTTGTGCGAAAGTGTAAAGACAGGGCTACCATTGTTCGAATTTAAATATAATGATGTATTCGACACAAAAGGAGCAGTTAAAAGTTTTCTTGAGGCAAACAAAGACAGTCTAAAAGATTACATAGATAATTACGAGAGATTGTTATCAGAATCCTCGTTATATCGCTCTGTAGATGGTTTTTCTTTTGGAACCTATCAAGCTTCTCAATTGTTGCAAAATGTTTCTGATGGGAACTTTTTTGGCGTCAAACATAAAATGATGCTACAAAATGGCATGGAGGTTACGTCTCATGAGCAACTAAAGCAGATAATGACAGAAGAGCAAGAAAAGGTTCTTAGCAATGAAAAGTTAAAGAAAACCTTCGAAAAGATAACTAAAGCTATCGATAAAAACTCAGAACTTCGTGAATTCAAAAAAGTAATAGAGTCTCATCCAGATTGGATTATCGAGATGCTCAATTATGATATGTTTCGCAAAAAAGTTTGGCTGGGTTATTTAGCTAAGGATGACATTAAGCCTTTATTTGATTCTTACATTCAAGTGTATAATGACAATAAGGAAGAACTGCTTGCAGTCTTAGCACAAGCTGGCCGGCAGCAGGAGAAATGGGAACGTATCATTAAACTCTATAATGCGCGCTTTCATATCCCTTTTCAAGTATCCATATCTAATCAACGAGACATAATCCTGAAACAAGAAGCCGCAAAATTACAGTTTTCATATGTTGAAGAAGGAAAAGAACCTGTGTTAAGTTCCCAAAAAGAACTTGAAAATATTCTCAGTAGAGGTGAAAGACGTGCTTTCGTTATCTTACAATTTTTATTTGAGATGGAATCTCGCAAAATGTCACAGAACGATACATTTGTCGTTATGGATGATATTGCAGATTCTTTTGATTATCAAAACAAATATGCTATAGTTGAGTATATTAAGGATTTGGCAGAAGAAAATAGTAATAAGTTTTTTATGCTTATTTTGACACATAATTATGATTTCTATCGTACTATTGCTTCTCGTCTAAGTAAATCTATAAGTGAATTATGGATGGTTGAACGTAAGTCGAATAGCCAAATTTCCGTTGAACAAGGACAATATCGAGGCGATGTTTTTGCAAATGCCTTTGTTGGTAGAGATCAGGACGATAAAATATTCATAAGTATGATTCCATATGTTAGAAACCTTATTGAATATTCTAACGGTGAAGAGGATAGAAAGTATCTCTTATTGACAAGTTGCCTTCATCAGAAAAATGACACAACCTCAATAACAGAATCACAAGTAATAGATGTTATGAAAGATTTTACCAGAGGAAAAGGTATGAAACGCACCGATTCTGGAAGGAAAATGTATGATATAATAATGGAGACGGCAGAATCTGTAGCGAACGAACAAGACCCCAATCTTGTACTATTGCAAAATAAGATAGTTTTATCAATTGCTATACGCTTAATGGCGGAAAAATATTTGAAAGAAAAACTTCTTTCTTCAGGAGTTAAGGAGGAAGATTTGTTAGTCACAGGAAATCAAACTGGAACTTGGACTGGTAAATATAAAACAAATTGTCCAGACGATGCAAATAGAACTATCATAGAACGAGTTAATATGATGACCCCAGAATTGATTCATCTCAATAGTTTTATGTATGAGCCACTAATAGATATGTCTATATTCCATTTGATAAAACTATATAATGACTGCAAAACTTTATCTGCATAAGTTTATAGCTTCAATTCTTGGAATGAAATTATCAGTACGAAGTTAAGCAAATTACTTCGTTACAATATCATATAATGACTTGTAGTCCTTGGCAACGTCGTAGATGTGGCCGTTCTCGCTGATGGTCTCGAAAAGAGCATTATAGCAAATAAACATCCCCTGTGTATGCGAAACACAGAGGATATAAGGTTTATTCCAAGGACTGTATTCATCTATTCACTATTCTCTTGAAAAGAGTTTCGATATATTTGTCGTCCTCATCAAACAGCACGTGGTTTTCGGCAAATTCAGGGCGTGTTCCCCAGAAATTCACGTCTTGATATGCTGTGTTTGAGAGAATATAACTATCGAGAGTGATGTCTGCATCATGAAGCGTAGGTTCTACTTCTTCCTTCAACGTTTTGTAAAGCTGAATTTTGGGGTCTTGCAATCCTTTTAAGTTACGAATACCTTTTGGATCGATGAATGTGACATGCTGATGCGCCCCATCGTTCACCCATAGGATGAAGTCAGGATAGAAGCCGCTTGATTCAAAGAAGCCAATACCTTTACGGCTCTCGTTCCTGAGAAGGTATATGTCCTTACCCGCAAGCATCCCATTCCTGTTTTCATCAAAGAATTTTCTTACATCTGACACGAATCGCTTTTCTCCTGGGTTAAGAGCCACAGGAGAAATCTTTATCAAAGGTTCGTTGGTATCTTTATCCACCAGCAGCTTTTTACCATTAGCATCTCTATCTTGCAGGCAAAGCAACGGATAGAAAAGATGTTGGTCGAAACGAAGTGATGTAATCCAAGTTCCATAGATACTGAAGTCGCGTTCCAAGTTGCCTGATAATATCTGTTCACGAAGCTCGTGCAGTTTGTCTATCCATTCTTGCTTGTCATTGCGGACTTCAACGGTATATTCTTCAAAGAAGTTTGGATCGTTGGGCGACAAATAGACCGTCTCCATATACTTTGACTCCCATTTTCCTTTGCTCATTTTGTATGCACGGTCAATATATGCTCGTAGCAATGCAATGGTAATCTCCTCCCATCGAGACACATCCCTTCCAAAGTCTTTTGGCGTGAGGTCGTCTTCTTGAATGAACAGTTCATACCAGTCTGAAGACTGCATTAAGCGTTGCAATGTTTCCATGCTCAGTTCCATGTTCCACCAGCTACGTTCATTTTTCATCTGCTCAATGGCAAAGAATATCTTATTCCAATTGAGCAGCGCAAGATGATTTGAGCGCAGCTTGCCTTTAGGCATTACAGCACCTTCCTCTACACCAGCCTTTTTACTCCACAAAGCATCGACCTTTGGTAACCAGTCCACCTTGACACGCACTTTATCCATGCAATCCTCAGGATGCACCACGATCGTTTTCTTGAAGTCGTAACCTTCTTTCAGGCGAACCACTTTCAGTTTTGTCTCACCAAGCAAGTTGACGGTTGGAATCTTCACTTCCATATAGGATTCTTCATTGCTAGGTAATCCTTCATCTTCCAGATATTTCCTGAAGGTGTCCATATAGTCAGCCCTTACACCAAAGATATTCAGGGTTTCTATCTCTCGTAATCCTTTGGGTAGATTGCCTGGATTATAGCTGCTGTCGAGTGCTGTACTTCGTTTCAAGGAATACTTATAGCCTTTCAAGCGCACACCACGGCCAAAGAGCTGAATGATTTCCGAACCCTCACTTCGTCCTACGTTCATCAGTCCCATAGCGCTGACACGCCAGCTGCTCCATCCTTCACTGAATTTCTTGGAACCTATAAGGATGTTGATGGTAGAGTCTTCATCATTAATGTGAGAGAACAAAGAATTATTGCCAAACTCACGTGTCTCACAGTCCAAATCGTTCGACTCACACAGTTTGATAAGCGTATCGCTGTCACCCACATTGATAACTCCGAAATAAGGAGCATTCCCTACACGCAAACCTATTTCACCGTCACCACCTTTCTGCTTATCTATATGCAGATGAGCATTGGGCACATTGCTATGGAACAGCCTTTCTATTATCTTTTGATATGTTTGGACTGCGAAAGCATCTTCCTCACCAAGTTTCAGTCCTTGTTTTGTCAATAAGAAATTATTGGCAAACAACGAATAGCCACGTGGATTCTTGATACCATCATTAGGATTGAGCAGACGCTTGATATAGCCGCTAAACTCCGAAGGTTTATTGATGAAGTCTTGTAGGAAAAGGAGTATCTTTACCACATCACTCACCTTGCGCCCGCCTTCAGTACGCACGGCATTCACTGAGCTACCCACAAAGATGCCCAACGGACGAGCAATGAGGAACTTGTTTTTAATGTTCGTATCGCCATCGAAAGCCAGCGTCTGTTCATAGAGACAAAGCAGATAGGCTGTCAGGTACATATTCAGCAGTTCCTCGTTCTCCACCGTTGCCATATTCATGATACGGTAGTCTTTACCATAACCATCATTGTAGAAATAGCGGTAACTATAGTCAAAGAGTGTGGCTTTACCATATTCTTCCAACAATGCCGTGCGATTGGCTCCCGTTTGTGCGGCAATAGCCTGTCCGAAGGTTGCCGAGTATTCAAACGAGAACCCCTCCTGAGTCAGTTTATTTCTATAGCCTTTCCACACTTCGCCGCCGCTACCTTTATGTCCTTCGTCAACAAGTACAAGGTTATTGCCCTCGAAGCTGTCCACTGCTACCGTCTTGTCACCATCCTGCTCTGCCAGTTTGTTGATGTCTATTACATCAATAGTCCGACCTTCAAAGAAGCCACCACGACTTTGTTTGGAGAATAACTGAGCATCAAAATTCGACGCTTTCAGTTCGTCAAGATGCTGACGTGAAAGCCCCTCGTTGGGTGTCAAAATCATGATGCGATTCAGTTTCTTGGCATTATGTTTCTCAGCATAATGCAAATACTGTTTGATGTTGACGTGCATCATCAGCGTTTTACCCGAACCCGTTGCAGCCCAAAACGCTACTTTGTTCAAGTCATCTTCAGTAAACATTGGCATGTCGTGCCATGTTTCCGTTCGCTGGTTGAAGTCATGCACCAGGAACGTATTGATGTCATCGAGCAGACGCTGTTTGTCTGAGAAAAAGCGGTCGAGATAAATTTCAGTGAAGAGCAGAGCCAAATACTGGTAATACTTCCACGTTATCTTTTCTTCTCGCCGTTCGTTGATCTCCTTTGTATGTTTCACTATGTTGCGGTCATACTCATAGAGCTTTTCCTCCTTGATTTCATAGTCATACATGTGCATCTTCAGCGCATAGAAAATGCGCGATGTACCTTCGTCATCCACACCTTCCAGCGCAGGGTCCTTCAAGTCTTGGCTCAATGCCTCCAAGTCCTTGCACCCCAACAGGTGCAGAATGTATTTATGCAGCACTAAAGCCTCTTGCAGGCGTGGTGGCCGTGTTGTTTTTTTCTTAGCCATAATCAAATATTACCAAACGTATGTTTCAGGATAGTTTACAATGACGAAATTGACATTTTCGCCTTCAACAACTTCTGAAGAAATGACATATTTGGGCATGCTGATTGGATTTTTCAAGAATACCTGCATATTTCCTTTGACATTGCCTCGCTCAGGAGCATATACTTCATTGGGATCGACTGCAGGATCTCTCCTTCCGAAAATGAGGACTTTCTCGTTGAACTGATCAATAAAAGTCTTTCCACAGGGTTTCCGTAAGAATCTTGCCATAGAATCACATACCTGCTGGTGTGACTTTATTCGTTTCTTCTCAACATGCTTTTCAGAATAACAGCCTAAATCGCAGAAAATGACTTTATGATTATCTGCATCAAACATCAGCAAATCACACCGGCCGCCATTCGCATAGTTTTTTCCATTGAACTGATTTATGTAATCCTCATATTCAACTATAGTAATGGTGTTGTCAGCAGCGTCAACCTTCATCGTATTTTCATTACACCCGTTCCTCTCTGGGAAATTTTGTTTGCAATTACGACAAGCCACTTGATCGCCAAGTTCAAATGTTCCTTTTTTATCACTGTAGTTCAAAGTAACATTAGGACGAGTCAAGCCATAGGCATGTGGCAGGTCATCTTTCAATAGTGTTTCAATCATTTGTCAACTCTGTATATTCGTTGAAAATTGCACTCATCATCTCTGTCAAATCAAGCGTATCCACGATGTCACGACCTTTGTCATCCTTCATCAGGAGATTCATAGTTTTCCCATCGTGTATGCCATAAACAGCCAGATTCTCGTTTGTCAACTTTGCCTTACCTTCTTTAGTCTGATTGAGCACTATGTTCAGATAGTTCAAGATATAAGGGCTATGAGTAGCCAGCATTATATTCAGTGTGCGGTCATTTTCTGCATGTAATGCCGTATAATATATATTCTCTACCAACTTGCACTGAGCATCTGGGAAGAGGCTCAACTCTGGCTCCTCAATGTGTATATCCACAACCTTTAATAATGTCTGAGGTTCAATCACAGCATTGAATTTATCCAGATTTTCAGCTTCAAACAAAAAGTTCATCACCGAGCGTTTAAAAGCATCTTTGAATGAAAAATCCTTGGCAAAGTAATCTACAATCAAAGCAAGTGGAGCAGACGTTTGAATACCTGACGATGCCTCGGTCAGTTCTATAGGAGCATGATGACCGTCTGTTGGTACTATCTGATAGCGCGTAGGCTTTCCCTTGGGGTGGGTAATGAGCATCTTCATGCCCACAAAGTCCATTTCAAGTTTCTTCTCGCCTTCAGATGCACATCCGAAGTCATCGTTTGTTTCATGAAAATAGAAGCCAAGCGTTGCACCTTTATTCTTCCATGATGTCTGTGCCCATGTTGGAATGATATTGCGGTTCTCCGAAACATACGAGTTCTTGCATAACATCAGGTGTTGTTGTTCTATAACTTCCGTTTTCTTCAGATTTCCGTTTTCTATACGCACTTCATAGCTTATATCATCGTCCATTTGCACACGATAAATAATCAAGCTATCCTTTGTGAACATCTTAGTCATTCCCTGACGTTTGAGCATCGAATCAAGACGGAGTCTGAATGGAGATTTTGTTATGTTCGAATGGTACAGGTACGATCGGATATTGGCCATCTTATATATATAGCGCATCATAGCCACAACCTTCATCAACGTACTCTTACCACTGGCAGACTCACCTATCAACACAGTGAAAGGTTTTATTTCGAGGTTCTCAATATTCTTGAGTGGACCAAATTCTTTAATTGTGATGTACTCTTTCATAATGCTAAAACTTTATTCATTTTCAAACATACGTTTTGCGAACTCTTCTTCCGTCAACACTACTTTCCAGTTTTCCTCGTCTCTGCGCAGGTTAGGCAAAGTGTTGTCGCCGTTTACATAGATTACTTTATATTCAGAATCTCGTGTATTGAATTTCCTGCGTCTAAAGAAATCACATAGAGCCTCGTTGTTGATCTTCTCGCAGTTACGCCAGATGACGAGCGTTTCCAGTCCTCCACGATGCGTCTTTCCTTGAATAACACAGATGTTGTCATTCTCAAACCAGTCTTCCGTTTCCACGTTCAAACCTATCAGATAGTTAAAGGTCTCTACCATATCCACCTTCGTCTCTACCAACTCATTGTCTTTGGTGGTTTTCAGTGACATATTGAACGGATTGACGAACATCTTCAGGTTCAGCAGCGAGTCGCGAGTCTCGGTGTCGAGCATATAGCTGAGCATATAACTCTCATGAAATTCATCATCGCGCCAATCCGTCTGCTGTTTCTTGATATCAAGGTTGTTCAGCGTATCTTCGTATTGCTCCAAACGGATGTACTTGAAACATTGTGAGATACCATTGCGGGATATTGGTTTCTCGTCTTTCCAACTATCAGAATAAACAGTCCTTTCCATTCGAGGCTTGGTTACATTGTCAAAAATTTCTCCTACCTGAGAAAGAAGATATTTTCTATTACCCTGGTCTTTGTTCATTTCAATTACAGCATGACCAGTAGAACCAGAACCTGCGAAGAAATCAATAATCAAGGCATTTCTGTCTTTGCCTATATTTTGTAATGAGAGAATATGTTGAATAAACGATATAGGCTTTTTACCGTTTCTAAAAGAAACACCACCTTCATCAGTTGCATCATTAAATGCTTTCTCAAAATCAATATAGTTTGGATAAGGGATTTCTATAGTATCTTTTCTATTTATTGGTGCACCTTGATAATAATCTCCGTTTTTTCTTCCACTCTCAACAGATGGTGTCCAAAAATATCTGAAGCCCAATTTGTCATCACCCATATTGGGGACTTTGAAGATATGACCTGGATGTGAAGCTGCTAAATTTTCAAGATAGGCAACATAAAAGCGTCCACTAGAGTTTCCTTCTCGTATAGAACCTCTAACACTTATAGGTTTTGTATAATCAAAACTCGATTCTTGATGTTTTATTATTTTATAATGTTCTGGTGCATATACTTCTACTTCCTTATTGCCTAACGACAAAACTTCATCAGGGCCTCCCTCTGTTTCTATCGTATATAGATAGTCAGCATCAGAACTGTTATCTTTTTGTCGTTTTAATGGCTTAAATGAGTCGCTTAAAGCATAGAGAAGAAGAGATTCATAAACCTCATGAAAGTCTTTATCCCCTTTTAGAATTCTATCTTCATGCCTAACTTTAACGCTGAAAGTCGTTAAATATTTCGAAAACATACTATCCAGTAAACATTTAGAATTGAATAGTTCGTTTTCATTAATACTTATAGAGATACTACTGTCAGGAGTCATGAGTTTTTTCGCTATTAACAATCTGTTTTCCATCATTGTCAACCACGAAGAATCTTTATATTGGTCTTTATATACAAAACCATCAGAACCTGTATTATATGGTGGATCAATATAAATTGCATTCACACTCTTAATGTATTTCTCACTTATTAGATTTAAAGCATGATAATTATCAGACTTTACAAGCAAGCCATTGGTCTGCTCATCAATATTCTCCATGCTCTTTACCAATTGATGCTTAAACTTGGCATCGAAGAAAGCGGTGTCAAGAACAAGGAAAGGGTTCTGCTTTAAGAACTCAACGGTAAGTGGTTCGCTGTATGCTTCTGTCATCATGTCGCCCTTAATATAGTCAATAGCAAACAGGCGCACCCATTCCTTACGCTGGGCTTCGTTGGCAATAATCTCCGGGTAGAGTTTCTCTGGCACACGGTCGAGCGTGATGCAATAGTCGCTTTGAACCACAAACTTCTTTTTCAGCCATAGCTTACGTTGGAAGTTTTCAAGTTGAGCCAACATTCGGATAATCTTCTCACCTACTTGTTTAATAGCGCGAACAATAGTCAGCTGGCTGTTGATGAACTGGGCATCAAGGTCATCGATATGCAGCACCTCGTTCTTGATATAGAAGTCCAATTCACGACGAAGGAAGCCGCCAAGGTCCTTATGAATAAAGTAATCGAATGAGTTCTTGGCTGTGTAGTCTGTCAGATGCTTCTCCAACAAGGTGCGGTTGGGATTATCCTTTGTAGGAGCTTTAGCGGTAAGCACTTCTTCGAAGTCGGTAGGTACAAGGGGGGTGATAGTCTCTAAGGCTGCTGCCAGTAAATCCTTTTGCTTTGTAGCCTTAGGCATCAACTCGTAGGTGAAGTAAATGTCTAACTCAGCCTCACCCCCAACCCCTCTCCGAATGGCGAGGGGAGTGGTTAGCTCGTCCTCTACCGTGGGTTGCCATAGGGCAAAGCGACGCTCCATGTTGTTCGCAGCACGATTGTTGTTTTGCTCTGTGCTTGCATCTTTTAGCACAAAGTGTACTTTCTTGCGTGATGTAGGTAGCACAAACGTATAATCGCGGAAATACTCTGAGGTTTTGATATAGTACTGGTCGCTGTTAGCCCAATGCAGTTTCACTTCCTCTCCGTTATAAGGTATGGCGTATGTATTATCCTTGTAGCGACGCTTAGACAGGAAATCGCCACCATCATAATAGCGTGAGAAGAATGTAACCAGATGGCTGAACACCTCTGCCTGCATGGACTCTGTATCGGCAGACTGTGCCAATTGTGCTTCCAATTTGTCGTATTCATCGCGCATAGGTGTACCTTTTGGCAATACCTCGACATTGCCACCCACTGAGGCAGCAATTTCCGCCATACGTTTCTTTGCCTTGTCAGCTTCGCCTCCATTGTTGCCTTCAAGCACTTGCTTAACCTGAGGGAGCAACTCTAAGTCAAGGAAACGTTGTATGTCGTTACGCTTCTGGTTCATGATGCGGTAGATACCGAAGTCCAGTTCGGCATGATCCATCATGAATATTTCTTCCAGTTTCTTCTTGAAACTCTCGTAATAATTCTGTGCCATATCTATGTATTCTTTTAATTCTCTTTTACTTTCCAGCGAATAACAAACAGGTTCTGCTGTTCCGTCTGTTTCACCATGCGTTGTTCCAATTCTGTAATCATCGATTTGCGTTGCTGGCTTACTTCCTCCTCTCTGTCGTCAAGTTCATTTCGCAGACGGCGTTTCTTACGTTTCAGCTCGTCCACTTTCTTTTCCAAAGCCAGCTTCTCTGCTACCGATTCAGCATTACGGGCGTCTCTTTCCGTTTGCAGTATCTGCTTCTTGATGGTAGATAGTTCAGCCTCAATTCCATCAATCACATCATGCTCCCACTGATAAATACGATTTTCCTCCACCTTGAAAAAAGAAAGATTGCGGGTATCCAGTTCCTTCAGTTTTGCCGCACTGTGCTGAAGCACATCCTTCTGTAATCGCAGACGTGTCTGCTCTTCCACTTGTTCACATGGAAGTTCCTTTCCGCCGTTGAGGAAAAGTTTCTCACAATCCTCCTGAGAAACTATCCGTCCATCATCAGTAATGGCATTGAAGAGCATATACTGTTCTTCTGCCAAGGCAGATACCGCCAAAGAAGAAAGAATGAGCACACCACTCTGCCCTTGAAGGTAATCGGGCAGGTCGGCGTTCATGGAAAGTGCTTTTTGGTCAAATTCCACCTCGGCATCTTCAAGAGATAATGACAATGCGGAATTGATGACATGCTGCGCTAACGGATGGCTCAATCGATAAGGTGTTGCATCATCCGTCTGCTGAAGCATCGCATATTTACCAGGTCGCTGACCTGCAACAGGAACACGAAGGACAAAGCTGTGATTGTTATCATTGAAAACAGCCTCTTTGCTGAGAATGTATTTGGTCAGTTCCCAGAAAATATGCTCATAACGATTGAGGAATCCTGTGGTGTTATCGCGTGTCATGCGAAGATGCTCCTGCACATTGATGTCGAAGTTCTCCAACACCTGTGAACGTACTTCCGTCATACGCTCATCTATCTGTTCCTGCATTTCGTTTTGCAGTTGCTCGAAAGCCTGGTTGATTTCCTCTTCACTACGACATTGCTGGTATATCTCCCAGATGTGAGACTCTATATCGATGGTGTCAGCCTGTCCTAATACTTCATCACTGGCTCCAAACACATCGTCGAAGAGTTTGAACTTAGTGGAGAGCAATTGGAACACACGAACATCAGCATAGTTGCGCATGTTAAGAAAATTGACCACTACAACATCATATTTCTGTCCATATCGGTGACAGCGACCAATACGCTGCTCTATGCGTTGCGGGTTCCACGGGAGGTCGTAGTTGATGACTAATGAGCAGAATTGCAGGTTCAGTCCTTCCGCAGCTGCTTCGGTAGCAATCATGATGTCTGCTTTGTGTTGGAACTCATCCACTGCAGCGGCCCTTCGGTCGGCAGCCTTGATGCCGCTCACCTTGTCAGGATGATCCTGACACCAGCGTTTATATATCTCGTTGGTCTGTGGTTCACTTGCCTTGCCGTTGAATAACACGACACGTTTGGCATAGCCATTAGCTTCAAGAAACTCGCGCAGAAAAGCCTGCGTCTTTGTAGATTCTGTGAAGATAAGTGCTTTCCTCTCTGCACCTTGTTCTTGAAGTTTGGTAAACGATTCTTCCAGAGCAACGAGCAATGCTTTCGATTTCGATTCTGATTTGATTGATTTCGCTTTTTCAATGAAGCCATCGATGGTTTTGATTTCCTCTTTCAAACGAGGAACATCTATCTCTTCACTATCAAACAGCTCGTCTTCATATTCAGTATCAGCAGCCTCGTCTTCGTAAGAGTCCCATTCGTCTTCATCAACAAGGTCTTCTATGTCAAGACGCTCCTGCTTCTGGTTTTCGAGCATCCGTTGGAGACGTTCTTTGATATGAGTAAGGGTATAGATGAGTGCGTAGGTAGAAGAAGCTAGAATCTTACGCACAATCATAGTCGTGAGCTTCTTCTGCGCAGCAGGAACACTGTATATGTCATTTCTACGCAGGAAATCACTTACAGCCTGATACAGTTGTTGCTCCTCATCAGTAGCATTAAACTTTTGTGTAAGTGGAAGACGATGAGTATAATTGATATACTCTTTCACATCGCGTCGCAAAGTACGAGTATATAACTTCTCGATACGCTGACGCAGTTCTTTCAGGTTTTCTCCTTTGCCATATTGTCTTCGGAAACTTTTTTCACTACCAAACAGACGGTCGTCAATGATACTGGTAAGACCATATAGCTCCATCAAGGAATTCTGGAAGGGTGTGGCAGTAAGCAATAGTTTCTTTACGCCTGTCAAAGCATCACGTACTTCAGCTGATGTTCGGGCGGAAGAACGATAGACATTACGCATCTTGTGGGCTTCGTCT
Organism: Prevotella sp. Rep29; assembly: GCF_019551475.1. NCBI lineage: Bacteria > Pseudomonadati > Bacteroidota > Bacteroidia > Bacteroidales > Prevotellaceae > Prevotella > Prevotella sp. Rep29. The sequence continues at coordinate 191,352 of NZ_CP047159.1, forward strand.
ATAACCGCCAAGTCAAAACCGTGAAGTAGGATGTCTTCCTTATGTTTTGCCACAAAGTTATAGCTACATATAATGGCACGCTTGGGACTAAGCGGATTCTTTCCTTCGCGTCGATAAGCATTAAAGTTCTTGGTATCAAGAATCTCGCTGGGGATTCCGAACTTATCGAGCAATTCTGCTTCCCATTGTTTGCGCAGAGAGGCTGGACAGACTATGAGAATCTTTTTTCTACCCGTTGCCCAATACTGACAAACGACTAGACCCGCTTCGATGGTTTTTCCCAAACCAACCTCATCGGCAAGAACCACGCCCTTGGAAAATGGCGATGCAAAAGCAAATAAAGCGGCATCAATCTGGTGGGGATTGATGTCAACAGTGCTACTCAGCAGCGATTGTGAGAGTGAGCCAATGTCACCATTTGCTGACTGTCCATTTAGGAGAGCTGCATAATACTTTGCATGAAAGCGAGTAATCGCATTTGCCATTATCACCTAAATAACTCCCGTCGTAGTGTCTCGATAGGCGACCAAGCCCTTTTTACACAGCGAGGGAGTTCTATTATTCTTTGTTTTGCCTTATGGCATTTTGTGGTCTTTATCGAGAATATCCGCAACCCAATTCAAGCACAAAATGGAGGCATGCTCCATTCGTCTCTTTCCAAGAGACGGATATTTGGGTACAAAGGTACTTATTTTCTTGCAAAATCCACCTTATTAAATAAGAAAACCGACTTTATACATGCAACTTTTTCACTTTGTTTAGCAAAAACAGGTAGAAATAACTTCTGAAACTGTGATATAAGGGGACTTTTTGTTTCTCTACGTCTCTTGGAAAGAGATTGAGAAATTTGCTAAACAAATTCTTGTTTACAATAATCCCAATATCATCTTGTTTGCTTTATCAACCACCGACGTTTCCAGTGAAGCGAGGTAGATTTGTGTCGTTGCCTCTGAGTCATGTCCCATTCCTTTGCTGATAACTGACAGAGGCACATTCTTCGCTTTGGCTGCATTTGCCCATGAATGACGAGCCACATACATGGTGAGCGGTCTTTGGTGTTTCAGCATTGTGGAAAGTTCCTTTAGGCGATAGTTGACAAGATGCAGTGCATTGTCATATTGCCTTCGCTCATTGCCTTGCTCTTTGATGATAGGGAGAAGAAAGTCTGTTTGATTTTCAGGGTATTTAGCAATGATTTCAGCCATGCACTTCTCCCACTTGATGGTCAGCTCCTGACCTGTCTTTCGTCTGTGATAGGTCAGGATTCCATTCTGAAGGTCTGTCTTTCTGAGGTATGCCATATCCACAAAGGACATTCCTCGGGTGTAGAAGCTGAACATGAACATATCACGGGCGAAGTCCAATGACGGTTTCATGGATAAATCCAATTCCTTCAAGGCTTTGATGTCCTTCTTTTTGTTACATAAACTGATGAGTTGTTCGTCATCCTTGTCACACCATGGTTTATATGCGTTAGGGTATTGCTTTCGTTTTTCGTTGAATGTATAGGTTTTCTTTTGCTTTTTCTTCTTCTTGCTGCAAAAACATGGAAACATGAAAGGATGGCAAATGGTACAAATAATCGACGATAGATTGAGCACCAGAGATGATTGAAACGATTTTCTTCAAGGGAATTATGTATAGTAGCTCTGGATTAGATGAATCACCGCCAACTCCTAAAATAATAGTTACCGGCATACGTCGGACTTCAGAGAAAGTCTGATACTTTTTGCAGTGTTTTTACACTTTTTTATCACAAACGCCCAAGTTAGGCGGCGTTTCGGAGTAAAAAATAAATGATTTATTTTGTTCTTCACTCAACTTGCACTAACTTTGGATAACTTACTCACGTTCGATAATAAAAAACAAAAACGTGTGTTTTATTTTGTATTATCCTCACTTAATCGCTTTGACTGTCGTCCAAGTTAGGCGGCGTCTCGGAATAAAAAATAAATGATTTATTTTGTTCTTCACTCAACTTGCACTAACTTTGCAGGCAGAAAATAAATGACAGAAGAATATGGAGCAGAAAAAGTATAAGCGGACGACAGTCACATCGGCATTGCCTTATGCCAATGGGGGTATTCATATCGGACATCTGGCGGGTGTTTATGTGCCTGCAGATATTTATGTGCGTTACCTGCGTTTGAAAAAAGAGGAGGTGATGTTCGTCGGTGGTTCTGACGAACATGGTGTGCCTATCACCATCCGTGCCCGAAAGGAAGGGGTCACGCCTCAGGATATCGTTGACCGCTATCATCAGCTTATTAAGGATTCGTTTGAGGAATTTGGCATTTCGTTTGATGTTTATAGTCGGACGACGAGTAAGACGCATCATGAGATGGCGTCGGCTTTCTTTCGCAAGCTTTATGACGAGGGGAAGTTGACGGAGGAAACGACGGAGCAGTATTATGACGAGGAGGCTCATCAGTTTCTGGCTGACCGTTATATCACGGGTGAATGTCCGCATTGTCATAACACGGGGGCTTATGGCGACCAGTGTGAGAAATGTGGTCGCGACCTCTCGCCAACGGAACTGATTAATCCGAAATCGACCATCAGCGGTTCGGTGCCTGTCATGAAGGGGACGAAGAACTGGTATCTGCCGCTCAATGAATATCAGGAGTGGCTGAAGGGGTGGATTCTCGACGGGCATAAAGAGTGGCGTTCGAATGTCTATGGGCAGTGTAAGTCGTGGCTTGATATGGATCTTCAGCCTCGGGCGATGACCCGCGATTTGAACTGGGGCATTCCCGTGCCGGTTGAAGGGGCTGAGGGAAAGGTGCTCTACGTGTGGTTTGACGCACCTATCGGCTATGTATCCAATACGAAAGAACTGTGTGAAAGCAATCCCGCGCGTTGGGGCGATTGGCAGAAATGGTGGCAGGATGAGGATACGCGGCTCGTTCACTTCATCGGTAAGGACAATATCGTGTTCCACTGCATTATCTTCCCCGTGATGATGAAGGCGCATGGTAGCTATATCATGCCCGACAATGTGCCTGCCAATGAGTTCCTCAATCTGGAGAACGACAAGATTTCCACCTCGCGCAACTGGGCAATCTGGCTGCACGAATATCTCCGCGACTTCCCGGGAAAGCAGGATGTGTTGCGCTATGTGCTCACTGCGAATGCGCCGGAGACGAAGGACAATAATTTTACGTGGCGCGATTTTCAGGATCGTAACAACAACGAACTAGTGGCGGTATATGGCAACTTTGTCAACCGTGCGCTGCAACTCACTAAGAAATATTGGGATGGCGTGGTGCCGGCATGTGGCGAACTGACCGATGTGGACCGCCATGCGATAGAGGAGTTTAAAGATGTCAAGGCGAAGGTGGAGAACCTTCTTGATGCGTTTAAGTTCCGCGATGCACAGTTTGAGGCGATGAACCTGGCGCGTATTGGTAATCGCTATATTACGGAATGTGAGCCGTGGAAAGTGTGGAAGACTGACCCGAAGCGTGTCGAGACGATTCTTTACATCTCGTTGCAGCTGGTTGCCAATCTGGCTATCGCTTTCGAGCCGTTCCTGCCGTTCTCTTCGAAAAAGCTGCGCGAACTGATCAATATGGCAGATTTTGACTGGAGCCAGCTCGGACAGACTGATTTGCTCCCCGCCGGACACCAGCTGGCAGAGCCCGCTTTGTTGTTTGAGAAGATTGAAGATGAAACCATTGAGGCGCAGCTCAAGCGCCTTGACGACATTCGCAAAGCCAATGGGGCAGCCAACTATCAGGCGGCACCCATCAAGGAAACCATCGCATTCGAGGACTTCGAGAAGCTGGATATCCGTGTCGGGCACGTCAAAGCATGCGAGAAGGTCAAGAAAGCCAACAAACTGTTGAGGTTCACACTCGATGACGGCAGTGGCACCGACCGCACCATCGTCAGCGGCATAGCCAAATATTACGAGCCGGAAGAGTTGGTAGGCAAAGACATCCTTTTCATAGCCAACCTTGCTCCCCGCCAGCTGATGGGCATTGAGAGCCAGGGCATGATTCTCTCTGCCGAAGACTGCGACGGAAGTCTCAGCGTTACCACTCTGCTGAAGGGTGTAAAACCCGGTTCGCAAGTGGGATAGACATTATTATTGCAATATAAAAGGGGCACCTCCAACTTTCGGAGGTGCCCCTTTATTTTGTTGTTTCGTTCCGTAAACATTATTCCCTAGTCGGTCTGAGGCTGCTTAGGGTTAGTTTCGTTGTCTTTTCACTCGCAGTTTGAGTCGTTCGATGGCTTTGTCGAGCGATTCTGTGGGTTCGATGATGTTGTCTGCTCCCCAGAAGTTGGGGTCGTTGAAGTATTCCACTTTGTCGTAGAGTTTGTCTCTCCGGCTGAACGAGTCGCGTCCCCGAATGGGTCGTATGGCTTCCTCCTGCCGGTCGGTGACGACAAATTCGCTGATGACGGTGAAGGGCGACGAGAAGAGTTTCCGCTTCCAGTCGCAGTTGAATCGCATCACGTTGCGGATGTAGCTCAGGTGGGTCTCGTCTTGCTCGGTGCGATAGTCGATGACGAAACTGAGTTCCCGTGGTCGGAAGCGGAGTGAGAGGGGTTTATGGACAAGCATGGAGGTGGTGGCACGTCCGGGATGGCTCATGTCCAACTCCATCTCCACACGGGTGAAGGCGAGTGTCTGCTGGTCGATGTAGAGCGTTGCGAAAAACAGGGCGTAGATGCGTTGTATGTGTGGTGTCATCTTGACGACATATTGCATTCTGTCGCCGAGCATGACGGGGTTGTCCAATTCGAAATGATAGTTGGGCATATCGTCTTCATAGAAGAGCATCTCGTTGTTTTTCAGCACGTCGGCAATGACGGGCATCGTGGGACCACCCATCAGTTTCACGCCCAGCGTGTCGGCGGGCTTCATGTTCAGCAGCCGTCTGCCTCGCGTGATGGCAACGGCATCCTGATTGGTGTTTTGCATGGTGTAGGGCGTCTTGTAAACATCAACCACTGCCTCGCTGATTGAGATGAACTGTCGCCGTTTCTGCACGGTTTCGCGGTAGAAACCTTTGTAGAGCAGGGGCACTGTGCTGTAGTTTCCAGGCACTTTCTGGAGCGCCTTTCTTACGATATCCTCCGCTGATAGCGGCGTGACTGTGATTTCGTTGAGGCGGATGCTGTTCGGCTGCAGGTTGATTTCTATCCGCTGCTGCTCGGTGTTGCTGAGCGCGATGCGTCTGGTCCTATATCCCAGCATGGATGCTTTGAGTTGGTCGGGGCGACGGTTCAGTTTGATGGTGAACAGTCCCTGTTCGTTGGTCACGGTTCCTGTACCGCCGATGGTCACACTGACGTGCGACAGCGCTTTCCCGTTCGTCTGGTCCTTCACAACGCCACTGACCACATACAGCTGTTGTGCCTGCATCACCGTGAAGGCGGCAGTCATGATGAGGAATATAACAAATCTTTTCATAGGCATCTCGGTTGGTTCATGTGATAAGGCAAAGATAGCACAAAAAAATGAAATTCCCAATTATTTGTCACTGTTTTTTACTTCGTTGGGGTGAGGATGATGAAAAAGCGGGGCAGACTTCCTGGAAAATCTGCCCCGCTTTCTTTTATGGCTGCCGATCGTTAAGGCTTGATGTAGCTTTTCAGCGCTTCAACGTATGCTTCGAAAGCCCGCAGCCCCTGTCGTGTGAGACGGCAGGTGGTACGCGGTTTCTTGCCGTTGAACGATTTCTCTACCTCAATATATCCTGCTTGCGACAGCTTGTCTAACTGCACGCTGAGGTTGCCGGCGGTTGCTCCTGTCTGTTCTTTGATATAGACGAAGTCTGCCTCCTCAACATTGATGAGCAGAGAGACGACTGCCAGTCGAAGCTCGCTGTGGAGTAGAGGGTCTAATGCTGGGAACAACATGCTGCGTCCTCCTTATTTTTGATTCTGAAAATGAACGATAAGACCAGGAATGACAAGTCCGATGAAAGCTACGCCAGCCATTATATACATCTGCTCGACCCAAGGATAATGCATGGCCAAAAAGTAGCCGCCAACACCTGCGATAATGCCGCAAATCAGGAAAACACGGCTTTTCAGCACGAAGCCTGTGATTGTGGAGCCAAAGCCGTAACACAAACAAATGACGCTCGTGATGTTGATATAGACCTGCTTGTCGGGAACAACCCATTCGGCAGGAATCCAGCCCACCCCAGCCATGAAAAGTGTCCAGCCAATCAGCGAAGCGATGATGCCAAACGTAGCCCATACATGCCCGATTGTCTTGCCGACAAAAGATGGAGGGGCATTCTCCTGTCGCTTTTCGATAATAAGGTTGCCAATCAGTCCGATTATCGCCATCAGGAACCACAGGGCATTCCATACGGGGCCGCCGTGATGTTTCCATAAGTAGGCAATCAACAAGGCAAAGATGGTGACAAGCAGTCCCCACCAAATCATCGGCAGTGCCGAATTTTTCTTTATCATGCGCTGACTCTGTTCTATTTGTTCCGCGATGATTTCCAGACTGCGCTCGGCAGTCAGTTTGTTATTGTTTTCCATGTCCTCAGTCGTTTAAGTTGATAAATTCCGTGATTACTCTCTCTTTGCCGTCGGGATAGGTGCTATGCGCACCAGACGGCTCTTTTGCCACGCACATGGTTGATAGCGCCACGGCGATAATGGGCAGTTGAATGATTGCTGTCATAAGCCATTTTTTTAGGTTCATTACTTTTTTACATTTTGTGGTGTGGTGTTCGAACACGGTGCAAAGATAAATAAGTTTATAATATAAACCAAATTATTTTGTAAATTTCTTCCTTTCAGGATGTATTTTTAACATTTTCGGTGTGAATCCTGTCGGTTTTCGTAGGGGCAGGGAGTGGGGTGGAGGAGTTTTTCTGAAATGAAAAAAGTGGACTTTCCGGGCGTTCCGGTCAGGTATGGTGATGCTTGTATAAACATACAGGAAAGGACGTATAAATATGTAGTAGAACTTTCGTTTTCCAAAAGTTCAACTTTTGGAAAGCACTATTTAATACGTTGAAAATCAATGGTTTGCAAATAGTGTCTCGGTCGTTCTGCAATTGCATGAATATACAATCGGGGCGAGACGCGGAGCAGACGGTTTTGACAAAAAAACGGGTCGATTGGTGTATCGACCCGTACGAAGGAGAATTACATATATATTATATAATGTGGATAGTCTTTTAGTCTTCTATGCCGCTTCCGTATCCGCTTCCTGCGGCAGGATCATCGTTTTGCATGTTGTTGTCCTGGCGTTGTCTCTTGCCTTTCATGTTACCGAAGTTCCAGGTGACTGTGAGGTTCACGTTGCGTCCGTTGCGCCAGAATTTCTGGTGGCGTTTGAATCCGTCACCTTCTGTCACGATTTCCCATTTCCGGGTGTTGAACACGTCACGACAGTTGAGGGCGATGGTGAGTGCTTTATTGAAGAAATTCTTGCGTGCACCGATTTCCACTCCCCAGTTAGGCTTTCTGTAGCCTTGTGTGATGACCTGTTTTGCGCGGTAGCTTCCTGTCACTTGGAATGTCATGTCGTATGGCAGGATGATGGATGCCATTGAGCGGATGTTCCATGTGAAGTTGTCGTTTCCTTCGCCCGTCACGGTCTGTCCGTCGATGTCATAACTGAATCCGTTCAGCTTGTAGTAGTAGGCATTGGCAGTGGTCGTGAGGTCGAGTATGCGGAAGAATTTGTTCTTGAGCACCATTTCCAGACCTGTGCTTTGGCTTTTTGCCACGTTTCGGTTGGTCTGGTACATCACGCCGTCCGTGGAACTTTGCCAGCGGATGCGCTGGATGACGTCGGTCGTCGGTCGGTAGTAGGCGCTGAGCAACAGGGAGTGAGCCGTCCACTGTTTCAGATAGTTGAGTGAGAACGAGTGGGAGTATTCGGGTGTCAGCTCCGGGTTTCCGAACTGTACCATCGATGCGTCCTGCGTGTTTTTGAACGAGTTGAGTTCGCCTCCCCACGGTCTGCGCAGTCGTCGGGTGTAGTTCAGTTGCAGCTGTTGTGTCTCCGTGAGTTGGTACGACATGAATATGCTTGGGAAGAGTTGGAAGTAGTCCTTCTTGAATGCCGGCTCGCGCAGGCTCGGGTCGTGTTCCTGTTCCCATGAATAGCTCTCGGTGTTCACACGCCAGTATTCTCCGCGCAGTCCGCCCATCAGTCCGAACTTACCGAAGTTGTAGGTCAGTGTCAGATAGAGTGCGTGCACGTCGAGGTCGTAGATGAAGCGGTTGAAATAAGCGCGGTCTTCCACGGCGTTCCTTCCCTCCCACGATGTTTGGTCGAGCCATGACTCCTGCGGCGTGTTCTCGTGCGAGAACCGTCCTTGATAGCCCGTCTGCAGCTTCAGTTTGTCGGTGATAGGGTTCTCATAGTCGAGTTTCATCTCCCACGCCCGGTTGCGTATGAACATGGGGCGGTACTGATAGCTGTAGGTTGTGGGTGTGATGTCGTCGAAGTAGTAGGTGGAGTCGCGGTAATAGTTCTCATTGTCGCTGACCCATCGGTTGAAGTTGACGACAAAGTCGAGGTAGTGGCGGTCGGTGAAGCTGTGGCGGTAGTTGAACTCCCCGTAGTACATGTGCATGTCGCCTTCTCCGCTGTTGTGTCGGTACATGACGTACGTGTCGTTTGGTGCTCCGATCGTGCCGTAGTGGTAAGGCATAATATTATTATTGTGGAACTTTCCGTGCATCATCATTCCGCTGAGCGTGAAGTCGTCCTTCTTCGTGGCGTGCCATGTGATGCCGGCGCGTGTGAAGAGGTTGTTTCCCTGGTTCTTCGACGTGCCGTCATAGTTCTGGTAGATGCCTGTCTTGAGATATTCCTGTCGGCTCATGCTGCCGCCTTTGCCGTTTCGGTGGCGGAATCCCAGGTTCAGATAGGCGTCGAAGAGCGAGCTGTTGTAGTTGATATTCCCGCTCAGGTTGGCACCTCCCCGCGTGTTGGCTCCTGCCTGTAAGGAACCATAATATCCCGCTTTCCGTTCTTTTTTCAGGATGATATTGATGATGCCGGCGCTTCCTTCTGCTGAGAATTTGGCAGAAGGGTTGTCGATGACCTCAATGCGCTCGATACTTTCAGCCGGCAGCTGCTGCAGAATCTGTGCACGGTTGTCGGCTGTCAGTCCGCTGGCTTTTCCGTTGATCCATACTTCCACGCTGGAGTTGCCGCGCAGAGAGACGTTTCCGTCGTTGTCCACCTCTACCGAGGGGATGTTTTCGAGCACTTCCGATGCCGAGCCTCCGGCGTTGGCAATGTCCTGTGTCACGTCGAACGATTTGCGGTCCACTTCCAGTTTCACCGTCGAGCGCTGTCCTGTGACAGTCACTTCGGTAATCAGTTTGGCATCTTCAGCGATGTAGAGTGCTGCATACGTGTGGACGCGCTTCTCCGGCGTGATGGCGAGGTTGCGCTTCAGCTCCTTATAGCCTACGTACGAAATGTTCAGCGTATATTCACCGTCGGGTATTCCAGTGAGGTTGAATGCACCGTTTTCATCGGTGATCCCTCCTTTTACCATTTTAGTGTCATTACGTTTAGTCACTACGATGTTGACGAACGGCATCGGTTCGTCAGTCGCCTTGTCCAATACTTTACCTTTAATGCTGCCTTGTGCCGCTGCAGTCAGCGTGCCGGCGCATATTGCCAATAGTAATAAAATCCTTTTCATCATGTTGCTTAGACAAAGTTTGTGGGGAGAGGTTTAATTATGTATGTTTTTTTTATTCAATCCGTAGGGGCGAGTCGGTGGGTCCGTCCGGTTTTTTTATTCAATGATGAGCGTGGTGAGGCTTTCTTCCCGGAATATTTCGCAAGCCACCTGCTGCAGTTGCAGTGCCGTAACCTCATCGATGCGCTGGCAGAGCGTCTGCATATCTTGTTCGGCAGCGTTGAAGAGCATGGCTTTTCCGAAGTCGAGCGCCATTTGTTCGTGCGACTCCGCTCCCAGAGCTATCTGTCCTTTGATTTGTTTCTTGGCAGCTTTGATTTGTGTGTCGGTGAGTTGTGTGTCACACATGTGCTGCAGTTCTTTGTGAATCAGTCTGAGACACTTCTGCACGTTTTGTTTTTCGGCGGCGAAGCAGACGCTCCACACCCCCGTGTCGAGGTAGTAGGCGTGGGTGCTTTCCACGTTATATACCAGTGCTTTCTTCTCGCGCAGCATGTTGTTGAACCGGGCGTTGCTTGCAGGACCTCCGAGAATGTTGTTCAGCAGATAGAGGGAAATCCTGTTGGGGTGGTTCAGGCTGTAGCTTCTGCTTCCCACCATGACGTGTGCAAGGTGAGTGTGGTGTTTGAGCGTGATGGTTTCAGCATGTGTGTCAGTAATTTGTGCGTGAGGGACTGTTACTGCCGGCAAGTTGTCGGCAGGCCGCTCAGGCGTGTATTTCTGCAGCAGGGCAACAAGCTTCTTGAAATCAATGTCGCCATAGGCGAAAAACACGGCGTTGTCCGTCCTGTAGTGTTTGTCGCGGAAACGGCTGAGCATCTGCGGCGTGTAAGTCTTCAGCTGTTGGGTCTTCCCGAGAATGCTGTGCCCGAGCGGATGTCCCTTGAAGAGAATGTTTTCGAACTCGTCGTAGATAAGTTCTGCCGGCGAGTCGTTGAACGTCTCTATCTCATCGCCTACCACGTCGATTTCCTTGCAGAGCTCGCTCTCCGGATAACTGGCATGAAACACAATGTCTGCCAGAATCTCTACCGCCTTGGCGGTGTATTGTTTCAGCAGAGCGGCATAATATACCGTATGTTCTTTGGTGGTAAAGGCGTTGAGCTCTGCGCCCAAAGCTTCGAGCGTATTGGTCAGATGCCAAGCTTTGCGGTGCTTGGTACCTTTGAATGCCATGTGTTCGCAAAGGTGTGCTATGCCGTACTCTTGTGGCTCCTCGTGCCTGCTCCCGGCAGCTATCTGGAATCCGCAATACAGAATCGGCGACTCTGCCGGTTGGTGTATGACCCTCAGTCCGTTGGGTAATGTCAGTGTGTTGTATCTCATGCTGTTTTTATTCTCTCCTTCAAAGGGAGCGCTTATTCTCTTTTTGAAAAAAGCGGTGCAAAAGTAAGCAAAGAAATCTGTTTGTCCAAATTTTCTCCATCAGATTTTCTTTACAGGCAAAAGGATAAGTTCCAGTAAAAATAAAAAAGGTTTTATTTTGTATTTTTCGCTGTCGCTCAACAACTCGTGTTCTCGCTAAATCGTAACTTTGAATAAGTTAGGCTGCGTCTCGGTAATAAAAAAGAATGTGATTCTTTTTGTATTTCACTCAACTTGCACTAACTTTGAATAAGTTCCTCACGCTCGACAATAAAAATAAAAATGGCTTTTATTTTGTATTGTTCTCGCTAAATCGTAACTTTGCAGGCGTTATGGTGTTGAATTATATTTGGATCGCATTTTTTGTCATTGCTTTCATCGTAGCATTGGTGAAACTGGTGTTTTTTGGCGATACGGAAGTGTTTCAGCTGATGATGGACTCCACGTTCAAGTCGTCGAAAGATGCGTTTGAGATTTCTTTGGGACTGACGGGTGTGCTGGCTCTCTGGCTGGGCATCATGAAGATTGGGGAACAAGGTGGCGTCGTGAACGTGTTTGCACGCATCTTGAGTCCTGTGTTCACAAAACTCTTTCCCGACATTCCGAAGGGACATCCCGCCACAGGCAGCATCTTCATGAATATCTCGGCGAATATGCTGGGACTGGACAACGCCGCTACGCCTATGGGCTTGAAGGCAATGGAACACCTGCAGTCGCTCAATCCGAAGAAAGATACTGCGTCGAACTCGATGATTATGTTCCTCGTGCTCAATACCAGCGGACTGACACTGATTCCGATTTCCATCCTCGTCTATCGGGCACAGCAAGGTGCAGCACAGCCAACCGACGTATTCATACCCATCCTGCTTGCCACTTTCTTCTCGACAATGGCAGGCGTCATTGTCACTTCGCTCTATCAGCGCATCAACCTCCTGAACCGTACGCTGCTCCTCACACTGGGCGGCATGTGCGCCGCCGTGGCAGCCATTATCTGGGGATTCAGTCAGTTGGACAGCAGCGCCATGAACACCGTCAGTGTGAACGTGGCAAACATCCTGCTGATGACCATCATCATTGCCTTTATTCTCGCCGGACTGCGCAAGAAAGTGAATGTCTATGAGGCTTTCATCGAAGGCGCGAAAGACGGTTTTACGACAGCCGTCCGCATTATTCCCTACCTCGTGGCAATACTCGTAGGCATCGGCGTCTTCCGCGCCTCGGGAGCAATGGATGTGCTCATGGACGGTATCCGCTGGGTGATAGGGTTGACGGGCATCGATACGAGTTTCGTGGAAGCACTGCCCACAGCCTTGATGAAACCCCTCTCGGGCAGCGGTTCGCGTGGCATGATGGTCGATGCCATGTCGGCTTACGGTGCTGACTCGTTTGTCGGCAGGCTGAGTTGCATCTTCCAGGGTTCTACGGATACGACGTTCTATATCCTTGCCGTCTATTTCGGCAGTGTGGGCGTACGCTATACACGTCATGCCGTCACATGCGGACTGCTGGCAGACTTAGCGGGTATTATCGCAGCGATATTCATTTGTTATTTCTTCTTCTAAATAAAGTCAAGAGAGTAGCGTATGGCAGAATTGAAGTCATTAGCCAAAGACACAGCGATATATGGCTTGTCGAGCATCGCAGGCAGGTTTCTGAACTATCTGCTCGTGCCGCTCTATACGCACTATATGCCGAAGGATTCGGGCGATTATGGCGTGAGCACCAACGTGTATGCCTACACCGCCTTGATACTGGTGATTCTCACGTTCGGTATGGAGACGACCCTTTTCCGTTTCGCCAACGACGAGCGTGAAAAGCCCGACACGGTTTTCTCCACCGCCTTTGCCACCGTCGCCATGCTGTCAGCCGTCTTCCTGCTGCTGCTGTTCGGCTTCATCACTCCCATCAGCAACTATCTGGGCTATGCCAATCACCACGAATACCTGCTCATGATGGGTGTCGTCGTGGCGCTCGATGCCCTGCAGGCGATACCATTCAGTTTCCTGCGCTATCAGAAGCGTCCCATCCGCTTCGCCGCGCTGAAACTGCTGTTCATCATTTTGAGTATCGGGCTGAACGTCGTCTATTTCGTTTTCTTAGGCAAGACAGATGTCTATTACGTCTTCTTCATCAACCTGCTCTGCACGGGCTTCATCACCCTGCTCTTCATTCCCGACCTGTTCAAGATAGAGTGGCGCTTCGACGTTTCCCTGCTGCGCCGCATGTTCCGTTATTCATGGCCCATCTTGGTGCTCGGCATTGCGGGCATCTTGAATCAAGTGGCAGACAAAATCATCTTCCCCCTCGTCTATCCCGACGAGGCTGATGCCAACGTACAGCTTGGTATCTATGGCAGTTGTGTGAAGATAGCGATGATTATGGCAATGATAACCCAGGCGTTCCGCTATGCTTACGAGCCCATCGTCTTCGCGAAGAGCAAGGACAGCGACAAGAATGAGTATTACGCCAAGGCGATGAAATATTTCCTCATCTTCACCTTGCTCGCCTTCCTGTGTGTCGTCGGCTGGATGCCTGTGCTCCAATACATCATCGGTGCCGACTATCGGGAAGGGTTGCGGGTCGTGCCCATCGTCATGGTGGCAGAAATCATGATGGGTATCTATTTCAATCTGTCGTTTTGGTATAAACTCATCGACAAGACCATCTACGGAGCTTGGTTCTCGCTGGCAGGCTGCATCGTGCTGTTTGCCGTGAACCTCCTTTTTATTCCGCGCTACGGTTACATGGCATGTGCATGGGGCGGCGTGGCAGGCTACGGCACCGCCATGACCCTTTCTTACATCGTCGGACAGCGCAAGAATCCCATCAACTATCCCTTGCGCGAAATGCTCCTCTATGTCGTGCTGACAGCGGTGCTCTTCGTTGGGGCAACATTCGTCAACGAACACCTCTCGCAGTGGGCAGCCTTGGCAGTCAATACCCTGCTCATCCTCCTCTTTGTCGCCGTACTGATAAAACGCGACTTCCCACTGAACAGCCTCCCTGTTGTCGGAAAATATTTTAGGAAAAGGTGAAATAATATCAATGTCAAGAATATGATAGTTTTAAAATAGTATTCTAAACTAACTCAAAAAATATGCTCAAACAACGATTCTTATTTTTATTATTTTTGTTAATTCCTCTATTTCTTTTCGGTCAATCTGTTTTGACCTATGATTTGAACATGTTTCGTGATGGTGATGAACTGAAGCGATTCCGCTTGCAGCATACTGCCCTTTCCCAGCGTGGAGAAGATATTACCTGGGATTTGTCGGGGAAAAGCGTGCAAGACGCAAAATACCGCCATCGCTATGCTGCCGTCCCCGACACTTCGCTCCTTTCCTGCGTGGATGGTGACACGCGCTACTATTATGACTGCCGTGACGATTCACTGCTCCTGCTGGGGTTTGAGAACAATCAGACCAGACTGTCTTATATCCTGCCTGTCGCCTATCTTCGTTTTCCGTTCCAGTATGGCGACAGCATCGGTGGCAGGTATGAAGCCTTCGGCACCTACTGCGACCGTGAGGCGCTCCATGTCCGCGGACGCTACAAGAGCGTTGCCGACGCCACGGGAACGCTGATCCTCCCCGACGGTGACACGCTGAAAAACGTTCTCCGCATCCGCACTTACTGTTCCGGAAAAGACATGGTTTCCCTTCGTGGTGACAGCGTGAGACGCACGGGTAGGAGCATACAAGTCATCCGTGAGGTGCTCCGTTGGTATGTCCCCGGCTACCGCTATCCCGTACTCGAATCAGTGATGACAGGTGAGGTAAAAGGTAAATACTACTGTTCCCTGTATCTCTGTCCGCCGGAAGAGCAGGAATCCCTGCCTTTGGACGAGCCGAACTGCCGTTTGCGTGAAACCTCCCATGATGGGAACGGAGCATCATCGAACAATATGCGGGAGGATAAAATCAGCTACCGCCTGCGTCAGAACCATGCCTCTCGCAGTGTGACGATAGAGTATGACTTGCAGGAGCATGCGCAGGTTGACTTCATCCTGTCGGATTCGCGTGGCATTGTCTATCGCCGTCTGTCCCGCACCGATGATGCCGGCAGCGGATATACTGCAGAAATCAGCTACAACGGTCTTCGACGCGGTCAGTATGTCTTGTATATCTGTACGGACGGAGTCCGCCACGGTGAAAAGTTTAACGTACAGTAAAGAAATAAAAGATGAAAAGAATGACAGTTATACAAAAATGGGAAAAATGAAGTTTATCTGTATCTTACGACGCTTTTTGCTATCTGTCATTTTATTGCTGGCAACATGTGTAATGCAGGCTCAGGAGAACCAGCCTGATCCATCTATGTGGGCAAATCCGTTTCCTCGCACTCCTGACGTGGCAGCCTTGGAGAAATTCGGAGATTACCCTGTCGGCTATCATACAGGAACGGTCAATGTCTCTGTTCCTATTTTCCAATTCCAGCTAAGCAATACGCTTACTTTGCCTATCAGCATAGACTATCACACCTCAGGCATCAAGGTAGAGGAACTCCCTAGTAGTGTAGGACTTGGCTGGGCATTGAATGCTGGCGGATGTATTAGCCGAGAGGTAAGGGGTATGCAAGATGAGTTCCACAATGGTTATTATAATTTCATAAAGCGGAATATTGGTTATCGTTTCCAAGAAACGGTAAATATACATGACACATCATTGATTGATTCCATTACGAGCAACAAGATTGACCCTGAACCAGATATGTTTCACCTAAACCTTTTAGGAAGGTCTTATAAGTTTTTTGTGGGCAGTGACGGAAAATTTTATACCAATCCATATTCCAATTTGAGAATTACGGCATGTCCATTGAACAGTAGAGAAGCGACGGATATATGGATTGTCACAGATGATTATGGAAACAAATTTTATTTCGGTACAGAAGCGGAATATGGTGGAACGGAATATTCTGAACAACATTTGTGGATAGTTGCCTCTGCATGGAAACTTTTTAAAGTGGAATCCCCTGAAGGAAATATCCTTGCCCGTTTCAAATATATCCGTTCAGAATTCGATTCACCTGTCATAACGAGAAACGTTTGTAAGTATCAAGACAATAGTCTTTATTACTATAATGGAAATCCACGTAATCTTCAAGGACATATTGGTTATTTCTCCACGCAGAAAAAAACAAGATTTACGGGATGTTACCTTAACGAAATACAAATTCCAGCAACGGGGACTATCCGTTTTATACAAGGCACAAGTCATATACTTGCCGCAAACCGATTGATTGAGAGTATTTCCTTCAAAGGATGCGACGGCAACAACAAACAATCATACGATTTTGAATACAGCGGAGACCGCTGTTATCTGTCAGCTATCAACCGAAGAGGGACAGAAGACCATAATGCGTTTTTCCGGCAGTTTGCTTATTATGAAGGATTACCTAGCATCTATTCCCGAGGACAGGATTTCTGGGGATATTATAATGGAGCGGATAATAACAAGAACATGATACCATATATTCCTGATTTCATACACAACGGAATAGATTTTGCTAACCGTTATCCGACAGAAAAGGCAAAGGCAGGAAGTTTGAAGCATATTGTATATCCTACAGGAGGAAAAACAACATTCGAATATGAAAACAACAATATCTATACTAATGCTTCATCATATACGATTAATCGCGTATCTGACCTCCTTTCCCTGAATGATTATGGGGGAATTCAAAGTGACACATTACATGTCGCAAAGAAAGAAATCTTTAGCTACAAAGTTCGTTTTTCATACAACCCTATGGAATCATATAAAATCCGTCTGTATTTGAAAGATTTGAGAACTGGAAACATGGTTATAAACAAAGAAGGAAACGAGATGACCTCTGCAACGGGAGGAATGCTTGTCGGATATTCCGCAGAAGGATTTCCTATCTTTTCCTATGAGTCGTCACTGGAAATTAATCCTGGGTTATATCAATGGAACATATCAGATTCCATCATAGAGCCGCATGCAGCCCAGCATATTCGTCCCTCTGTAAAAATAGAATATGACTATTATACGAACATAGCAAATAATGAATATCACGAAGAAACTGTTGGAGGAATAAGAATCAAGAAATTAACCAACTATGATTCGGACAATAAAATAATTGAAGAAAGAGAATACTCCTATCTGACACCTAGCGGTGTATCTTCTGGATATGGAAGTGCCAATCCCTTTTTTGCCAAGCATTATATAGAAGAGATTGACTATGAGAGAAGACCGACAGATTTTATTAACTTCTATTGCGGCATCTACGAACTTCAAGAGGAGAACCTTCTGAGGGTTCCTGGAAATATAGTTCAATATCAATATATTACAGAAGAAAGAAAGTCGGGAGGATTAAGGTTCCGGACTGACTTTACTTATGACAAAAGAGTCTATCAGAATCCGTCTTTAAGATCCAACAACTTCTATTACGAAATGGATCAGTCCCCTTTCCCTTATTCCCAGAATGAACATATGGAAGGACTGATAACATCCAAGATAATCTATCAGCACAAACAAGGAGTCTTCAAACCAGTAAAGAAAGAACATTATAAATACCATATTGAAGAGATGCTCAACAATGGCATGGGAGATCTGGCTGTAGGGTTGACAGACATGGTCAGTGATAAAGGAATGGAACTTGGGTATGACAGGCGTTATATGATGGTGACTTATAGACTATTTTCCTCCAAGGTCCTTCCTTCAAGGACGATTGTGAAAGACATCTTCGGGGATGATACGATAACCACGGTTTCCGAATATTCTTATTCCAAAAAAGATTATGTACACCCAACAAAACTGATAAAGTACATATCTGGAAGCAGTGAGGTGTCTGTCGATTCTTTCCACTATTGCCACGATTTTTCTGATGAGATCTATCGTCTTATGAAAAATCGCAATATAGTTGCACCCGTTATCTGTCACCTGCATAAATACAAAGGGAAGACGACTGTCCGTGAGACGGACTATGCATGGTTTCTGAACGGAACTGACACATTGATTCTCCCATCCGCATCCAAGACAATTCGCGGGAATGCATCGGAATACACGGGCTTTCTCCAATACGACCGCTTCGGCAATCCGCTGCATGTCTGCCTGAATGGTGCGGAAAACAGGTTTATCCTCTGGTCCTATGGCGGCAGGTATCCTGTTGCGGAGATTATCGGTGACATTTCTTTTGATGATGTGTGCAATGCCGTGGAAACGGTTTTTGGGAAAGACATTCATGCCTTGTCCGAGACCTTGATTCCTGACCCGGATATCCTGGCCGGTGGGCTTCTTCGCTCAATCCTCCCCCTTGCAGAAGTCCGCACCTTTACCTATGACAGCATCAATGGTGTCACAACCATCACCGACAGTGAAGGACTTACGACCGAATACCGTTATGATGATTTCGGACGTCTGGCAGAAGTATTAATACCCTACCTGCAGGGCGGTGCGATTACTCCTAAAACAACTTCTACTTATGATTACCAATATAGAATACCATAAATATTTTACGCAGACAGCTATGCGAAATCTATTTCAATTCTTTCTTGTCTTGACTTTATGGATATCCTGCCTTCCAACATGTGCGCAGACATCCTCGGACAACTTTGTGCGTACGAGAAAATATCTGTCAGCCGACGGCTCGGCATGTCAAACCAGTATCAGCTACTGTGATGGTCTTGGACGTGTTGTCGAGAACGTACAGCAAGGAGCAACGCCATCAGGCAACGATTTAGTGACGTTGCAGGAATACGGCACACTCAGCCGTGTGGATAGGACATGGCTTCCCATACCCCACGCCGGTAACGGCAACTTCGTGAGTCCCGATCTTTTCAGGCAGTATGCAACGGGGGCTGTCATCTACGGCGGCGATACGGCTCCCTACACAGAAACCATCTATGAAACGTCGTCGTTGGAACGTGCCAGCAGGCATTTCGGATCGGGACAATCCTGGAAGGGTGCACAAAAAGCCATTGTCATCGAACGGTTTACTAATCAGACGAGCGGGGTCCTGGCATGCCGCAAGTATGAACTCTCAGAAGAAAGAAGTGTAATCCTCGAAGGACTCTTCCCTGCACGGACACTCTTTGTCGAGAAAACAATAGACGAAGACGGACATTGCATCTATGTATTCAGCAACTTCCTCGGTCAGACGCTCCTGCAGCGCAGAGAGACAGACGGAATATATCATGACACCTACTATATCTACGACGGCTATGACAACTTGCGGTTTGTCCTTCCTCCCGAGGCAAGCAGCCAGATGTCGGTAACAGGAGACACGTGGGACATGGATTCTGACGAGTCGCTCCTGCAGTATGCCTATTTCTATCGCTACGACCAGCGTAACCGGTGTGTAGAAAAGAAACTGCCGGGCTGCGAGAAGATCCTGTACATATATGACCGGCGAAACAACCTTGTCTTTTCACAGGATGGTAGCCTGCGCAGTAAAAACAGGTGGCGTTTCTTTCTCTATGATGACAAGAACCGGCCGACCGTCTCCGGCACGTTTTTCTCATTGCAGGCACCTGAGGCGCAAAACATCGGCATCAGCTCACGCTATGACGGCGGACCGCTCGAGGGCTATTCCTCATCGCTAAGCCTGACAGACGAGCGACATATAGAAAAAGTCTGCTACTATGATGATTATTCTGCCTTGTCATACCTTTCAGAGTCATACGCGTCCCTGCTCTCCTATGAAAGAAGCGGAACAGTCGACGGCTATGCCAAGGCGTATTGCATCGGCAATAATCCGTCAGGGAAAGGAAAGCTGACGGTAGAGAAGGTATATGATACGGAAGGTGGCGGGTGCACTGTGAGAAGTTTTTATTATGACGAGCAGAAACGAATCGTACAACAGCATGAGATAAGCCATGAGGGATATTTTGATCATCATTTCTACCAGTACAGTTTTACTGGCAAGACACTCAGGCACAGATACGAGCACGCCATACCCGACGACAGCCTCACGGTCGAATACACTTACACCTACGACCATGCGGAGCGGCTGACGGGTACACAGCTGTCGCTCAACGGTGCAGAACCGGTCACGATAGCTGCAAACACCTACGATGAGCTGGGACGGCTGCAGGGCGTGAGCCGCATGGGGAATCCGCAGCTCTTGACGCAGTATGCCTACAACGTCCGCTCATGGACGACAGCCATCAGTTCGCCGCTCTTCTCCCAGCAGCTCTACTACAACGAGAGCCATAACGGCAGCACGCCGCAGTGGGGCGGCAACATCTCGGCGATGGACTGGCAGGCGGCAGGGGAAACGCAAGGAACAAACGCGGCAAACGGCAGGCAGCGCGGCTACACCTTCGCCTATGACGGGCTCTCACGCCTCACACAGGCTGACTACCATGAGGACAACCAGCGGAGCAATCACTACGACACGCACTATACGTACGACCTCATGGGTAACATCACGGCGCTGCAGCGCAGCGGTCTGCACGACGACGGAGCATACAGCCTCATCGATGACCTGACGTTCGGGTATGAGGGCAACCGGATCACCAAGGTGACGGATGGCGTAACGGACGGTCCCTACCGCAAGGATGCGTGGCACTACCGCGACAGGGTGGATGCTGACATCGAGCGTGAATATGACGGAAACGGCAATCTCGTGAAAGATTTGGACGCGGGAATTTTGAGGATTGAATATAATTCATTAAATTTGCCACAAATGATCAAATTCTCCGACTACAGCAGGCATGTTTATACGTACGATGCGACAGGCAGGAAGCTTCGTGCAGAGTACCATACGCCCATCATGGTGGTTACAGAGCCGCAGGTGCCGGACATGGGGGAAGAAATGCCGGAGCAGGAAGAGGTCTTGATGGAAGAGCAGCAGGAATGGAATGAAGAGGAATGGGAGGAGCAGGAGCAGGAGGAAGAATGGACTGAGTTAGAGCATGAAGAAGAGCCATTGCCCCACTACTTGCCACCATTGATACCGCAAAACGGAGAGGATGAACCTATAGCTGTTGTTCCGAATGGAGATGAACCTGTCATTGACGAAGTTCCCTGCGAGGTGACGACGATTGACTATTGCGGAGATTTTATTTATGTAAATGGTAAACTCAAGCGTATGCTGTTCCCTGGCGGTTACGTCACCTTCCGCAACGACAGCATCGAATGTCCTGAGTACCATTTTTACATCACCGACCATCAGGGAAATATACGGATAGTTGCAAACCAAGATGGAACCATCGAACAAATCAACCACTACTATCCCTATGGTGGTCTAATGGGCGAAAGTACGAATAGCGACCATCAGCCATATAAGTACAACGGCAAGGAATTGGACCGCCATCATGGGTTGGATTGGTTTGATTACGGAGCGAGGTGGTATGATGGAATCCGATTCAGCACGATGGACAGATTTGCAGAGAAATATCCAGAATTATCTCCGTATAGTTATTGTGCGGGAAATCCGATAAAATATATTGATGTGAATGGGGATAGTATTTCTTCTGACATTAAATATCAAGGAATTTTAAATTCTATTTTGGAAAAATCTTTTGGAGATAAAGCTTCTCAATTTACATACACTAAATTAAATAATCTTGTTTTCAATGGAGATGTTTCTAGTTTTTCTAAAGAAGAAAAGGCCGCATATAACTCTCTTAAATCTTTAATGATTTCAAAAAAACAATATAAATTTATTGTAGAAAATAGTTTTGATATTATTACTAAAGATGGTAAAAGATTAACAATAGACACGGGTAATAGCGGAACACATGGAGATGCTGCAGTATATCCAACAGCAACTTTTGATGGTGTGGGTATTATTGGTTTAAGCCCAAATACGACAGAGGCACATGTTCTTGATGTAACTTATACAAAGGAGGGGAATCAAATACCTTTAAATATTAATGACCTTGTATTAAATAATGGTCAAGGACCTTTAAGAACTTTTACAATATATGAAAATTTTTGGCATGCTATAGGTCATTTATTAGGTGGTCCAAAAAATCAAGGAAAAGCAATGGACGTAGAAAATCAAGGTGGAAAAATTCATAAAATGGTGATCGGTGGTGATAAAAAAACTTATATACCATCTCCTATATCCCCTAAGCCTTATAACGCAAACCATCCAAAATATTAATTATGAAGAAATCGTTGCTATTGTTATTTATTTGTGTATCTTGTTCTCATACAATCATAGAAAAAAAAGATGTAATAAAAACACAAAATGGAGTTTTTATCCAAGCTTATTATAGCGAAAAATCTTGTATTAATAATACATCTAGTTATTGTTTTGTTGTAAAAAACTCATCAAATATTCCAATGTATATTTTTTCAACGGTTTTAGAGAATCCGATAATGTTTTATTCTAAAAAAAACCATTCTATCAAAAAGAATGAAATCATATTTTATTCACATTATTATAATTATATGGAAGATGTGATACATAGTGGAATCAAAAAATATAATTTTATAAAAGTGTTACCTAATGATAATTTAAGGATTAACATTGATGAGAGTTTTGTAAATCAATCTAAAAAGAAAAAAATGAAATTAATATATTATTATTTTTATGGAGATATTAATGGAAATCTTTTAAATACTTGTGAATTATCCCTTCAAAAGGGAGTACAAACAGTCGAAATTTGAGAATAAAGGACTGATCCTATTTCATTGAATACGACGGAAACGGCAACCTGACGAAAGATTTGGACGCTGGGATTTTGAGGATTGAATATAATTCGCTAAATTTTCCTCAATTAATTATGAGACATCACGAGGAGGTGACTATGTATTAACAACAACTATCAATGATAAACAATAGAACAGAAAACATGAAAAAGGCACTTATCTTGTTGCTCTTGACGCTGCTGACCATCGGTTCGTCGAGAGCACAAAGCGTCCGTCAGGACGACAGCTATCGCATGGGTAAGCTGAAAAACGGACTTACCTACTACATCCGCCACAATGCGAAGGAACCTGGATTGGCAGAGTTTTATATTGCGCAGCGTGTGGGAAGTATTCTCCGTTCGTCTGGATATGCTATCCAGACGCATTAGATACAAGAATTTGCAATGCGCCAACGACCCTTGGTTCCGCCCGAACATGGCGACTATAGCAAACAATTTGTGCTTGCAGTTTGACTCTATAGATAAAATTTTGCATAACGAAAAAAGATTTTTATTCACTTTATCGAAAAAATCCTTACCTTTGTAACCGATATCATTGGAAGGAACTTTTGTAAAAAATGCCAGGAATGGTTTAATGTCCAGATGTAGGCTTTTTCTGGTCAACCCAAATGATAATTCCAATACGCATAAGAAGAGAAGAAAGAAACAAACAATAATTAAAAATAGTGCTATGAAAAAAACATTATTATCACTTTTCGCCCTTTTGGTGGCGACGGTCAGCACAAAGGCTGACGAAGGTATGTGGACGCTCTACAATCTGCCACAGGCAGTTTATGAGCAGATGAAGGCAGAGGGGTTCTCCCTGACTTACAACGATTTGTATTATGGCGACCATGCCGTGAAGAATGCCGTAGTGAACTTCTCTGGCTATTGCTCCGGCGTGGTGGTGTCGCCTAACGGACTGGTGTTTACCAACCACCATTGCGGTTTCGAAGCCATCCGCTCGCACTCGACCGTGGAGCACGACTACATGCTCAACGGGTTTTATGCGAAGTCGTATGAAGAGGAGTTGCCCAATGAGAACATGTTCGTGTCGTTTATGATTGACCAGCAGGACATCACGGCACGGATGAAAAAACTCGGAATCGATGAAGTGTCGCTCGAAAAACAGGCTATCTTGATTGATTCAATCCAAAAAGTGCTGAACGACTCCATCAAGCGCATCGACAAGACGCTGCACGTGGAGGTGGACCCATTCTACGAGGGTAACAGCTATTATGCTACCACTTATCAGAAATTCAACGACCTGCGACTGGTGTTTACCATTCCGAAGTCGATGGGTAAGTTCGGTGGTGAGACCGACAACTGGATGTGGCCGCGCCAGACATGCGACTTCTCCGTGTTCCGCATCTATGCCGACCCGAAGACCAACGGACCGGCAGACTACAGTGAGAACAACGTGCCTTACCGTCCGAAGCACTGGGCTCCCATCTCGATGGAGGGCTACAAGGAGGGCGATTTCTCAATGACACTGGGCTATCCGGGCAGCACCAATCGCTATCTCTCCAGCTATGGCATTCGCGAAATGCGTGATGCGGACAATGCTCCGAGGGCTCAGGTGCGCGGCATCAAGCAGGAAATCATGATACGCCACATGCGTGCCGACGAGGCAGTGCGCATCAAGTACGACTCGAAATATGCACAGAGTTCCAACTATTGGAAAAATGCACTCGGAATGAACAAATGTATCGATTCCATCGGCATTATTCAGCAGAAAGAGGACTACGAGCGGAGAATACAGGCTTGGATGGACAAGACCGGACACTTCAAAGGACAACTCGACTTCGACCAGATGAAACGCGACTACGAAAAGAGCTTCATCCCCAGCCAGACGTTCACCTATCTCTGGGAATCATTCGGACGAACCAACGAATTCTGCACCCGCGCATTCAGAGTGAACTACGGAATGCCGCTCGAGGGACCGGAAAATAATCCCAAAAAGCAGTATTTCGTGTTCAAAGACAATTCAGAGGAATGGGACGAGGCGCTTGATAAGGAAGTGTTTGCCGCCCTGCTGAAGAATTACAAGGAGCAGGTGGACACCAAATATCTGCCCGATTTCTACAAAGAGATTCAGACCAAGTTCAACAACAATTACACGGCATACGTGGACTATCTCTACAAGAAATCGTTCCTCATGAAGTCTGGAAAGAAAATCTATCCTAACAAAAAGTCTTTCAAGAAAGACCCGGGTGTGCAGTTCGGCATGCAACTCATTGAGGCTGTATTCGGATTGCGCGAGGAGATTAAGGATGCTGCCGACGCCATTGAAAAGCAGGAAAAACTGCTCTGTGCTGCCAAGTTGCGCATGGAGGCTGACCTGCCTCACTATTCCGATGCCAACTTCACCATGCGTCTTTCTTACGGACAGGTGGGCGGCTTCGAGCTCGGCGGCAAGCCGTCAGGATTCTACACCACGGCAGAAAGCATTGTGGAAAAGATGAAAAAAGCCGATGAAAACGTGGAATATTTCGCAGAGCCCATCATGCACGAACTGCTTTCTGCGAAAGATTTTGGACAATACACTGACCCGCGCAGCGGTAAGATGCAACTTTGCTTCCTGACCAACAACGACATCACGGGAGGAAACTCCGGCTCACCGATGTTCGACGGTAAGGGACGGCTTATCGGACTGGCGTTCGACGGCAACTGGGACAGCCTCTCGAGCGACATCAACTTCGACAGCCGCCTGGCGCGCTGTATCGGTGTCGATATCCGTTTCGTCATCTTCATGATGGACCGTTGGGGACAGGCTGACCGCCTGCTCCGGGAGATGGGATTGAAAAAATAATGTGAAAGAAATGTAAATCGCTGACTGTACACAATATACAGCCAGCGATTTACGTTAAAAGTAAAAAGTTTAAACAAGAAATGTTGAGATGAAAAAGTTACTGACTCCCCTGCTGTTACTCTGTGTGCTTGCGGTGCAGGCGCAGTTCGCACAACCAGTGCGTTTCACCTCCGACCTGAAAATGCTGTCGGACGGGGAAGCGGAAATTGTCTTCACGGGTAAGATTGATGCCGGATGGCACGTGTATTCAACCAATCTTGGGCAGGACGGACCGATTGCCGCCACGTTCAACAGCGTGAAGATGGATGGTGCCGAGCCTGTCGGAAAACTGCAGGCGCGGGGCAAGGAGCAATCGAAGTTCGACCAGATGTTCGGCATGAACGTGCGCTATTTTGAGAATCAAGTGACGTTCGCGCAGAAAATCAAGTTCACCAAACCTGAGTACAACATAGATTGTTTCTTGGAGTACGGGGCGTGTAACGACGAAACTTGTCTGCCGCCTTCGGAGGTTGCCATGAAGAAATCGGGAAAGTCGCCCGTTGTGAAGGAGCCTGAGAAGAAGGACGAGGCAGCGAAAGATGAAGCCGCAGAAGACGAGGCGGCAGAAGATGGTGCTGATATGGCGGCAGAGGCAAAGGACTCGCTGGCGACTGACAGTGCCGCATTGATGGCACTCACCGATGCCGACAAGGCGGGTTGGTGGACACCCGTTACGGGCGAATTGTCCAAATACCAGCAACCGGTCGGTTCGTCATCGTTACTCTACATATTCCTTGCCGGACTGTTGGGCGGATTCCTCGCCCTGCTGACGCCCTGTGTGTGGCCCATCATTCCCATGACGGTCAGCTTCTTCCTCAAGCGTAACAAAAACAGGAAGAAAGCCATACGCGAGGCTGTGACCTATGGGCTTTCCATCATTGTCATCTATGTGTTGCTCGGCATCATCGTCACGCTGCTCTTCGGACCGAGTGCGCTGAACGCCATGTCAACCAATGCCGTCTTCAATATCTTCTTCTGCCTGTTGCTGGTGGTTTTTGCCGCCTCTTTCTTCGGAGCGTTCGAGCTGACGTTGCCCGCCTCCTGGAGCAACAAAATCGACCAGAAATCGGAGAATACGACAGGTCTGCTGAGCATCTTCCTGATGGCATTCACGCTCGCATTGGTGTCGTTCTCTTGCACGGGTCCCATCATCGGGTTCCTGCTCGTGGCGGTTTCTACGCAAGGAAATATCATCGGACCGCTTGTGGGAATGCTCGGATTCGCCATTGCGCTCGCCATCCCGTTCACCCTGTTTGCCGTTTTCCCCACACTGTTGAAGTCGGCACCGAAGTCGGGCAGTTGGATGAATACGGTCAAGGTGGTGCTCGGCTTCATCGAGTTGGCGTTTGCATTGAAGTTCCTTTCCGTTGCCGACCTTGCCTACGGATGGCACATTCTCGACCGCGAGGTGTTCCTCGCACTCTGGATTGTTATCTTCGGACTGCTCGGCATCTATCTGCTCGGATGGCTCAAATTCCCGCACGACGCACCGGAGAATCGCACGAACGTGCCACAGTTCTTCCTTGCGCTCCTGTCCCTGGCGTTCACGGTGTATATGATACCCGGCTTGTGGGGCGCACCACTCAAAGGCATCAGTGCTTTCGCACCGCCGATGAATACGCAGGACTTCAACTTGCAGGAGACTGCCGTCGAGGCGAAATTCACCGACTACGACCTCGGTATGGCGGAGGCACGGCGACAAGGGAAACCCGTTATCATCGACTTTACGGGCTTCGGTTGCGTCAACTGCCGGAAGATGGAAGGGGCAGTGTGGACCGACCCGACGGTAGCGAAGATGCTCAACGACGATTTCATCCTCATTTCTCTGTATGTGGATGACAAAACCCCGTTGCCCGAACCGATTGAGGTGATTGAAAACGGACAGCCGGCGACCTTGCGTACCATCGGCAAGAAGTGGAGCTATCTGCAGGCAATGAAGTTCGGTGCCAACACGCAGCCCTTCTACGTGATGCTCGACAACGACGGAAAACCGCTTGCCGGCAGCCGTTCCTATGATGAGGATATTCAGGAATACATCAAGTTTCTGCAAACGGGTCTTGACAATTATCGGAAGCGTTGATGCGTCACGCAAATTCGATGAAAAAAGACTACAAAACACGCCTGTATAAACATACAGAAAAGGGTGTATAAATATGCAGTTGAACTTTCGCTTTCCAAAAGTTCCCCTTTTGCACTCCGAAAGGGGAACTTTTAGCGTCTAAAAGTGCCACTTTCGCAAGCCAAAAGTTCCCCTTTTGGAAGCCTCTTCTTAACACACTGAAATTCAGAAGGTTGCAAACTTCGCGTTAACGGCTCTGCTTATGCATAAATATACAGAAGCGGCGGTGCCGAAGATTTCGTTCCAACAAGTTTCATTATCTCGAAAATTTTATATAAATTTGCATGCACATAAACATATAAAAGAAGAAGGAGTAATGAAAAAACAAGCATTTCTAATCTTGTTCTCCGCATTCATCTGGAGCGGATGGGCACAAATAAAAACTGGGAACCAGCCGGTTTTCACGATTGTGAAGGAGAATCCCATTACGTCAATCAAGAACCAGAATCGTAGCGGTACGTGCTGGTCGTATGCTTCGCTGGCGTTTTTCGAGAGTGAGATTCTGCGGAAAAGCGGCAAGACGTATGACTTGAGCGAGATGTTTGTGGCAAACAAAGACTACATGGACTGTGCTGAGAACTATGTGCGGCTGCACAGCTACAGCCGTTTCTCGCAAGGCGGTTCTACCTTCGATGCGCTGGAGGTGATACAGCGGCACGGCATCTGCCCGGAGAGTGTGATGCCGGCATCGGCAAGTGGCGCATTGGTGGGTGACTCGCTCGCCAACTTCAACGAGTTTTTCAGCATACTCGAGCCCTTCATGGAGGCGGTGGCTAAAAACAAGGCAAAGGGGAAATCGACGCAGTGGCGGCAGGCTTTCCAAAGCACAGTCGATGCCTACTTGGGTAAATGTCCCAAAACATTCACCTATGAGGGCGTCAGCTATACGCCGCAGTCGTTTGCCCGTTCGCTCGGGTTGGATTGGAGCGAATATACGAGCATCACGAGCTACACCCATCATCCGTTCTATACGTGGTTTAACATCGAGGCACCCTACAAGTGGCGGTACGCCTTGAGTTACAATGTGCCGATGAACGAGATGATGGAAATTATCGACCATGCCGTGATGTCGGGCTACACGGTAGCATGGGGTGGCGATGTGAGCGAGGACGGCTTCACACGTACGGGACTGGCACTGTCGATTGACGATGGGAAGATGCAGGACTTGGAAGGCAGCGATGCGGCACGATGGCTGAAGCTGTCGAAAGCGGAAAAGACGAGTGTCTTGAAGCTGCTGGGTGTGAACGCACCGGAAGTGAAAGCCACGCAGGAGCGTAGGCAGGAGCGGTTCGACAACTGGGGACAGACCTACGACCACGTGATGCTGATATTCGGCATTGCCAAAGACCAGACAGGACGTGAATACTATATGGTGAAGAACTCTTGGGGACGAACCGGCGACTATGACGGCATCTGGTATATGTCGAAAGACTATATCGCTGACAATACGACGTATATATTCTTGAACAAGAAAGCACTGAAATAAGGTTAATCAATGGAACATCATCATCACCACCATCACCACCATGTTGAGGTGGGAGAGCATACCACCCGGTTGTTCGTGTTCTGCATCCTGCTCAACCTGCTGTTTGTGGGCGTGGAGGCAGGTGTGGGACTGTGGCAACATTCGCTGAGTCTTCTTTCCGATGCGGGGCATAATCTGAGCGACGTGTTTTCACTCGTGCTGGTGCTGGTAGCCATACGGTTGGCGAAGGTGAAGAGCAACCGCCACTTCACCTATGGTTATAAGAAATCGACGGTGCTTATCTCCTTGCTGAATGCCATCATCCTGTTGGTAGCGGTCGGAGCGATTATCATCGAGAGCATTCACAAGTTCGCGGAGCCGGCAGAAGTGAATGGAGCGGCGGTGTCGTGGACGGCAGGCACAGGAATCATCATCAACGGGCTGACGGCGCTGCTGCTCATGCGCAGTCAGAAGTCAGACCTGAACGTGCGCGGTGCATTCCTCCACATGGTTGCAGACACACTCGTTTCGGTGGGCGTGGTCATTTCGGGAATCATCATTTCTGTGACAGGCTGGAATATCATCGACCCTATCGTCAGCATCATCATCGCCATCGTCATCCTGTTCTCTACATGGAACCTGCTTGCCGACAGTCTGCGCCTGTCACTTGACGGACTGCCGGAAGGCATAAATCTCGATGAAATCGGCGAAAAATTGCGATCGGACAGTCACGTGACTGATGTCCATCATGTGCATGTGTGGGCTATCAGCACGACCGAAAATGCGCTGACGGCACACATTGTCATCGACGATATCGGATGTATGGAGGAGGTGAAAGAGCGGTTGAAAAACCTGTTGGAGGAAGAGCATATTGCGCATTCCACGCTCGAGTTTGAAACCCGGGAGAGCCATTGTCATGCGCATGACTGTTAGGAGAGACGAACACCTTATTATATAATAAAGAGAACGTGAAGTACAGACATCTCATATTTCTTTTACTAATATCCTTCCCCATGAGCATGTCGTCGCAAAATCCGTCCTCGTCGCAAAGACCGAAAATAGGATTGGTGCTCGGCGGCGGCGGTGCCAAAGGGGCGGCAGAGATTGGCGTGCTGAAGGTGCTCGAAGCGGAAGGCATCGCGGTGGACTATATCGTCGGGACGAGCATCGGTTCAATCCTTGGCGGACTTTACTCGATAGGCTATCGGGCAGACGACCTTGAGCGCTTGTTCTGTTCCCAGTCGTGGATAGAACTTTTTACAGACGAGACTTTCAAAGGTGGCAGCATCGAGCAGTTGTTAGACAGCGTGGTGACCGTCGATGACGTGGTGTCGTTCGACAGTCTGCCGATTCCGTTCCGTTGCGTGACGGTCGATGTGAAGGAGATGGAGACCTTTGTCATCGACCGCGGGTCGCTCTCGCTTGCCATGCGGGCATCGATGGCTATCCCCGGACTGTTCAAGGCAGTGAAGTGGGAGGGGAGGACGCTGGTGGATGGCGGGCTGCTCAACAATCTGCCGGTGGATGTGGCGCGGCAAATGGGTGCCGACATCATCATTGCAGTCGATTTGCAGCAGAACAAACACGAGACGCGCGACTTCTCCCTGAAGGAAGAATTTGGCATCGGCGGTATCTTGGACTGGCTCATCTCCCGTCCCGACTGGAAAATCTATAATGAGAACCGCGCCGATGCAGAGATTTATATCAATCCGGAACTGGACTATGATATGCTCGATTTCAACGAAAAAGAGATTGTGGAGATGATAGCTATCGGGAAGGCTGCGGCAGAAGAGCAGCTGGACAAGATAAGAATGCTGAAAAACGCTGATTGAGATGACGATGTTTCACCCCATAGTGCCAAGCGCTCCGTTGCCCGAAACGATGAACAATCCCTTCGGGTATGAGACGTCTCCTGTCTGCGAACAGGCTGCCCGGGAAGTGATGGCGCATCTTTCCGCCTCTCCCCAGTGGAAAGAGGAGATAGAGAACGGGAAGATGTTTGGCGTGTTGGTGGTGAAAAACGAAAAAGGAGAGACGGGCTTCTTGGCTGCTTATAGCGGGCAGATTGGCGGGCGGAGCGACTGGGATTGGTTTGTTCCGGCAGTCTTCGACTATCTTCAGGAGGATGGCTATTTCAAGACGCATGAGCGAGAGATATCGTCTGTCAACGACCGGATTTGCGAGTTGGAAAACGATGAACAGCGGCTGGCACTGATGAGGCAGATTGAGCAGATGAAGGTGGCTGGCAACGAAGAGGCGAAGGCGTTCAAGAAAGCGATGAAGGAGGCGAAGGTGGCGCGCGATTTGCGGCGCTATACGGCTGATCCGGACGAGTTGATACAGGAAAGCCAGTATCAGAAAGCCGAATATCGGCGGCTCAAAAAGAGATTGCAAAAGGAAATCAGTGTTTTTGAAAAAGAATTGGCAAAGGCAGATGAAGAAATCTCCCGTCTGAAGACCATGCGAAGGGAGCAGTCGGATGCGCTACAACAGTGGCTGTTTTCTCATTTCGAAATGCTGAATGTGTATGGAGAAAAACGCGACCTACTTGCAATTTTTGCCGATTTCAACGGGAAAATACCACCTTCCGG
Organism: Prevotella sp. Rep29; assembly: GCF_019551475.1. Classification (NCBI taxonomy): domain Bacteria; kingdom Pseudomonadati; phylum Bacteroidota; class Bacteroidia; order Bacteroidales; family Prevotellaceae; genus Prevotella; species Prevotella sp. Rep29. The sequence goes on from NZ_CP047159.1 coordinate 223,001, forward strand.
TGCAGGAGAGTGCTGTGCTCCGAAGTTGCTTCAGTGTGCTTTTTCGAATCATCTTCAGCCAATATGTATGGCAGAATTTTGGTATGGCGCTTCTCCAAAAGCAGAAATCCGCCATCACGGCAATTTCTATCCGGCTTGTCGGGGGAAATGTTTGCCTATATTGAGCTATATGCTGGACAAGAATTTCGCAGTGGAGGAGACGCTTATTACGCGAAAACTGACGTGGCGTTCCAAAATCCTGTCTGCCGTGAAGACCGTCTTGCTTTTCCCCTTCCCGTCGCTTCGTCACAAACTGTTTCCGATTATGTTTCAGTATGAGGACGACTATATCGTCGTCGTGCGTAAGCCAAATGGTTTGTTGACAACTCCGAGCGACACAAAGAAGCGTTCGGTATATAGCTTGATGCGTGAGCGATATCCTTATTGGGACACACCGCTCACCGTCCACCGCCTCGACATGGCGACATCGGGACTGCTCATTCTGGGAAAGACGCGGCAAACCTGTATCGCATTGCAGCGGCAGTTTGAAAACCGAACGGTCGAAAAGCGCTATGTGGCTATCGTTGAGGGCGACGTGCCACAGCAGCGAGGAACGATATCATTGCCCCTCCGCCGGAACGTGCTCGACCGTCCGCGTCAGATTGTCGATTACGAAAACGGAAAGGCGGCACTGACCGAGTATGAGGTGTTGTTGAGAAAGAACGGGCGTACACGGTTGGCGCTCTATCCCCGGACGGGACGAACCCACCAACTTCGGGTGCATTGTGCGCATCGCGACGGACTGGGTTGCCCGATTCTGGGCGACGACCTTTACGGACACAAGGCTGACCGCCTCTACCTTCATGCGGAATACATCGCTTTCGACCATCCCGTCACCGGAGAGCGAATGACGTTTGAGTGGCTTGCAGAGTTTTGATGAATAAAGAATATTATAGCAGAAAGAATCATGAAAACAGAAGGTTATCAACAGAAAGAACATGGAATGCGCGTTAAGCGCTATGTGCAGACGATGGAACTGAAGCCCGACAGCGCATTGATTGCCGCCTATCGAGAGCGCCATTCGGAAGGTGCCGTATGGAAAGAAATCCTCGCAGGAATCCGCGAAGTGGGCATATTGGAAATGGAAATCTACATATTGGGCACACGCCTGGTGATGATTGTGGATGCACCTGCCGACTTCGATTGGGACACGGCGATGGCTCGCTTGGCAACACTGCCCCGACAGCAGGAGTGGGAAGAGTATATGGCGGAGTTCCAGCAGTGTGGAAAAGAAGCTACATCGGCGGAGAAGTGGCAGCTGATGGAGCGGATGTTCCGGTTGTATGAATGAGCGGATATCCCTCCGGTTCATATCAAAAAAAACACCTTCGGCTAATCTCGCGATCCACCGAAGGTCAAAATAAAGAAATATTAACCTCGTTATAGCTTATTCATTATTGTTCTTTTTCTGATGCATCCCTTTGTGGTGTCCTTTTCCGCCACCATGGTGAGATTGCATCTTTTGATACTTTTTATATTGTGTTTCAGTAAGTATGTCTTGGAGTTCTTTCTGATATTCCTCCCTTTGTTTCCTGTATTCAGTCATCTTTTTCCTCATCTTTTCCCTTTCCTCCTCGCTCATCTGCGGTCGGTCGGGCATTCCCTGATGGCTCTCTTTCATTTGCGGACGCTCCTGAATGTTGTCGTCACCGTCCTGCTTCATCTGCGGAGGACGTTGTCCGCGTGGACCACCGAAGTGACCTTTTCCGTGCGGGCGTTCCGGTCGCTGCAGTACGTCGGCATACTTTTCATTCAGTTTCTTCAGTTCTTTTGCCTGTTTGTCGTCCAGTTGCAGGGCGCTGATCATCTTTTCAGTCCGCTGTTCTATGCTCATTTGCTTCCTTTCCGGCTTCTGTTGTGCCATGCACAGCGTTGCGCTGAATATGGCTGTCGTCAGTAATAATGTGATTTTTTTCATGGCTTTCTGATTCAATGTGATGGTGAAGGGATTTTCCCTTACTCTGATGTTGTGACGGAAGAAAAAGAATTTCGTTTAATGGGAGTGTAAATTTTTTTTGATTATTTTTTTGCAAAAAGGCTTTTTAATATTCTTCCATAGCACCTTCTTGGTGGTACTTTCTTTAACCAAATCAACTGAATTTGGTCATCAAATCAAGTGAATTTGGTCACCAATTCAACTTGATTTGGTTTCAGGAAGTGCAGCTTTTGATTCGATAAAGTTTTTATCACAACAATTCATTTTTGAGTAGTGATAAATAAAAAAGTGGCTGTTTGTTTCACATTATATATTTTTTTATTATCTTTGCGAGGATGAAAGAAATTCGGCAAATAGGTTTATGTCAGTTTTTTGTCTGGATGATGGTGCTGTGTGGCGTGGCGCTTGCCGGCTGTTCGCAGTCTGCGCCTGCGGAGCGCTCCATCCTTCCGCCGGACGTGGTGCTGCAGACCGGCGATGTCGTGTTTCGTCTGGGCGGTGGTGCGATGAGCCATGCCGTGGCGTATGTTGACCGTGGCGGTGCCTATTCCCATGTGGGGATTGTGGTGGATTCCGCCGGAAAGAAGATGATTGTGCATGCTGTGCCGGGTGAACCCGATTTTGACGGCGATCCCGATCGGGTGAAGATGGACACGCCGGAGCGTTTCTTCTCGTCCATCAACGCCAATACGGGGGAGGTCTGCCGCCCTCTTGACAGGGAGGTGGCTGCTCGCGCAGCTGCAGCGGCGATGAAGTTCTACGAGCGCCGGGCGTTGTTCGACCATCATTATGATGCAAATGACTCGACAGAAGTGTATTGCACGGAGTTGATTGTGCGTGCATTCGAGGGTGCGGGGCAGCCTTTGGTGGGACCGCCGACCCATGAGTTTGACTTGCCGGGCGTGCATACGGTTTGCTGGTTGCCGTCCGACATCCATCATTCGCCATATTTGAAGACCATTTCTATTTTTTAACCAAAACAGATAAGACCATGAAAAAGTTATTAGGAATTTTTGCCGTAGCGGCAGTAGCAGTGTTGATGGGTTGCAGTGACGGGCTTAAGACGCCGTCGGACGCAGCAAAGAAAGGTGTAAAATGCCTGCAAGAGAAAAACTGGGAGGGCTATGTTGACATGCTCTATTTCAGCGACAAAATCAAGCCGGAAGAAGTTGAGAAGACCAAACAGCAGTATCTGGGCATGCTGAAAGGCAAGATGGAAGAGACGCTCAACAAGACGAACGGTATCAAGTCCTATGAGGTGCTCTCTGAAGAAGTGAAAGATTCCACGGCTGTGGTGAAGATGAAGATTACCTATGGCGACGACAGCACGAAGGAAGAGGAGATGAAAACGCGTCTGACCAAGGACGGTAAGTGGCTTCTCGATTCGGGCAAATAAGAGCCGTCCGTGCTCCCGATGAGGGAGTGAAAACTGAAAAATCAGTCCTTTAGTGACAAGCACATTGTGTCTTTTCTGTCATTAACGGACTGATTTTTTTGCTTTTTCCGGATATTTTTCGTAAGTTTGCAGGGATAAAAAACAGAAACAGTCATTTATAACATTAAGAATATATGTTTACAAATCAGTTGCTGTTGTTCGGTCTTGGAGCACAAGAGATACTTCTCATCGCCCTGATTGTGTTGCTGTTGTTCGGTGGTAAGAAGATTCCCGAACTGATGAAGGGACTCGGACGCGGTGTGAAAAGTTTCAAGGAAGGTGTGAACGAGGTGGACGAGGCGGTGAACGACACCGCGAAAGACGTGAAGGAATCTGCCAAGGAGACGCCTGTCATGACCGAGCAGGAACCTAAGAAGGATGAGTGAGAACGATGCTTCAGGCACCTTCTGGGAGCATTTGGACGTGCTTCGCGGCGTGTTGCTCCGCTCGTTGGCGGTCGTGGCATTGTTGGCGGTCGTGGCGTTTTGCTTCAAGGAGACCCTGTTTGCCGTTGTGCTGGCACCGCGCAGCAGCGATTTCATCACTTTCCGGCTGTTAGGCACGGAGCCGTTTGCGGTCTCGCTGATGAATACCGGGCTGACCGAGCAGTTCATGATACACATGAAGGTGGCGGCATACGCAGGACTTCTCTTCGCCTCGCCCTATATCATTTATGAGCTGTTCCGCTTCGTGTCGCCGGCACTCTATCGGGTGGAGCGGAAGCGGACGGTGCAGGTGGTAGGCGCATCGGTGACGATGTTTCTGTTAGGGACGTTGGTGAATTATTTCCTGATATTCCCGTTGACGGTCCGGTTTCTCGGCACCTATCAGGTATCGGCTGACGTGACGAACATGCTCACGCTGCAATCGTACATGGACACGCTGATAGGAATGAGCCTGGTGATGGGTGTCGTGTTCGAACTGCCGGTTGTCAGTTGGATGCTGTCGCGCTTCGGAATCCTCGACGGAAAGGTGATGCGGCAATACCGCCGGCATGCTGTCGTGGCGATATTGGCAGTTTCAGCCATCATCACGCCGACAGCCGATGCCTTCACGATGCTGATTGTGGCACTGCCGATATGGTTGCTCTATGAAGTGAGCATCCTGATTGTGAGGAAAGGGCATGCCACGCCAATAGAATAGAAAAACAAACCATTAAGATACAAAAACATGAAGCTAAAGAAAATCAGAAGAATTCTTGCAGTGGTGTTCTTTTTATGTATGACACTGCTGTTCTTGGACGTGACGGGTGTGCTGCACCACTGGTTCGGTTGGATGGCAAAAGTGCAGTTGCTTCCGGCAGTGCTGGCGCTCAATGCGGCTGTCATCATCGGATTAGTCGTGCTGACACTGTTGTTCGGGCGCATCTATTGCTCGGTGATTTGTCCGCTCGGAGTGATGCAGGACCTTTTCGCATGGTTCGGCAAGCGGGCGAAGAAAAACCGCTATTCCTATTCGAAAGAGGTGGCATGGCTGCGCTATCCCATGCTTGTCGTACTCATAGCCGCCATCTTCTTAGGCATCGGTTCGCTGGTGGCACTGCTTGATCCTTACGGCACTTTCGGCGTGATAGCCAACAATCTCTTGCAGCCGGTCTATCAGTTGGGCAACAACCTGCTGGCTTCCATTGCCGAGCGCATAGACAGCTACGCATTCTATCATGTTGACGTGTGGGTGAAGAGCCTGCCGGTGTTCCTCATTGCTGCCGGTCTGTTCATCCTGCTGTTCATCCTGGCATGGCGCAACGGACGCACCTATTGCAACACCATCTGTCCGGTGGGAACGGTGCTGAGTTTCTTTTCCCGCTTCTCGCTGTTCAAAATACGTTTCGACGAAGGCAAGTGTCGCCAGTGTTCGAAGTGCACGAAAAACTGCAAGGCATCGTGTATCGACTTCAAGAACCACAAGGTGGACCACAGCCGCTGCGTGGTGTGTGGCAACTGTGTGGATGTCTGCGAGTTCGGAGCGCTCTCATACACACCTTTGAAGAAAAAGAGCACAGCAGCTTCGCTTTCAGAAGCGGCTTCGGACGGCATCTCGCGCCGTTCGTTCCTGCTGACCACCGCCCTTGCTACGACGGCAGCCTTGGCGCAAGAGAAAAAGAAGGTGGATGGCGAATTTGCCAAGATTGAAGACAAAGTGGCACCCGAACGCCAGACACCGCTCACACCGCCGGGCTCGCTCAGTGCGCGAAACATGGTGCGCCACTGCACGGGCTGCCAGCTTTGCGTGTCGAACTGTCCGAACGGCGTGTTGCGTCCGTCAAGCGACCTGCTGACGCTCATGCAGCCGCTGATGAGCTACGAGCGCGGTTATTGCCGCCCCGAGTGTGTCCGCTGTTCGGAAGTGTGTCCCGCAGGAGCCATCCGTCCTATCACGAAAGAAGAAAAATCGTCCACACAGATAGGACACGCCGTGTGGATTAAGAAAAACTGTCTGCCGGTTACCGATGGCGTGAGCTGTGGAAACTGCGCCCGCCACTGTCCGACCGGAGCTATTGAGATGGTGCCGATGGACGAGAACGACGAGGAGTCACCCATGATTCCGGCAGTCAACGAGGCACGCTGCATCGGCTGCGGAGCCTGCGAGAATCTCTGTCCCGTGCGTCCGTTCTCAGCCATCTACGTAGAGGGACACGAACAGCACCGCACCATATAATCTTTGTCTGTAACATTTATATAATATATTGACGATGAAAAAGGAAGATAAAAATATATCCCGCCGAAACTTCTTGAAGATATTCGGTGCCGGAACAGTAGCCACAGGACTCACGCTTGCCGGATGCAAGAAGTCGGAAGAATCCGTTATCGATGATTATAAAAAGCAGGTGGAACCACCGAAAGGCAAAATGACTTTCCGCACCAATCCCAAGACGGGTGATAAGGTGTCGCTCCTTGGGTTTGGAATGATGCGACTGCCCGACACCGGCGGCAAAGCCATCGGACGCGAGAGTGACGACCCCATCGACCAAGAGATGGTCAATCGTCTTGTGGACTATGCCATCGAGCATGGCGTCAACTATTTCGACACGTCGCCCGCCTACTGTAAGGGAATGTCGGAAAACAGTACGGGCATAGCCCTCAGTCGCCACCCGCGCAACAAATATTTCGTTGCCACCAAGTTGTCGAACTTCAGTGAGGAGACGTGGAGCCGCGAGGAGTCTATCAAGATGTATCGCAACTCGTTCAAGGAACTGCGTGTGGATTACATCGACTATTACCTGCTCCATTCCGTAGGGCAGGGAGGCATGGAGCGTTTCTCTGCGCGCTATCTGGACAACGGCATGCTCGACTTCGTGCTGGCTGAACGCAAGGCTGGACGCATCAAGAATCTCGGCTTCTCCTACCATGGCGATATCGAGGTGTTCGACTACCTCCTCTCCCGCCATGACGAGTGCCAGTGGGACTTTGTGCAGATAGAGCTCAACTACCTCGACTGGGAGTGGGCTGACGAAATCAACGACCGCAATACCGATGCCGTCTATCTCTACAATGAACTGCAGAAGCGGGGCATCCCGTCGGTCATCATGGAGCCGCTGCTCGGAGGCAGACTGGCAAACGTGCCGCAGTATCTGGCAAAGGAAATGAAGCAGCGCGACCCGGAGCACAGCATCGCGTCGTGGGCATTCCGCTATGCCGGTTCGCCCGAAGGTGTGCTGACCGTGCTCAGCGGCATGACCTACATGGAGCATCTGAAAGACAACCTGCTGTCTTATTGTCCGCTGAAACCCGTCACCGAAGACGAGAAGAAGTTCCTCTACCACATAGCTGAGGAGCTCGTCGGCGTGGAGACCATTCCGTGCAACGACTGCAAATACTGCATGCCGTGTCCTTACGGAGTCGATATCCCCGGCATTTTCGTGCATTATAATAAGTGTAAGAATGAGGGAACGCTGCCCCGACAGGTGAAAGACGAGACGTACGACAAACTCCGTCGCGACTATCTGATAGGGCTCGACCGCGCCGTGCCCAAACTGCGACAGGCTAACCACTGCATCGGCTGCGGCAGGTGTGAGGTGCATTGTCCGCAAAACATCCGCATACCGCGCGAACTGCGAAAGATAGACGAGTACGTGGAGAAACTCAAGCAAGGCACGTTCTAAACATTTCTTCAGATGCGAACACTCATCCAACAGCTTCGCGAAGGCGACTATTCCCTTGTGGTCAGGTCACGGAAAGAGGTCATGACGTTCACTAAACCGGGCGTTGCCGACCTGCTCGACCTGCTCAACCACGAACCGCATGTGCTCAGAGGTGCGCTGGTTGCCGACAAGGTAGTGGGCAAGGCTGCCGCAGCCCTGCTCGTTCTCGGACTGGTAGGCGAGGTTTATGCCGAAGTCATCAGTACACCGGCGCGTGAATATCTGGAAGAATTTATGATACCCGTCACTTTTATGCTCGAGGTTCCCTTCGTGATGAACCGCACAAACGACGGCTGGTGCCCGATGGAAAAGCTCGCTTTCACCGAGTTCAACCCGCGGAAAATCAAAAAGAAGATAGAAGAATTTATAGAAAGTAAACCGTAGATATGGAAACGACCGTAAAATTTAAGACGCTGAGTTGCAGGGAGTCAAGGACCTATCTCTTTGCTGCAGTTTTTGTGTTGGGAAACATGTTGCTTCCCCAGTTATGTCACTTGGTGCCACAGGGCGGACTGGTATGGCTGCCCATCTATTTCTTCACGCTCATCGGCGCCTATAAATATGGTTGGCAGGTGGGACTGCTGACTGCCGTTGCCTCGCCGCTGCTCAACTCGTGGCTGTTTGGCATGCCGCCGTCGCCGGTGCTCCCGATTATTCTCGTGAAGTCTGTGGCGCTGGCATTGGCTGCCGCTCTGGTGGCAAAGCGCACGCAGACGGCGACCATCCTGACGCTCATCCTGGTTGTGGTGGCTTACCAGCTCGCCGGTTCGCTCTTCGAATGGGCATATACGGGCAGTCTTTCGGCGGCTCTGCAAGACGTTCGTCTCGGCATCCCGGGACTGTTGCTGCAAGTGTTCGGCGGCTGGCTGATTCTTAGGAAGATTTAACCCAAATCGGTCATTGGAGCGCTATTAGATATTTTTTCATCAAACTCACGCTTCCGTTTCAGCATTTTTGATATTCCTCGGATGGTGTTCGAGAATCTCGCGTCGGAGGGTGGACGTGTCGATGTGGGTGTAGATTTCGGTGGTTCCGATGCTCTCGTGCCCGAGCAATGCCTGTATGACGCGCAGGTCGGCACCTCCCTCGAGCAGTGCTGTGGCGAAGGAGTGGCGCAGGGTGTGGGGCGAGATGTTTTTCTTGATGCCTGCTTCCGCAGCCTGTCGCTTAATCATGATGAGAATCATGGTGCGTGTGAGGTGGGCACCCCGCCGGTTGAGAAACACGTAGTCTTCTTCTCCCGGCTTGATACTCATCTCGTTGCGCACCTGGAACCACAGGCTCAGCTCGTGCAAAGCACGGTCGGAGATGGGCACGAGGCGCTCTTTCTTTCCCTTTCCCACGATGCGCAGGAACTTGTCTTCGCGGTAGAGGTCGGACAGTTTCAGGTTGGTGAGCTCCGATACGCGCAGCCCGCATGAGAAGAGTGTCTCGATAATGGCGCGGTTGCGATGTCCTTCCCATTTTGAAAGGTCGATGGAACTTTCGAGCAGGTCGATTTCTTCGGTGGAGAGCACTTCGGGCAGGTGTTCGCCGATTTTGGGCGATTCCAGCAGTTCGGTAGGGTCGTCGGTCACCTCGCCCTCGATGACGAGAAAGTTGTAGAACGAGCGCAGTCCGCTGAGTATGCGGCATTGCGAGCGTGCTCCGATGCCGATGTCGTGCAGGGAAGCGACGAAGTTCTGCAAGTGGTCGAGCGTCACCTGTCGGAAATCAATCTGTTCTCCCTCCAAATAGTGCAGCAATTTCTCCAAATCGAGCATGTAGGCATTCAGCGTGTGTGCCGAATAGCCGCGTTGCAGGCGCAGATACTGTTGGTATGCCTTGATGATATTCCGTCCCGTTTTCTTGCTGCTTTCCATGAAAATGCTTACTTTTGCCAGCAAATATACAAAAAAAATCTGAGATGAGAATACAGATTATCAACGGACCTAACCTGAACCTGCTCGGGCGTCGTGAGCCGTCGGTCTATGGCAGCGAATCGTTCGAAGACTATTTGGCGGTGTTGCAGTCGGCATACCCTGACGTGGAGATGGCTTATTATCAGAGCAATGTGGAGGGAGAGCTGGTGAACAAGCTGCAGGAAGTGGGATTCTCCTGCGACGGAATCATCCTGAACGCCGGTGCCTACACACACACCAGCGTGGCACTGCACGACTGCATCCGCGCCATCGACGTGCCTGTGGTGGAGGTACACATATCTAATATATACGCGCGCGAGGACTTCCGCCACACGTCGCTCATCTCAGCCGCGTGTGCCGGAGTGGTCTGCGGGTTCGGAATGGACAGCTATCGCCTGGCACTCGAGGCGCTGAAAGGGATGAAGCGATGACAGGTGGCAGACTTCTTGAGCAGTATGTGCTGGAGCATATTGATGCCGAGGGCGACTATCTGCATCGGCTTTGGCGTGCCACGAATGTGGAACTGCTGCACGGACGCATGGCAAGCGGTCATCTGCAGGGGCGGCTGTTGAAAATGCTCGTGCACATGATTCGTCCGCAGAACGTGCTGGAAGTGGGCACCTTCAGTGGCTATTCTGCCATCTGCATGGCGGAAGGACTGCCCGAAGACGGCAAGGTCTATACGTTCGAAATCAACGATGAAATGGAGGATTTTGCACGCCGGTGGATTTCCGGTTCGGCAGTTGCCGAGCGGATTGACTTCCGCATCGGCGATGCGATTGTCGAAGCCCCTCGCCTGGGCATTACGTTCGACATGGTGTTTATCGACGGCGACAAGCGAACCTATGTCGAGGCTTACGAGATGGCGCTGTCGGTGGTGCGCACGGGCGGCTTTATCCTTGCCGACAATACGCTGTGGGACGGACATGTGGTGGACGAGGCGTATGACCACGACCGCCAGACGCAAGGCATTGAGGCGTTCAACGACCATGTGGCAGCCGACAGCAGGGTGGAAAAAGTGATTCTCCCCTTGCGCGACGGACTGACGCTCATCAGGAAGAAATAGAAGATTAAACCCAAATCGGTCATTAGACCGCTATTATATATTTTAGTACAGATGTTCAGCTCTTCGTGTCATAGTATCATTTGCTTCGGCATCTGTCTCCAACCTTGTTCTCACCGTAGCCCGCTACGCTTTCGAGAAAGGTTGACGTCATCTGCACAAAGCAAACAACACTCTGAACACAAAGTCTAATGAACGATTTGGGATAAAAAAGAAAATGGCAGTCATGGATACCATAACTGCCATTTTCTTTTCCCTATCATGTATTTATAGTTTCTGAAATTCTGCGTAAATCTTCCCGGCAATATCCTTGAACTCCTCTTCGGAGAGCTTGAGCTTTTCCTTGCGGAAGTCAGCATCCCCCTCTGTCTGCATGGGGATGAGGTGGATGTGTGCGTGCGGCACTTCCAGTCCGAGCACGATTTGTGCCACTTTCCTGCAAGGGAACGCGCTTTTCAAAGCCGTTGCCACTTTCTTTGCAAAGAGTTGGAACTCAGCCAGTTCGTCGTCGTCCATGTCGAAGATGTAATCCACCTCATGGCGTGGAATGACCAGCGTGTGCCCTTTGGCTACGGGGCTGATGTCGAGAAACGCATAGAACTTGTCGCTTTCGGCACATTTATAGCTGGGAATCTCTCCTGCTGCGATTTTCGAAAAGATAGTCATCGTGTTAGAATGTTAAGTTTAAAGTGAGATACTGTCGATTCTCAAGTGGAGCGTTCCGGCAGGGATTTTCACCACAACCTCGTCGCCCACCTTCTTGTTGAGCAGTCCTTGTGCGATAGGTGTCTGGATGGAAATCTTCCCCTCGCGCAGGTTGGCTTCGTTCTCGCTGACGATGGTGTAAGCCATTTTTGCCTTGGTCTTCATGTTGGTCATCTCGACTTTCGACATAATCTGTACCACCTCGTTGCTGAGACGAGAAGTGTCCACGATTTTTGCTTCGGCGATGGTGAGCTTCAGGCGGTTGATTTTGTCTTCCAGATGTCCCTGTGCCTCACGTGCAGCCTCATACTCTGAGTTTTCGCTCAGGTCGCCCTTGTCGCGTGCTTCAGCGATGGCGGCTGAGATTTTCTTCCGTTCAACGGATTCGAGTTGTTGTAGTTCGGCTATCAGTTTGTCGTAGCCTTCTTGTGACATATAAGCCATAGTCTTCTAATTTTATTTTTTCAACGTTTTGTTTTATACCGCAAAAACTAAGAATCCCGACTTCGCTGGAAGTCGGAACCCTTTTCATTTTTGTAATATCAATTTGTTTAACCCTTTGCAAAGGTAGGCATAATTTTTGAAATACGCAATTTTTACGAAGAAAAATGTTGTTTTCTATAAATTATTCATAATTTTGTAGCTTGAAAAACAATGTGAACCGGTAAAGCATAGAAAAAGACATGTTACCCTTAAAAGAAAGAGAAGAGATTATACGCCTGATAAAGTGTCAGGTGGTTCCCGCCATTGGTTGTACCGAACCGATGGCTGTGGCGCTCTGCGTGGCAAAAGCATGCGAGATTTTGGGAAGAACTCCTGACAGGATAGACGTCAGGCTGAGTGGCAATATACTGAAAAACGCCATGGGAGTAGGCATTCCCGGAACGAAGATGATAGGTCTTCCGATAGCCATTGCGCTGGGTGCCCTGATAGGGCGGTCAGAATATGGTCTGGAAGTGTTGAAAGATTGCACGGACGAAGCCGTGAGCCGAGCCAAGGCGTTTATGGAGGGCGACCGCATTCACATCACGCTCGAGAAAGAAGACCCCGACAAACTGTATATCGCCGTTTGCTGCAGTGCAGAAGGACATGAGGCAGAGGCAATCATCAAGCACAGTCATACCAACTTCGTGCGCTGCCGTCGCGACAGTGAGATACTGTTAGACAAACAGGAGACGACGGTGGAGGAGAGCGAGGAAGACAACCTTCGGCTGACATTGAAGATGGTCTATGACTTTGCCACGCAGACCAACATCGAAGAGCTCCGCTTCATTCTCGAAGCCAAACGGCTCAATGAGGCTGCCGCAGCAGACGGACTGCGCGAGAATTTCGGTCACCAGCTGGGCAAGACCATGTGCTCGCCACTCGGTAAAGGCATTATGGGCGACAGCATTTTCTCGAAGATTCTCTCCAAGACCAGCTGTGCCTGCGACGCACGTATGGCTGGAGCAATGATTCCCGTGATGAGCAACAGTGGCAGCGGTAATCAAGGCATCTGCACCACCATGCCGGTAGTGGTGTTTGCCGAGGAGAACCATAATACAGAGGAAGAACTCATCAGGGCATTGATATTGAGCAATCTGACTGCCATCTACATCAAGCAGAATCTCGGTACGCTGTCGGCTCTGTGCGGCTGTGTGGTGGCAAGCACCGGCAGCAGCGTGGGCATCACCTATCTGATGGGTGGCAACTATGAGCAGGTTACATATGCCGTGAAAAACATGATAGCCAATCTGACGGGCATGATTTGCGACGGTGCCAAGCCGAGTTGTTCGCTGAAACTGACCACAGGCGTGAGCACGGCAGTCATGAGTGCCATGATGGCTATCCAGCACAAGCATGTGAGTTCGATGGAAGGCATCATCGACGACGACGTCGATCAGAGCATCCGCAACCTGACAGCCATCGGCAGCAGGGGAATGGACGAGACCGACCGCTATGTGCTCGACATCATGGTGGGCAAGAAAAGCGAGTGTTAGGAAAGGGAAATGGTCAGAAGACGAAGTAGTAGTGTGAAATGAAGAAACTATATATAGAGACGTATGGGTGCCAGATGAACGTGGCTGACTCGGAGGTGGTCGCCTCAGTCATGCAGATGGCTGGCTATGAGGTGACCGACCGTCTGGAAGATGCCGACGCCGTGTTCCTCAATACCTGTTCGGTGCGCGACAATGCTGAGCAGAAGATTTACCACCGCTTGGAAGCGTTGGATGCCGAGCGCAGGCGGAGAGAGGCTTCCCATGCGGAAAAAGGACAGGCTCCGGCTCTAATTGTCGGCGTCTTGGGCTGCATGGCTGAGCGAGTGAAAGAGCAACTTCTCCACGAACATAAAGCCGACCTTGTGGCAGGTCCCGATGCCTATCTGTCATTGCCCGACCTGATTGCACAGGCAGAGGCGGGATTCAAGGCAATGGACGTAGAACTGTCGGCGACGGAGACCTACCGCGACGTGCTGCCTCAACGTCTGCACGGACAGAAGACGGGCGGCTTCGTGAGCATCATGCGCGGCTGCAACAACTTCTGTCATTATTGCATCGTGCCCTACACCCGAGGCAGGGAACGCTCACGCGACGTGGACAGCATCCTCCGCGAAGTGCGCGACCTCGAAGGACGGGGATTTAAGGAAGTGACGCTGCTCGGACAGAACGTGAACAGCTACAGGGCGCTGGCGGAAGGACAGCCGGACGTCGCCTTCCCGCAGTTGCTGCGGAAGGTGGCTGAGCACACGTCGATGCGCGTGCGTTTCACCACCTCACATCCGAAAGACATGAGCGACAAGACACTGCATGTCATTGCCGACATGCCCAACGTGTGTCCGCATATCCATCTGCCCGTGCAGAGCGGCAGCGACCGCATCCTGAAGCTCATGAACCGTAAGTATGACCGCGCCTGGTACATGGAACGCATCCATGCCATCCGGACCATCATCCCCGACTGCTCCATCACGACCGATATCTTCGTCGGCTATCACAGCGAGACCGAAGAAGACCACCAGTTGTCGCTCTCACTGATGGAAGAAGTGCAGTACGACTCTGCCTTTATGTTCAAATACTCCGAGCGTCCCGGCACATACGCATCCAAACATCTGCCCGACGACGTCCCCGAAGAGGTGAAGCTGCAACGCCTCAGTCAGCTCATAGAACTGCAGACACGCATCTCTGCCGAGCAAAACAAAAAAGATGAGGGGAAGACGTTCGAAGTGCTGGTTGAGGGCTACAGCAAGCGTTCGCGCGAACAACTCTGCGGACGCACGCCGCAAAACAAGATGGTGGTCTTCGCAAAAGGCACGCACCACATCGGCGAACTGGTGCCCGTCCGTATCACAGACTCAACTTCGGCAACCCTGCTGGGCGAGCCGCTCAATGTGTAAAACCGATGAATCCGACAAATACCATTCCGCATATCGCAGGCGAAACGGAGAGAGACTCCTCTTCCATCCTGCTCATCAGCGACCTCGCCGGCTACGGGAAAGTGGCAACGGCAGCCATGTTGCCCATCCTTTCCTACATGGAGTATCAGGTGTTCAACCTGCCGACCATGCTGATTTCCAATACCTTCAGATATCCGAAATCCTGCTCGCTCGACACGACGGAGTATATCCAACAGGTGCTTCCCGTGTGGAAAGAACTGGGATTCCACTTCGATGCCATCGCCACAGGCTATATGGTCAGCGTCAGACAGGCACGAATCGTGGCAGACTATTGCAAGGAGCAGGCAGCACTGGGCACAGCCATCTATGTCGATCCCGTCATGGGCGACAGCGGAAAACTCTATAACGGTGTGACCGACGAGGCGGTGCGCGCCATGCGGGAGATGATTAGCGTGGCAGACCTCATCTATCCCAATTACACCGAGGCGTGCTATCTGACCGACACACCTTATAAAAAAGACGGTGTCACGGAACGCGAAATCCATGAACTTATCGACGGGCTGCGGAAAACGGGGGCACGGTCGGTCATCATCACCTCCCTGAAAATCAAGGACGAGCATTCAGGTCAACATGCAGGGAGCGCCGTGGCGGGTTATAATGCCGACAACGATGAATTCTTCCTGTTGCCCTATACGGAAATACCTACCGAACTGCCTGGCACGGGCGACATCTTCTCAGCCGTTCTCATCGCTCACCTGCTGCGTCGGGAACCGCTGCGGCAATGCACCCAAAAGGCGATGGATGCCGTCTATCAGCTCATAGAACTCAGCCGGGGACTGAAAGACAAGAACTGTGGCATACCGCTGGAAAACTATCTGCACGTTGTGAAATAGCCCTCATCCCTGCACACCCGCAGCTTTTTCTCTCGCAGGTCATGCAGATTTTCCGTTCCTCCCTTTTGTTGTTGGCGAATTGCAACCCACAACCGGCAGTTGCCAGGAACCAACAGTTACAATCCACCCGAACAAAGTTTAACTTCCGAAAACCAAATTCACTGAATTTACTCACCAAATTCACTGAATTTGGTCATCAATTTCACTGAATTTGCATTAAAAGCAGCGTGCTTGCTGTCCACAATTCTTAATTCTCATCGGGAGATTTCCTGAGGCGATGCATCGGCAAAGTCCTCGCAGCGTCTTTTTTGGCAGGGAGCCGTAAAAAACATTCCATCTTTTTGTAGCATTAAAAAAAATCCGTATCTTTGCATTTAAGCGTTGCGCGCTATGGCGCTTGCAGCGCAAGACATTGTGGGTTAAACATTAGCGTTGGCTATTATTCAAGATGTTCCGAAACTTGCAGGTAGAAAGAACAAATCTCTAAAATAATGGTAACGCCTACTGATATAGTGGGCGTTTTCCTGTTTTCGAGATTTAGGTTTCCTGCAAGTACCTGGAACATCAAACGGGGATTCGTCCACGTTTTGTGTCCAAAGGTACTTGCAGGAATCATTTTTGTTTGGTGGCGCGACGCATTATAAAACTATAATGCTACATGGCTAAATCATTGATTGAAGAGCTGCCCCGCATTGTGAGCGAGGGTAGGCGAGAGGCTGCCCAGATACTGGAGCGGCTGAGTAGTGGCACGCAGATTGGTCTGCAGACCAACGAACTGGTGCTGCCGAGTAAGGACGTAAGCGGACTGTTCAAGGGCAGTTCGCCGCAGATTCCCAATGCTTTCAACATGGCGGGAGGCAATGGTGACGGTTGGATGAACCGCCTTATCTATGGCGATAACCTCTTAGCGATGCAGGCTTTGCTTGCTGGCGATGCACAAACGGGCTTGCCCTCGCTTCGCGGAAAAGTCGATTTGATTTATATTGACCCGCCATTTGATTCAAAGGCAGACTATCGAACGAATATCACTTTACCTAATGGAACTGTTCAACAAAAGCCAACAGTATTAGAACAATTTGGTTATGTAGATTTATGGGAAGAGGGTACAATAAGTTATCTTAAATATTTGTATCCTCGGATATTATTGATGAAGGAATTACTTTCTGACACAGGACAATTATACATACAGATTGATTGGCATATTGGAGCATATATGAAAGTCGTTTTGGATGATATATTTGGCAAAAGCAATATGTTAAATGAAATTATCTGGCATTATCAAAGTGGAGGCATTCCAGAAAGCTGTTTTGCAAGAAAGCATGATACAATCTATTTATATAAGAAGGGTAATATCCATAAATTCAATGTTGATGGAGCTTCATTCCCAAGAAATATTTGTCAAGTTTGTGGCAACAAAACTGAGAAGTGGAATAATCTAAAAAAAGAAATTGATGCAGATGGTAGAGTCTATCGTACAATTAAATCAGCAGGTAAAATTTACAAATACTATGATGACGAACCTGTATTACTTTCAGATGTTTGGTATGATATAAGTCATATACAACAGAAGGATCCGCAAAGAACTGGGTATGCCACTCAAAAGCCCGAAGCCCTCCTCGAACGCATTATCAAAGCCTCGTCCAACGAAGGCGACCTTGTCTGCGACTTCTTTGGCGGCAGCGGTACAACGGCAGCCGTAGCCGAGCGATTGGGCAGGCGATGGATAACTTGCGACATCGGCAAGCCTGCATCGTTGGTGATGCGCAAGAGGTTTATTGACCAAGAGGTGAAGCCTTTCCTCTATCAGAGCATCGGCGACTATCAGAAGGAGGCGTTCCGCAACAACAAGCGCTATAAGCATGTGGGCGACTTGAGCCAAGTGGTGTTAGGACTGTATGGTGCGCTGCCCTTCACGCCAGAGCAGACCAACGACCGCAACTTCGGATATATAAAAGGTACACGAACGCTGGTGATGGTCGATTCGCCCAACCGACTGACAACAGCCGCTACGATTCGTCGTGCTGTCGAGGCTAAGGCCAGTCTGTTGGGCGGCGACTGGGAAAAGGTAGTCGTTTTAGGTTGGAACTTCGCCTTCGATATCTCGTCAGCCATTCAGAAGTATCAGGACTCGAATGTGGAGGTGCTGGTGATTCCGCCCGACCTGCTGGACAAGTTAGCCAAGAAAGGCTACAAGAAACTGATAGACGACCGAAGCGTGCGCTTCTCGTCATTACAGTATTTGACTGCAAAGACTACGATGATAAAGCAGACGGGTGAGAATGACGAGATTGATGTGGAACTGGAGAACTACGTGTTGCTGTCGCCCGATAATATCCCGTTGGACGATAAGGACAAGGCGAAATTGCAACAGGTGTTGGAGCGCGACCCGCTCTCGCTAATAGAATACTGGAGCATTGACCCCGATTATGACGGTGCGACCTTCCGCTCAACGTGGCAGGACTATCGGGAGAATGTGGATAACGACAACGACCCGTTGCACTGTGTCTATAAGACGAGGCTGAGAGTGCCACACAAGACCAGTCGCCAACTGTGCGTGAAGGCAGTAGATGTGTTTGGTTTTGAGAGTCAGGTGGTGTTAAATGTGGAATGGATGTAACGGGAGAGATTTATAGGATATGGCAACAAACGGAATGAATGTTTCGCTGGAATTAGCCAAGCGCCTCAGCGAGACGGTTAATGCAGCATGGGAGAGTGGCGAACTGATGGAGCAGGTAACTCCGACTACGCAGGAACTGCTGAAGTTTTGGTTCTCGGAAGAATATTGCTCACTACGCAATCGGAACTTCCATGCAGGACAACGACAGGCTATCCTCAACATCGTGTATCTGCACGAGGTGATGGACGTAAAGAATGTGCTGGACTATTACGAGCAGGTAACGCCCGACCTGATGCCGATAGTCGATTTAGGCACCTTGGGACAGAAGAAATATCAGATGCCTAAATATGCCGTGAAGATGGCAACGGGAACGGGCAAGACGTGGGTGATGCATGCCCTGCTGCTGTGGCAGATGTTGAATGCAAGAAGAGAAGCCTCCCCCACCACCTCCGAAGGAGGGAAGATGCGATTCCGTTTCACGAAGAACTTTTTGATTGTAGCACCTGGACTCATTGTATATGACCGTCTGCTGGATGCCTTCTGCGGACGGATGGAGCGTGACAAGGAAGAGCGTAATATCGAAACGAACGACTTCTATCTGAATCAGGAAGTATTCATTCCTGTGCATTATCGGCAAGAGGTGTTTTCGTTTATCCAGAACAATGTGGTGACGAAAGAAGAAGGAATCGGACGTAAGACAACAGGCGACGGACTGATTGCCTTGACGAACTGGCATTTGTTTGAAAACCAGATTGCGGATGAACCGAATGAATCACAGCTAAAGGATATTCCAGCTATGATTAACGAACTGCTACCGATTCGGCCTGGCAAAGCTGCTGGAAATGACTTAGGTATGTTGGACCGCCGCTATCTGCGAGGCTCGGAACTGGAATATCTGGCTGAGTTGGACGACATCATGGTAATCAACGACGAGGCTCATCATATCCACGAGTTGAAACGCAATGGAGAAATTGAGGAGGTGGAATGGCAGAAGGGCCTGAATGCCATTGCGGAGAAGAAAGGAGAACGATTCTTCCAGATAGACTTCTCAGCTACGCCATACGACCAACGAGGGGCGGGAAAGAAAGTGCAGAAGTGCTTCTTCCCGCATATCATCGTTGACTTTGACTTGGCAACAGCCATGCGCAAAGGATTGGTAAAGACGCTGTTGCTCGACCGCCGCCAGGAACTGACAGAACTGAAAGACTTGGACTATAAGGCCGTGCGTGATGAGCGCAACAAGGTTTGCGACCTGAGCGACGGGCAGCGGTTGATGCTTCGTGCCGGAATCGCTAAGTTGAAGAAACTGGAAACGGAGTTTACGGCTGTCGATGAAAAGAAGAATCCGAAGATGCTCGTCATCTGTGAAGACACGTCGGTTGCACCATACGTGAACCAACTGATGCTGGACGAGGGCATGATGCAGGATGAGGTCGTAACCATTGACAGTAACGCTAAAGGAGAAGTGACGGAAGAGGAATGGAAAGAAACCAAGAAAAAGCTCTTCGATATAGACAAATACCAAAAGCCCAAAGTGATTGTCTCTGTCTTGATGTTACGAGAAGGCTTCGATGTGAACAATATCTGCGTTATTGTGCCGTTGCGTTCTTCGGAGGCTCCCATCCTGCTGGAGCAGATTATCGGGCGTGGTCTTCGCCTGATGTGGCGAGAACCGGAATATCAGAGCATCAAGGAGGATGACCGCAAGCGCGTGTTGCAACTCCATAGTCAGCCAGACACCTATATTGATATGTTGAGCATTATTGAGCATCCGGCATTCATCCAATTCTATGAAGAACTGTTCGCACAAGGACTGGCAGTGGAAGAGACGGGTGAGACTGGTGCGGAAAGTGCTACGGGCGACATCATCAAAGTGGGATTGCGGGAGAACTTTGGGCAGTTCGACTTCGAATGGCCCATCATCGTGAGAGAAGCTGAAGAGGAGTTGGAAGATGTGGAGATAGACATCAATGCGCTGCAACCCTTCACGGCGTTCCCGTTGGAACGGCTTCGGCAGTTCTTGGCGCAGGATGGCGAGGTGTTTATCTCTCAGGAAGCAATTTCAAAGACGCAGTTTGGACGGTACAAGGTAACAGCCAATCTATTCACGGCAACAAGTTATAATGAGTTTCTGCAGAAACTGTTGCGCACCATTACGCTGAGATTCGACCGCATCAGTTCGCATCGCGAAATGCCAGTGCCCAACCTTCAGATTAACGGAGCAAGGACGATAGCTGTCGTGGATCAGTATATCCGCACCCGGTTGTTTGGTCAGGTGTTCAACCCCTTTAATGGTAGCGACTGGAAGATCCTGCTCTCGAAAGATGCCATCGTTACCAAACACATCATTGAAGAAATGGCACATGCCGTCTTCAATCTCCAAAATCATATCATGACAACAGATGCACAGGTTGTTCATACTCGTTTCTCGTCGGTGCCGGAAGTCAAAATGAGAGAATCTTTCTCGATGGAAACGCACAAAACCATCTATGAACGACAGGGCTATCCCTCACATGGCGGCGGATTGGAAAGGGCGTTTATCGAATTTCTGGACAAAGATGGGGAGGTGGAACGCTTCTTGAAAATCAGTGAGAATATGCATCCGTTTGCAGTCATCTATTACATGCGTAGTGACGGACTCATGGCGACCTATCATCCCGACTTTATTGTCGCAACTGAGGAGAAAGTGTATCTGATTGAAACGAAAGGAAATGACAAACTGTTCGATAAGAATGTGCGGCAAAAGCAAACTGCTGCAGTAGAGTGGGTGCGGAAAATCAATGAGTTGAAACCAGAAGAACGGATGAGCCGTGAATGGGAGTATGTGCTCATCGGCGAGGACCATTTCTATGGACTTGCTTCCGGTGGCGCTTCATTGGTGGAGATTTGTGATCGGTGCAAAGTTTCGCTTTCGGTTGCTACGGGCGAACTTTTTACATGATTCTATTTCTGATAAGATTTTGTCTGACGTAGATGCCCGCGACTTCTACAGATATTGCACGAGCAGTTTCCAGACGGCGATGATGTGGCAGACGGAGCCTGCAAGGACGAAGAAGTGGAAGATGGTGTGGTTGTGGTTGATGCGGCGCAGGCTGTAGAAGAATGCGCCGGTGATGTAAAACACGCCTTCGGCGATGATCCAGGAGACGGAAACCATGCCCACACATGCGATGAGCGGCTTGAATGCCACGAGTACGGACAGTCCCATCAAAACGAAACAGGTGGTTTCCATATTGCTGTGTGCCTTGAGTTTCGTCAGGCTGACAATCGTTCCGACAATGGCGCAGAGCCACACGAACACGAACAGTCCCCATCCCCAATAGCCTTGGTCGCGCAAAGCCGTCAGCGTGATGGGCGAATAGGAACCGGCGATGTGCCAATAGATGGCGGCGTGGTCCCATTTGCGTAGGCGATCTTTCCACACGCTCCGGGCATTTGCCGCATGATAGATGGTTGAAGCAAGATACGACATGAGCATACCGAAGAGATAGAGAATCACTCCAGCGGTCATCCAACCGTCGCCCTGACGGGCACACCAAATCAGGAATATCGTTCCGAACACGATGCCCAACACCACGCCCCCTGCATGGCTGAGCGAATTCCAGACCTCTTCTTTCCGGCTCTGTACCTTTTTCATGCGGGCAAAGATATAACAAAATTCCGATGAAACCGACATTTTTTCGCGAAAAAGCGGTGGATTGTTTGTATTTCTTTTTATCTTTGTCGTGCTTTCGCGAGCCATGAAATAGTTTTCAGATGACATTGGTTATTGTTATACAGTTGTTGATTGTGCTTGCCTTGATATTTATCGGGGCACGGACGGGTGGTATCGGACTGGGCATCTACGGCATGCTGGGTGTCTTTATCCTGGTGTTTGTCTTCGGTCTGCAGCCGGGCAAAGTGCCTATCGATGTGATGCTCATCATCGTTTCTGTGATTACGGCGACGGCGATGTTGGAGGCTGCCGGCGGATTGGACTATCTGGTTCAGGTTGCCGCGCGTTTCCTCCGAAAGCATCCTGAGCATATCACCTATTATGGTCCGCTGACGACGTGGCTCTTTTGTCTGGTGGCAGGCACGGCACACACCTCTTATTCGTTGCTGCCGATTATCTCGGAGATAGCCACGAACAACAAGATTCGTCCCGAGCGCCCGATGACCGTTGCGACGATTGCCGCCTCACTGGGTATTACGGGCAGTCCGATGTCTGCCGCGACGGCTGCGCTTATCAGCAACGACCTGCTGGGCGCTCAGGGAATCGAGCTGAAAGATATTCTGCTCATTTGTATTCCTGCTTCGTTCATCGCCATTCTCGTGGCAGCGTTCGTGCAGAATTTCGTGGGCAAGGAGCTGGAGGACGACCCTGAGTATCAGCGCCGGGTGCGTGAAGGACTGATTGTTTCCGAAGAGGAAGGAGCGTCTGTTCAAAAAGCGTCTTATGACAAGCGTGCGAAGTATTCCGTGTTTGCCTTTCTGGCAGGCGTGGTGCTGGTGGTGCTGTTCGGTTCTGTTCCGTCGTTGCGCCCGTCGTTCGAGGTCAATGGCGTACCGGAGCGTCTGTCGATGACGGACACGATAGAGATGGTGATGATGTCGGTGGCGGTGCTCATTCTGCTCGTCTCTCGCGCCAATGTGGGGAAAGCCGTCAGTGGCAACATCTTCCAGGCAGGTATGGTGGCGGTGGTAGCCATTTTCGGTATTGCGTGGATGGGCGACACGTTCTTTACGGGCAATATGGAGTTTTTCCGAACGCAGATATCCCATATCGTCACGCAGTATCCTTATCTCTTCTCCGTTGCCTTGTTCCTGATGAGCATCATGCTCTTCTCACAGGCGGCAGCCGTGCGCACCCTCTATCCGCTGGGCATCGCACTGGGCATCAGTCCGTTGGCACTCATCGCCATGTTCCCGGCAGTCAACGGCTACTTCTTCATTCCCAACTATCCCACGGAGGTGGCAGCCATCAATTTCGACCGCACGGGAACGACGCGCATCGGCAAATATGTGCTCAACCATTCGTTCCAGCTTGCAGGCTTCATCACCACCATTGTCAGCATCGGACTCGGCTACGTGATAACGCTCTTTTATTGAGATAGTGATAAGAAAATAGAATGTTTGTTTAACAAATATGTTAAAAAACTAAAACGGGGGGGTAAAAGTAAGAATTTTTTATCGCTCGGTTGTTTTTTTGTTATACCTTTGCACCGCATTTTTTAAACAACACACATTAAATTAAAATAGAATAGAAATGAAAGTAAAGTATTTGAAACCAGAGTCAAGTGTGCTGCCAATGCAGACGGAGTCATATCTTGCAGGCACGAAAAACCAAGGTGCTTCAACCGAGACTCCCACTGAAGGTGGAGGCATCGGTGGTAAAGAAGAACCTGCAAAGTCAACGGTTTGGAACGATGACGATTTAGATAATCGATTAAATGAGTGGGAGGATTGGAATAAGATGTGAGTATAAATCATAACGAAAGTAGATATGTTGAAAAGATTTGGAATGTTTCTTCTGTGCCTTTCCGCCTTATGGGCATGCACAGACGATGACGTAACAGTCGTAGAACAGAACGACCTCGACCGCATGGTGGAAATCACCATCAATGCGGGAGTGGACGCAGAAGGTTCTACCCGTACGTTTATAGCTGCTTCCGGAGATAACTTCTGGAAAGTGGGCGACAGCATCGGTGTTTGGGTGCTCAATGATGCGGGGAGTGTGGTAACCGGTCCTCAGCCCTACAAGTTCAAAGTGACAGAAGTGAAGTCCGACCAAACCAAATGCACCTTGCAGGGAAAGGTGCCGGCGCAATATGAGAACAACCGCCTTGCAGCCATCTATCCTTATCAGGCAGATGCTACGCTGGAGAAGGTGGACAAGTTTAACGTACCATGCGTAATGAAAGATGGGTATTTTGATTGTATAGATGATGAGAATTATAAGTATCTTCTTACGGCAAACGTTCCGACTGTCCAAAAAGCAGTAAAAGGCAGTTATGATCCGGAGGCGTATATCTCTATCGCTGTAATGAATGAAGTTGGCACTGACTTGAATTTTAGGAATGCTTGCACATTAATCAAATTCACGGCGCCATCGAATACGGGAAAGACCATTACGTCAGTGAAGTTTGAGAGTCGCAACGAAACAGAATTGGATGAGCAAGTCAACGATTTGACAGGTCGTTTTGAAATTGCCTATTGTCCAACAGAATATGGATACTCCCCTGCAGGTTATAATGCACCTAATGCAGAGATGAAAAATTTCCTTCTTGTTGCAAATATGAAGCCCGTTGGGGCGAATACTAAATCGGTGACATTGGAAGCTCCGGAAGGTTTTGAGCCTGGTGCGACCTATTACATGGTGGTAAAAAGTTTTATATCAAATTATGAAATGTCAACGACACTTCCAGAAACAGGAGGAGGAAATTGGGTAGATCCTCAAGTGGATGGTGTTATTTTTTATTCAACGGCTGTACCAAATCCTCTTAGAGCTTATGATGAAAACGACCGAATTATCAATTATACAATGTCCGAGTCTCCTACTCCTTTAGATGATATAACTGTTAATGTAAGTAAAGGTTATCCGTTACTTAAGAGTGGACATATTCTTTATTTTACAGCATCCGACGGAACGGTTTGTACACGCAAATTTAAGGCTTCAAGCACTGTTGAAACGACAGAGGAAACTCTCAGAGCAGTCAAACCAAGTGAACTTGTTGAAGGAGAAGTTAACTATTGGTATTGGGTGACGAGGAAAACAATTACTACCACTTCCGGTCTTAACTTCGAGCGCAACACTTATAAGCCTTTGACGTTTGCGGACAATTCGTCGAACTGGTCGGGTAAGTTTCAGTAAACGTATTGGAAGTAGATAATAGACAATAATAACAAAGTGCGCCGCAAGTCACTCTCGACTTGCGGCGCACTTGATTTTGTGTATTATTCCACGAGGGAGAAGTCGAGTTGCCGCTTCTCTAAGTTGGCACGTTCCACACGGATGCGGATGGGGTCGCCCAGCTGATACTTGTGGTGATGGCGCCGCCCGATGAGGCAATAGTTCTTCTCGTCGAAGTCGTAGTAGTCGTCGTCGAGTTCGCGCATGGCTACCATGCCTTCGCAGTGGTTCTCGTCAATCTCGCAGTAGATGCCGTATGACTGTATGCCACTGATGTGTGCGTCGAACTCTTCTCCAATCTTGTCGCCCATGAACTCCACCATCTTGTATTTGATGGAGTCGCGCTCGGCGTTGGCTGCCAGTTGTTCCATGTCGCTGGAGTGCATGCACTGGTCTTCGTAATACTTCTGATTGGCAGACTTCCCGCCGTTCTGGTAGTGGGTGAGCAGCCGGTGCACCATGGTGTCGGGATAGCGACGGATGGGCGATGTGAAGTGTGTGTAGTAGTCGAATGCCAGTCCGTAGTGTCCGATGTTGTGAGTGGAATATTTCGCTTTCATCATGGCGCGCAGGGCAACGGTCTCGATAAGTTTCTGCTCGTTGCGTCCCTGGCAGGCGTCCATCAGTGCGTTCAGGCTTCTGGAGACGGCTCCGCGCGTGCCTGCCGTCTTGAGTCGGTAGCCGAACGGTGCGATAAATTCGCGCAGGTTCTCGAGCTTCGTCGGGTCTGGTTGGTCGTGTATGCGGTAGGGCAGTGTCTTTGCTTTGACGCCCTTGCGCACTTTTCCGATGCTCTCTGCTACCGTGCGGTTGGCAAGGAGCATAAACTCTTCGATGAGTTTGTTGGCATCTTTCGATTTCTTGAAGTAGCAGCGGATGGGTTTTCCCTTCTCATCCACGTCGAAATGGAGCTCTTCCGAGTCGAAGTTGACGGCACCGTTCTCGAATCTGCGTTTGCGGAGCTGCTTCGCCAGGCGGTCGAGCATGCAGAGTTCTTCGGCAAATTCGCCCGTATAGGGGTGCTTCTTCGTGGGCAGGGGAGCGGGTTCGCCCGTGCCGTCGATGACGCCGTTCTGTTCGAGAATCGCCTGTGCCTCTTCGTAGGCGAATCGTCGGTTGCTCTTGATGATGGTGTGTGCGAGGTGCCATTTCTTGATGTTGGCTTCCTCGTCCATCTCGAAGATGACGCTGTAGCAGAGTTTCTCTTCATCGGGGCGCAGTGAACAGATGAAGTTGCACAACCGCTCGGGCAGCATGGGGATGGTGCGATCGACGAGATAAACACTTGTAGCACGCTTTTGTGCCTCCTTGTCGATGATGTCGTTCTCCTTGACATAGTGCGAAACGTCGGCTATGTGGACGCCCACCTCATAGAGGTTGCTGTCGGGAATGGCGCGGAACGAGAGCGCATCGTCAAAGTCTTTCGCATCCTTCGGGTCGATGGTGAAGGTGGTGACATCGCGGAAGTCCTCCCGCTCGGCGATATCCTGCGGGGTGATGTCTGCCTTGATGTGGTTGGCAGCCTCTTCCACCTCTTTCGGATATTTGTAGGGGAGGTTGTATTGTGCGAGGATGGCGTGCATCTCGGTGTTGTTCTCACCGCTCTTTCCGAGTATGTCAACGACCTCTCCGACGATGTTCTTCGACTCTTTCGAGGGCCATTGCGTGATGCGTACGACGGCTTTCTCGCCGGTTTTTCCGCCTTTGAGTTTCTTCTTGGGAATCATAATGTCGTGTGTAAACACGTTGCTCTCGGTCACGAGGAAGGCGAAGTCCTGCTCCACCTGCAGCGTGCCTACGAACTGGTCGCGCGCTCTCTCGAGAATGTCGGTCACCATCGCCTCCTTGATGTGGTTGCGACGGCGCGCCATGAGTGCCACGCGCACACGGTCACCGTCGAAGGCGAACTGCGAGTTGCGTTCGGACACGAAGATGGGCTTGTCCTGTCCGTCGGGGATGAACGAGTTCTTGCCGTTCGCCTTCCGGCGGAAGATGCCCTCCTGCACCTGTCCTTTCATGTTCAGGCGGTAGGCGCTGTTGCCCTTTTTGCTGAGGAAGTCGTCCCACGCCATGTCGTCCATGATGCTGATTGCCATCATGCGCTGCGGGTGGGTGTCTATGTTGAGGGCACGGAAGATTTGTTTCGTAGAGAATACCTCGTTGGGTTGCGTCTGGAAGAAGCCTGCCAGTGCGTCGGTCAGTTGTCGTTTGTTGGGGCGTTTGCCTCCTTTTTTGTGTTTAGCCATATCTTTTTTTATTTAATGTAGAGTGATGTTATTTCGTTTTACGGTTCTCTTTTCCTCGCGTCACAGCAGCCGGCAGAGCTCGTCGAACCGACTGATGGCAGTGAGCCGCTCATGCTCGATGGGCTCGGCATGCTCGTGTTGCCAGGTGATGGCATGGGGAATGTGGATGGCGTGGCAACCTGCTTGTATTGCCGGACGGATGTCGCTCTTGATAGAATTGCCTATCATGACGGTCTCTGCGGGCTTCGCACCGAACAGTTTGCAAAGCCGTCCGTAGGCTTGCGGTGTCTTGTCCGACACGATGATGAGGTCGTCGAACATGTCGGCAAGTCCCGAGCGGAGGAACTTCTGCTCTTGCTCCAATTGGTCGCCCTTCGTGAAGACCACCATCGTGTAGCGTCCCTTTCCCCTTATCTCCCGCAGCGTCTCAGCCACATGCGGCAGTGGTTGGGCTGTCATTCGCAGGAGCGAGCGTCCCAAGGCGATGATTTCCTCCGTCTCGCGGGCGCTGATGCGGTAGTTGCTGACACGCAGCGCGTTTTCAACGAGTGAGATGACGAATGCCTTCGAGCCATAGCCCAGTTCCTCCATGTTGCCCATCTCCACGCTGAAGAGTGCATCGCCAATCTCCCCACGCTCGCCATAGTGAGCCAGCAGGTCGCAGTAGCGCTCGCTCACCTCGTCAAAGAAGCATTGGCAATCCCAAAGTGTGTCGTCGGCATCGAATGCCAACAGTTTGATGTCGCTCAGTTGTTCCATCCCGTGGTGGTTGTGTATATTTATACAAACAAACGCATTTGAATGATTGAAAAATGCAGTTTATTTTTGGCAAAGATACGATAAATAATTGACAAATTTCACACCTTATATTTTTTTAGCAAACTATCGTTTTCCAAAAGTGCCACTTTTGCACTCCAAAAGTTCCCCTTTCAGCTCCTAAAAGTGCCACTTTTGCAAGCTAAAAGTGGCACTTTTGGAAACACCTTTTTAACGTCTTGATTTACAAGAGTTTACAAAAGCGATTTTCTTGCCTCTCCTCATTGGTTTCCGAAGAAGGAGAGGTTGGTTTTTGTCGTTGCCGGGAATGAATACACTACGCTGTTTTCATCCTCGTTTTTTATGCATCTTTCTGTAAGTTTATACATTTTTAGGATTGTCCACCCCGCGGCTTTTCCTGGCACATTACGCCTTGTTGAATTTCTCTTTGCTCTGCTTGCAGCGAGGGCAGCGCCAGTCGTCGGGCAGGTCTTCGAAAGCCACACCGTCGTGCTCGGCAGGGTCATAAACGTAGCCACAGACGGAGCAGACGTACTTGCCGCTGGCCTCCTGCTTGGAGAAATCGACCTCGGTGAGAACTGTCGGCACAGGGTTGTCGAGGTCGATCACGCGCTTGGCTTCCAGATTCTCATAGCCCTGTGGGGTGTGGGTGCCCATATAGACAGTGGGCTGGTTGCGGACGAACTCGCGCACACGGTCCATTGTCTCGCGGGCAGCCGCCAGGTCGTCGAAGACCACCGAGAGTTTGTTCTCATACAGGGCTTCGTCCACGTAGGTGATGTCGGCTTGGAACATGTAGAACAGCCCCTCGTTCTCTGCAATCACGAGGCTGTTGCCGTTAGTGTGTCCCTTTGCCTTGATAAAGTATATGCCATCGAGAATCTTCTGACTTTCAGGGAAGTTGTGATAAGGACCGTCGGTGAAATGTACGGGAATAAGATTCGGAATGTCCTTCAGTTCTGCCACGCCGATTTCATCGGCATTCACGTAAATCTCCGCATTGGGGAAGGAGCGGAGCTCGCCGCTGTGGTCGCTGTGCTTGTGGGTGAGGAGAATCTTCGTCACCTGCTCGGGTCTGTAGCCCAGTGCAGCGAGGGCATCCATATAGTCGCAGATGTTTTTTCCTATATAAGCGACTGCCTGTTCGTCCACTACTTCTTCAGGGAATCCGGCAGGCAGACCGGTATCCACCAGGACAACCTCCTTGCCGGTGTCAATCAGGTAGTTCTGGAGACTGCCACGATAGCGGATGTTCTTGTCAAACTTGTCAATGCCTTCCTCTCCACCGAAGGCGAAAGGCTGGGTGTAGAACCCGTCGCGTCTGAATTTTACTGCTTTAATTTCCATAGTTGTCAGTTTTTGTTAAGAATAATATTTGGATACAAAGATACAAGAAATTATTGACATTTGTACTATCTGAAATGATATAAAACATGTCTGAAATGATACAAATTCAAAAACTTTTCGTAACTTTATGAAAAGAATTCATGAAGTTACTGCGTCTCGGGAAAAGAAATAAATGGATTTATTTCATTTTCCTCTCGATTTTTCGTAACTTTGTCGCACTGAAAGGCGGTGGACTTTTTCGCAAGGTCTCATAGTTCAATGGATAGAACAAGTCTCTCCTAAAGATTAGATCGGGGTTCGATTCCCCGTGAGACCGCATTGATTATAGTAGGGGGTAAGTTCTTTTTATCATTCATTTTAGTGTTATGTTGGGAGCAATCATTGGAGATATTGTCGGTTCTCGGTTTGAGTTTAGCAGACCGCCACAGGGAGCATTCGATTTGTTCACGCCAGAATGTTTCTTTACGGACGACACGGTGTGTACCATCGCCATTGCCGATGCCATCTTGCATGGGCGCGGCTATCAGGAGAGCCTGCGCGACTGGTGTGGGCGCTATCCGGATGTAGGCTATGGAGGAGGGTTCTGGGCTTGGCTGCAAAGCAGCAATCCGGTACCTTACAACAGTTGTGGCAATGGTTCTGCCATGCGCGTGAGTAGCGTGGGATGGCTGTTCGACGATTTCGAGGAAGTGTTGGAGGAAGCAAAGAAAAGTGCTGAGATGACCCATAACCATCCGGAGGGCATAAAGGGAGCACAGTGTGTGGCGGCTTCCATCTTCAGGTTGCGCACCTGCCAACTCTCCAAGGAGTCGCTGATTCGGCATGTGGAGAAACGTTTCGACTACGAAATCCTCTCGTTGAACGACGTCTATCGCATCGGTGCCACCGGTCATTTTGATGCCCTGTGTCAGGAAACGGTGCCCATGGCTATCCGCTGTTTTGTGGAGTCGGTGGATTTTGAAGACGCTATCCGCTTGTCGGTGATGGCTGGTGGCGATGCGGACACGAAGACCGATATCACCGGAGCATTGGCAGAGGCTTACTACGAGATTCCGGGAGAGATTATCAATCAGGCATACACTTATCTGCCGGAGGAGATGCTCAGCATCTTGCATGAGTTCTACGAAAAGGTGGAGGAGAATATTGGCAGGTGATTGACCGCGTTGTCCTTAGCCAATCGGGTGGGGCAATGAGATTCCAAGTGAAACTTAAGGTAAAAAAACAACCGACCGCACCATGAATTTCATGATGCGGTCGGTTGCTATATTATATATAATAATGTGTATTATGCTTTGGCAAGTTTCTTCTCATCTTCTTCGATGGTTTTGCGTCCCAGTGTCAGGTAAGCCACCGGTGCAGCGATGAAGATGGATGACAACGTACCGAAGACAACGCCCAGAATCATGGCGAACGAGAAGCTGCGGATGCTGTCGCCGCCAAGGAAGAAGATACAGAGCAACACAATCAACGTAGAGAGTGAGGTGTTGACTGTACGTGCAAGCGTCTGGTTCAACGAGTCATTGAACAGTGTGCGCTTGTCACGCTTCTTGAAGAGACCGAGATTCTCGCGGATACGGTCGAATACCACCACCTTGTCGTTAATCGAGTAACCGATTACGGTCAGGATGGCACCGATGAAGGTCTGGTCTATCTCGAGCGAGAAGGGAACGACACCCCACAATGCCGAGTAGAAGCCTACTACGATAAGCGTATCGAGCGCCAGTGCCACCAGCGAACCTACGGAGAATGCCACGTTGCGGAAACGCAACAGGATGTAGAGGAAGATGGCGATGAGTGCCACGATGACCGAAATGATGGCTTTGTTCGTCACGTCGCGTGCGATGCTCGGACCGACTTTCGTGCTGCTGATGATAGAACCACCCTTGCGGTCGTCTGGATCCTTGAATGTCTTCAAGTCTTTCTGAGTCACCAGTCCTGCCTTGCTGAGGGCGTTGAAGAGTTTCTGCTCTGCCTCGTCGTCAACGGTCAGGCTGTTGGATTCAATCTTATAGTTGGTGGAAACACGGATGGTATGTCCGTCGGTTCCAAGTGCCAGCGCATTGGCTGAGTAGCCTTGGAACTCAGTTGTCAGAGCCTTGTTCACATCCTCGGGCTGTACAGGTTTTTCAAACTTCAGCACGTAGTTGCGACCTCCGGTGAAGTCGATGCTCTTGCTGAGTCCGCGAATAGCGAAGAAACCAATGAATACAATCGCTGCAATCGCCCAGATGGTGAAGGTGGTGCGGTATTTGCTCATGAAGTCAACTCGCATATTCTGCAGGAAGTTGCGAGAGATAGGTGTGGTGAATGTGAGGTTCAGCCACTTGTCTTTCTTCATGCGGTTCTCATAAACGAGACGTGTGAGGAACACAGCGGTGAAGAATGAGCAGCAGATACCGATGATGAGCGTGATGGCAAATCCGCGTACCGGACCTGTTCCGATGACTGCCAAGATGATACCTGTAATGATAGAGGTCAGGTTGGAGTCGAAGATAGCGGAGAATGCGTTCGAATAGCCGGATTGCAGTGCCTGTTTGACGTTCTTTCCTGCCTTGAGCTCTTCTTTTGTTCGTTCATAGATAAGCACGTTCGCATCGACTGCCATACCCAGTGTGAGCACAATACCGGCGATACCAGGCATGGTGAGTGCCGACTGGAACGATGCCATGATACCCATCGTGAAGAACAGGTTCATCAGCAGGGCGCTGTTGGCTATCATGCCAGGGATGAATCCGTACATCATGATCATGTAGATCATCAGCAGGACAAATGCCACGATGAACGACATGATACCCTGACGGATGGACTGTGCTCCGAGAGACGGACCGACAACCTCTTCCTGAACGATGCGTACGGGAGCTTTCATACGACCGGACTTCAGCGTGTTTGCCAAGTCTTTCGTGTCTTCAATGGTGAAGCTACCGCTGATTTCAGAGCTACCGCCACTGATTTCTCCGTTGACGCGCGGTGCACTGTAAACTACGCCGTCAAGTACGATGGCGATGGCTTTGCCGACATTCACGCGGGTGAGCTGTGCCCAGCGGCGTGCACCGTCGTCGTTCATTGTCATGTTCACGCTCGGCTTGCCAGTAAACTGGTTGAACTCGTCGCGTGCTGATTCTACTACGTCGCCTTCCAGCGGTGCACGTCCGTCGCCTGTGGTGACTTTCAGTGCATAGAGTTCGAAGATGCGTTTGTTGTTCTTAATGAGGTCCGACGGCTTGGCACTCCAGTAAAGTTTCAAGTCGGTAGGCAGAATCTGCTTAGCCAGTTCAGAATTCAGAATCTTATTGATTTCCGCCGTGTCACGCATGTTTGCCAGACCCACGATAGCGAGCTGTCCCTCCATCGGCTGGAGCATGGCAAGCAATGGGTTGCGCTTCTTGGCTTCAGCCATCTGCTCTTCAGAACTTTGCTGCACCTTTTCGGTAGCCTTCTTGTCTTTCAGCGCGAGGCTCACCTGTGTGGTGTCTGCCTGAGCAGCCTTGGTCGTGTCTTTCGCTTCGGTAGGTTCTTCGTTTCCGAGCAGACGCTGGTCTAACTGGCTGAGATACGGAATAATCTCGTTGGAACTGAACGTCTCCCAGAATTCGAGATTGGCGCTACCTTGCAACAGTTTGCGCATACGCTCCGGGTCTTTCACACCAGGCATTTCCACCATGATGCGTCCTTCCTGACCTTCCAGCATCTGGATGTTTGGCTGAACGACACCGAACTGGTCGATACGGTTGGTGATGACGTTCTTGGCGTCTTTCACAGCATCGCTGACCTTCTCGCGGAGAATCTTCTCCACTTCAGCGTCAGTGCTGGTTGTCTTCACTTCGGAAAGTTGCTGTGTGGCGAAAATCTCTGCCAGCTTGTGTCCTGGCGCATTTCGCTGATAAGCTTTGATGAAAAGTGAGATGAAGTCACTCTGTGTCTGTTCCTCTTCGGCACGCGCTTCCTTCATGGCTTTCAGGAAGGCAGGGTCTTTCTTGTGTCCGGACAGGTTGTCCACCAAGTCGGGTACGGACACTTCGAGGATAACGTTCATACCGCCTTTGAGGTCGAGTCCAAGACCTACCTGTGTCTCCAGACATTTCTGGTAAGAATAGATGCCCAGATACTTCACAGAGTCCTTATAGTCCTGCTGTGCGATGGGGTCTTTAATCTTGGCTGCCTGTTTGTCGTAATAGCTTGTGGCAACTGAGAACGACAGGTAGAAGATACTTGCAAGCGTCAGTAAGACGGCAGTAATGATTACAATTCCTTTGTTTTGCATTTTGTTTATATGATTTTAATTGATATCAATTTGCATTAATAGCGTGCAAAGATAATGATTTTTTCAGATTTCGAGAAATTTCTTTCGTTTTATTATTGATTTTTTTATGGTTTTCCCCGCTTTTTCAGCCAACAAACCACTGGATAGTGGTCGGAAATGCTCACACTCTTATCCACCATGCAGCCGTATGGTTGCCAGTCTTTACTGCAGAAAATGTAGTCGATGCGGGCGTGCATGCCGTTCCGAATGTAAGTGAATCCCAGACCATTGCCGCTTGCCACGAAACAGTCGGTAAGGTGCTTGGAAATGGTGTGGTGCGTATAGGAAATGGGGGTGTCGTTGAAATCGCCACAGACGATGGCGCTTTTCCCGCGATACTCGTCCAGGAATTGGCTGATGGCTTCTATCTGCGGGGCACGTTTCTTTGCTGCTTTTGCCATTTTCTTCAGCAAGATTTTTGTTTTATCCACAGTGCTCTTGTTGTCCATCTTTCCTTTTGTTATCTGATTGAAGTCTTCCCGGTCTTCCATTGAGAGGCTGTTCGTCTCCAGATGGTTGTTGATGACAATGACCGTGTCGCTGTCGATATTGAGCAGATATGCCATGCTCATATTGCCGGTGGAAGTGTATTTGATGCGTTTCTTCGCAATGATGGGGTGTTTGCTGAAAAGCATCATGACCTCAGAGGCATTTTCCATTTTCGTAGAGTCGCGATAAGGGTATATGCTCATTGCCTGACGCAGCTTGTTGCTGCCCATCTCGTTGGTCTCTGCCTCTTGCAGGCAGATGATGTCGGCATCGCTGTTATGGAGGTATTCGAGAATAGGGTTGGGCTCATCTTTCTTGACATCCCATGGAGCAAACAGATATACATTGTACGAGATGACTTTGAGGCTTCCGTCGGGAGGGACTTGCTGGAAATTGAGGGGCAGATAGTCGCGGATGGGCGGCAGACACAACAGAAGTCCAATCACGGGAATCAGGATTCCTTTCAGCTTGAAGATGACCCAAAAGAGCAAAAAAATCAAGTTGACAATGACAAAGAACGGAAACAACAAGCCGAGGATGGAAATGGTGGGATAGTCTTGCGGATGGAAAAGGCTGGAATAGCCGGAAATCATCATGACGATGACGGCAACGATGTTGATGCCGGCAATCACTTTTAAGGTAAAAGATTTCAGCTTTCCAATCATGAATTTTCAGTACCTTAGTTTTTTTTGCTGCAATCGAAAAGTTTCTTCTTCTCTTCGTCAGTTAGACTGTCATATCCACTTTTTCTGATTTTGTCGAGGATGATATCTATTTCGTCCTGCTCCCTTTTCTTCTGGTTGTATGGTTGTTGCCGTGGAGTTTCGTCTCTTACGGGTTCCTCGCGCTTAGGCTCCTCGACGGGTCTGCTCTTCCGTTGTTCCCAATTCTTTCGCATCTTGTCGAAGAAGGCTTGCCCGTTGCCTATGCCGAAATCTTCGTTGGCATAAGGATGTTTACGCCAATATCTGATGAGCAGGAAGCCGAAAAGCATACCACCGAGGTGAGCGAAATGTGCCACCTGGCTGTTGGAGGTGCCCAGTGCGGAGAACAGCTCGATTACTACATAGAACATGACAAACCATTTGGCTTTGATGGGGATGGGCAGCGGGAAGATGAAGATGCGTTCTTCGGGAAACAACATACCGAAAGCCAGAAGGATGGCATAGACGGCACCCGATGCGCCGACCGTCGTCCAGGCGTTGAGCATCTGCGCATCTGCGGGGCTGAGCGAGAAGAGTTCTGCGAAGCTGACATTGGTTTGCATCATATAAAGATGGGCAAACTGTGAGATTTCTTGCATGAGTCCCGCTCCGACACCACATATTATATAATATATAAGAAACCGTTTCGGTCCCCATACTCTTTCCACTACGCAGCCGAACATCCAAAGTGCGAACATGTTGAAGAAGATATGCTCGAAGTTCGCATGCATAAACATGTAAGTGAATAGTTGATAAATGTGAAAGTCGGACGCAAGGAAAAAATGCAGTCCGAAGATGTTGTTCAGGTCAACACCCCTGCCGTTGAACACCAAAGAGGCTATAAAAGCCAGCAGGTTGATGATGAGCAGGTTCTTTGTTATTGTTGGAATGCTACGCATAATAAAACTTTATTTTTACCATGCAAAAGTAGTAAAAATATTTGTGAATTGGCATAAAATAAGGGTTTATAGGACTTTTTTTTATGAAAAACATCAAATTTTTTGGTATTTTGTTTGTTTTATCGGCGAAAACTCCTATATTTGCGAAAGATTTTTAAAATTATTGTTTCATTTAAATTAATATTAAAGTTATGAACAAGACTCAATTAATCGACAAGATTGCAGCTAACTCAGGTTTGACAAAGGCTGATTCTAAGAAAGCTTTGGACGCTACGCTCAAGGCAGTGAAAGAAACTCTTAAGAAAGGTGACAAGCTGGCATTGGTTGGCTTTGGTACTTTCAGTGTTACAAAACGCCCGAAGCGTCAGGGTATCAACCCGCTGACAAAGCAGAAGGTTACTATCCCTGCTAAGAAGGTTGTTAAGTTCAAGGCTGGTGCTGATTTGGCAGGTGCTGTTAAATAAGCCACTTTTGTCTGAAAAAATGGAAGGGAACTCACACGAGTTCCCTTTTTTCGTGAAAACGGGAAACAGAAAAGGAGACTGTCTCTGTCAGCCTCCTTTCTGATACGTTGTTGTCCAAGGCGGATTCGAACCACCACAAACAGAACCAAAACCTGTTGTGCTACCATTACACCATTGGACAATACCGTCGTAAAGTGGGTGCAAAGGTAGTGGTTTTCCACGCCACTACCAAATTTTTGCAGTGAATTTTTATTTCACCGTCACCAGATAATAGTTTTTCTTGCCCCTCTGCACGAGCAGGTATTTGCCGTCGATGAGGTCGTCGGCGGTGACGGGGCGGTCGAATGCTTCGAGCTTCTCTTTGTTCAGGCTGACGCCGCCACCTTGCACGAGTTTTCTCATTTCGCCTTTGCTGGCAAACACTTTCACGTCGTCGCGGGCGAAGAGTTCGATGGCAGGCTGTCCGAGTTCGCTCTTTGGCAGCTGGAACTGCGGCACACCTTCGAAGATGTCGAGGAACGTCTGCTCGTCAAGTCTCTGGAGACTTTCTTTGGTGGACTTCCCGAACAGGATGTTCGATGCTTCAATTGCCATGTCGAGGTCTTCCTTCGAGTGAACCATCGTGGTGACTTCCTCTGCGAGCCGTTTCTGCAGCATGCGGCGTCCGGGGTCGGTCTTGTGTTCCTCTACGAGTGCGTCGATGACGTCTTTTTCCAGTGAGGTGAATATCTTGATGTAGCGTTCAGCGTCGTCGTCGCTTACGTTCAGCCAGAACTGGTAGAACTTATAAGGTGACGTGCGCTTCGGGTCGAGCCAGATATTGCCGGTCTCGGTCTTTCCGAATTTCTTTCCGTCGGCTTTGGTGATGAGCGGACAGGTGAGGGCGTATGCCTCTGTCTCGCTGCCCAGTGTGCGGCGGATGAGCTCCGTTCCGGTGGTCATGTTGCCCCATTGGTCGTTGCCACCGAGTTGCAGGCGGCAGCCCTTATGCTGGTAGAGATAGAGGAAGTCGTAGCCTTGCAGCAGCTGGTAGGTAAACTCGGTGAACGACAGTCCGTCGTGTGCCGTTCCGTTGAGTCGTTGCTGCACACTGTCTTTCGCCATCATATAGTTGACGGTGATGTGCTTCCCGACCTCACGTGCAAAATCCAGGAAGGTGAAGTCCTTCATCCAGTCGTAGTTGTTGACCATCTCGGCAGCATTTTCCTCTTTGCTTTCGAAGTCGAGGAACTTGGCAACTTGTTTCTTGATGGCTTCCTGGTTGTGGTAGAGGGTGTCGGCATCAAGCAGGTTGCGTTCCTGGCTTTTCCCCGAAGGGTCGCCAATCATACCCGTTGCTCCGCCTACCAGGATAATGGGTTTGTGTCCGCAGCGTTGCAGGTGTCGGAGCATCATGATGCCGCAGAGGTGTCCGATGTGGAGTGAGTCGGCGGTCGGGTCTGTTCCGAGGTAAGCCGTTACCATCTCTTTCTGGAGAAACTCTTCCGTTCCAGGCATGATTTGTGCCAGCATACCGCGCCAGCGAAGTTCTTCTACAAAATTCTTTCTCATCGAATAATCATCGTGTTAATATTATTAATATGGTTGTCGGGGCCCTGAGTCGTTCAGGAAACTTACGGCACCGGGTCGTAACCGCTGCCACCCCATGGGTTGCATCTCAGTATTCTCTTGACGGCGAGCCACATCCCCTTGAAGGGTCCGTGTTTCTTGATGGCTTCCCGTGCATATTCCGAGCAGGTGGGTGTGAATCGGCAGGAGGGTGGTGTGAACGGGCTGATGCACTTCTGGTAAAAGCGTATGGGCTGCAGTAGTATCCATCCCAAGGCTTTTGACAGTTGTCTCCATAAGTATCGCAACATGTTCATAGTTTCTCGCTGACTCTTTCCAGAAGGTTGATGATTCGTTGTTCTACCTCGCTACTGCGGAACGGTTGTTTCTCGAGCCAGATGAAGGCGAGTGCCATTCCCGAGTTCGCGTCGAGTTTTTCCAGGATGAGGTGCTTGTTCTTTCGATAGGCTTCCCGCATCTGTCTTTTCACGCGGTTGCGGTCAACGGCATGCCTGAGGTTCCGTTTCGGGGCACTGACAAGGATTTTTGCTGCCACGTCTCCCGGTTGTCTGTCTGTCTGAAGATAGACGAGTCTGACGGGGTATGCTGTCATTGAGCGACTGTTGCCGCCGTCGAAGAGCTTTTCTATCAGTATTCTGCTCGAAATGCGCTCTTCCGCTGTCAGTGTAAGAGCTTTGGCAGACATGTCTTATTTCTTTTTTTCGAGAAACGCTTTCAGTGCACCTGTCATGGACGGTTGTTCGGGAGTGGGTGCCTGAAGGTCGAGCCGCAGTCCGTTGTCGGTCACTTCTTTCGCCGTTGACGGTCCGAATGCGGCAATCTTGATGTCGCCCTGCTTGAATTTCGGGAAGTTTTTCATCAGGGCTTTGATACCCGTGGGACTGAAAAATATCATCATGTCGTAGTCGAATGCTTTCTTCTCTTCCGGGGTGAAGTCGTTGCTGACCGTGCGATACATGATGCATTCCTTGTGCTGCAACTTTTTGGCGTCGAGAAGTTCTGTCACGCTGTTGT
The DNA here is from genome assembly GCF_019551475.1 of Prevotella sp. Rep29. Classification (NCBI taxonomy): domain Bacteria; kingdom Pseudomonadati; phylum Bacteroidota; class Bacteroidia; order Bacteroidales; family Prevotellaceae; genus Prevotella; species Prevotella sp. Rep29. The sequence goes on from NZ_CP047159.1 coordinate 261,802, forward strand.
TGTGCACGTCGCTCAGTGGCACGAGGTATTTCTCTGTCTTATGTTTGACCATCGTCGGAACCAGGTCGGCAATTTTGCCTGTTGTTCCGAAGAATACTTTGCGCTTTCTGTATTGGATGTATTTCTGAATGTAGAGTGCAATTTGTTCCGTCACGCAGAAATATTTCATGTCTTCGGGAATGGTGACGCGCAACTCTTTTGCAAGCGTGAAATAGTTGTCGATGGCATGACGGGAGGTGAACACTACCGCTGTGTAGTCCAGCAGGTTGATTCGCTGCTGGCGGAACTCCTTGGATGTCAGACCCTCAACTTTGATGAACGGACGGAAAACCAGTTCTACGTCCAAATCCTTTGCGATGTCGAAGTAGGGCGACTTTTCGCTTGTTGGCTGTGGCTGTGAAACTAAAATCTTCTTAATCATCGATATACTAATAATTGATTCTCAAAAAATCGTTTGTCAATACCAAAAAACCATACAGTATGGCTATGGGTATGATTTCGAGGGCACAAAAGTACAAAATTATTTGTAAAAAAGAGGTGATTTTCCGAAAAAAGATAACATAGCACTTGTAAAAGGACAGGATTTTAATAAAAATTATCACACCAAGGGTATAGACGACGGTTGTTTTCATGGAAAGGTCGAAGTAAACAAGCAACAGGGCGACGGGGAAGAGCAGCAGTCCTTCCATGCTGCTGATGAAGAGCAGCGCTTTCATCCATCGCTCATTCTGGCGGTGGTTGAAGAATATCCAGTTGATGCCTGCGTGTAATCCGAACTTCAGGAGGAAATAGGCGCCAAAGATGCCGAAATAGATGGCAACCAGCTGGTATTGGGACGAGAGGATGAAGGTTTGGGCGACGTATTCCTGCGTGTAGAAAAAGAAAATGATGGCACCCAGCAGACAGGTCAGTGCGACGAGGAATATCTGGAAGCGCACCTCGTTGGTCGTCTCGGTCATGGGTGTCGTCCGTTCGTTGGGCGTTCGGAAGAAGCTTTTTGCCTGGCGTGCGATGAACCGTCGCGAATTGGCGAAGGAAATGAGTGCCAGGATGAAGCTGATGATGAGCAATCCCGTGATGATGTTGTCGCCGCTGATGGTGTAGGGAGCGGGCTTTGCCGTCACGCCGAATGCGTCATTTTCGGTCCGTTGCTTACCGATGACAGAGTCGTTGAACAGGTAGGGTTTGCCTTGGTGTGAGAAGTCTCTGATGGTAATCCATGGTCCGTAGTCCTTTTCGATGGCCTTTGCCGTGTCGGGCTGTTCTTGTTTGTTGCTCACGACGGCTGCCTGCTGCTTGACGGTGTCCTGGAGCGCGGTCGTGTCGGTCTTGGCGCGATGAGGTTTGGGTGTCGCCGGTTTGGAGACAGGTTGCGGTTCTTCCGGCTCCTGAATGCTGATTTCCGCCGGTTGCTGCGTCTCAACAATCGTGGTGTCGGGCTGCTGAGGGAGTGGGAATGACCGCAAGTGGCTCGTCATAAGTTGATTTGCTGATTAGTCAAGCCCAAACTCTTTCTTGATGCGGTCCACGCAGTCAAGTTTCTCCCAAGTGAACAGTTCTACGGTCATGACCTTTGTCTCGTGATAGAAACTGGTAAACTTTTTCTTGACTACTTCGTTCTTGCGTCCCATGTGTCCATAGGCAGCTGTCTCGAGATACATCGGCTGACGAAGTTTCAGTGAGCGCTCAATGGCTTTTGGGCGCAGGTCGAACAGTTTGCTGATGACTTTGGCAATCTCGCCGTCGGTCATGTTGACATGCGAGCGCCCGTAAGTGTTGACGTAGATGCTGACGGGTTTTGCCACACCGATGGCATAGCTTACCTGCACCAGCATTTCGTCTGCCACGCCGGCAGCCACCATGTTCTTGGCGATGTGACGGGCAGCGTATGCCGCCGAGCGGTCCACCTTCGAAGAGTCTTTCCCCGAGAAGGCACCGCCGCCGTGTGCTCCTTTTCCGCCGTAGGTGTCAACGATGATTTTCCGTCCAGTCAGACCGGTGTCTCCGTGTGGTCCTCCGATGACGAATACGCCTGTCGGGTTGACGTGGTATTTGATTTTGTCATGGAAGAGTGCAAGCACTTTCTTGCTGTGTATTTGTTTCTTCACCCGAGGGATGAGGATGTTGATGACGTCGTCCTTGATGATTTTCAACATCGTTTTCTTGTTCTTGTCGAAATCGTCGTGTTGCGTGGAGACGACGATGGTGTCTATGCGCTGCGGTATGCCCTCGTCAGAATATTCGACCGTCACCTGGCTCTTGGCGTCGGGGCGCAGGTAGGTCATGACCTTTCCCTCTTTCCTTATCTCGGACAGCGTGCGCATGATGAGGTGCGCCAGGTCCAGAGAGACGGGCATGTAGTTTTCCGTCTCGTTGGTGGCGTAGCCGAACATCATTCCCTGGTCGCCGGCACCTTGGTCTTCCTCATTGCTGCGGTCAACGCCACAGCTGATGTCGCCGCTCTGTTCGTGGATGGCGGTAAGGATGCCGCAGCTGTTGCCGTCGAACTGGTATTCCGACTTTGTGTAGCCAATCTTATTGATGGTTTTTCTCGTGATGGTCTGAAGGTCGATATAGGCTTCGGAGCGTACCTCTCCCATGATGACCACCTGTCCGGTGGTTACGAACGACTCGATAGCCGTGCGGGCACGGTCGTCGTAGGCAAGAAACTGGTCGAGCAGTGCGTCGCTTATCTGGTCGGCAACTTTGTCGGGATGCCCTTCCGAAACGGATTCTGATGAGAATAAGTATGACATAGTTTTGTTCTTAATAATAGAATATGTGATATTTGCGGGTGCAAAGTTAATTGTTTTTATTCATTCTGGCAAACATTGTGTTTCTTATTTCACTCACAGAGCCGTTTGCGGCTTTTGTATATTTATGCAGGGGTGGAACGATGGGAAGCGGTTTTGTAAATTTTTGAATTTCAAGACGTTAGAAAGGGCTTTCCGAAAGGGCAACTTTTGCACTCCAAAAGGGGAACTTTTAGGAGCCAAAAGTGCCACTTTCAGGACGCAAAAGTGGCACTTTTGGAAAGTGAAAGTTCAACCGTATATTTATACGCCCTTTTCTGTATGTTTATGCGGGTCGGTTTTGGTGTTTTTTTTCGTCGGATTTATGTTTTCGGAGTTCCCGATATTGGCGCGTGAAGACACAAAAAAAGCGTGGAGACCCCATGTTGTCTCCACGCCGTTGATGCTTTTTGTGTTGGTTATCTTACGACTTTCTTGCCGTTGATAATGTAGATGCCTTTCGGCAGATGTGTGAGGTCGGCTTGTCCGTTGACCACCTTTACGGTTCCGATTTTCATGCCGCTGACGGTGAAGATGTCAGCCTGACCTTCCGTCATGTTGCTGACGGGCAGTGTGATGGCATCCACCACGTCGTCCAGCGGCAGGATGGCAGCTGCACTCGACGGGTTTGTCGCCTTGAAATAGCAGCGGAACGGTTCGACGGTTGCCGATGCCTGTTTCTCGAAGGCTGTTCCTGCGGCGTTCATGGTGTGGATGTCGGAAAGCGTGACGGTGTTGAACGTGCCGAATATGCTGTATGTGCTGGTGCGTGTATTCAGGTATTTGCTCTCCGGAATCACCGCATTTTCGCCGATAAACCGAATCTGCTTGCCCTGCAGGCTGTTTGCCTTGCGCGGACCCATCATGCCGTTATTTTGTTTACTGCTGGCAACTGAACCGTCGGAAACGGCGATGATGTATGGCTCGTTGGGTTGCATCTCGTCCACATTTTCGAAGGTGAGGTCGGTGCCGTCAATCTCAGTGAATCGTTTGAGCCAGAAGTCCTTGCCCGTGTCGGAAGCGCTGCGGTGCCAGTCTATTTCCTGATTGTCGGTAAGGTTCATGACTTTGGTGGCGGCAAACGGGATGATGAGTGTCTCCCATCCGCCTGTTCCGTCGGTCGCGATGGCTGGTGTGCGGGTGTAGGTGACGGTGTTTGCCTCGAATTCCTCCGGCGCATAGAACGGTGCACCATCTACGAGGTTCAGCTGGTTGATGGTTCCGCCTTGCACGATGTTGAGCGCAGAGGTGCTTGTCGGGACGGCATCGTCGGCTCCGATGAAGACCAGGAGGTTCTGTCCCGGTGTTCCGTTGATGCGTGTCGTGTTCGTACCTGTCAGGTTGAGGGCGAGCGTCTGTGCATCCACGGTCACGATGTTGCTCGTTGATGGTATTTCCACGCTGCGTTCCACTTCGCCGTTCACCAATTGGTATTTGTCGATGCCGTGTTTAATCGTTGCAACACGTTCGCCCTTCACGGCTTTTGAGGTGGATGATCCGTAATGGCATCTTACCCAATATTTCACGCCATAGTCAAGGTTAGGATATTTGATGTCAAGGGTGGCTGTTCCGCCAGCAGGGACAACAACATCTCTTACGGACTTAGTGCTTAATGTGTAAGAGGTTCCTGTAGTGTTTTTCCAAATAGATAACAGTACCTGTCCGACGTAAGCGACGGTGGTATCGTTCTTCAGTGTGACGGTTCCCTTGACACTGTTCTGATAGACATTGATTTCGGTTGCAGTGGCTGAACTTGCATAGTCGATGTCATAAGTGGCTGACAATTTGCTGGTGAAGGCTTCGCCGCCTTCTGCGATGGTCACGCTTCGCGTTCCTATGCCGCTTGAGGTCGGAGAGGAATATGCTGACACTTTCAGGTTCCATGTCCCGGCAGATGTCGGGGTAAAGGTGAACTCCACGTCTGCGGTTTTCTTTTGATCGACAAAGACAACCGTTTGTGAAACGGCGGAATAGTTCGATTCCGTGCTTTTCTTGGCAAAAAGGTAGAGGTCAACGCTCGAGGGGACGTTGTTGTTTCCTTTGACGGTGACTTTCACTTTCTGTTCGCTGTTGGCTGTCAAGGTGCCGGGGAACGCCCATGCGGATACGCTCAGCGTATTGGCACTTCTTAATGTGGCAGTAAGCGTTGTGCCGCTGTATGTGAGCTCCACAAGACTGCTCGTGGACAACTCGCAACGATACCATGTGCTGTTGCCTCTCAGTCTGCTGACGGGGATGACAACATATTTTCCTGTCGGCAGGTTGTTGTCTTGGAATGTGCTTATTGTCGCTGTTAAATCGGGTTTTTTGTAATCTCCGCGCGAGGTATTGGAAGTGTAGCTGATAGAGTCCATGACGTAGAGGTTGCCGTCAGCGTCTTCAATGGCGATACCGCAATCGAATTTTGCAGCCTTTCCTGTGTAGTTGTAGAAAGCATAGGCGATGGTGAGTCCGCTTCGGCTGATGTATTGTGAGGAAAGGATTTCCTGATAGATGCTGTATTCTCCCGGGTTGACGGCTGGCTGTGCGCCGAAGATGGCGGCGCCGTTCATGATGTAACCGTCGTCCGTCGAACTGGCACCGATGCCCGTGTTGTCGCCCGGATTGAGTACGGAGATAAGGAAATAGCCGTTCGACGAGCCGTTCCATCCCCAGTTGACGTGATAGAGTCCTTCATCGTCCACACCATCGACAACGAAAGCGTGTCCGCCACCTTGTGATGAACCGGAATAGTAGATGGGACGTCCAGCTTTCAATTCATTATAGAGCATGTTGTCCCATTCAGCCGCGCTGTATCCTCCGCGACGCTTGTAAACCGTGTTGGCGTCGAATCCGAAATAAGTGCGCAGGGCGTATGCCACGTTGTAGGAGTTGGCTCCTGAAGAGGTCGATTTGTAGTTCATGCTCACGCTCTTCCCGCAATACGCCATCAGGTTTGCCACGGCAGTCTTTTGCGCAGTCGTGGTGGTCGTCCCGCTGTAGGCATCAACCATGTTTGCCCAGTCGATAGGTGCGCCGCTGGCGACCGCCGGAACGGTTTTGGAGTAGGTTGTTCCGTTATAACTGAACGAATAGGAATAGGACGGGATTTGCGCCTGTGTGCTGGTCACGGCTTTTGCGCGGTGGTGATAGAGCACCTGTGCCATGGCTGTAGCCACGCAACCTGCGTAGGAAACCGTGCCGGTTCTCGGGTCCGTGGGGCAGTTGATGTTGTAAGGGTTGCCCTGTCCCCATGTCGTTGTCAGCAATGGGGCAATCGCCCGCTTGGCTGATTCCGGGGCACGGCGTTGCGATGAGAGTCCCTTAGCCTCCATGTATTCCATCTGTTCCGTGATTTCCGCGAGGAAAGACTGTGCATTTTCCGGCAGGTTGTCGAGGTCGAACGAGCCCGTGTCGGAGTAACCGAGAATCGGTTCTGTGCGGTCGTCGCCCGATACGATGACGAAGCCAAGGTTGTTGTCGGCGTTGAATACGTAATAATACGCATTATCGTTTTGTGCTCCTTTTCGCGGTGCACGTCGAATGTCTGTGTTGCTGCTCAGGCTGCGTCCTTTACTTTTCATGAACGTCTGTGCTTGAGCGAGGGCTTGTTGCTTCGTTATTGGTTCTGAATTTGCAGATGCGTTAAGCAAAAACAAGCAGATGATTGCCAAAATAGTTTGTTTCATAATCCTTTTATTTTTCTGACATTTTGCCTTGTTGGCATGTCTGCAGGTGTCGTTTTGTGTTAAAACTTCACTTTTCGCAGACAAGTTGATTCGTGTAATTAGGTTGCAAATGTAGTGATTTTTTTAATAAAAGAACAGAAAAAGAACAGAAAAAGCGTTGTTTGGGACGCTTTTTCTCGAAAAAGGAATGATTGTCCCTATCGGTTTTGGAAATTATAATATGGTGGTGGTTATGGCATCAGGCGGTCGTTGACCATTCGGAACATGTATTGCCAAATGATTGCTTTCACCTCAGTCTCCATTTTCTGCTGCACGCTGACTTTTCCTGCGAGGTTGTTTTTCATGAGTCTGTCGTCCAGGGCATAGACGGCTTTTGTCCGTTCGCCGTCGAATTGCAGCACATACCCGTACTTCACATATTGATAGACGCCGTTGAGATAGTTCACGGCGAATGTTTCCTCTGGCGGTGTCTGCATCAGGTCGCAGCCGAAACTGAGATGCGGCTTGGGATAGTTGAGCATTCCGAGCACGGTCGGAACGATGTCTGTCTGTTGGGCGATGGCATCACGCATGCCCGGCTGTAGCGAGCCGCTCGGGTCGTAGATGACGATGGGCGAGCAGAATCTTCCGAGGTCGGTGCTGTATTCCGCATGGTTGCTCATGTTGGTGTGGTCGCTCGTCAGCACGAAAATGGTGTTGTTGAACCACGATTGTCGGGCAGCCGTCTCGAAGAATTTGCCGATTGCCATGTCGGTGTAGCGGATGCACTTATGAATTTCCAGTTCTTCGTCTTTGAAGGTGTTCTTATACTGGTCGGGCACTTCAAACGGGTGGTGGCTCGATACGGTGAAGACTGCCGTCATGAACGGTTCGCGCATCTCGCTCATCTTCGTGCAATAATATTGCATGAACGGTTCGTCCCAGATGCCCCAGTTGCCGTCGAAGTCCTTGTCGCCGCCGAAGCGTTTGTCGGCAGCATAGTCTTGTCTGCCGTAATAGTGCTGAAATCCCGTTTTGTTGGCGAACGCCAAGAACCCCATGCTTCCGCGGTTGGCGCCATGGAAGAATGCCGTCTCGTAGCCTTCCTGGCTGAGCAAGCCGGCAATCCCCGTGTAGGTGTTCATCGATGCGGGAGTCAGGACGAACGGCTCGACGAACATCGGGATGCCACAAAGCACCGACGGCATGCCGTCGATGCTCTTCCTGCCGTTGCAGAAAGAGTGTTTGTAGGTGACGCTTTTCCCGATTAGTTCGTCCACGCAGGGCGTATATCCCTTGTATTTCCCGCCTTCCAGTTCTTTGTTGAGTGCGCCGATGTATTCGCGTCCGAAGCTCTCGACGATGATGATGACCACGTTTTTCTTCGTCATCTGCAGGCTGTCGCCGGCTTGGTGTATCGGTGTGAACACCTTGGCAGCTTCTGTCTCCGATTCGAAATAGGCGGGCACGGCGAAGACGCTCTTGCCGATTGTCCGCAGCATGGCGAACGGCGTGTTCAGTACCAGCGCACAATCGATGGGGCGTTCAACGTATTGGTTGGCGTTGTTGATGGTAATCGGACGGATGCCTGAACCCAGACCGCCGCGCATGGCACCCACCGAAATGGGGATGGCGGCTATGAGTGACAGTAGCATGACGATGGTGTAGCGCAGTTTCAGATTTCTTTCCACAATCTCGCTGCGCATCATTCTCGGCTTCACATAGAGGCGGTGCATGGCCCAGACGAGGACGATGGCGAGTACGACGAGGTACCAGTGGCTGATCAATTCGTGCAGGAACACGCCGCCCAGGTTGTTCTCGTTGCCGAACTCGCGGAAAACGGAGGTCGTCGTGCGGCGTAGCGTATAAGGGAAATAGACAGCGTCGCACAGGTTCATGACCATGGTCAGGGTGTTGATGACGAGAAAATAGCCCTTCGCCACCTTATTATATATATAGGTCTCTTTCCAATAGAGCGGCACCAGCATCATCACGATATACGGAATGTGTGTATAGGCAATGGCTGAGCGGTCGAACATCAGGCTGCCGCCAAACATGCGGAGCAGGTAGCTGAAAGAAAGATGTTCGGAGAAGTAACTGTAGTTTTCCAGCAGATAGGCCACGCGACAGATGAAATATACCGCAAAGGCTATGAGCAGGTTGAGCAGCAGTGCCACTACAGACGAGCCGGTGTGGTGGAGCAAAGAGACTTTCTTCATACGCCTGTTTATATCATCTGCATGTCGTGCAGGTTCTTATAGTAGCCGTTTTTCGTCATGAGTTCGTCGTGGGTGCCGCGTTCCACAATCTCCCCTTCGTGTAAAACGCAGATTTCATCGGCGTTCTTGATGGTTGACAGTCGGTGGGCGATGGCGATGGTCGTGCGGGTTTTGGTCAGTCGTTCGAGCGCGTCCTGCACCAGTCTTTCGCTCTCCGTGTCCAGGGCTGATGTTGCCTCGTCGAGAATGAGGATGGGAGGATTCTTCAGCACTGCCCGTGCGATGCTCACCCGTTGCCGCTGTCCGCCCGAGAGGCGTCCGCCGCGGTCGCCGATGTTGGTGTCATAGCCCTGCTCCGACTCCGTGATGAACTCGTGTGCGTTGGCAATGCGCGCCGCCTCTTCTATCTGTTCCTGCGTGGCATCAGCCACTCCGAACGTGATGTTGGCCTTGAACGTGTCGTTGAAGAGGATGCTTTCCTGGTTCACGTTGCCGATGAGCGAGCGCAGGTCGTGCACCCGCAGGTCGCGGATGTTGATGCCGTCGATGAGAATCTCGCCCTCCTGCACGTCGTAGTAACGCGGTATCAGGTCAACGAGTGTGGATTTTCCGCCGCCGCTCTGTCCTACGAGCGCCACCGTCTTGCCTTTTTCTATCTTCAGGTTGATATGCCGGAGCACCCACTTTTCGCCATAGCGGAACGACACGTCGCGGAACTCGATGGCGTGCTGGAAGCCGTTCTCCAGTGTTTTCGGCTGTTCGGGGTCCTGTATTTCCACTTCGGCGAGCAGAATCTTGTCGATGCGTTCCATTGATGCCAGACCTTTCGGGATGTTGTATGAGGCTTTGGAAAACTCCTTCAGCGGGTTGATGATGGAGTAGAGGATGACCAGATAGTAGATGAACGTCGGACCGCTCAGCGCCTGATAGTTCAGCACCAACACGCCGCCGAACCACAGGACGATGACAATCAGCACCGTACCCAGGAATTCCGACATGGGGTGTGCCAGTTGCTGACGGATGTTCACCCGCATCACGTCGTTCCGGTAAGCGGAATTGACTTGGTCGAAGCGGCGGTTCATCTTCTCTTCGGCGCAGAACGCCTTCACGATGCGCAGTCCGCCGAGCGTCTCTTCCACCGTGCTCATCGTGTCGCTCCACAGCGCTTGTGCCTTCAGCGACTGCTGTTTGAGTTTTCTCCCGACGAAGCCCATGAACCATCCCATCGCAGGCACGACGGCGAGCGTGAACAGTGTGAGCTGCCAGGAGATGAGCAGCAGGGTGGCGAAATAGGCGACAATCAGTATGGGATTCTTGAAAAGCATGTCCAGCGACGACATGATGGAGTTCTCCACCTCGCCCACATCGCCGCTCATCCGCGCAATGATGTCGCCCTTGCGCTCCTCGGAGAAGAATCCCAGGGAGAGCGACGTGATTTTCCGGTACAGCAGGTTGCGGATGTCGCGCACCACACCGGTGCGGATAGGGATGATTGTAGCCGAGGAGAGGAAGTATGCGCCGGTCTTCAGGAATGTCAGCAGTGCGAGCACGATGCCGATGATGAGCAGGGTGGTGGTAGCGCCAACGTTGTTGATGAGCTGGTTGACGTGATAGTTCATGTTGTTCATCAGCACGCCGTCCACATTGCCCCAATCCCATGCCATCAACTGTGTGGCTTGCTCGGTCTCTCCCGTCTTAAACAGGATGTTGAGCATTGGAATCAGCGTGGCAAACGAAAAGATGTTCAATATGGCTGAGAGGATGTTGAACACCACCGACAGCGCCAGGTACTTTTTGTACGGAGGCACGAATCGTCGTAAAACCTGCAGAAATTCTTTCATGCCTGCAAAAGTACATAAAATATTTGAAATGATAGACCTGTTTCGATAAAAACTGTTTTCAGTTCAGATTTATCATGATTCCATTATCATTTTGCGCAGCGTTAGTGGGGCTCCTTTGTGCCTGCATAAACATACAGAAAAGGATGTATAAACATGCAGTTGAACTTTCACTTTCCAAAAGTTGAACTTTTGCGCTCTGAAAGTTCAACTTTCGCCTCCTAAAAGTTCAACTTTTGCAAGCTAAAAGTTGAACTTTTGGAAACCCATTCGCAACGCACTGATAAACAGAACTTTACGGGTGGCGTTACCAAACTTGTGCGGCTGTATAAATATACAGATTCCGTTTTCGCTTTTGTCTTGCAACGCGAGTTCGATTATCATAGCCTGTCACTTCCTTTCAAGTTTGTCGAACTCGCGTAGAGGCGACTCGGCATATCCGCCCGATTCACATCTGCCCGATACGTTTTCTCCTCAAATGGTTCAAAAATCGCCCATTTCATCGGCGATTTGTCTTTTATTTGTTCGTCGCACCTTTTGCTTTTTTACATACAAACAACCGCTCTTCCCTAAGCTAAACCAAGTGCTGTTGTAACTCAATGATTAAATACAGGATACTGACAAACAGGAGGAAGAGTCTCAGCCAAAACCACCGACCCGTCAATGTTTTACTTCTCCAACCTGTCCAGGTGTTTTTCACCGTGAAAACTAAACCGACAAGGAATACGGGAATGCCTATCCATGTCAGTGGTTCCCATGAAAAATGCTTGCTTGCGCGCAGCAGGATATATCCTATAATGATGATGTCGATGTCGTTGTGTTTCATCGTTGTTGACAGTCTAAATAAAAAACAAGGGGCGGGCATTTTGAAGTGCGTCCGCCCCTTGCGTTGAAATCAGTTTATGCCTGTCTTATTACTCTTCGGGCAGCATGATTACTTCCACGTGGTTGCCGCCAGCGAGAATCACGTCTTTCACGAACCGTGAAATCTTCTCCGGTGTGAGTGACTGCACGATGCTGAGGTAGTCAGAGTGCTTGTCAACGCCCAGCTCGTCGAAGTCGGAGATGACATCCATCCAATAGCTGTTTTTCTTAGCATTGGTCTCATGGTCCTTGACCAGTGCCTCCTTGATTTTCTTGAGCATGTCAGCATCAACGGTCTTGGTCATGTTCTCAATTTCCTCGCGCATGATTTTGAGCACCTCGTCAGCCATCTCGGGTTTCATCGGGCAAACACCGATGAGTCCAGTGTACGGCGTGTCGCCACCGAGGGTGGCTGAGCCTGCTGCTCCTGCAGAGTAGGCTGCACTGGCTTCCTCGCGAATCTTCTTCAGGTAGATCATGTCCAGCACCTGACCGGCAGCGTCGGCAAGGATGGCATTCTCGAGGGTGTACGGTTGCTCGAGGTTGTACCACATCATGCGTGCCTGAGCCTTCGGTGTCTCCATCTTGCGGGTGAACTTGTTGATGACGTTTCCTTTCGCATAGGTAGAAACAGGTTTCCAGTTTTCCTTCTTCTTCGGGTTGCCTGGCAGTGAGGCGATGTACTGTTCGATGAGCGGACGGAGTGTTGCCTCGTCGAAGTTTCCTACGAAGAAGAACGTGAAGTCAGCCGCATTGGCAGTACGCTCCTTGGCGATTTGCAGACAGCGGTCGTAGTCGAGTTTCTTCAGGTCTTCGGCATCGATGTTGAGGAAGCGCGGATTGTGCATGTACACGGTTGCGCTTACTGAGTCGGCGAATGCTGTCTCCGGTGTGAGCGAACGGTTTTTGAGCATCGTCTCAATCATGTTGACCATTGAGTTGTATGCCTTCTCGTCCTTCTTGATGTTGGTGAAGTTGAGATAAACCAGCTGCATCATGGTTTCCACGTCTTTCGGTACGCAGTTGCCGCTCACCATTTCATGGAGGTTAGACATGCTAAGGTTGGCGCTTGCCTGGATGCCAGCGAGTGCCTTTTCGAGTTCCTGATTGTCGAACTCGCCGAGTCCGCTGCTTGCGGTGACAGCGCTGAAGAGTTTGGAGTTCACGATATCGTTTTCGCCGAGGAGTGAGTTACCACCTTTCGAAATAGCTAACATCTGAATTTCGTCGGCTTTGTAGTCGGTCTTCTTCAAGATGACGCGTGCGCCGTTTGAGAGAGTCAGTTCTTTGTATCCGAACTTCGCGTTTTCCTTTTCGCTCTTGATTTTGCCTTTCTTCGGCAGTTTAGCGATGAGCGGTTCGTTCTTTACGTTGTCCACATAAGCCTCCAGTTGTTCGCCTCTCACGGTATTGATGGCGCTGAGGAATTCTTCTTTTGTGGGATATACGGTTCCCTCTTTCTCTGTGTTGAAGCTGACGATGACCAGGTTGGAGTCGTTCTTGCTGATGAGCTCTGGCAACACTTGGTTGATAGCCTCTACCGGGATGTTCGGTGCAATCTGTTCCATGAGCATCTTCTGGTCTTCGATGGAAAGAATCGGTTCGTTGTCGAGGAAGTGTTCGGTGCATTCGTCTCCGAAGATGGCATTGTTGCGTTTCTCGCGGTTGGTATAGATCTTGTCCAACTGGCTCAGGTATTCAGAGCGTACGCGGACATACTCGGAAGCGTTGAAGCCGAACTGTACGGCACGCTGTGCCTCACGAAGTGCTGATGCCAACGCCTCGATGGTCTTTCCCTCTTTCGGGATGACGGTGAGTGTGAACGCATCTTTTGTGCTGGAGAAGAGGTATTCCTCGTCGCTTGCCGATGCCTGCAGATATGGGCAGTCAGCCTCTTGAGCCTTTTCTGAGAGGCGCTGGTTGAGCATGGATGTGCTCATGCTTTTTACGTATCCTTCGAGCAGGTACATCATGTTGCCTTTTTCCTCGTTGGGAGTAGCGTCATGCTTGAACATGAGCATCACCATGTTGAACTGTTGCTCCTTGTCTTTGTCAACAACGATAATGGGTTCAGCATTGTCGGGCACGGGTTCTCTTTCGACCATCGCACGGTTTTCCTCGAGTTTGATGCCTCCGAAGAGTTCCTTGATTTTCGCTTCGGTGCGGTCAACGTCGATGTCGCCGATAACAATAATAGCTTGGTTGTCGGGGCGGTACCACTTATGATAATAGGCGCGCAGCACTTCGGGCTTGAAGTTGTCGATAATCTCCATCAGTCCGATAGGCATGCGGTGACCATATTTGCTGCCCGGATAGAGTGTCGGCAGGTTGCGTTCGAACATGCGCTGTGATGCCGATGAGCGCAGACGCCACTCTTCGTGAATCACACCACGCTCCTTGTCAATCTCGTCGGCTTCGAGCAAGAGCCCGTTCGACCAGTCTTTTAGGATGAGCAGACAGCTGTCGAGCGCTTCTATGCGTGTCGATGGTACGTCGCAAATGCGGTAAACGGTGCGGTCGATGCTGGTGTAGGCGTTCAGGTCGCTACCGAAGTTCACGCCGAGCGAACGGGTGTACTCAATCACCTCGTTGCCCTTGAAGTTCTCCGAGCCGTTGAATGCCATGTGCTCGAGGAAGTGAGCCAGTCCGCGCTGGTCGTCATTCTCCTGGATAGAGCCTACCCGCTGTGCGATGTAGAAGTTAACACGCTTCTCCGGCCACCCGTTCTGACGTACGTAATAGGTGAGCCCGTTGTCAAGTTTTCCCATGCGTACAGCCTTGTCCATTGGGAGTGGCGGCATGGTCTGAGCCTGTGTCATTACTGCCATCAACAGCAATGCGGCTGCATTGAAAATTCTTTTAAGTTTCATATTAATTAGGTTTGTTGTTAAAATGTGAATTGATAACTTTCGCAAAGTTACTTAAAAGGTCTGGAAAAAAATTAATTTCCGTATATTTTTTTAATTAATTAACGAAGTGAGTTTTGTTTGTTCTTTTCACTTTTTTGGAAAAAGCTTTCTTTTTTCCGTCTTTTTTGTTATTTTTGCGTTGAGATAATGAAAGTGTATTTGCGCTGTATCGTGCTGATGTGTCTCCAGTTCAGCGCATTGTCGCTGATGGGACAGCGTTTCTCTCTGGTTCAGGAAAATGACTCGTTGTCGTTTGTCGTATTGGAGAGTGGGGAGCATGTTGACCGCTGGCAGCTGCCTTACGAAGTGTATCGGTTCTGCACGGGCGATATTGACGGCAACGGGACGGACGAGGCACTTGTCGGAGTGGTGAAGTCAACGCGTTTCTATCCGTCGTCCGCCCGGCGCATCTTCGTCTTCAAAAACCACCGCGGGCATATCCGTCCGATGTGGCTCGGGTCGAAGTTGGGTGGCGAACTGATAGATTTCCGTTTGAACGGGAACCGCGTGAGGAGCTTTGAACGCGCTCCCGACGGCAGCTATTTCGTTGCCGAATATCAGTGGCGCAGTTTCGGACTGAAGTTCGAACATTATGTAGTAAAGGCAGAGACGAAAGAAAAAGCAAAAGAAATATTTAATCAATAGAGTCCTATGAAAAGATTTTCAATGATGCTAATCGGTCTGGTGACAACGGTTGTTGTCTTTGGACAGTACGGAGACGGGCACCGTAAAGGAATGGTTTTGCCCGGAAAGGCTAAAATCAATGTGGAGAAGCTGAAGAAGGGAGTTGACATGAAGATGGATATATCCAATCTGAGTCTCCTGGAGTTAAGGGTGTTGCGCAATTCCTTCCCGGCTCGGAAAGGCTACTTATTTAGCTCGTCCGACCTGCGCGGCATATTCAACACGACATCGTGGTATGAAGACCTTGCGTGGAAAAGAGTGGAGCAGGAAGAGGCAAACAAGCATGTGGCTCCTATCACATATACCGCTGCGGAAAAGGCTTTCATGGAAAAACTGAAGGAGCGGGAGAAACAACTGCAAGCGGAGAATTTCAAATCGAATAATGGAGGGATGGTAAATATGGATAATCTCATCAATCCATATCAGTTGGAAGAGTTCCCGGAAGCACTGTGGAGTGCGCTCGGAAAGAACGGCTTCGCCATTGTGGAGACCGACCACGACCAACTGTTTGAAGTGTATGAGAAGAACGATTATTCGCTGTTTCCCAGTTTTGTGACCACCGATCTTTATTTGCAACTCTATCACCTCTATTTCGATAACTTGCTGCGTGAAGTGGAAGAGTCCAAGCTCTCGATAGCGATGGCGACACTAACTAAGCAACTGTATGACGAAATGTGTCTCCAGGCTCAGCAGGCGAAGAACGTGCAGATGAAGGATGCAGCAGAGTGGAATGTCGCTTATTTTGCCATTGCCCACGCCCTGCTGACCGGTAAGCCGCTGATGGCTGTTCCCGAGAAATATCAGAAAGATGCAGCCAGTGAGGTGGAGAAAGCGAATCGGGCGGAAAATGAAAAATCAGAATATCTTGAGTATATGAATGTTGCGTTTGCTTATTCCTTGTTCCGTCCCCGCGGTCATTACACCCGTTCGCAAGTGGTGGAACGCTATTTCCGTGGCATGATGTGGCTGCAGACCGTGCCTTTTGGAACTGACAAGGAACATCAGATGCAACGGGCTGCACTCATCGCCGAAGCGCTGAACAATAATCGCGAGGTGAAAGCGTCGTACGACCAGGTGTTTGAGCCTATCACTTTCCTGATGGGAACGCCCGACAATATCACCATCACACAGCTCTACGACGTAATGACTGAGCAGAATGTTACGGCAGCGAAACTCAAAAAAGGTTCATCGGCATTGAAAACGCTATGCCAGAAAGTGGAACAGCTGGGTGAGGAGCAAACACGCATTCGTCCGCCTTTTGAGCGAACGAGCCGTCATAAAATCAATTTCATGCCGCAGCGTTACCAGCCCGATGCCGAAGTCCTGTTACGCATGGTGGACTACGACAACGACCCGACGCATCGCGGAGAGCCGATGGGACTTGACGTGATGGCAGCCATGGGAATCACAGCCGCTGAGCGCATCCTCATCAATGAGTTGAAGCAAGACAAGCAATGGAGCGAATACTGTCCGACGCTTGAGCGGATGAAAAAGCGCATGAAGGAAATTGACTGGAAAGCAAGTGTGGCGACGACATGGATGGATGCACTGGCTGGCATGAACAGTCGCGATGAGCGCTATCCTTATTTCATGCAGTCGTCACAATGGGATAAAAAGAATCTGAATGCCATGCTTGCTTCGTGGGCGGAACTGAAACACGATGCCATTCTCTACGCCAAACAGCCGATGGGAGCGGAATGTGGTGGCGGCGGACTGCCTGAACCGATTACCAAAGGATATGTCGAGCCGAACGTCGGATTCTGGCAGAAAGCCATCGAACTGTTGGATAAGACGGATGAAGTGTTGGTGAAATACGACATGCAGACGGAGAAGACCCGTCAACTGTCGAACCGTCTTCGTGAAGAAGCGCAGTTCTTGCTGGCAATCAGCGAAAAAGAGTTGAAAGGCACGCCCATCTCCGATGAGGAATATGACCATATAGGCTATATCGGAGCAACATTTGAGAACATCAGTCTTGAGATTCTCTCCACTGACGAGGGGATGGCTGCCCGTTGGTATGATGTGCAGGGAACTGACAAGAAGGTTGCCCTCGTGGCGGATGTCTATACGGCAAATTCCGACAATAACCCAGCAGGTGGAGTCCTTTATGAGGCAGTCGGACCGGCTCATGAGATTTACGTCGTGGTGGAAATAGATGGTTACCTGTATCTGACGCGTGGTGCCGTGTTCTCTTACCGAGAGTTTAAGCGTCCGCTTGACGAGCAGCGGATGACTGATGAGGAATGGCAGGAGAAGTTGGAGGAATATCCTTCGACAGGTATTCCGGCGTGGATGCGCGAAATTATTGTTCCGCTGAAGAAAGCTCCTGAAGCAAATGAGACGATTTTCTACAGCACGGGCTGCTAAATTGCTCTGCTTTCTGCTGTGGGGATGGGCTGTCGGCGTGCTGCCGACCATTGCTTCCGACACCTTGCGGGTGACGCTGACGGGCGACATCTTGCTTGACCGCGGTGTGCGCATAAAGATAGAAAAAGACGGGGTTGACGCTTTGTTCAGTCGGAGCGTTGACTCCGTCTTTGCGCTTTCCGATGTGGTGGTGGGGAATTTGGAGTGTCCGGTGACCACAATCAAGGAGCCGGTGCAGAAACTTTATATCTTCCGGGGCGAACCAGAGTGGTTGCCTGCATTGAAAGCACATGGCGTGACACATCTGAATTTGGCAAACAACCATTCCATTGATCAAGGGCGACGGGGACTTTTAGACACCCGCGAGCAGGTGATTCGTGCAGGGATGGTGCCTTTCGGTGCCGGCAGAAACATGGCTGAGGCTTCAGAGCCTGTGCTGCTGGGAACGTCCCCTCGTCCGGTCTATCTGTTCGGCGCCCTGCGGTTGCCTTTGGAAAATTTTGCTTACCTGCCCGATTTGCCGTGTGTCAGTCAAGAGAGTAGGGCAGCGATGCTGGAGCGTATTCGCACCTTGAGGTCTGAGTGTCCCGATGCCTACATCATGGTGAGCCTGCATTGGGGCGGCGAGCATCAGTTGGAGCCCGTCATCGACCAAGTGGTGGAGGCGCATGCCTTGATTGATGCCGGTGCCGACATCCTGGTTTGCCATCACTCGCACACGCTTCAGCGCATAGAAATATATAAAGGAAAATACATCTTTTACAGCATCGGCAATTTCATCTTCGACCAGCAAGCACCTGTCAATAGTCGTGCTTGCATGGTGACGGTGTCCGTCACAGCCGGCAGCGCACACGTGGAGACGTTGCCGATTGTGATTTCGGATTGTGTCCCGGACATTGTCGGGGAGTAATAGCCAGCCTTTTCCTCGGATAATGATTTACTCCAGGTAAGTGTATCCGTAGAGTCCGCTGCGATAGTTGGAAAGGAATTCTTTTCCTTCTTCGAGCGAAATCTTGCCTTGCTTCACACTCTTCGTTACCCAGATTTCGAGTTGACGCACCAGTTTCTTTGGGTTATATTGCACGTATGCCAGCACTTCCTCTACGGTCTCGCCGTCGAATATCTGGTCGATGTGGTATTTCCCGTCTTTGATGGAGATATGCACGGCATTGGTGTCGCCGAAAAGGTTGTGCATGTCGCCGAGAATCTCCTGATAAGCACCCACCAGGAACACGCCCAAATAGTAGGGGTCGTTTTTCCGCAGCGTGTGGACGGGCAGGAAATGCGAGATGTTCCGGTTGGTGACGAAGTTGGTCACCTTTCCGTCGGAGTCGCAAGTGATGTCTTGCAGTGTGGCACTGCGTGTGGGACGCTCGTCCAGCCGCTGTATCGGAACGATGGGGAAGAGCTGGTCGATGGCCCATGAGTCGGGCAGTGACTGGAAAAGTGAGAAGTTACAGAAATACTTGTCGGCAAGTATCTTGTCGAGGCTTTTCAGTTCTTCGGGTGTGTGCTTGAGGTGTTTTGCCAGCGAATTGACTTCCCGGCACACACTCCAGTACATGCTTTCCACTTCGGCGCGTGTCTGCAGGTCGATGATACCGTGTGAAAAGAGGTCGAGCGCCTCGTCGCGTATCTGTTCGGCGTCGTGCCAGTCTTCGAGCATTGACCGCTGGTTGAGGTTGTCCCAGATGTCGTACAGGTCTTTGACGAGTTTGTGGGCGTCCTCTGCCGGTTGGAACTCTTCCTTCATCTCTGGAAGAGAGGCTGTCTCGAGTACGTCGATGACGAGCACACTGTGGTGTGCTGCGAGCGACCGTCCGCTCTCGGTGATGAGGTTCGGGTGTGCAATGCCATTGTTGTTGGAAGCCTCAACGAAGGTATAGATACAGTCGTTGACGTATTCCTGAATGCTGTAGTTGACCGAACTCTCGCTGCTGGGTGAGCGTGTGCCGTCGTAATCTACGCCCAGTCCGCCGCCGCAGTCCACGAAATCGACGTTGTAGCCCATCTGGTGGAGTTGCACGTAGAACTGTGCCGCCTCGCGGAGGGCTGTCTGGATACGGCGTATCTTGGTAATCTGACTGCCGATGTGGAAGTGTATGAGTCGCAGACAGTCGTGCATCCCTTTTTTGTCGAGGATGTCGAGTGCCTGTAGCAGTTCGCTGGAGGTCAATCCGAACTTCGAGGCATCGCCGCCGCTCTCTTCCCATTTGCCACTTCCCGAGGATGCCAGTTTGATGCGGATGCCGAGGTTCGGCTGCACGTTCAGCTTCTTTGCAGCCTTGGCGATGGTCTCCAGTTCATTGAGTTTCTCGACCACGATGAAGATTCGTTTTCCCATTTTCTGTGCCAAGAGCGCCAGTTCGATGTAGCTTTGGTCTTTATAGCCGTTGCAGATGATGAGCGAGTCGCTCTGGCATTGCACGGCGATGACGGCGTGCAGCTCTGGTTTTGAGCCGGCTTCCAGTCCGAGGTTGAATTTCCGTCCGTGGGAGATGATTTCCTCAACGACGGGTTGCATCTGGTTGACCTTGATGGGGTAGATGATGAAGTTCTCGCCTTTGTATTCATATTCCTTGGCTGCCTTTTTGAAGCAGCTGGCGGTCTTTTCGATACGGTTGTCGAGAATGTCGGGGAAACGGAGCAGTACAGGGGGCGTTACATCGCGCAGTGCCAGTTCGTCCATTACTTCCCGGAGGTCGATTTCCGTTTGGTCCTTGCAGGGCGTTACGCAGAGGTTGCCGCTTTCGTTGACGCCGAAGTAGGAGACACCCCAGCCGTTGATGTTGTAAAGCTCTTTCGAATCTTCAATGGTCCATTTTTTCATGCTGAAAATAGTTTATTTAGGATGTTAGATGTTGAGTTTCTCTCGGATGATGCTGACTGTTTCGGCTATTTTTTCGAATGTGTCGAGCAGCGTTACGTTGTGTATATGCTTGGCTTGCAGGTAGTAGTGTTCCCGTTCGCGGAGATGTGTGGCTATGAATTGCTGTGCTTCTTCCGGTGTCATCCCTTTGAGCATGGGACGGGGAATGCGTGCCATCTGGAGGTGTCGGAAGAGGGTTTCCGGCTCAGCCTTCAGGTAGATGGTCTCCCCTTGTCGGTTGAGATAGTCCATGTTGTCGGAATAGCAGGGTGTGCCTCCTCCGCAGCTGATGATGACATGTTCAAATTCTGCCACTTCATGCAGCATGTTGCGTTCTATCTTCCGGAAATAGTCCTCGCCCTTTTCCTCGAAAATCTGTCCGATGGTCTTTCGCATCCGGTTCTCGATGTATGTGTCGAGGTCGTACAGGGGTATTCCCGTTGCTTTCGAGAGTGCCTTTCCGAGCGTGCTCTTTCCTGCTCCCATGTATCCCACGAGAATGATTCTCGTAGGCTGTAGGCTGTCGGTGTTTGCTGGCAGATGGTCTTGCATGGGTTGTCGCTACAGACTTTTATTTCTTCTTGTTAGCCGTTGACTGCACGATGTCCATACACTGCTGGTAGGTGAGTTCTGCAGCTTTGGCATGCATGTTCTTTGGCATGCGGTAGTTCTTTCCGTCATAGACGATGTAGGGTCCGAACCGTCCGTTCATGATTTCCATTTTCTTGTCTTCATCAAATTGCTTGATGTGGCGCTGTTCCTCCTGCACTCGTTTTTCGTCGATGAGTTGGATGGCGGTTTCGAGTGTCACCGTCATGGGGTCTTCAGTCTTTGGCAGCGATACATACTTCTTGTTGTGCTGGATGTAAGGACCGAATCGTCCTGTTCCGATGGTGACGGTCTTTCCTTCATACGTGCCGATGTCGCGTGGCAGTTTGAACAGTTCGAGTGCCTCTTCGAGCGTGATGGTCTCGATGCTTTTCCCTGTGGGGAGCTGTGAGAACTGCGGTTTGTGGTCGCTGCCGGCAGAACCTATCTGCACGACAGGTCCGAAGCGTCCGATTTTCACGAACACGGGCTGTCCGCTCTTGGGGTCGGTGCCCAACTGTCGCTCGCCGGCTTTGTGTTCGGAGCGTCCGTTCATGGTCTTTTCCACCTCCGGTTCGAAATCCTTGTAGAAGTCTTTGATGGTGGCAGTCCACTTCTCTTTTCCTTCCGCAATCTTGTCGAAGCGTTGCTCCACTTTCGCGGTGAAGTTATAGTCCATGATGTCCTTGAAATGTTCCAGGAGGAAATCGTTGACCACAGTGCCGATATCCGTCGGCAGCAGTTTGCCTTTCTCGTTGCCGACCATTTCCTTCTTGGTCTTTGTCGTTATCTTGTCTCCCTTGAGCGTGTCGATGGTATAGCTGTGCTCCTCTCCCTTGTGGTCGCCCTTCTGCACATATTCGCGCTGTTGGATGGTCTGGATGGTGGGTGCATAGGTTGAGGGGCGTCCGATGCCGAGTTCCTCGAGCTTGTGCACCAGGCTGGCTTCCGTGTAGCGGAGTGGTGGCAGTGTGTAGCGCTCAGTGGCTGTCATCTCGTCGCAAAGCAGCGTGTCGCCCTGTTTCATGGCGGGTAGCGTATGCTGTGCATCGTCATGGTTTTCGTGGTCGTCATCCACGGATTCGCGATAGACTTTGATGAATCCGTCGAACTTGACCATCTCGCCGTTGGCTACAAACTCGTGGTTGCTGCCGCTGGAGTGGATGTTTGCCGTTGTCTTTTCTATCTCGGCATCTGCCATTTGGCTGGCGATGGTGCGTTTCCATATCAGTTCGTAGAGGCGTTTTTCCTGTGCGTTGCCCGTAATTTCGTGCATGTTCATGAAAGTGGGTCGGATGGCTTCGTGTGCCTCTTGCGCACCCTTTGAGTTGGTGCGGTAGTTGCGTGGCTTGCTGTATTTCTCGCCGTAGAGTGCGTTGATTTCCTCTTTGCAGGTGTTACGGCAGAGCGAGGACAGATTGACGCTGTCGGTTCGCATATAGGTGATGCGTCCGCTTTCGTACAGGCGCTGTGCAATCATCATGGTCTGGCTGACGGTGAATCCCAGTTTGCGTGCCGCTTCCTGTTGCAGGGTCGAGGTGGTGAAGGGTGGTGCGGGTGTCCGTTTGAGCGGTTTCTTGGTGACTTCGCCCACGGTGAACGTAGCATCCTTGCAGCTGTTGAGGAAGTCGAGCGCCTCCTCGTGTGTGTTGAACCGTTTGTTCAGTTCCGCCTTGACGCTTGCCTGGCTGTTGCTGCCGTTGGTCAGGTTGAACACGGCACTGACTTTATAGTGGGGTTCGCTCTTGAATGCCTGGATTTCCCGCTCCCGTTCAACAATCAGTCTGACGGCAACGCTCTGCACGCGTCCTGCTGAGAGCGACGGCTTGACTTTCCGCCAGAGCACGGGCGAGAGTTTGAAGCCCACGATGCGGTCGAGCACGCGGCGTGCCTGCTGTGCGTTGACGAGGTTCATGTCGATGTGGCGCGGGTTCTCTATGGCTTCGAGAATGGCGCTTTTGGTGATTTCGTGGAACACGATGCGGTTGGTATTCTGCTCGTCCAGTCCGAGCACCTCGCACAGGTGCCAGGAGATGGCTTCTCCCTCGCGGTCTTCATCGGAAGCCAGCCACACCTTCTTGGCTTTCGATGCCTGTGTCTTCAGGTCGCTGACGAGTTTCTTCTTCTCTGCAGGAATCTCATAGTCGGGTTCCAGATTGTCCATGTCGATGCTGATTTCCTTCTTCTTCAGGTCGCGTACGTGACCATAGCTCGACATGACTTTATAGTCTTTACCTAAGAATTTCTCTATCGTTTTTGCCTTTGCGGGGCTCTCGACGATTACTAAATTTTCTTGCATAGCGTTTTTCTTCTCTTTGATTTTGGGACGCAAAAGTAAGCAAAACTTTCACACTTACATTATTATATATATGTTTTTTTTACTTTTTTAAGATTTCAGAGCCGTTTTCTTGTTGGAAACGGGTGATTGCCTGCCGAATGGAATGGAGACCGAACTGGCTGGCATCCAGCGCCTGAACGGGTATCCAGAAGCCCTCTTCGGCATCGTCGGCGAAGTGGAGGCTGTGCTCCGTCTCTTCTACCTCGCAGCGGAAGAACAAATCGGTGGTGTGCACGTCAAGTCCTGAGTACGGATAGACGTTGGGCAGGCTGAAGAGAAACCGGACGGCAGTCACGCGGAGTCCCGTTTCTTCCATCACTTCGCGTGCCACACCCGCTTCTGCCGACTCGCCGATGTCGATGAAACCGCCGGGCAAATCGAGCGTGCCGCGGGCTGGGTCTGCCTTGCGCCGCACCACCAGCAGCTCGCCCTTGCCGTTGACGATGAACGCCGCCGTCGAGGCACTCGTGTTCATGAACAGTTCAAAACCGCAGGCAGCACACTGCTTGCTCTTCCCGCTGTGCTCCACGAAGTGGCTGCTGCCGCATCGCGGACAGTATCTGAATGGCTCTAATGGATGCTTCTTCTGGTTTGTATTCATTCTGAAATTCGCGTTAGTCCTATTTCGTTGACCGATGAAGTTATATTCATAAAAACGCTGCAATATTACGAAATTTTCTGTATCTTTGCAACCGAAATCAAGAGAAAATGGGGAGAAACCCACATTTAAAGAACGAAAAAGGAGAGAAAATCATGAAGATACGGAAACTACTGACCATGTGTCTGCTGGCGACTCTGCCGACGATGGGCTTCGCACAGCAGACGTTTACGATGAACCTGTGGACGGGAAAGGCATCCGAGAAGAGCGTTGACAAGAGCGACACCGCCAAGGTGATGGTGTTCCTGCCCGAGAAAAAGAAGGCTACGGGGCGCGCCGTCGTCATCTGTCCGGGCGGAGGATATGCCGGACTGTCGATGCAGTCGGAAGGAACCGACTGGGCTGAGTTCCTCAACAACATGGGAATTGCTGCCTTCGTGCTGAAATATCGTCTGCCGCACGGCAAACCTGAAGTGCCGATAGCCGATGCCGAAGAGGCGATGAAACTCGTGCGACGCAATGCTGCCGCCTGGGGCATCAACCCCAAAGACGTGGGTATCATGGGCTTCTCGGCAGGGGGACACCTCGCCTCCGTCCTGGCTGTGCACGGCGAAAAGGGAGCGAAGCCCGACTTCCAGATACTCTTCTATCCCGTCATCACCATGATGCAGGAATTTACGCACCAAGGTTCGCACGACAACCTGCTCGGCACGAATGCCAAGAGAAAGAAGGAACAGCAGTATAGCAGCGACATGCACGTCACTCGGGTGACACCGCGCGCACTCATCATGCTGTGCGACGACGACCATGTGGTGCAGCCCTCCAACGGCGTGAACTTCTATACCGAACTCTATCGGCACGACGTGCCCGCGTCCTTGCACGTCTTTCCTGACGGCGGACACGGATGGGGTGCCAAAATAGGATTCAAGTATCACCTCGAGATGATATTCCTGCTCAAGGCGTGGCTCGGCAGCTTCTGATGCTGCTTCGCCGGGAAGAAGGGTTGCTGCGGGTAAATGCAGCGATAAGATTTTTTAACGTTTTTAACACGAAAGCGTTAAAACAGGGGTGTCAAATTAAGGCAACCAAAATCTGAATTCTGGGAAAACGGCGCACGAAAGTTTTGCATATCATTGCCGAAAACATGCAAAAACAACCTCTTCTTGCCCCCGAAGGGAGGCAAAAGTGGCATTTTTACCTTCCCAAAGTGCCCCTCTTGCATCCCGAAAGTTCAACTTTTGTGTCCTGAAAGTTGGTACTTTCGCATTCCAAAAGTTCCACTTTCAGAACCCGGCAAATATACTGAAAAGCTTAAATAGTTGTATTTCAATGAATTAAGAAAATGCAAAATACAGCCACTTTTCATGGAAAAGATTTTTTCATTTCAAAAAAACGCCGTATTTCGAAAGATGCTTTTAACATTTGCAACAATTTAGTTGCATATATGACACTAACTTGTCGGGAATTTTCACAGCACCCTTTCTCGCAGGAAAAGATAACGAAGGGCGAATGAAAAGACAGCTTGCGAAATAAAAACATCGGGGAAGCGTGAGTTGTTGCCGATTTTTTTGTAATTTTGTAACGGAATTATGGGCAGCCATCACTTTTTTGTCGAAAAAATGAAAAAAACACACCGATGCTGTAACTTTTATTCCGCCCAATCGTCATATAAATAGAGAAAAGATGAAAACTGTCAGTTTCCGAAACGATGTGCTGCCGTTGAAAAACGTGCTATACAGGTTCGCCCTGCGCATCACCCTCAACCATGAGGACGCGGAAGACGTCGTGCAGGACACACTGATAAAAGTCTGGAACCGGCGAGAGCGGTGGCAGGAAATAGAGTCGATGGAAGCGTTCTGTCTGACTATCTGCCGAAATCTCGCACTCGACCGCATCAGACGGAAAGACCAGGCGAACACCACGCTCGACGAAACGGAACTCTCCGGACAGCAGGACACCGCATCCGACCCCTACGAGAAGATGCAACTGCGCGACAGAATCGAACAGGTCAGGAAACTCATCGACACGCTGCCCGAGAAACAACGAAGCTGCATGCAGCTGCGCGACTTCGAAGGGAAGCCCTATAAGGAAATAGCCGAAGTGCTCGACATCAGTGAAGAACAGGTGAAAGTGAATATCTTCAGGGCACGGCAGGCAATAAAAACAAAATATCAAGAACTGGAAGGATATGGACTATAAGTATATTGAACAGCTGTTGGAGCGCTATTGGCAGTGCGAGACGACGCTCGAAGAGGAACACATCCTCCGCACATTCTTCAGTCAGAAGGAAGTGCCGGCGGCATTGTTGCCCTACCAGTCACTCTTCGTCTATGAGCAGGAAGAGCGGCAGGAAGAACCGTTGGGCGACGATTTCGACCAGCGCATACTGGCACAGGTGAGCGAAACGGCACCCGTCAAGGCACGCCCACTCACCCTCCGGCGCCGACTCATGCCGCTGTTCAAGGCAGCCGCCGTCGTGGCAATCATACTGACACTCGGCAACGCCATCCAAGTGGCATTCAATATGGAGGACAACGATCCGGCAGTCAACGTGGCAGAAGAACTCAACAAGACCGTTGACGGACCGTCAGTCGCCAAGAGCGACTCTATCAGGATAGACTCCATGCAAGCCATGCAGCCCATCCCGGTGCTCGTAAAATGATTTTTTTCTTTAACTTAAAAATAAAAACATCTGTTTAGTAAAACAACGAAGCTGTGAAGCTTCATCTCTCTCAAATTTTCATAACATACTAACGAAGGAAGAGGCTGTCACCCCGATGCGGGAGACAGCCTCTTCTGATTGATTCGTATAATCACTAAAATCTTCAAAAATCGTCGATTTCATCGGATTTTCTTTATTGTCTTTCGCCGTTCTGTCGGGAATCGTTCTCGTCCTGTTGCCGTTTTCCAAAAAGCACCATCCATCCGTCTTTTCCGTTTTTTTTGAGTAGAGAAAAGAACAGTCCCGGTATGATGATGTAATCCGTGATTAAAAATATCAAAGAGTATGAGCCTATCGTGTAGTTGTCGTTCGTGAATAGTGCTATACATTCAGGCAGACAAATCGCAGCCAGCCAAAGAAAAATTCCAGCCTTTTTTGCCTTCAGAACAAGGATACAGGCGGTCGCAAACAAGATGTGACGGCATATCTCGGGCATGACATCGGCTGCCTTGCCCGCGAAACACGGCGATATGTCATAAACCAGCAGGTGGTATAGGTTGTATATCAGAAAAACATTTAGGAGAAAAACAACTCCTCCATGGTAATTTTTTAATGCTGATTTGTTTAACTGCATAGATATATTATTTGGTCTTCATTGAATATTTCCCCTGCAAAAATCGCCTATTTCATCGAAATTTTCTTTGTTGCCGTTCGCCGTCCTGTCAGGAATTTGTCGCGCTGAAAGACGGTGTCAATGCCCTGTGGATAGGTGTATGCATCCCACTCCGAATGCGACCATCACAGAGACGATTAAGAGCAAGATGCCGAGAACCAATCCACAAATTTTCAGCCCAAGCCGCCAGCTGGTCAACGTTTTCTGTTGACAACCCGTCCAGATGTCTTTTGCCATGCCAACTATCCCGATGAGGAGAATAGGTATGCCAATCCAAATCAATGGTTTCCATGAAAAGAGATTGCCCGCACTTAAAAGGATGTATCCTACAAGAAGTAGTGTGGGGCTACATAAGAGAACTTTTTTCATAATTCTTTGGTTTTTAGATTACTATTTTGCTTGTAAGGAATCGTTCTCGCCCTGTTGCCGTTTCCCAAAAAGAACCTTCCATCCCGATTGTCCGTTTTGTTTCAGGAATAGGAGACAGGCGGGAATCAGCAGATATAAAGCCTTCTTTATGAGAAATTCCACGGAGATAGCTTCTTTATATTCAAATAGGAGAAAGGCAGCTCCATAGGCGATGAAAGGTGTTAACCCCCATAATAAAATCCCTTCAGCCCGTTCTTTCAATATCAATATGCTTCCTCCAATCGTGAGGAAATGCATGAAAAGCTTGCTTGTTGATTCGGCAGATTTAGTGTCTGGCAGATGGAACAATATCCAAGCACTGTCAATTAAATGACTGAAGCTGTAAAACAAAGCCCAGAGGAAAAACAGAAATACAAAGATGTTGTAATCTTGATAGGATTTGCGTAAGAAATTCATGGCTGTCGGAATTTAAATATGTGAATACTTATCTGCAAAGATAAGCAAAATATTTGAAAAAACTCGTTCGGCGTGTACATTTTTACATAATCCAATTGATAAGATGATTAAAGGACCGGTGCTGTTCTTTCCGGCGACTCTCCTACATTGATGTTTTTCATTTTCACTTTCTTTCCTGCTCTGAACCGCCAGATAGCCGTTAGTTTCGCGCGAGTCTTGGGTGACATGTCGGTTCTGAAAATATCATAGTTGCTGCCCACCATCGTTACCTTCTCTTCCTTGTGCAAGACGTTGAGCAGCAGCAGGTTGATGTTTAGGTTTCCTTTTATCAAGTTGCAATATCCCCCCAGGTCGAAGGAGTATGTCCCGTGTTTCGTAAAGCCAAGCTGTTTTTTCTTGGTCTCTGCATAGAAAAATGCTGTCAGCCCTATATGTTTATTGATTTGGAATTGGTTGCTGGTGTCAAACACGATGTGACAGCGGTTCAATGCTTTTCGTCCAGGCATCTTTTCTTCTTCGGTTGTGAGCGACAGGCTTGTATTTGTATTCCAGATACCTATTTTCTCGTTCCAATGTGCGGAAGCCGCAATCTTTTTCCTTTTTCCGACATTCTCCGGTATGGTGTAATATACGTTTTTGTCTGTCTCGCTTTGGTGGGTCATGATGCGTATGATGTTTCTCCACCACTCTGCCCGCAGGGTGAAAGTCCAGTTGGAATTGAGGTGAAAGTTCATTTCAGCCGTGTCAAATGTCGCTTTCTTCAGTGAGAAGTTTCCGATGCTGTAGAAATTCTTGGACACATAGATTGGCTCGGGGTTATAGTATCCATAGTTGGGCATGGAATAATCATGGCGATAGGCTACCGTCAGCCCGCGACCGGTCTGCTGGTTTATCATCCATTGCAGCAGGACGTTAGGGAACAGTCCGTTCTGTCGTGTTCTGTAGACGTTGCCTTTCAGCCTGTCCTCATACTTCAGTCTGCCCCGGTAATAGATAAGTCCCAGGCGGAGATACAGATTCTCGCCGAGAGTTTTGCTGTATTCAATCCATGGGTTGAAGTCGATGCCCTTCAATCTGTATTTCAAGTCGGTAAGTTGGTCCAGGGAAAATATCCGAACGCCTTGGTTGTCGTTGTTGTCATTGAGGAAATTAAGTCTCACTCCAGCTTCTAATTCCTGGCTGTGCTTGAAGGACAGGCTTACCATGGGATGCAGCTGGTGGTAGTTGAAATGCTTCTCTGACGTCTGGTCGCTCCTTTCGTCGTCCGAGAGATAGCTCTTTGTGTTTTTTGACTTGTTCCCCGAGTAGGTATATTTCATGTTCACATAGCTGTCTGTTTTCTTGCCAAGATACTGCCTGTACTGTAGTCCTGCATTATATCCCACGGGTTTCGACTTCGATGCGATGTCAAGAAGAGAGGATTCCGTATGACTGTTCAGTCGCGACCTGAAGTGGTTAAAGTCTATCCCTGTGAAAATGTTCAGGAAGTTCTTTTCCGAGAAATTGTAGGTATAGCTCAGATTCTCTTTTATAAGGAAATCCTTGTTTTTCGTGCGTGTGCTTGTCAGGGAGACGTCATCAGAAGAAACGCTTTTCTGTTCACGTTCAACCAGATACCGTCCATAGCCAGCCGTCAAGCTGCTGAAGAGCGCATGGCGTCCTTGCTTGAAGAATATCGTCGGCGACAAGCCGTTGTCAACAAAGCCATTCTTGTCCATCTGCAGCCTTTCCGTCACCGATCCGAGAAGCCCCACCTAGTCTTTCAGCATGACACGAATGACGCCGCCGCTTGCTTGGCTGCCGTGTCGGGTGGCTGCATGCGGTGAAACAATTACTTTCTTAATCATTGAAGCGGGAATTGCCTGTAGTTCTTTTACAGACGCCCTGCGGTTCTCTATATAGATGATAGTTCCTTCGCGTCCGTATATACTTACACCGCTATCATCAGCCTTCACCCCTTTTACAAAGTTGAGCATCTCAAGCATCGTCTTTGTTTTCGCGATAGGATTGTTAGACAGGTTGACCTCTATTTCCCCATTCCTTTTCATGCGGACATGTTTGGCAACGACCGTCACTTCGTCCAACGTTTTATTCCATGTGATAGTGTCGGATACCGGCGCAATGGAGTCTTTCTCTGTTTGTCCAAAAACTGGGCTGCAGAAAGAAACTAATGTGGCAATAAGCATAATGTTTTTACGGCACTTCATTATATAAGAATTAATTTTGATTATATGCATGTTGTTGTGAAATGTCTGTATAATAAATAATCTACAATCGGTCAATCTCGCTCTGTCCGGCGGTGTTACCTTTGTATCGGGATTTATATGCCTTGATGTTATAGCGGATATTGAGATAGACGCTTTGAGTATAGGAATTGGCATTGTGTCTTCTGATGATGTCGCCATCGTAAATGGTCACAGGTGTTTTGTCTGTTCCAAAAATGTCGTTGGCACCAACTTGAAAACGCCACTGCTTCCAGTTTTTGATGACAGAAGCGTTCAGTGACCATCCGCTTTTCCCTCTGAAAAGGTCTTGTGTTCCAACCGAATACCACAAAAGACTGCAGGTTATCCATGTCTTGGCAGGCAGTGTCAGCATGTTTTTCCATTCCAGGAAAAATCCAGGTCGGTTACCATATCCTCGCCCGTTATAGTTCAAATGCTGTCCATCTATACCAATAGTTGCTGTCGGTTTCCAGAACGAAATGGTTGGAGAATAAACCAGATATGCTAGGATTTGTCCCTTGTTATGGTTTTGAGTTTTGTCAACGATTACAGGCAAGGTTTCGAATAAGGAAGTGGTTCGCAGGAAATAGTCAGAGTAATAATAATAAGTAAACATAAACTGCCAGTCTTTGTATGCTGCAAGGAGTGATATTCCGTGTTCGTAAGAGTTTTTCAATGTTGGATTCCCTTGCATATATACGAAACTGTTGATATATTGTATACCATTTATCAACATACTGTAACTGGGACGACTGATGTCAATGTTATAATTCAGCGATAAGGCGAGTTCGCCCAATTGCGATGACAAAGAAAAGCTGGGCAGAAAGCTATTGTATTTCTTGCAATCGTCCGTCTGCCTAATACCATCACGGAAATAATCATATATTGTACGTTCATATCTTATCCCAGCTTCTACGCCTATGGGACCGAACATTCCCTCATAACTGACAAAGGCGCTAAGATATTTCTGCCGCGCCTTGCTGTCATTATTGGGTATCAGAACTGCAAGGCTGTCGTTTTGTATCAAGTACTTGTTTTTACTCTCCGTATAGGAGTTTTCCGTACCCCAAGTAATCGTCCCAAAAGGGAGTTCGTTGATAATGGCTGCCTTAACGGCATAAACCTTTCCTTCTCCATCCGCATTTGTCATTACAATATTATCCGTCAGCCCTCTATCTTCTGTCTCCAACGAATGTGACTTAGACTGATTTTTTCTATACGTTGCATCTACAGATAAGTGCCAGTGTTTGCTGAACTGATTAGCGTAATAGAGGTACAAACCATGGGAATGACCATTCCCGCCTGTATAGAAATCGGAATGGAACAATTCTTCTTGTACTCCGTTTCTGACAAAATTATCAAGAGGGAGCCATGCTTCTGACTTTATGTTACGGTTGAAAACATATTGTAACCCCAAAGAATGTTCGGGCGAAAATGTATAATTGAATCCTCCAGAAAAACGGGCGCGTTTGTCCCGTCCTTTCTCATTGCCATCCCATCCTTGATAGATGGTCTGTCCTTGGTAGGGAAACGTATAGTTCTCACTCTTTTCGTTTTTCGTTTTCGAGAAATCATGACGCCCGGAAAAGAATACGTCCAGTTTTCCGTGGCGATAGTTCAGGTTGGTAGCCTCATAGTGCGAGAAATAGTCGGACTGGCTGCCGTTGAGCGTTATGGAACCCGCAAGCCCGTCGTTGGGCGGGCGGTTGGTCATAATATGAATGACGGCACGGGTTCCTGACGGATATTTTGCACCGGGATTCATCTCTACCCGTACTTCTTTTATCATATCGCTCTTGATTTCCTGTAACTCGTCTTTGCTCCGCATCTTTCGCCCGTTGATGTAAAACAACGGAGCTCCCTTGCCCAGCACTTGAATATTTTCGTTCGTCCCGTGAATGAACGGCAGTTGCTTGAGTACGTCAATGGCATCGCCCAACTGGCTGTAGACCGTCCCTTCTATTTTTGATATGAGTGTCGCACCCCTCATCTTATACACTGGGCGATGTCCTTTCACCGTCACTTCGTCCAGGAGTTTATCGTCAGCAGCCAGTGGGACGGTCATGTTTTCCGCAGGACGGACAAAGAGGGTCTGATAACCGATGCAACTGACTTTCAGCAATCCTTCTGTATCTGTCGGCGAAAGCGAGAAACGCCCGATGCTGTCCGTCGTACATCCTGCAACAAAAGCGGAATCGCGCAGGTCGAGCAGCACCACATTCGCAAACGCGACGGGCTCGCTTGTCTTTTCGTCAATGACAATACCTTGAATGGATTGGGCACAACAATAGAATATCGCTGCTAACCAAAGGATGGAAATAAGTAGCGTACGTGTCATTCTCATGTTTTTCTAATTGGCTAATTAAACTGAGTGTCGATGCAAATATACTCATTTTTATTGAATATCCAAACATTTTTTGTATATTCTTCGATAAAACTTGCTTAAAAATGCGCGAACAGGTCGCACATAAAAAGTTCGGGATTGATAAAAAATGAGGTAAGCTGAGATGGTGAAACAAAAAAAGAGGCACACATCTCTCACGAGATATGCGCCTCCGAATTTGATTCTACAAACCTGATTTTAATGAATTTTATTACCTGTTGAGATTTGCTGCAAAGGTAAACATTCATTGCTGATGCCGCAAAAATAATCAGCCAACAGCGATTTTTCTTCAACGAACGGCTCGGTTTGTCAGAGTTTGCTTTCGCCCTCGACGTATTCTTCAAGGAAGAGGTGCTCGCCATCGAAGACGGCGTAGGTGAACTGCCATATCCAGTCGCCGAGGATAAGCATCCGTGTCTTTTTGGAGAGCCTCAGGTCGAGTTCGATGTGGCGGTGTCCGTAGATAAAATAATCAATATCGGCATGCTCTTGCATGTATGACTTGCTGAACCTGACGAGGCATTCCTTGTCTTCGCCCAGATAGGTGGGCTCTTTCCCGTCGGGGCGTTTCATGCGACTGTGCTTCGCCCATTTGAGTCCGAACGCCATGCCCCATCTGGGGTGAATGGTACGGAAGAGGAACTGGCACAGGGGATTGTGGAAGATGCGACGGAGAATCTTGAACTTCGTATCGGGGTCGCCGAGTCCGTCGCCGTGGGCGAGGAAGAACACTTTGCCGTTGATTTCGGTTGTGAGTGGCTTGCGGTGGATGATGACGCCGCACTCTTTCTCTAAATAGTCGTAAGCCCAGATGTCGTGGTTGCCTATGAAATAGTGTACTTCGACTCCCATGTCGGTGAGTTCGGAGAGTTTCCCGAGAAACCGTGTAAAGCCTTTCGGCACAACGTTGCGGTATTCGTGCCAGAAGTCGAACATGTCGCCCAGCAGATAGATGGCAGATGCTTTCTCCTTGATGTTGTCAAGGAACCGCACCAGTCTCCGCTCCTGTGTCCGCGGATGTTCGGTGGCAAGTGACCCTAAGTGGGCATCGGCAAGGAAATATGTATTCTTCATTATAATTGAGAATTGATAGTTGATAATGGATAAATATGATTAGTTTTTTTAGGAGCGTGCTATAGCAGTCCCATATTCTTTTTCTTGGTTTTAATGATACTGGTCAGAAGTTTTATGATTTCTATGTTGTCTTGTTCCATTGATTGAAATTCTTTTTCTGTCAAGTAATTCCCGGCATGCAGTTTTTTGAGCCAATAGTGTGTTTCGTCTGCTTCTTTCAGTGCAATATTCAGTTTGTTGATAAAGTCAGGTTCACTCTGCGCGTTGAAACTCTCCGTGACGTTGGCTCCAATGCTCGTCCCGCTCCGAAGGACTTGTTTGGAGAGGACGTTCTCGTTTCGGCAGTTTGTCAGATGCTGATACATCTTAATAATTCTGTCAGAGAAACTGTCTGATTTCAATGCGATTATATTTGTGTTTCGTGGCATCATTGCAGTATAATTAGCGTTGCAGGTTTCAACTGTCAGTCAGAAAGGGCAACTATATTAATGAATTAGTCATTTTATATATGCATTCTTGTCTGTCAGTCAGAAAGAGTAACCATATTTATCAATTGTCATTTATCAATTATCAATTAGTCAAACCCCAGTTCCACCCGTGCTTCTTCCGACATCATGCTGTAGTCCCAGATGGGTTCGAATACGAGGTTGATGTTGGCGTGCTCGATGCTTTCCAGGCTCTCAATCTTCGTCCTTACGTCCTCCATGATGTAGTCGGCTGCCGGACAATTGGGGGCAGTAAGCGTCATATCGACATCCACCGAATGGTCGTCCTTGACGTCAATCTTGTAGATCATGCCGAGATTCCACACATCGACAGGCATCTCGGGGTCGTAAACGGTTTTGAGAACATCTACTATTTGCTCTTCAATTTTTGTTTTCTCTTCTTGGTTCATCGGCTTCTTAGCTATAGTTGACGATAAAGTAAATTTGCATGCAAAGATAGTGGATTTATTGTTTTTTCGGTAAAAATAGATGGTAAAATCAAGAAAAAAGCGTATTTTTGTGGGCGATAACTCAAAATATCAATCATTTAATCGACGAAGAATATGAGAAAAGTATTTGTATTAGCCATGTTGGCTATGGTTGCATTTGCCTTCACGGCGTGCAACAAGACGAAAGCAGTGGAAGAAAGTGCTGAGGATGTGTATGAGAAAGTGAGTCTGGCAGACTTGTTTACCGATGCCGAAGACCAGTATCCGCGCGATCTTGGGTTGTTTGACAATGACGCTTTCAAGGCACGCCTGTGGGAAGTGGCAGGCGACGAGTATGACGAGATTGTGGCAAACTTCAACGTGCAGACACCCGTTGAGGTGGTTGATGGCGTTTATAAGTTCAATGGCGGCAAGACGAATGCGGTGCCAGAATTCAATACGACCATCTATTACGACAGCAAAACCGATAACCTGAACGTCGTGGTGACGCGTAACGATGAGTCGGTGCTCTATGTGGAACCGGAAGGGGAGGAGATAGAGATTCCCGAGGCATTGCTCGAAAATGAAGAATAAACAGGCGGGGTGCTCACGAATGTGGGCACCCTTGTCCTTTTGTCTCTTTTTTTCTTGTCGCGCAGAATCATCAAGGAAAATTTGCAGCATTGGTATTTTCTGCTTATCTTTGCCGAAGATTTTCCAATCAGGGGGCATTAGCTCATCTGGCTAGAGCGTTTGACTGGCAGTCAAAAGGTGGCAGGTTCGAGTCCTGTATGCTCCACGTTTTTTAAAGGTTATAAATACAAAAAGGCGTCATATGACACCTTTTTTGTGCTAAAGACTCTTTAATAGCCTTGAAATGTTATTCTACCTTTTTATGATTTTGTGTACGGTTCCGTTTGCCTGTTTGACAATGAGAATACCCATTGCAGACGCATTTGTCGGCGTTCCGTTGATGGTGTAGAACTGTTCAGGAACAGTGTTCACGTTGTTTTCGTTCAGATGGATGGCAGTCGGTGTGTTGCGCTTGTGTGAGAACATCCATGCTAGCCGCTCACGGGTAAATGCTCCGTCGCATGTGGCGAAATGGTCGCACCCTGTCAGCATATCGTAACGCGCCTCTCCGCCCAGCGTCTGCAGGGAAGTGGCAAACTGTTCAATCTTTTCAGCATCCATGATGTTATCGTTTTCGCCGGCTATAGCATAAACAGGAGTCAGTTTCACTTTCGCTGCTTCCACCATGAGCGGGTTGGCTGCTGCGATACAGGCTGCTGCAAACATCGTGGTGTTGTCATTGAGCATGCGCCATGTGCCACTTCCTCCCATAGAGTAACCTGTTA
This sequence comes from Prevotella sp. Rep29, assembly GCF_019551475.1. Taxonomy (NCBI): domain Bacteria; kingdom Pseudomonadati; phylum Bacteroidota; class Bacteroidia; order Bacteroidales; family Prevotellaceae; genus Prevotella; species Prevotella sp. Rep29. The sequence goes on from NZ_CP047159.1 coordinate 297,628, forward strand.
TATATACACGTGTGGAATCAACATCGTTGGATGCAATAAAGTCTTGTAACCAATGTGAAAGCACTTCGGTCATGGGTGTTGTAACGCTGCGGGTGCTCTCATTCCACTGCCGATCTGAAGCACACTGCGGAAGCAGAAAGATGGCTTTTGTGCCATGCACTCGCAGATAGATTTCAACGCTGTCGACAGCAGAAGCACTGAGTTGCGACGTGTTGTTTGTGCCTCGCGCCGTTCCTCCGTGCAGTTGAACGACGAGGATGGATTTTCCATCTTTGTCCTGATTCATGTCCAACTGCCGGAAGGGAAGGGTTATGCCTTCGTAGGTATAACTGTCTGCCTTATAGTAAGCCGTTTTGTCGGGCTGGCAGAAAGCCATTTGCGTGACAATTGAAAGTGCAACGAGTAGGAGAGAGCGTTTCATAATTCTGCGCTTTGTAGTTGTTTTCTGTCTTGAGGCTTGTTTTTCTGTGGACCTTTTTTCTGCACGTTGTGCTTACGCATCATCGTTTTACGTTGTATCTGGCTTTCCACATCGAAGAAGCGATTCACTTGTTTTGGGTCAAGCACTTTTGCTAATTCGTCGATGTACTTGATGCGAATAGCCTGTGCGCGCTGCTGGCGTTCCATTTTACGCTTTGCCATTGTTGCAGCTTCTTCACTGGTCTTAGGCTGTTCGGGCTTTTGTTTCTTGCCCCATGCGGCTTTCATCTCGTCATTGTAGCGACGGTAGATAGGTACGAACTTCGTTTTCTGCTCATCGGTAATGTTAAGTCGGTAAACCAACTCGCGTACTTTGGCGTTGAACATGCGTTCATTCACGTCTTCTTTCTTTTCTTGAGCAGTAGCTGTCATAAAGGTTGCGACAAGCACTGCCAGCATCATCATTCTTTTCATAATTGTTTATTTTAAAGGTTTAATATTCAGGTATTTCTTCCATATCATAGAGATTGAGTGCAAGTACTTCGTCATCGCTCAGCCCGTCAAGGAATTGGTCAATAGGACTGGTGACCTGTTGGTCTGCAAGTAACTGGCGGTCGTTGTTCTTGAAGTGGGTAATCGTTACGCTTAACAGAAAGACTAAAAGGGCAGCAGCGGCAATGACATACAAGTGTTTGTATGTGGCTTTTGGTTTTGTCTGCTTCTGACGGATGGCGTTTTCTGTACATTGGTCAACGAGATTGTCCAAGTATTCGTCACTTTCCGTGTATGGCAACTTCTTTCCGATGTCTTCAAATGTCTTCATAAAGTATGCTCTTTGATATATTGCTTAATTCTTTCCGTAGCGAAATGATAATTCACTTTGAGTGTTCCCACGTTCTTTTTTGTGATTTCCGCAATTTCTTCATAACTCAACTCATCGTAATAGCGCATGTTGAATGCGATTCGTTGTTGGGTAGGCAGTTGGAGGATGGCTTGTTGGAAGATGTTCTCAGCCGAATCGCTGTCAATGGGCTGTTCTGCTTTGAGTTTTGCACAGAGCGTATCTCCAAGTGCATCAATGCTTTGCAGGAATCTTTTTTGTTTTCTGAGATGTTGCAGCGCTTCGTTCGTGGCTATCGTGTACATCCAGGTTGAAAGTTTTCCTTCGCCCTTGAAGCGAGACAGTTGGTTATAGATTTTGATGAAGGTGTTCTGCAAAACGTCTTCAGCATCGTCATGTCCCACAACTATTCGTCGGATGTGCCAGTACAATGCCTTTCCGTATTGCTGTGTCAGCAGTCGGAATCCTGCATCTTTCTGCGAGGAATCGGAGATCATCTCCAATAGTATGTTATCGTCTTGGCTCATCTTCATTTATTAAAATGTGCGGGTATTTTCCACAATGAATACGATAATAGGATGCTTTAACTGGTAAAAAGTTAAAGTTTGCAGGTATTTTTTGTAAAGAAAGATTTGTTTCTCAGAGTTTTCCTTGCTCACGGTAAGAGTAATAGGCGCCATCGGTCACGATAAGGTGGTCGAGAAAGTAGAGGCGCATAGTGTCGCAGGCGCTTTTTATCCGTTGTGTCAGTCGGTTGTCGTCATTACTGGGGCGCAGGTTGTTTGACGGGTGGTTGTGGCAGAAAGCCACGACGGTGGCATTGTGTAGCAGCGCCTCGCGGATGATGATGCGCACATCGACGGCAGTCTCGGTGATGCCTCCGTGCGAGATGCGCTCGGCTTTGATGAGTTTGTAGTTTTGGTTCATCAGCAGAATCCACGCTTCTTCCGTGTCGAGGTCCTGCATTTTCGGATGCATGTATTCATAAATGGCGGATGCTGACCCCAGGCTTTTCCGTTCCTCGGCTTTCTCCGCTTGCCGGCGTTTGCCCAGTTCGCAGGCGGCGAGGATGGTGATAGCCTTTGCCTCGCCGATGCCGTTGTATTGACACAACTCGTGGATGGTGCGCTTGCCCAGCGTGTTGAGTTTGTTGTTGCAGCCGTTGAGTACGCGCTTCATGAGTTCCACTGCCGTCTCTTTCGGACTGCCGGAGCCTATCAGGATGGCGAGCAGTTCGGCGTTGCTCAGCGCTTCAGCACCCAGTCTCATGAGTTTTTCGCGTGGGCGGTCTTCTTCTGCCCACTGGTTGATGCTGAGTTTGTCCGTCATTTGTAGAATGTGTTGTTATAGGCAGAAAATTCGTCTTTCCCTAACACGCAGCGTCGCCACCATGCCTGGAGGAATCCGCAGCCGTAGCCGAACAGTTGGATGAAGGCTGCCGGGATGGAGAGGACGCCCACCCGGAGACATTTGTTGCGGATGGAGGAGTCGATGAAGATGATGGCGCAGAACAGCAGGATGGGTATCCATGGCGCTGCGCAGAGCCAGTACCAGCGGTGCAGGTCGTCGAAGTGCATCAACAGTCTGCCCGCGGCAGAAACCAGAACCAGCAGGATGCAGCCGATGGTGAACACGGCGGGTAGCAGGTGAACGACCTTCAGCGATTCGGGATATTTCTTATACAGGTTGATGCGTGCGATGCCGCTGTTGAACACCTGTCGCCAGAACTTGCGGAAGTCCGTGCGCCGCTTGTGCCACACCCATGCTTCGGGGAACAGCCGGCACGAATGCCCGCCCTTGGAGATGCGGATGGAGAAGTCGATATCCTCGCCGAAGCGCATTTTCGAGAAGCCTCCCAGCTCCCGATAGACGTCGGCGCGTATGCCCATGTTGAACGAGCGGGGATAGAACTTGTCCAGTTTCTTCTTCCCGCCGCGTATGCCGCCTGTCGTGAAAAACGAGGTCATTGAGTAGCTGATGGCTTTCTGTATGTCGGTGAACGACGTGTGGGCGGCATCGGGTCCGCCGAAAGCGTCGCACGGCTCGCGCAGCAACTCGGCATCTACCGCCTCGAGGTAGCCTTCAGGAACCACCACGTCGCTGTCGAGCACAATGAAGTATTCGCCTTTGGCGCGCTCCGCACCATAGTTGCGTGCCTGTCCCGGACCGCCGTTTTCCTTCACGTGGTAGTGCAGGTCGAGGCGGTCGGCATAGCGGTCGCACACCTCCTTGCACGGCGTTTGCGAACCGTCTTCTACGATAATCACCTCGAAATCTTTCATCCGCTGCACGGTGAGGCTCTCTAACAACTCCGCCACCTCGTCGGGACGGTTGTAAACGGGTATGATGAGTGAGTATTTCATCGCTTGCAAAGCATTTGTTTGATATGCAAAGATAGTGAAAAATAAGGGAAGCACAAAGAAAATAATGAGTTTTCACGCAATCTCTTTGGGAAAGAAACAAGGGCGGATATAAAAGACAGCTTCCCTGCATGGAAAAGCGATGCAGGGAAGCTGTCCTTGTATGTGCTGTCTAATGTATATGAGTATTACTCCTTCATGCGCTGCAGGTAGCTGCCGTCGCGGGTGTCCACCTGGATGAGGTCGCCCTCGTTGATGAACAGCGGCACGCGCACTTCCACGCCTGTCTCGAGTGTTGCGGGCTTGGTGGCGTTGGTGGCGGTGTCGCCTTTCACGCCCGGCTCGCTGTGGGTGATGCGCAGGACGGTCTTCACCGGCATTTCGGCGTAGAGGATGGTGTTGGTGTCAGCATCGCTCACCACCTCGACGATGTCGCTCTCCTTCATGTAGTCAACGCCCGTGATGAGGTCTTTCCCGATGGGAATCTGGTCGAAAGTCTCCTGGTTCATGAAGATATAGTCTTCACCCTCCTGGTAGAGATACTGGTAGGAGCGGCGCTCTACGCGGACGTCCTCGAGCGATTCGCCGATGTTGAAGCGTTTTTCCAATACGCGTCCGCTGACCACGTCTTTCAGGGTGGTGCGCATGATGGTGTTACCTTTTCCCGGTTTTACGTGCAGGAAGTCGATGCAGAAGTACAGTTTGCCATCCATGCGGATGCAGGTACCTTTCTTGATGTCTTGTGATTTAATCATTTGTTTTATCTATTTAATTGATGAATAATCTGTGCTTAATCGGTCGTTTTACGGGGCAAAGGTACGTAAAATATGGAAAAAAACATAAAAAGTGTACCTAAATTTCTACTATTTTTTGGTAAATTAAAAAGAAATGACTACTTTTGCAACCCGATTTCGTGTTTTAACAAAGATAATATAACGACAAAAAATAGGATAAAAGATGAAAAGAACATTTCAACCGCACAATCGTCGTCGCGTGAACAAGCATGGTTTCCGCGAGCGTATGGCAACGAAGAATGGTCGCCGTGTGTTGGCTTCACGCCGCGCAAAGGGACGCAAGAAGCTGACTGTTTCTGACGAGCACCACGGCAAATAAGCCGTCTGCCGCAACGATGGGACGATGAAAGACAGAGAAGGGCGAGGCTCTTCTCTGTCTTTTTTTGTGCATGTCTGCGCGGTATTCAGTCTCCAGGCGTTTTGTATTTTTATGCAGTGGGGCAAGAAGAGGTGTTGCTTCGCTAACTGATTGGTTGTCAGTGGTTTGCGGAGTGTCTTCCAAAAGTGCCACTTTTGCACTCCAAAAGGGGAACTTTTAGGAGCTGAAAGGGGAACTTTTGCAAGCTGAAAGTGGCACTTTTGGAAAGGGAAAGTCCAACTGTATATTTATACGCCCATTTCTGTATGTTTATGCAGGGTGGTGGGAGCGTGTGGAAATTGTCGTTTGCAGGAATTGTTTTCCGTTTAATCAAAAAATATTTAATGTTCGCGCACGTTTTATGAGAAAAAACCGTATCTTTGCAAATATTCTGCAGCGGAAGGGTGCGGAAGGGTGGCGAACGTCCCTCCCCCAAGGCTCGGTAACGGCAAGCTGCCGCGCAGGATGGTAAAAATGAAAGGACAATGAACATACAGGAGTTTTTCAGAAAGATGACAAGTGGGCATTTCTGGGGCAATATTCTCGCGATGCTGGCGCTCGTGATACTGTTGTGCCTCGGTGTGAAATACGGAATTGACTGGTACACGAACCACGGCGAGGTGGTCGTGGTGCCGAATGTCCTGCATAAAGATTTCAAGGAGGCGGAAGATATTCTTGACGGGTTGGACCTGAATATCGAAGTGAATGATACGGGTTATGTGAAGTCGCTGCCGCCCAACTGTGTGCTGGAACAGTCGATTGTTGCCGGCGAAAAGGTGAAGCCGGGACGCATCATCTTCGTGACCATCAACGCAACAAGCACGCCGACGATAGCACTGCCCGACGTGATAGACAACAGTTCATACCGCGAGGCGGCAGTCAAGCTGCGCGCCATGGGCTTCAAACTGGGGTCGCCGCAATACATTCCGGGCGAGAAAGACTGGGTGTACGGCATCATTTGCAAAGGGAAACAGCTCAGCACCGGTGCGCGCGTGTCGATTGAAGACGTGCTGACGATACAGGTCGGTGACGGAAGACTCAACGAGAACGACTCCATCAACTACACCGAACCCGAATTCGAATACTACTACGAAGATGAGGAAGAAGAGGAGGAGCCCGTGGAGGTGACGTCGGAAACACCTGCTCCCAGTACGCCTGAGGGCGGTGCGACGACGACAACGGAAAAACCGTCAGCATCGGCAACTAAGCCTGCGACTCCATCAGCTAACAAGCCGTCAGCGCCATCGGCAAACAAGCCTGCGACGCCGTCGGCTAATAAGTCATCAGCGCCCGCCGGCAAACCTGCGCCCGCCAACTAACCGACAGATGCAATGAGTGAGGACGAGTTGATATTATCCGAGATAGGCGAAGACGACGAGCAGCAGCTCTATGAGCATGTGCGGCTCGACGTGGATAAGGGACAGGAGCCGCTGCGCATCGACCGATATATGCAGGAACACCTGCCGCACTCGAGCCGAAACCGTATTCAGAAGGCTGCCGAGGCAGGATTCGTGCACGTCAACGGACAGCCGGTGAAGAGCAATTACAAGGTGCGGGCAGGCGATGTCATCACGCTGATGCTCGACCGTCCGCAGCACGATACGACGATTGTGCCGGAGGAAATACCGCTCGACATCGTTTATGAAGACGACGACCTCATGGTGGTGAACAAACCTGCGGGAATGGTGGTGCACCCGGGATGCGGGAATTTCAGTGGAACGTTGGTCCACGCCGTGGCATGGCACCTGCGGAACTGCCCGACCTACGACCCGAACAATCCGGAAGTGGGGCTCGTGCACCGCATAGACAAGGATACCAGCGGACTGCTTGTCGTGGCAAAGACACCCGAAGCGAAGTCAAACCTCGGCATACAGTTCTTCAACAAAACCAGCCGCCGCTCCTATCAGGCACTTGTGTGGAGCAATTTCGTCGAGGACGAGGGGCGCATCGAAGGCAATATCGCCCGCGACCCGAAAGACCGTCTCAGGATGACGGTGCTGCCGCCCGACTCTGAAATCGGTAAACCTGCCGTCACACACTACCGGGTGTTGGAGCGCTTCGGATATACCACGCTGGTGGAGTGTGTGCTTGAGACGGGACGCACGCATCAGATTCGTGCACACATGCGGCATATCGGGCACCCGATGTTCGGCGACGAGCGCTACGGAGGAATGGAAATATTGCGCGGACAGCGCAGTTCCACCTACAAAGCATTTATTCAGAACTGTTTTAAAATCTGTCCCCGCCAGGCGTTGCATGCACAGACACTCGGATTCACACACCCATCTACGGGCAAGCAGATGGATTTCACCGCCCCGATGCCCGACGACATGCTGCAGCTGATTGCCAAATGGCGCGGATATATTCAGGGACTGACCAACGTGGATGTGGTGGACGGACAACAATAGAACAAGAATAGGAAATAAAAAAATAATTATGAAAGCAATAAAAAGAACTATAGCAATTGTGTGCGGAGGCGATTCTTCGGAGCATGACGTGTCGCTCCGCTCAGCACAAGGACTTTATTCATTCTTCGACAAAGAACGTTATCATGTGCGCATCGTCGATATCAAAGGGACGGATTGGAACGTGAACCTGCCGGACGGGACAACTGCTCCCATCAACCGCCACGATTTCTCCTACGAGGAAGACGGCAAGCGGCAGACCTTCGACTATGCCTACATCACGATACACGGGACGCCGGGAGAGAACGGCATCTTGCAAGGATATTTCGACCTGCTCAATATCCCTTACAGCACGAGCGGCGTGCTCGTCGAGGCAATGACATTCGACAAGTTCGTGCTCATCAACTATCTGCGCTCATTCGGCGTGAGAGTTGCCGAGAGCCTGCTCATTCGTCGGGGACAGGAAGACAAAATCTCGGAGAACGACGTCATGGAGCGCATCGGGATGCCCTGCTTCGTGAAGCCAGCCACGAACGGCAGCTCGTTCGGCGTGTCGAAAGTGAAGAACATCGACCAGTTGGCACCGGCACTGAGAAATGCCATGATGGAGAGCGATACGGTCATGGTAGAGCAATTCCTCGATGGAACCGAAATCACCGTCGGATGCTATAAGACACGCGCAAAGAGCGTCGTGTTCCCCGTGACCGAGGTGGTGACCAAGAACGAATTCTTCGATTATGACGCCAAATACAACGGACAGGTGGATGAAATCACGCCGGCACGCATTCCCGACGAGTTGGCTAAACGCGCCCAAGACCTTACGTCAGCCATCTACGATATCCTCCACTGCAATGGAATTATCCGTGTCGATTATATCATTACGCGCGGCAGTGACGGGCACGATAAACTCAATATGCTCGAAGTGAACACAACGCCGGGCATGACGGCAACGAGCTTCATCCCGCAGCAAGTGGCAGCGGCGGGCTTGAATATTACCGACGTGCTGACCGAAATCGTAGAAAACCAGTTCTAAGTGGACCATAGACAGATGCAGAAAGATTCGTTCCGAGAAAAGTTGCAGCGCTTTGACGCAATCCGCCCGTTCACTCCTGAGGAACTGCCGCAGGTGTATGAGCGGCTGCTTGCCGACCAGCAGTTCAGGAAGGTGGTTGCCGTCGTCATGCCGGAACTTACGTTCGAACAGTTTGCTGAGCGCATGAGGGGATGTCGGACAAACCTTGAGTTCCAAAAAGTTTTCTGTTACGGCTTTCTCGAAAAACTGCTTGCAGAAGCAAGTAAAGGATGCACGATAAACACAGCGAGCATCGACACGGACAAGCGATATACTTTCGTGTCCAATCACCGCGACATCGTCCTTGACTCGGCTTTGCTCGACAAACTGCTCATAGATGCAGGTTTCGGGACGACATGTGAAATAGCCATTGGCGACAACCTGCTCGCACTGCCGTGGGTGAAAGACCTTGTGAGGGTCAATAAGTCGTTCATCGTCGAGCGCTCGCTGCCACCCAAGGAGATGCTTGCCGCAAGCCGACTGCTTGCCGAATATATGCACTTCGTCATCAGTGAGAAAAATGATAACGTGTGGATTGCGCAACGGGAAGGACGGGCAAAAGATTCCGACGACCGAACGCAGCCCTCAATCCTCAAAATGATGGCGATGGGAGGCGAAGGAACACCGCTCGAAAGGCTGAGGCAACTGCATATCGTGCCGCTCGCCATCAGCTACGAATACGACCCATGCGATATCCTCAAGGCGAAGGAGTTCCAGTGCAAGCGGGATAATCCTGCGTGGAAAAAGACGGCGCAGGACGATATAGACAGCATGCGCACGGGAATCATGGGCTACAAAGGGGAAATCCATTATCATTGTGCACCATGTATCGACGGTTGGCTCGACACGTTGAGTGCTGATATGCCGAAAAATGACCTTTTTGAAGCGGTGGCGCGACACATCGACAGGGAGATTCACCGCAACTACCGGTTGTTCAGGTCGAACTTCATCGCAGCCGACCTGCTCTTGGGAGAGCAACGGTTCGCCACCCACTATTCTCCGGAAGAACGGGCAGCATTCCTGCATGGCTACATCAATCCGCGCATCGACCAGATACAAATACCGCAGAAAGACGAAAACTTCCTGCGCGAACGCATGATGACCATGTATGCGAATCCATTGTTGAACCACTTGAAGGCAGAAAAAGAATGAAAAGAATAGCATGGGTCATCCTCACTATTGCAGCATTTCTCACCGCATGTACAAATGACGGATATGAAACAGGTGACGGAAAATTCTCTTTCCTCACAAGCGACTTCGTGGAAGTGTTTTCCAATAGCCAGTCCATGCTTACACACGCAATAGACGACAACGATAAGGACATCCTCTTCAAAACTCCCCAGTCATGTTCATGGGCGGAGACAGCCGACTCAACGTACAGGGCTCTCTTGTACTACAACGTGACGGAAGGGGAACAGGCGGTCGAGGTCTATACCATCTCGCCCGTGCCGGTTCTGAGGCAGCGCAATGCGACAGATGTCAGCGAAATCCATACAGACCCGTTGTTTGTTAGGTCGGCATGGATAGGTAAAAACAGAAAATATCTCAACCTCGGAATCGGCGTAAAGTCAGGAACGACGGAAGACCCGAGCGAGAACCTCAAGCAGACAATCGGCATCGTATGCGACGAGGTGATAACCCGTAGCGACGGCAATAAGACTCATCGTCTCAGACTCTTACACAACCAGAACGGCGTTCCCGAATATTACACCAACTGGCTCTATGTAAGCGTACCGCTCGATGGCATCGGAGAGAACGACGAGATAGAACTTACGGTCAATACCTATCAAGGTGAACAGACCATCAGGCGGTAGCCTTCCCACACTTTCTCCCTTTCTCCTTTTCTTCTTTCGCGCGCGTTATATATAATAATGTGTTTTTTTCGTTTTATTTCCTTTTTTCCCTGTCGTTGTTCCTTCCTTTCATTATTTTTTTTATTTTTCCGAAAAAAAGTCTGCAAAAAGTTTGCTGTTTCGGAAAATAGTGTTACCTTTGCACTCGCTTTCGCCCATTTTGGGGCGTCAGCCTTCCGGTTTTCCCGGTTGCACGGAAAGAGTTCTTTGAAAGTTTTCCATAGACGAGGAAGTAGTACGGGACGTCCCTTTGTTTTTTTGCACTGGAGACGTTGTGACGAACCGTCAATTCATCCGCCCCTTTGTGGGGCGGTCCGATACTACCGGACAGGCGTTCTGAGACAGATTATTCGGTGCGCGCTTGTTTCCCTTCCCGCTTTTCCTTTTGTGGGTCTTGCGGTCTTTTGGGGATATGGCGTGTCATCGTCGATATTTTTTTTACAATGTAGAGTTTGATCCTGGCTCAGGATGAACGCTAGCTACAGGCTTAACACATGCAAGTCGAGGGGCAGCATGACGAGAGCTTGCTCTTGTTGATGGCGACCGGCGCACGGGTGCGTAACGCGTATCCAACCTTCCCCCTGCCAGGGAACAGCCCGTTGAAAGACGGATTAATGCCCTATGTTGTGCGAAGATGGCATCAGATTTGCACGAAAGATTTGATCGGCATGGGATGGGGATGCGTAGGATTAGGTAGTCGGCGGGGTAACGGCCCACCGAGCCGTCGATCCTTAGGGGTTCTGAGAGGAAGGTCCCCCACACTGGTACTGAGACACGGACCAGACTCCTACGGGAGGCAGCAGTGAGGAATATTGGTCAATGGGCGTAAGCCTGAACCAGCCAAGTAGCGTGCAGGATGACGGCCCTATGGGTTGTAAACTGCTTTTATAGGGGGATAAAGTGAGGTATGCATACCTTTTTGCATGTACCCTATGAATAAGGACCGGCTAATTCCGTGCCAGCAGCCGCGGTAATACGGAAGGTCCGGGCGTTATCCGGATTTATTGGGTTTAAAGGGAGCGTAGGCTGGATGCTAAGCGTGACGTGAAATGCCGTGGCTCAACCATGGCACTGCGTCGCGAACTGGTGTTCTTGAGTATGCAGGAGGCAGGCGGAATTCGTGGTGTAGCGGTGAAATGCTTAGATATCACGAGGAACTCCGATTGCGAAGGCAGCTTGCTGCTGCTTTACTGACGCTGAAGCTCGAAGGCGCGGGTATCGAACAGGATTAGATACCCTGGTAGTCCGCGCGGTAAACGATGGATGCCCGCTGTTTGCCATTTATTGGTGAGCGGCCAAGCGAAAGCGTTAAGCATCCCACCTGGGGAGTACGCCGGCAACGGTGAAACTCAAAGGAATTGACGGGGGCCCGCACAAGCGGAGGAACATGTGGTTTAATTCGATGATACGCGAGGAACCTTACCCGGGCTTGAACTGCAGCAGAACGATTCAGAGATGATGAGGTCCTTCGGGACTGCTGTGGAGGTGCTGCATGGTTGTCGTCAGCTCGTGCCGTGAGGTGTCGGCTTAAGTGCCATAACGAGCGCAACCCCTTTCCATAGTTGCCATCAGGTTATGCTGGGCACTCTGTGGATACTGCCGCCGCAAGGTGGAGGAGGGTGGGGATGACGTCAAATCAGCACGGCCCTTACGTCCGGGGCTACACACGTGTTACAATGGGCGGTACAGCGAGTTGGTGTCTGGTGACAGTCATCTAATCCTGAAAGCCGTTCCCAGTTCGGATCGGGGTCTGCAACCCGACCCCGTGAAGCTGGATTCGCTAGTAATCGCGCATCAGCCATGGCGCGGTGAATACGTTCCCGGGCCTTGTACACACCGCCCGTCAAGCCATGAAAGCCGGGGGCGCCTGAAGTCCGTGACCGCGAGGGTCGGCCTAGGGTGAAACCGGTGATTGGGGCTAAGTCGTAACAAGGTAGCCGTACCGGAAGGTGCGGCTGGAACACCTCCTTTCTGGAGATGGATGCCTGTTTTTTATGGTATGTATATTTATATATTGTATGGTTTTGTCCATCCCGCTACTTTTCCTGTCTATCGGATATTATTGAGAGAGGCGAGGCTGGGCGCTGTTCCCGCTCGGATACCATCACGGAGTCCTATAGCTCAGTTGGTTAGAGCGCCACACTGATAATGTGGAGGTCGGCAGTTCAAGTCTGCCTGGGACTACACATGGGCGAGAGCCAATGTGTACCAGGTAGCAAGTCTGCCTGGGACTACACATGGGCGAGAGCCAATGTGTACTAGGTAGCAAGTCTGCCTGGGACTACGCGAGTGTTAATTGAGAATTGAGAGTTGACAATTGACAGATATGTTGACTTGACATACCACTAGTAATCATATTTATCAATTATGAATTATCAATTATCAATTATTCCAGTCACGGGGGATTAGCTCAGCTGGCTAGAGCACCTGCTTTGCAAGCAGGGGGTCAACGGTTCGAATCCGTTATTCTCCACTTGTCCGTCGGTATCTTGGTTTTTTCGCGTTTCCGCGGTTTGCGCTGCGGTTCGTGTTGTCCGGATATCCTATGGAATCGTTCTTTGACATATTGACACAGGCAAGACTGTAAGTAGATTGAATCAACAACAATACAATTTTGACAGCCAGAAGTATATGCCTGCCGTGCTTTGTCGGCTTTCCTGCTTTTGCGGGTTAGTCTTTCAGAGTATCGTGCAGTGCGGAGATAAAGCGAGCAAGGGCGCACGGTGGATGCCTTGGCTCACGGAGGCGATGAAGGACGTGATAAGCTGCGATAAGCTGCGGGTAGGTGCAAATGACCATTGATCCGCGGATTTCCGAATGGGACAACCCGGCCGTCTGAAGGACGGTCATCCTTACGTATTTTGTAAGGAGGCGAACCGGGGGAACTGAAACATCTTAGTACCCCGAGGAAGAGAAAATAACTGAATGATTCCCCCAGTAGTGGCGAGCGACCGGGGAAGAGCCCAAACCGGGCGTGTGCTTTGCGCATGTCCGGGGTTGTAGGACCGCGCTGTGGTATGTGTATTGCGAGAAGAAGGATCTGGAAAGTTCCGTCAGAGAGGGTGATATCCCCGTATTCGTAGCAATGCATGGCCTAGCGGTATCCTGAGTAGCGCGGGACACGAGTAATCCTGCGTGAATCTGCCGGGACCATCCGGTAAGGCTAAATACTCCCGTGAGACCGATAGTGTACTAGTACCGTGAGGGAAAGGTGAAAAGCACCCCTGGCAGGGGAGTGAAATAGTTCCTGAACCCGTGCGCCTACAAGCGGTCGGAGCATGTTTTTGCATGTGACGGCGTGCCTTTTGCATAATGAACCTACGAGTTGCCGTCGCCGGCGAGGTTAAGCGTCACGAGACGCGTTATCCGCAGTGAAAGCGAGCCTGAACAGGGCGTTTAGTCGGTGGTGGCAGACGCGAAACCGAGTGATCTACACATGGCCAGGGTGAAGTTCCGGTAACACGGAATGGAGGCCCGAACGGATAAGCGTTGAAAAGCTTCCCGATGAGTTGTGTGTAGGAGTGAAAGGCCAATCAAACTCGGAGATAGCTCGTACTCCCCGAAAGGCATTTAGGTGCCGCGTCGCGTGTTTCGCGTGAGAGGTAGAGCGACCGATAGGATGCGAGGGCTTCACCGCCTATCAAGTCCTGACGAACTCCGAATGCTCACGCGTAGTAGCGCGGCAGTAAGGGCGCGGGTGCTAAGGTCCGTGCCCGAGAGGAGAAGAATCCGGACCGCCGTCTAAGGTCCCCGAGTGCTGCCTGAGTTAGTCTAACGAAGTCCGGTCCCCGTGACAGCCAGGATGTTGGCTTGGAAGCAGCCATTCATTCAAAGAGTGCGTAACAGCTCACTGGTCGAGGGTCCGGGCGTGGATAATAATCGGGTATAAGGCAGCCACCGAAGGCGCGGGATAGTATATTGATTTATAGTATCGGTAGGGGAGCATTCCGTGTGCGTTGAATGGTGTACGTGAGTTATCCTGGAGCGCACGGAAACGCAAATGTAGGTATAAGTAACGATTAGGGGCGTGTGATCCGCCCCGCCGCAAGACCGAGGTTTCCCGGGCGATGCTGATCAGCCCGGGGTCAGTCGGGTCCTAAGGCTCAGCCGAGTGGCGAGGCCGATGGCTTCACGGTCAACATTCCGTGACTTCCCCCATGAGCGATGTGGTGACGGAGCAGTGGAACCGCCGCGCACTGCCGGAGTAGTGCGTTGAAGGGTGTAGGCGCCGATGCGTATAGGCAAATCCGTACGCAGAGCCGACCCTGAGAGTACCGTCGTCCCTTTTGGGACGGTGGATAGTGTGGGTAATCATACTCCCGAGAAAACCCGCTAAGCGTTAATTGTGTGGGAACCCGTACCGCAAACCGACACAGGTGGTCGTGTAGAGTATACTGAGGCGTTGGGTGATTCATGGTTAAGGAATTAGGCAAACTGACCCCGTAACTTCGGGAGAAGGGGTCCTCACTTTATTGTGAGGCGCAGAGACCAGGTCCAGGCAACTGTTTATCAAAAACACAGGGCTGTGCAAACTCGAAAGATGACGTATACAGCCTGACACCTGCCCGGTGCCGGAAGGTTAAGAGGAGATGTCAGCCCTTTGGGTGAAGCATTGAATTGAAGCCCCGGTAAACGGCGGCCGTAACTATAACGGTCCTAAGGTAGCGAAATTCCTTGTCGGGTAAGTTCCGACCTGCACGAATGGTGTAATGATCCGGACGCTGTCTCAACCATGAGCCCAGTGAAATTGTAGTATCGGTGAAGATGCCGATTACCCGCGATGGGACGAAAAGACCCCGTGAACCTTTACTGCAGCTTAGCACTGGACTTGGTCGCCGGATGTGTAGGATAGGCCGGAGACTTTGAAGTAGGTACGCCAGTATTTATGGAGTCATCCTTGAAATACGGCCCTTCCTGCGCCTGAGTCCTAACGCGTGTTTTTATGCGGACACTGCTTGGTGGGCAGTTTGACTGGGGTGGTCGCCTCCAAAAGCGTAACGGAGGCTTCCAAAGGTGCCCTCTGGCCGTTTGGTAACCGGCCGTTGGAGTGTAATGGCACAAGGGCGCTTGACTGGGAGGCAGACATGCCGAGCAGGCAGGAAACTGGGGCATAGTGATCCGGTGCAAGTGTATGGAAACTGCATCGCTCAAAGGATAAAAGGTACTCCGGGGATAACAGGCTGATCCCCCCCAAGAGCTCATATCGACGGGGTGGTTTGGCACCTCGATGTCGGCTCGTCACATCCTGGGGCTGGAGAAGGTCCCAAGGGTTGGGCTGTTCGCCCATTAAAGTGGCACGCGAGCTGGGTTCAGAACGTCGTGAGACAGTTCGGTCTCTATCTATCGCGGGCGTTGGAGTCTTGAGCGGGTCTGGCACTAGTACGAGAGGACCGTGTTGGACAGACCTCCGGTTTACCGGTTGTGCCGCCAGGTGCACCGCCGGGTATCCGCGTCTGGTAAGGATAAGCGCTGAAAGCATCTAAGTGCGAAGCCATCCGCGAGATGAGGGCTCCTTTGAGGGTCGTCCGAGACGAGGACGTTGATAGGAGGCAGGTGTAAAGACGGTGACGTCAAAGCCGAGCCTTACTAATTGCCCGAACGCTTTTTTCCGTTGTGGCATGTTCTTCTGTCTGTCGTGATGTGCCGGCAAGTATGCCGGTGTATGAATACAGTGTGTATTGTTATGGCAGTTCCTTCTGCTTGTCGTTTTGCCTGTGCATGATGTCAATCGTTTATGTCGCGTATCGTTTTGATTGATTTTGCGACAGAGAGATTTATGGCGGTTATTGCGGCGGTGTCCCACCTCTTCCCATTCCGAACAGAGCAGTTAAGCCCGCTTGCGCCGATGGTACTGCAATGCAATGCGGGAGAGTAGGTGGCTGCCGTTTTTTTGAATTTATTTTTGAGGCGGGTGTTCCTGACTGGAGCACCCGCCTTTTTTGTTGGGGGGAGGACTGGGAATTCTGGGAGCTCTGGGAACTCCGGAAAGACTGGGAGGATTGATTATATAATAAGTTAGGGGATTTCTCGTTATAATAAGGTATGCAATGGACTGACCGTATCAGACAGGTGAAGATTTTCTTAGTGGCAGCTGCTGTGATTGTGGCGGTTGTCTCTTTAGTCGTATCCCATTTTCTGGTGCGCGACCTTTATATGGAGGAGCATAAGAAGATGGAGGTGTGGGCTGAAGCCATGCGTTCTTTAAACTCTGCCGATGAAAATACGGACATTTCTTTGGTG
The DNA here is from genome assembly GCF_019551475.1 of Prevotella sp. Rep29. Lineage (NCBI taxonomy): Bacteria > Pseudomonadati > Bacteroidota > Bacteroidia > Bacteroidales > Prevotellaceae > Prevotella > Prevotella sp. Rep29. The sequence continues at coordinate 313,971 of NZ_CP047159.1, forward strand.
TTGAAGGTTATTAACGATAATCAGACGATTCCCGTGGTGGTGATGGATGAAGCTGGTGATGCCCAGTTTTTCCGGAACATGGATGTGCGGGGTAAGACTTATGAGGATAGTCTAAGACATGCGGCAGCTATTGGAAGAAATCTGAAAGCGTCAGGAAAGTTTGTTCGGATTGAAGTGGGCGACACTGCACAGGAGGCGTATCAATATATATGTTACGATGATTCGGTGATGCTGAAACGTCTCTCTTCGTGGCCCTATATACAGTTGGGGGTTGTCATGATTTTCGTTGTCATTGCCATCTTTGCGTTGCTCACCTCGAAACGGGCCGAGCAGAATAAAGTTTGGGTGGGTTTGTCGAAAGAGACCGCTCATCAGTTGGGAACACCCATTTCGAGTCTCATGGCATGGACGGAAATCCTGCGTGAGAACTATCCTGAGGATGAGTTGATTCCCGAGATGGACAAGGACGTGAAGCGCCTTCAGCTGATAGCCGACCGTTTCTCGAAGATAGGGTCGCTGCCAGAGCCCGTCCCAACCAGTCTGAATGAGGTGCTCGACCATGTGGTGGACTATATGAATCATCGTACCTCTTCGCAGGTGACGATGGTGAAAGACTTTCCTGATGCAGATGTTCAGGTGCCGTTGAATGCCTCGCTTTTCGAATGGGTGATAGAGAATCTTTGTAAGAATGCCGTTGATGCGATGGAGGGTGCCGGTACGATTACGCTCCGTCTGGAAGAAGTGGGCAACAAGGCAGTGATAAAGGTTTCAGACACGGGGAAAGGCATTCGCAAGAAAGACTTGTCGAATGTATTCCGTCCCGGCTTCACGACGAAGAAACGCGGTTGGGGACTGGGACTTTCGTTGGCAAAGCGCATTGTGGAAGAGTACCATGACGGACAGATTCTTGTCGAATCCTCAGAGCTCGGTAAGGGCACCACGTTCCGCATCGAGCTGAAAAAGAAATAATTGTATCCCTTTTTACACTTGTTTTTATATCTTTTTGCTCTCTTAAGCCGTCAGCAGATTAAAACCCAAATCGGTCATTAGGATGCATCAGATATTTTTGTACTGATGTTCTGCTCCTTGTGTCATAGTATCGTTTGCTTCGGCATCTGCCTCCAACCTTTCTCTCGCCGTAGCCCGCTACGCCGTCGAGGAAGGTTGGAGACATTTGCACAAAGCAAACAACACTCTGAACACAAAGTCTAATGACCGATTTGAGCTAAACGGGGAAGCCCCAAATGTCTATTTCTTTTGGTCTTCTTCCAGATACCACTTCGAGTATTCTACGTAGTGGGCGGCATACGACTCTGCCTGGTCGGGCTGGGTCTTTTTCATGAACTTTGCCGGCACGCCACCCCATATCTCATGGTCGCCAATCTGTGTGCCACCGAGCACCAGTGCACCGGCAGCCACGATAGCTCCTTCGCCGACGACGGCATTGTCGAGAACGGTCGAGCCCATGCCGATGAGACAGCCTTTGCGCAGCGTGCAGGCATGAACCGTTGCGTTGTGACCGATGGTGACGTCATCTTCCATGATGGTCGGTCCGATTTTGTTGGTCACATGTACGACTGCCCCGTCCTGCACATTGCAGCGGTTACCCATGATAACGGGTGCTACGTCGCCCCGGACAACGGCGTTGAACCATACCGAGCACTCGTCGCCCATCGTCACTTCGCCCACGATGGCAGCATTCTCGCTGAAATAACAGTCGCGACCGAATTTTGGTGTAAGTCCTTTTACTGATTTGATAATTGCCATGATTTGTTGATGTCTATTTTGTTACTGATTATTTTTGATTGATGACCCGTGCGATGCGTTCCAGTCCTTCCATCATCCGGCTGCGCGGACAGGCGATGTTGATGCGGATGAATCCTTCGCCGTCGCGTTCTCCGTACATCGTTCCCGATGCCACTTTCACCCGTCCTTCGTTAATGAGCCGTTCCGTCAGTGCGTCTGATGTAACGCCCAGTGCCCGGATGTCTGCCCACACCAGATAAGTTCCTTCCATCTTGGTGATGCCAATCTGCGGCATACGCTCCTTGAAGAAGGCGACGAGCGCCTGATAGTTGTCCCAGATGTAAGGACAAAGCTGGTCTATCCAGTCTTCGGACTCGTTGTAGGCTGCCATGACAGCCTCTACGCCAAAGAGGTTGACGTCGCAAACTTCGTTGATATTGATGGCGCGGTCAATCTTTTCGCGCACCGATGGGTTGTTGCAAACGATATTGCTGATATACATACCCGCCGTGTTGAACGACTTGGAGGGTGCGTTGCAGCTCACGCTGTTGTCCAGACATGCCTTTGAGAGCGATGCGAAGGGAATGTATTCATAGCCGGGCATCACCAGTTCGTTGTGGATTTCGTCTGCCAGGACGAAGACATGGTGTCGCATGCAAATCTCGTTCAGTCGCTCCATCTCTTCGCGCGTCCACACCCTTCCGCCAGGATTGTGAGGGTTGCAGAAGATGAAGAGCTTCGTCTTCTCGTCAGCACAGCTGCGTTCTACCGCCTCGAAATCAATGTGATAGGTGTGGTTTTCATACACGAGCGGCACTTCTTCGACCGTGCATCCGTTGTTGCGCACCGACGAGAAGAAACAGTTGTAGGCAGGAGTGAGGAAGGCGACTTTATCGCCCGGCTGTGTCATCGCTTTGACGATGACCGACAATGCCGGCACCACGCCCGTCGTGTACATCATCCATTCGCATTCGATGTGCCAGTCGTGGCGGCGTTTGAACCACGAGATGACCGCCTCGTAATATTTCTCTGGCACATGTGTGTAGCCGAAGATGCCATGCTCCACCCGCTTTCTGAGTGCATTGACAATAGGCTCGGCACAGCGAAAGTCCATGTCAGCCACCCACATCGGGATGATGTCGTCGGCTGGCAGTTCGTCCCATTTCACGCAGCCCGTGCCGCGACGCGTGATGAGTTCATCAAAATTGTATTGCATTTTGTTATTCGTAAGTTCTAACTTCTGACAACGATTTCGCAGTTGTTCGGCTGGAGCACGTTCTCGTCGATGGTCACCGAGCCGATTTTGTCGGCAACGATGCGTCCGCTGGTCGGATTCTTGATGTTCGTAATGCCTCCGCGGATGTCAGCCTGCAAGGTAGAATACTCAAAAGCGCGGTCGCAATCCTCGCCGAATGTGCAGTTTTCCAGCACAAGGTCGTGTGCGTAGCAGAGCGGTTGCTCGCCCGTGATGTGACAGTTCACCAGTCGCAGGTTCTTTGAGTGCCACCCCAGATACTCGCCATTGAGCTCAGAGTCGTAGATGGTCACGTTCTCCACTTCCCAGAAAGCATCCTTCGTGGTAATCTTTGCGTTGTGAATCTCCACATTCTTCACATATTGGAAAACGTACTTCGAATCACTTTCCAGCCCATCGACATAAATATCTTCGCTGAACATGAACGGATAAGTGCCGTCGTGGAGTTTCAGGTTTTTCACCTTCAGGTTCTTTATTTTCCAGAACGTCTCATCGGCATCGTTGATTTGCACGTCCACGATTTCCAGATTCTTCTGCTCGCGGAACAGTTTCGGAGCGTTGATAATCGTGTTTTCCACCCGCATGTCGTCCGAATACCATACCGCCGAACGTGAGCCCGGCTCGAAGAGACAGTCTTTGATGAGTGAGCGGTCAACGTGCCAGAACGGATATTTGCCGATGAACGTGCAGCCGATGGCTTCGATGTCCGAGCAATGTTTGATGCCTGACTCGCCTTCCGTGATGGTTACGTTCACGAGGCGGATATCATGTATGGCGAACAACGGGCGTTCGCCTCCAAAACTTTGGTCTTTGATTTCCTTCATAATCGTTTTTCCTATTTTAGTTCTTTTCGGGCGCAAAAGTACGAAATAAAACTGATATTCCCCACAATTAAACAATAATTATATAATAGCCGAATCACTTGTCGGGCTTTTCGAATCCAAAGGTATTTTAAAAAAAGAATATTTTTTTCTCTTGCCCGCACTTTATTCGGTATTTTTATATAAATTTGCAGGCGAAAAAGATATGTATTCAAATTTTTATAATAAAACTTACTATGGAATTCTTAACAAATGACAAGCTGACCATCGTCGGCGCAGCCGGAATGATTGGTTCAAACATGGTACAGACCGCACTGATGATGGGTCTGACAAACGACATTTGTCTTTATGACGTGTTCTCACCCGAAGGCGTGGCAGAGGAAATGAGACAGAGTGGTTTCGGCGACGTGAAAATCACCGCGACGACCGATGCCAAAGAGGCATTCACCAATGCAAAGTATATCATCTCTTCAGGTGGTGCTCCCCGTAAGGAAGGCATGACACGCGAAGACCTGCTCAAGGGAAACTGCGAAATCGCCGAAGGACTTGGAAAAAACATCAAGCAGTATTGTCCCGACGTGAAGCACGTGGTCATCATCTTTAACCCTGCCGACCTGACAGGACTCGTTACATTATTATATAGTGGACTGAAACCCGGACAGGTGACGACACTCGCAGGACTTGACACCACACGTCTGCAGAGCGCACTGGCAAAGAAATTCAACGTGATGCAGAGCGAAATCGAAGGCTGTGCAACATACGGCGGACACGGCGAGCAGATGGCAGTGTTCGGTTCTCATGTAAAGATTGACGGCCGCAAGCTGACCGACATCATCGGCACTCCCGAATTCCCCGCAGAAGAGTGGGAGCAGATGAAGAAAGACGTGACACAGGGCGGTGCAGCCATCATCAAACTGCGCGGACGCAGCTCGTTCCAGAGCCCGGCATACCTCTCAGTGGAAATGATTCGCGCAGCGATGGGCGGCGAGGCATTCCGCTTCCCGGTAGGCACATACGTGAAGACCGACAAGTATGACCACATCATGATGGCAATGGCAACAACGCTCGACAAAGACGGCGCACACTTCACCGTGCCGCAGGGAACACCTGAGGAGAACGCCAAACTCGACCAGAGCTACGAGCACCTCTGCAAGATGCGCGACGAACTGGTGACGCTCAACATCGTGCCGCCAATCAGCGAATGGAATAAAATCAATCCGAACCTCTAAACCCTTCGGATAAATAACAGCAAAAAAAGCAAGGAGCGTCTGCCCCTTGCTTTTTTTTGTTGCTGTCATTCCACGCGTTTAGCGGCTTGCAGCTTTTGTATATTTATGCAGCTTTGGAGGTATGGTAAGTTGTTTTGTAAATTCTTGAATTTCAATACGTTAAGACGTGTCTTCCAAAAGTGCCACTTTTAGCTTGCAAAAGGGGAACTTTCAGGAGCTAAAAGTGGCACTTTCGGAACGCAAAAGGGCAACTTTTGGAAAGCGAAAGTTCAACCGTATATTTATACGCCCTTTTCCGTATGTTTATACAAGCATAGAGGAGCCCCACCCAAAGAGGGTGTGTCAAAATGGAGGAAGTGCGCTTCGCGCAGAATTGAAAATCGCCGTAGGCAAATCTCACAAATCCATCCAAAATCTTTCATTCTGTGTATCAGCACTTTGATTTGTTAGATTTGTATAGATTTGTTGGATTTGCCTTTCCCCATAGGCGGCGATTTGCAATTCTCGTCCGTAGGACGACTGAATTCCTATTTTGACACACCCTCAACGCCTGACGGAAAGCAAACAAGCTCTAATCACAATTATCCCCTCACGAAAAGATGACGCTTTCGCCGATTCAATCGCTGAAGCTTACTTCACCATTTTCCGGCGAAATCAAGAAAAAACAAAACCTGAAAGCATCTTCCAGATAAAAAGCATCGCTTTTTTTGTTATTAAAAAGGAAATAATTATCTTTGCAACAGCAAATTACGTGATACAGGTTTTAACCTACTTATCATAAAAAGCGGTATAAACTTCACTAAAATTAAGTCGAATGATTCAAAAATCGCCCAAACCCTGAACATTTGTTCAGACTTTCACCCTCGCCCCCCACTTTTCCGCCTTTGCCGAGGGCTTTTTCATTCCTTTTCCGTAACTTTGCAGCAAATAAAAAACAAAATGAATATGAACAAGAAGAGACACTACAGACGATTCCTGCTCCTGTTGGCCATGCTATCAGCAGCGACATTCGCAAATGCACAGAATGGCACGAAAGACTATAAGGTAAGTGGTATCGTACCTGATGGCATCAACAAGATTTATATCTACAAGAATAACAGACTAAGTTCACGTGAGATGTTGGACAGTGTAACCGTTACAGACGGCAGGTTTACAATGAGCGGCACACGGCCCGCCTACGACCTGCTTTCTTTAGGAACGACAAAAGGTGTCAACAACATTCAATTCTTCAACGATGGTGACCCTCTGATGATGGATTTCGTCAACGACTCCCTATCGGCCTCACCGCTAAATGAAAGGTTCCGCCGATACAGCAAAGAAGAAACTCGTTTTACGGATGAATTCTATCGCCTTTTCATAGCTTCCCGGCAAGCAAAAGACGAAGCCAAGAAAAAAGAACTGGAACAACAGATTGCAGCCAACCAAGAAGCGAACAGTGAATTCGCACGCACCATTATCCACGAAAACCGTGACAATGTGATAGCTGCCTACTATCTGGAAGCCGTCAATGGCTATATGGACTACGATGAACTGGCCTCTGCCCTTGACAGCACAGCCTACTACTATAATCATCCCCTACTGACCGAAGTCAAAGCCCGATTGCAGATGCTTCGTAGCCGACAGATAGGCAAACCATTTTGTAATGATATAGTTCTGCTATCGCCTGATGGGAAGCAGCACCGACTTAGCGAATGGTGCGGACAGGGGCAATACGTGCTGATTGATTTCTGGGCCAGTTGGTGCCGTCCCTGTCGAATGGAAATGCCCAATGTTATCCAGAACTATGAACGTTTCCGTGACAAGGGATTGGAAGTTTTAGCCATTTCTATCGACGACAAGAAAGATGCTTGGCAACGAGGTATTAAGAGTTTCGGCACTCCATTCATTCAGCTCTCCGAACTGCAAGGTCGAAAATCCCGTCTTTGCGCCATATATGGAATCAGTACCATACCCGCCAATCTCCTGATAGACCCGCAGGGTAAAATTATTGCAGCCGATTTACGAGGGAAGTCGCTGACAAGGAAACTTGAAAGCGTTTTCAAATAAAAGAAGGAAATGAAACAAACAAGACTTCTTTTCCTCCTGATAGCCGTGTTCTGGTTTTAACTTACTTATCATAAAAGATGGTATAAACAAAATGTTTTGGTTTTAAATAAAAGTGAGTACTTCTGCACTAATAGATAAATTGGGATTTGCTTGATGGAAGAGATAAAGATTTTTCATTCGTTTAGAAAGTACGTATTGATTTGTGAGTTGCTCAACCATAGGCTTGGGGTGACCTGATATCAAATAGTTAAATTTCAATTGTCTGATAGCTATCATTCTTTGTTTTTAGCATGGTACGGCCATGTAGTTTGCCAATTATTTCTTTGTTCCCGTTCTTTTTTGTATCTTTGCAGCCGCAAACGCAAATGTAGAGATAGGTTATGGGAAGTTTAGTAGCTATTGTTGGTCGCCCGAATGTGGGCAAATCGACCCTTTTCAACCGGCTGACCAAGTCGCGCAAAGCCATTGTGAGTGAGCATGCCGGTACAACGCGCGACCGCCAGTACGGCAAGTGTGAGTGGAACGGGCGCGAGTTTTCCGTCGTTGACACAGGCGGATGGGTTGTCAATTCCGATGACGTGTTTGAGGAGGAGATTCGCAAGCAGGTGCTCATCGCTGCGGAAGAAGCCGACCTGATTCTGTTCCTGGTTGACGTGACGACGGGGCTGACCGACCTTGATGAGGATGTGGCGATGATACTCCGGCGCACGAAACTTCCCGTGATTCTCGTGGCTAACAAGGCAGACAACAACAATCAGATATACGATTCATACGAGTTCTACAAGCTCGGTCTCGGCGAACCGCAGTGCATCAGCTCGGCAACGGGCAGCGGCACCGGCGATTTGCTCGACCTGGTGCTTGAGCGTTTGCCCGAGAACAAGGCTGACGATTTGGAGGAGGGCATTCCCCGTTTTGCCGTGGTTGGCCGCCCGAATGCCGGCAAGTCGAGCCTCATCAATGCTTTCATCGGTGAGGAGCGCAACATCGTGACCGACATTGCCGGTACGACGCGCGACAGTATCTATACGCGTTACGACAAGTTCGGCTTCGACTTCTACCTGGTTGACACGGCGGGCATCCGTCGCAAGAATAAGGTGACGGAGGATTTGGAGTTCTACAGTGTGATGCGCAGCATCCGCGCCATCGAGAATTCGGACGTGTGCATCCTCATGATTGACGCCACGCGTGGCATTGAGGCGCAGGACATGAACATCTTCCAGTTGATACAGCGCAACAATAAGTCGCTCGTGGTGGTGGTCAATAAGTGGGATTTGGTGGAAGACAAGAGTCCCATTGCTATCAAGACGTTCGAGACAGCCATTCGTGAGCGCATGGCTCCGTTCAAGGATTTCCCGATTATCTTCGCTTCCGCCCTCACGAAACAGCGCATCTTCAAGGTGCTGGAAACGGCAAAGGAAGTGTATGTGAACCGCAAGAAACGCATCGGAACGACCAAGCTGAACGAAGTGATGCTCCCGTTGATAGAGGCATTCCCGCCGCCTTCGGTCAAAGGCAAGTATATCAAGATAAAATATTGCGCGCAGCTTTCCGACACGCAAATACCGTCGTTCGTGTTCTACGCCAATCTGCCGCAGTATGTGAAGGAGCCGTACAAGCGCTTCCTTGAGAACAAGATTCGTGAGAACTGGACGCTGACGGGCAGTCCGGTCAATATATTTATTCGCCAGAAATAGAAGGATATGCGCAACATTCTTGGTCTTTTACTGCTGCTGTCGGCAACGCTGTACTCCTGTTCCAAGGCAACACCGAACCATGAGGAAATCATGAAGGCTGCCCAGCAGTACTACGAGCATCTGTTGAAGGGCGAGTATGAGCAGTTCGTCAATGGCAGCGTTGCGAACCGCGACATCCCTGAGCAGTATCGGCGGCAACTGACAGCCAATGCCAAGATGTTTGTGGAAGAGCAAAAAAACACCCACCGGGGTATTTCGAAAGTGCAGGCAACGGGTGCCGACGTTGATGAGGAGAATGGGTTGGCAAACGTGTTTCTCGTGCTCTGCTTCGGTGATTCCACCAACGAGGAAGTCGTCATTCCTATGGTTGAAGACGACGGTGTGTGGCGGATGCGCTGATGCGCAGCGTCAGGTTGTCGTTATGACTTGAGATGTCCGTGTTCCTCAATCTCCACTTCCTTTACCTTTTTGAATAAGTCGGAAGCGAAGACCAGGTCGTTGAGATGCTGGTTCTGTGCGTTGATGATTTCGTCTTTCGTCCCTTGCCATTCCTTGTGCCCCTCACAGATGAAGACAATGTTTTCGCCGATGCCCATGACCGAGTTCATGTCGTGGGTGTTGATAATGGTCGTTGTGTTATACTCTTTTGTAATGCTCGAAAGCAGTTCGTCGATGACCAGAGACGTTTTGGGGTCGAGTCCCGAGTTGGGCTCATCGCAAAACAGATATTGCGGGTTGAGCACGATGGCACGCGCGATGGCTACCCGTTTCTGCATACCGCCCGAAAGCTCGCCCGGAAATTTTGAGCCGGCGTTGCCGAGATTCACGCGGTCAAGACACTCTTCAGCCCGTCGTTTGCGCTCTCGGAGTGTCATCGACGAGAACATGTCGAGCGGAAACATCACGTTTTCGAGTACGGAGAGCGAGTCGAAGAGAGCCGCACTCTGGAAAATCATGCCCATCTCGCGGCGCATTTTCACCTTCTCGCGCTTGGACATGGTGACGAAGTTGCGCCCGTCGTAGAGCACTTCGCCGCTGGTGGGGTCAAGCAGACCGACGAGGTTCTTCATGAGTACCGTCTTTCCGCTACCCGACTGTCCGATAATCAGGTTGGTCTTCCCATTCTCGAAAGTGGCGTTGATGTCGTGCAGCACTTCTTTGTCTTCAAAAGACTTGTATAGTTGTTTGACTTCGATCATGTTTCTTGTGTTATAGTAATCATGTTCAGCTCAGCAGCTGCGTGAGGAATACATCGGAGAAAAGAATCAGTACGCTTGAGGATACGACGGCGTTGGTGGATGCTTTTCCCACCTCAACCGAACCGCCCTCGACCGTGTAGCCGAAGAATGACGCCACGCTGGCGATGATATACGCAAAGACGAGGCTCTTCAGGATGCTCATCCACAGGAACCACGGCACAAAGTCGTGTTGCAATCCTGCCGTCAGGTCATCGGGGGGCAGGATGTGTCCGATGTATGAAGTGGCATAGGCACCGACTATGCCGGTCGCAGACGAAAAGATGACGAGGAACGGCATGATGGTAATCAGCCCTAAAATCTTAGGGAGGATGAGATAGTTGGCAGAATTGACTCCCATGATTTCCAGTGCGTCAATCTGCTGAGTGACCCTCATCGTTCCCAGTTCCGATGCGATGTTCGACCCGACCTTTCCTGCCAGAATGAGACACATGATGGATGATGAGAACTCGAGGAGCATGATTTCGCGGGTGGTATAGCCGCTGACCCATCGCGGCATCCACGGACTTTGGATATTCAGTTTCATCTGAATGCAGATGACCGCACCGATGAAAAACGAAATCAGCAAGACGATACCGATACTGTCAACGCCTAAAGCCGACATCTCCTGCACATATTTCTTCATGAACATGCGCATCCGTTCCGGACGGGAGAACGTGCGTCCCATCAGCAGGAGGTATCGTCCGAAAGTGAAAAGATGCTTTTTTATGAACATGGGTGCTAAACTTTTCTGTGTGTATGGTTATTTCAATATTTCAGAGAAATAGTCGGCAATTTCTTCGGGCACTCGGTAAGGGTTGAGTGAGAAAGCGTGGTCGTAACTGTCGAGCAACAAGAAACGGCTGTCGCGCCATTGGTGATGGAACCGCTCTCCATACGACCATGGCACCACTTGGTCTGCCGTGCCGTGGATGATGAGTGCGTTGCCTTTGTAGGGTGCTGCCGTCTCGTAGATGGGTAGCCGTTGTGCCGTCTTGATGTAGTTGCGTCCCAGTTTCAACCCGCCCCACAAATCGAGATACGCTGGCGGGTCAAGTGGGTTGAAGGTATATCCCCCAGAATATCCGCGGATGGCATCTTCGCGGATGACGCCTGCTGGCGCCAGCAAGGCTATTCCTTGAATAACCGGTTCGTTGGCAAACTCACCTGCCACCATCGCTGCCACAATGCCGCCTTGGGAGTGGCCTGTCAGTCCGATACTGCTTACATCCTCCATCTGTCGAACATAGTCAATCACCTTTTTGGCTTCCTTGATTTGTCCAGGAACGGTCATCTCCTCGAATTTCCCTTCGCTACTTCCATGTCCGCTAAAGTCGAATCTCAGACTGGCAATCCCTTTCTGCAGGAGCATCTTGGCAGTCGTTTTCATCAGGAAAGAGTTCTTCTCGCTGCCGAAACCGTGCATGAGAATGACCATCGGGCAGCGCTCACCAGCTTTCAGCAACGGCTTTTCGATGATGGCACTGAGCTGATAATCTCCTCCGTCTATCATCATTTCCTTACTCGTGCCTTCCACGTTTGTGGCGGGAAACAGTTCCGTGAGCGTCTTTTCTATTTTGTCGGAGATAACGGTTCCTAAAACGATGTTTCCATCAGGGTCTATCAGATAGACAGAGGGAATCCAACTGACACCATAGGTTTTGGAGATGTCGGTATCCTTGAATTTTTTCAGTTCGCTGACCTGTGTGTAGCTGATGTTGAACTTGTCGAGCGCTTTTTTCCAACTATCGACATTGGTGTCGAAAGAGATGCCTACGAACTCCACACCTTTTGGGGCGAACTTCTTGTACATCCGTTGCATGTTGGGAATGTCTTTCAGACAGTCTGGGCACCACGATGCCCAAAAGTCCAATACCGTATATTTCCCCTTGGCAACCTTACTCAGTTGTACTGTCTTCCCGTCGGGCGTCTTCAACTTGAAGTCGGGTGCTTTTGTTCCCTTTTTCAGTAGTCCCGTCGCATATTTGGCATCGGCATCTTGTAATGCATTTTGTGCCTGTAGCCCTGTCGTCCATATCAAGATGAACAGGGCGATGAGTGTAAGTTTCTTTTTCATTATAATGTGGTAATATGAATGCAAAAGTAACAAAATCCGTTTAAAAAAGGATAAATAATTGAATTGTTTTTGACGGAAACAACATTATTATTAAGTTTTTTAGTAATTTTGTGGCAAATTATCAGGAATCAATGAGCGAGAACATCAATATTCAGTCGCGTGCGGAGGGCTCCATGGTGCTCCGGACGGAAGGGCTTGTCAAGCGCTATGGCAACCGGACGGTGGTCAATGACGTCAGCATCAACGTGCGTCAGGGCGAAATCGTCGGGCTGCTGGGACCCAACGGTGCCGGTAAGACAACATCGTTCTATATGACGACGGGTCTGATAGTCCCCAATGCCGGGCATATCTATCTCGACGACGAGGACATCACGAGCTATCCGGTCTATAAACGTGCCCGTGCCGGTGTGGGGTATCTGCCGCAGGAAGCCTCCGTCTTCAGAAAGATGACGGTAGAGGATAACATCATGGCTGTACTCGAAATGACGGGAAAGCCCAAAGCATATCAGGAGCAGAAGCTGGAGAGCCTGCTCTCGGAGTTCCGCCTGAGCCATGTGCGTAAGAACTTGGGTGACCGCCTGTCGGGAGGTGAGCGGCGGCGGACGGAAATCGCGCGCTGTCTTGCCATCGAACCGAAATTTATCATGCTCGACGAGCCTTTCGCGGCTGTGGACCCCATCGCCGTCGAAGACATTCAGTATATCGTGTGGCAACTGAAATACCGCAACATCGGAATCCTCGTGACCGACCATAAGGCGGAGGCGGTGCTCGGACTGGTCGATCGTGCCTATTTGCTGTTCGAAGGGAAAATCCTTTTCCAAGGAAAACCCAAGGAACTGGCAGAGAACGAAATCGTCAGAAAAAGGTATCTGGGCGTCAATTTCGAACTTCCCAAGCAGGCTTTTCAGATAAATGAGGGCGGAACGGAAGGTTCCGAAATGGCGGCAGAATAGCCAGAGGCATGTTAAAAAAACAAATAAATCCGAATGATGTTAGGTCGTTCGGGAGAAAATGAGTACTTTTGCAGTTCAAAATTAAAAAAAGAAATAATAGACACAGATGAAAGTAACATTTGAGTGCCCGGATAAGATTAACGGGCTGATGACACTGACTGTTGAAGAAGCAGATTACAAAGAGAGTGTAGAGAAGAAACTGAAAGACTATCGCAAGAAGGCAACGCTTCCTGGTTTCAGAACGGGTATGGTTCCGATGGGACTGATTAAAAAGCAGTATGGGACAGCCCTGAAGGTGGATGAAATCAACCGCGTGGTCGGTGAGGAAATCTATAAGTATGTCCGGGAGAACAAAATACAGATGTTGGGTGAGCCGCTCCCCTCAGAGAAACAGGAACCGCAGGACTTGGAGCAGGGCAGCACATACACATTTGTGTTCGACATCGCCGTGGCTCCCGAGTTCAAAATCAACCTGACAGCCAAGGATAAGATTCCTTATTACCAGATTACGGTTGACGATAAACTCATTGAGCAGCAGGTGGATTCCTATGCTTCACGCGCCGGTCACTATGACAAGGTGGAGACCTTCGACCCGGAAGAGCGCGATATGCTGAAGGGTGACCTCGTGGAGCTCGACAGCAAGGGTAAGGAAAAGAAAGATGGAATCAAGGTGGAAGAGGCAATCCTGATGCCCCAATATATCAAAGTCGCTGCACAGAAGAAACTGTTCGACGGTGCAAAACTGGGCGATACGATTAAGTTCAATCCCAAGAAAGCTTATCCGGGGAACGATGCTGAGGTGGCTGCCCTGCTGAAAATGAAAAAGGAAGAAGTGGCTGACCTGAAGTCGAACTTCAACTATACCATCAAGGAAATCTCACGTTTCGTGAAGGCTGAAGAGAACAAAGAGCTGTTCAACCAGGTGTTTGGTGAGGGCGTCGTGAAGACCAAGAAGCAATTCCGCGACAAGATTGCGGAAGGTTTGAAGGCGCAGTTTGCCGGTGAGCAGGACTATCGCTTCCTCGTAGATCTTCGCCAGTATGCGGAGAAGAAGGTCGGCGACCTGAAATTCCCGGAAGAACTGCTCAAGCGCGTGATGAAAAACAACAATCAGGACAAGGCAGAAGACTATGTGGACAAGAACTTCGAAGGCAGTATCCGCGAACTGAAATGGCATCTCATCAAAGAGCAACTCGTTGAGCAGGCAGGTGTCAAGATTGAGGACGCTGACGTGAAAACGACGGCAAAAGAGATGGCTCGCGCACAATTTGCACAGTATGGCATGGGCAATGTGCCTGACGAATATCTTGAAAACTATGCCGGCGAAATGCTCAAAAAGCAAGAAAGCGTACAGGGAATCGTTGATCGCGCCATCGAACAGAAACTCATGGCAGCCATGAAAGAAGTGGTGAAACTGACGGAGAAAAACGTGACGCTGGAAGAGTTTAATAAACTTTTTGAAGCATAAAAGCGAGAAATTTTAGAAAAAAACATAAGGATAATTTGAAGGTTATCGACTTTTTTTATTAACTTTGTCCTACAAAGTGAGAAAAAGGGTCGATAACCTTTTTATTTGCTATAGCTTGAATATAAATATAATAATGTGTAACATGAACGATTTTAGGAAATACGCAACAAAACATCTCGGTATCAACGGAATGGTACTGGATGACGTGATGAGAGTACAAAGTAATTATCTGAACCCCTATATTCTGGAGGAACGCCAGCTGAACGTGACGCAGCTCGACGTGTTCTCCCGTCTGATGATGGACCGTGTGATATTCCTCGGGACGGAAATCAACGACTATACGGCAAACACCCTGCAGGCACAGTTGCTCTATCTGGATTCCGTAGATTCAGGGAAAGATATCAATATCTATATCAATTCGCCGGGTGGAAGCGTGACGGCAGGACTGGGAATTTACGATACGATGCAGTTCATTTCTTCCGACGTATCGACTATCTGCACCGGTATGGCGGCATCGATGGCTGCCGTGTTGCTCGTGGCTGGAACGGAAGGGAAGCGTCAGGCATTGCCCCACAGCCGTGTGATGATACACCAGCCACTCGGCGGCGTGCAGGGACAGGCATCAGATATAGAGATTGAGGCAAGAGAGATTCAGAAATACAAGAAAGAACTTTATAACATCATAGCCGAACATTCTCATACGCCTTTCGAGAAAGTGTGGCAAGACAGCGACCGTAACTATTGGATGACTGCTGAGGAGGCACGGGAGTATGGAATGATCGACGCAGTGTTAAACCGAAAGAAATAGTCCATGGCTAAGAAATCTTGCAATTTTTGTGGGAGGGAAGAGACCGAAGTGAAACTGCTCATCACGGGACTTCACGGATTTATCTGTGAGGAATGTGCCGAGCAGGCATATCAAATCGTGCGCTCGTCGGGCATCCTGGACGGCGAAGAATCGCAGAAGGATGAGCGTTTTAAGCCGAAGAAAGTTCCCAAACCGCATGAGATAAAGAATTATCTCGACCAGTATGTCATAGGTCAGGATGAGGCAAAACGCTTCCTTTCGGTGGCTGTTTACAATCACTATAAGCGGTTGCAGCAGCCAAAGGACGATAAAGACGGCGTGGAAATCGAAAAGAGCAACATTATCATGGTCGGTTCGACCGGAACGGGAAAGACGTTGTTGGCGCGGACCATCGCCAAACTTCTCGAAGTGCCCTTCACGATTGTTGATGCAACGGTCTTCACTGAGGCAGGATATGTGGGCGAAGATGTGGAAAGCATCTTGAGCCGTTTGCTTCAAGTGGCTGATTTCAACGTTTCGGCAGCCGAACGCGGCATCGTCTTTATCGACGAGATAGACAAAATTGCGCGCAAGAGCGACAATCCGAGCATCACCCGTGACGTGAGCGGAGAAGGCGTTCAGCAAGGACTTCTGAAGTTGCTTGAGGGTACGATGGTCAATGTGCCGCCGCAAGGTGGGCGCAAGCATCCCGACCAGGAGTATATCCATGTGGATACACGGAATATTCTGTTTATCTGCGGCGGTGCCTTCGACGGCATCGAGCGGAAGATAGCCCAGCGTCTGAATACACAGGTCGTCGGCTTCAATTCCGTGCAGAGCGTGCGTAAGATAGACAAGGAAGACTTGATGAAATACGTGCTCCCGCAAGACCTCAAGTCGTTTGGGCTCATCCCGGAAATCATCGGACGCTTGCCGGTGCTGACCTATCTGAACCCGCTTGACAGAAAGGCGTTGAGGCGTATCTTGGAAGAGCCGAAGAACTCTATCATCAAACAATACACGAAACTCTTCGAGATGGACGGTATCAAGCTCTCGTTCAAAGAAGAAGTGTTCGACTTTATAGTGGACAAAGCGGTGGAATATAAGCTCGGTGCGCGTGGTCTGCGCTCAATCGTGGAGACCATCATGATGGATGCCATGTTCGACGTCCCGTCGAAACGGGTGAAGACCTTCACCGTCACACTTGATTATGCGCAGAGTCAGCTTGACAAATCGCGGTTGAAAGAACAGACAGCATGACGAAATAACCCCTTGAATTATGGCAAAAGTAGAAAACCTGAATCAACAACTGAAGCGCTATTTCGGCTTTGATAAGTTCAAAGGCGACCAGGAAGCAATCGTCCGTAACCTGTTAGCAGGCAACGACACCTTTGTGCTCATGCCTACGGGCGGCGGCAAGTCGCTCTGCTATCAACTCCCGTCGCTGCTGATGGACGGGACGGCAATTGTCATATCACCCCTGATTGCGCTGATGAAGAATCAGGTGGACGTCATCAACGGCATGAGTGAGGAAGAGGGGGTCGCTCATTATATCAATTCGTCGCTGAGCAAAGTGGCTATTGACCAAGTGAAAGCCGACATTCTTGCACACAAGACGAAGCTGCTGTACGTGGCGCCAGAGTCGCTGAACAAGGATGAGAATGTGGAATTCCTGAAATCGGTGAAAATCTCTTTCTACGCCATCGACGAGGCGCACTGCATATCGGAGTGGGGACACGATTTCCGACCGGAATACCGGAACATCCGACCGACTATCCAGCGTATCGGCACCGCACCGATTATAGCGCTGACAGCTACTGCCACCGACAAGGTGCGGACAGACATCAAGAAGAGCCTGGGCATCGTGGATGCAAAGGAATTCAAGAGCTCTTTCAACCGCCCGAACCTGTATTATGAAATCCGCCAGAAAACAAAAGGGATAGACAAGCAGATTATCCGTTTCATCAAGCAGAACGCAGGCAAGAGCGGCATCGTCTATTGCCTGTCGAGGAAAAAGGTGGAGGAACTCTCGGAAGTGCTGTGCGCCAACGAAATCAAGGCGGCACCCTATCATGCGGGACTCGATTCCGCCACGCGCTCGCAGACACAGGACAACTTCCTGACGGAGGAGATAGATGTCATCGTGGCAACCATCGCCTTCGGTATGGGAATTGACAAGCCCGACGTGCGTTTCGTCATTCACTACGATATTCCCAAGAGTCTGGAAGGATACTACCAGGAGACAGGACGTGCCGGACGAGATGGGGGAGAGGGAAAGTGTATCACCTTCTATACCTATAAAGACCTGCAGAAACTTGAGAAGTTCATGGAAGGGAAGCCCGTCTCCGAGCAGGATATCGGGCGACAGCTTCTGCAAGAGACGGCAGCATACGCCGAGTCGTCCGTCTGCCGAAGAAAAATGCTGCTCCATTATTTCGGGGAAACTTACGACCAGGAGAACTGCGGCAACTGCGACAATTGTCTGCATCCGAAAGAGAAAATCGAGGCAAAGGACGCCCTGCTTATTGTGCTGAAAGTCATTGCGGCAGTTAAGGAGAACTTCCGCGCAGACTATATCATTGACTTTGTGACAGGGCGGGAAGATAACGAGGATATCATTTCGCACAAGCACCATGAGCTTGATGAGTTCGGCTCGGGAGAAGACATGGACGAAAGTCTGTGGAACCCCGTCATCCGACAGGCACTCATCACCGGATACATCAAAAAAGACGTGGAGAATTATGGCTTGCTGAAGCTGACGGCAGCAGGCAAGCGGTTCATGAAAAATCCAGAGTCGTTCATGATTGTGAAAGATACGGAATTCAATGCCGACGATGATGATGACGATGAAATGGAAGGCGGAGGCTCGGTGCTCGACCCCGCACTGCTGTCTATGCTAAGGGACTTGCGCAAGGAAATTGCACGGAAGAAGGAAATTCCTCCCTACGTGATATTCCAAGACATATCGCTTGAACAGATGGCAACCATCTATCCCATCACGCTGGAAGAACTTCAGACCATACAGGGCGTGAGCGAGGGAAAGGCAAAACGCTATGGAAAAGAATTTTGCGAGCTGATTAAGAAACATTGTGAGGAAAACGAAATCGAGCGCAAGGGAGTGATGCGTGTGCGCACCGTGGCAAAGAAATCCATCATCAAGGTGAACATCATCAAGGGCATTGACCGCCAGATAGCCTTGGACGACATAGCCACCGCTCAAGGCATCGAGTTCGAAGACCTGCTGACGGAGATAGAAGCCATCGTGTATAGTGGCACGAAACTCAACATCGACTACTTCCTGGAAGAGGTGATGGACGACGACCACATCGATGAAATCTATGACTACTTCTCAAACAGCGAGAGCGACAACCTCGAAGATGCCCTCGCAGAGCTGGGAGAAGACGAATATAGCGAGGACGAAGTGCGGCTGGTACGCATCAAGTTCATTTCGGAGATGGCAAACTGATAGTCCTGTATATTTATTCATGACAGGAGGTTTTGTTGATTGGTTTGTAATCAATTGAAAATCAGTTGCTTGGAATATGCTTTCCAAAAGTTCCCCTTTTAGCTTGCAAAAGGGGAACTTTTAGGAGCTAAAAGTGCCACTTTTAGAACGCAAAAGTGCCACTTTTGGAAAACGAAAGTTCTACCCCTGTATTTATATGCAAAACTTTGCATATTCATTCACTTTTCGATGGCAATTTCTCCTATACGTTTTCTAAATAAGGAAGTGCTTCCGTGCCTGCCGGTCGATGGCATTGTCGTTTGCATTGTCGCCGCTTCGAGCGTTAAATCGTATTAATAAAGGGATAAAATGCCCGATGAATAGGCTTATTCTTAATTTTTATTGTTATCTTTGCACGCAATAAATTAAAAAACGAGCGTAAAATTATGTCTTCATTTGTTGCAGATAAAATCGTGATGGACGGTCTGACCTTTGACGATGTCCTGTTGATTCCGGCTTATTCGGAAGTACTCCCGCGTACGGTAGAGTTGAAAACGCGTTTCTCTCGAAACATAGAGTTGAACATCCCCTTTGTTACGGCGGCAATGGACACCGTGACCGAATCGGCGATGGCGATTGCCATTGCGCGTGAAGGTGGAATCGGTGTGATACACAAGAATATGTCAATCAACGAACAGGCGCGCCAGGTGGCTATCGTGAAACGTGCGGAAAACGGAATGATATACGACCCCGTGACCATCCGTCAGGGATGCACGGTGGGCGAAGCGCTCAACATGATGGCGGAATACCACATCGGTGGCATCCCTGTGGTCGATGACGAGCGGCACCTGGTAGGCATCGTTACCAACCGTGACCTTCGTTTCGAACATCGTCTGGACCGGAAAATCGATGAGGTGATGACCAGCGAAAACCTCGTGACGACACACCTGCAGACCGATTTGGCTGCCGCTGCGCAGATACTGAAGGAAAACAAGATAGAGAAGCTGCCGGTGGTGGACAAGGAGAATCGCCTGGTCGGACTTATCACTTATAAAGATATCACGAAAGCGAAAGACAAACCGATGGCATGCAAAGACGAAAAAGGACGTCTGCGGGTAGCTGCCGGCGTGGGCGTGACAGACGATACGCTCGACCGGATGCAGGCACTTGTTGCCGCAGGCGCAGACGCCATCGTTATTGATACCGCACACGGACACTCCAGGTCGGTGATAGAAAAACTGTCAGAAGCAAAAGCAGCCTTCCCGCAGGTGGATATCGTGGTGGGAAACGTAGCGACGGGCGAAGCGGCAAAGACACTCGTGGAACATGGTGCCGATGCCGTGAAAGTGGGTATCGGACCGGGCAGCATCTGCACCACACGCGTGGTGGCAGGTGTCGGCGTTCCCCAGTTGAGTGCCGTCTATGACGTCTATACGGCACTGAAAGGCACGGGTGTCCCATTGATTGCCGACGGTGGTCTGCGCTATTCTGGCGATATCGTGAAAGCCATTGCAGCCGGTGGTTCCTGCGTGATGATTGGTTCGCTCGTTGCCGGTACGGAAGAGAGCCCCGGCGACACCATCATTTTCAATGGGCGCAAGTTCAAGAGCTATCGCGGAATGGGTTCGTTGGAAGCGATGGAAAACGGTTCGAAAGACCGCTATTTCCAGGCAGGCACAAGCGAAGTGAAAAAGCTGGTGCCGGAAGGCATTGCCGGTCGGGTGCCCTACAAGGGAACGGTTCAGGAGGTCATCTATCAACTGGCTGGCGGTCTGCGCTCGGGAATGGGCTATTGTGGAGCAAACAGCATTGAACGTCTGCATGATGCCAAGTTCACGCGCATTACCAATGCCGGCGTGATGGAAAGCCATCCGCACGATATTCAGATAACGAGCGAGGCACCCAACTACAGCCGCCCGGAATAAGAATGAAGAAATCAGAAGAATGAAAAAATATATGAAAACGAAATTGTTGATTGTATTGCTGGCTTTGGCTGGTGCAGTACAGGCGCAGGACGACCCGACGGTGATGCTCATCAACGGGCAGCCCGTGAGCCGTTCGGAATTTGAGTATTCTTATAACAAAAACAATTCAGAAGGAGTAATCGACAAGAAGAATGTCAACGAATACGTCGATTTGTTTGTCAATTACAAATTGAAGGTGGCAGCAGCACTTGATGCCGGATTGGACACCATGACCACCTTCCGTGATGAGTTCCGCTCTTATCGCGACCAACAGGTTCGTCCGACGCTGATTACCGAAGAGGATGTAGAGCGCGAAGCACGCTCCATCTATGAAGAAGCCAAGCAGCGCGTGGATGCGGGTGGAGGACTTATCAATGCCGCCCACATCCTGATAGCAATGAATCAGAAGGCATCGCAGCAGGATATGGATGCCGCCAAATTGCGTGCCGACTCCGTTTATAACGCCTTGAAGAAAGGTGCCGATTTCGCAGAACTGGCAAAGAAACTGTCCGACGACAAGGGAAGTGGCGCCAAGGGCGGAGCACTCGGATGGTTGCAGCGAGGTGTGACGGTGAAAGAGTTTGAGGAGGCGGCATACGCATTGAAGGTGGGAGAGCTGTCACAGCCCGTGCAGTCGCCATTCGGCTACCACATTATCAAGATGCTTGGCAAACAGATGTTCTTCCCTTACGACTCTGTGCGCCATGACATCCTGAGTTTCATCGAATCACGAAATCTGCGTGAAAAAATCATTAATGACAAACTGAACATGATGGCGGCAGCCAAAGGGAATGGAGCCACTCCGCAGACTATTGTCGACGAGAAGGTGCAGGAGATGGAAAAGACAGACCCGGAATTGAAATACCTGATTCGTGAATACCACGACGGACTGCTGTGCTATGAGATTACCAACCGCCACGTATGGGAGAAGGCATCGAAAGACCAGAGCGGATTGGCAAACTATTTCCAGAAAAACAAGAAGAAGTATAAGTGGGAAAGCCCGCGCTATAAAGGTATAGCCTACCATGTGAAAGACGCGAAAGACGTGAAGGCTGTTAAAAACTGTGTGAAGAATCAGCCGTTCGATAAGTGGGCAGACCGTCTTCGCGAAACGTTCAACAACGACTCCGTCATCCGCATCCGTGTGGAAAAAGGAATCTTCAAGGAAGGAGACAGCAAACTGGTTGACCGCGAAGTCTTCAAGAAGGACGTTACCGTCACGCCAGTAGAAGGTTATCCGATAGATGCCGTGTTCGGCAAGAAGCTCAAAGCCCCTGAAACCTACGAGGATGTTCGCGGGCTGGTGGTAGCCGACTATCAGGAGGAACTGGAGAAAAAATGGGTAGAAGAATTGCGCAGGAAATATCCCGTCGTGATATATGAAGAGGTATTGAAGACCGTCAATAAGCATTAAGTATTATGAGAAAACTTTTTTCTATCATAGGAACTGTTGTCCTGCTCGCATCATTCGCAAGTCCGGCAGTCAGTTCTTTTAAAGAGAACAACTCTTTTGTGGCATCTTCCGACACCATCATCACATCGGAAGAAGGTGCGCCGAATGTCATCGACGAGGTGATATGGGTCGTTGGAGACGAACCGATTCTGAAATCGGACGTGGAAGTGATGCGCATTCAAGGTGAGGCTGAAGGGTATAAATGGAAGGGAAATCCCGATTGTGCCATACCCGAGCAGATTGCCGTTCAGAAATTGTTCCTGCATCAAGCAGGTCTGGACAGTATTGAAGTGACCGAGTCGGAGGTGACACAGGAGGTGGAGGACCGTATCAACTGGATGATTCAGCAGACGGGAAGCCGTGAGAAACTGGAGGAATATCGTGGCATGTCTCTGACGCAGATACGTCAGGAGATGCGTGACGACCTCAGGAATCAGATTCTCGTTCAACGAATGCGACAGGAGTTGGTGAAAGATGTGTCAGTCACCCCTGCAGATGTGAGACGCTATTTTCAAGATCTCCCGCAGGACAGTCTGCCGTTTGTCCCGACAACGGTCGAACTGCAGATTATCACCCGCCAGCCAAGAGTTGAGGAAGAGGAGGTGAATCGCATCAAGAACCAATTGCGCGAATATACCGAGCGTGTGAATAATGGCGAGACCACATTCGCCACTTTGGCACGACTCTATTCAGAAGACGGTTCTGCACGCGCAGGAGGAGAACTGGGATACACACCGCGCGCGGCACTTGACCCTGCTTTTGCCAGTGTGGCTTTCGGACTGACCGACCCTAAGAAAATATCGAAAATCGTGGAAACAGAGTTTGGGTATCACATCATCCAGCTTGTTGACAAGAGCGGTGACCGCATCAATGTGCGGCATATCCTGCTCAAACCGCGCATCTCCAGCGAAGCCGTCAAGGCAGCCAGTGAGAGGCTCGATTCCCTGGCGCAAGATATCCGTGATAAGAAGTTTACGTTCGACGATGCGACCTACGTGTCCGACGATAAAGATACGCGTATGAATCGCGGATTGATGGCATTCTATAACAGGGAAACAGGAGAACGCACATCCCGATTCCGCATGCAGGATCTTCCGACAGAAATAGCACGGGAAGTGGAAAAGTTGCAGGTCGGTGAAATCTCTGCACCGTTCCAGATGGTCAACGATAAAGGAAAGAATGTTTGTGCGATTATCAAGTTGAAAGCAAGAACGGAGAGCCATCGCGCCACCATCGCAGAAGATTTTCAGATTTTGAAAGGCATAGTGCTGAACAAACGTCGTGATCAGGTTATTCACGATTGGGTGGTAAACAAAATCAAGAACACCTATGTTCGCATGAACGAACGTTATCGTGATTGCGACTTTGAATACGAGGGATGGGTTAAATGACAAAAACGAAGAGAATACGTTCCTTTTACGGGCATAAAACTTTCTTGATGACGGTTTTATGCCTGTTTGGGCTCTGCCTGTTGTCGCAACCGGCATCGGCGCAACGGCGCGGTAAGGGAAAGGCACAGGAGCAACGCGTATATCTCGACCATGCCGATGAGTTGTATTATGACGAGTTTGCCCGTCCGGGAGTGCAAATCGCAAAAGGAAGGGTGCAATTCCATCACAACGGCGCCCGTCTGTTTTGCGACAGTGCCTACTTCCAGCAGGAGAGTAATACGTTCGATGCTTTCGGGCATGTTCGCCTCCTGCAAGGCGACACGCTGTCGCTGACGAGCAACTATGCCTATTATGACGGCAACGAGGAGATGGTGAGGGCACGGCGCAACGTGGTGCTCCGACACAGGAAATCCGTGCTCTATACCGACAGCCTCGACTATGACCGGGCATACAACTTCGGCTATTTCTTCGAAGGAGGAAAGATTGTTGACGGCAACAACAATATCGTCAGCGACTGGGGAGAGTATAACACGGAAACACGTGAGGCGATATTTTATTATAATGTGGTGCTGAAAAGTCCTAAGTACACCATCAATACCGACACACTGCACTATGATACACGCAAGAGCATGGCGCACGTCATGGGACCTTCAACCATTCTTTCCGATGGCAATACCATTCATACTTCACAGGGTTTTTATGACACGAAGCAAGACCGGACAGAGCTTTTCGGGCGTTCAACGATAGAAAACAAACAAAAGTCCATCACTGCCGACACATTATATAATAATAGTAAGACAGGCATCAGCGAAGGGTTCGGGAATGTGATTTATATCGACAAGGAAAACAAGAATGAACTTCATGCCGGATATGGATATTACAACGAAAAAGAGGGGACGGGAGTTGCTGCAAGGCGCCCCGTAGCCATAGACTATTCACAGGGCGACACGCTATGGGTACATGCCGATTCGATTCGCATGAAGACATTCCACATTGATACAGATTCAGCATACAGGGAAGTCTATGGCTACTATAAAGTTCGGGCATATAGGAAGGATGTGCAGGGAGTATGCGATTCGTTGGTCATCAATTCGAAAGACTCCTGCATGACGATGTATCGAGACCCGATAGCATGGTATGGCGAACGGCAGTTGCTCGGTGAGGTAATAAAGGTTTATTCCCAAGATTCCACCATCCGTTTCGCACATGTCATCGGACAAGCCTCTTCGATTGAGAAAATGGAGGACAACGAGCATTACAACCAAGTCGCCTCGAAAGATATGAAAGCATACTTCACAGATGGGAAGATACGGATGAGTGAGGCGATAGGTAATGTGCAGACCGTTTATTATCCGATAGATGAGAAAGACAGTTCGATTGTGGTACTGAACTATTTGGAAGGTGACACGATGCGGATGTTCTTCGATGAAACACGGAGGCTGCAAAGGATATGGGTGAGCAAACCCAAGGCGACTGCCTATCCACTCACGCAAGCACCGCCAGAAAAGCATTGGCTGCCAAACTTCACATGGTTCGATTATATCCGTCCACTTGACAAAGATGATATTTTCATTTGGCGTGGAAAGGAAAAGGGGACAGAGATTAAGGCACAGAAACGGCGGGTGGCACCGTTGCAGCAGATAGGGGTGTCTGCAGGAAAAGTGGATGCATCCCAGACTGAAGGAGGTGGCACGCCATGAGTCTGTTCCGACAACGTCGTCCGCGCCCGTTCCGTCAAGATTATATTTATGGTGAAGAGCGGAAGCTGCGTATAGCCGAAATGGAAAGGCAGATTCGGGGAGAGACCGACACAGAGGAAGCGTTCCGCCCTGAAAATTTGCGTGGAACGTATGTACAGGCTACTCGCCACCTTCGCCGTAAAAAGGAGAATGACAGCAAATGGCTCGCGGTAGGAACTACTGCAAAGGTCATTGCCATTGTTGTGTTGATATTGATATGGATGTATTTGTTGTGATGATTGAATGTTGACGAAAAGATGAGCGATATTATACAACTTCTTCCCGATTCGGTAGCCAATCAGATTGCTGCCGGAGAAGTGATACAGCGACCGGCTTCTGTCATAAAAGAGTTGGTCGAGAATGCCATTGATGCCGATGCGAAGACAATCCACGTCTTGGTGGTTGATGCCGGACGCACATCCATACAAGTGATAGACGATGGAATCGGTATGTCAGAAACTGATGCCCGCCTGGCTTTTGAGCGTCATGCAACCTCGAAAATCCGTCAGGCAGATGATTTGTTCAATCTCCATACGATGGGATTCCGGGGAGAGGCGTTGGCTTCCATTGCTGCCGTTGCTCAAGTGGAACTGACAACACGTCCTCGGGGGGCAGAAGTCGGAGTGCGTTTGTCCGTTTCCGGCTCAAAATTCATGGGACAAGAAACGGTGTCGTGTCCCGAAGGAAGCAACTTCAAGGTGGAGAATCTTTTTTATAATGTTCCTGCCCGTAGAAAGTTTCTGAAATCAAACACAACCGAACTCAATCAGATTCTTTCGGCTTTTGAACGGATTGTGCTGGTCTATCCGAATATACACTTTACTTTCCACAGCAACGGGGCGGAAGTTTTCAACCTGCGTGCCTGTGCACTGCGCCAACGCATCGTGGACGTATTCGGCAAGCGGATCAGTCAGGAGTTGTTGCCTTTGGATGTCAATACATCCGTCTGTCAGGTGAGCGGCTTTGTCGGTAAACCGGAATCAGCTCGCAAACGCGGGGCACATCAGTATTTCTTCGTGAATGACCGCTACATGAAACATCCGTATTTCCATAAAGCGGTAATCAATGTGTATGAGCGGTTGGTGCCTACGGGAGAGCAAGTTCCGTATTTCATCTATTTCAAAGTGCCTCCTCAAGATATTGATGTAAATATTCATCCCGTGAAGACGGAAATCAAGTTTGAGAACGAACAGATGATATGGCAGATACTGACGGCAGCAGTGAAAGATGCTATCGGAAGGTTTGTGGAGATACCCGCTATAGATTTCGATACCAAAGATCGTCCGGATATTCCTGTGTTTGATTCAAAAGCTTCCCCGAACCCCATGCCGAAAGTGGAGTATAATCCGAAGTACAATCCTTTTGATACAGCATCAGGGAAAACGCGGAAGGCAGCTCCCGAACAATGGGAGCAACTCTACGAAGGGCTTGTGGGAAATGAGACGGAACAGTCGCTTTTCGGACAACAGCCTGTAGGCATGGAAGAGGATGTCATCGAAGAGAAATCGCCTATACATTATCAATATAAAGGGTGCTATATCATGACGGCGGTGAAGTCGGGCTTGATGATTATCGACCAGCATAGGGCACATGTGCGTGTGTTGTATGAAGAATATTTGCACCGTACAGGTGAACAAGGAAACAATATCCAAAAACTGCTGTTTCCTGAAATGTTGGAATTGACACCTTCAGATGATGTCTTAATGAGCAAGATTCTTCCTGATCTGAATGACATGGGCTTCGAACTGACGCCGCTTGGCGGTGGAAGCTATGCGGTCAATGGAGTTCCGGCAGGACTTGAAGGACTTAACTATGTCAGTTTGCTTGAAAGTATGATAGAGGCAGCAAAGGAAAAACCAGTTGGACTACGGGAAGAGTTGCAGGAAATGCTCGCACTTAATTTAGCCCATCATGCAGCCATCCCATACGGTCAGGTTCTTGGAAATGAGGAAATGGAACAATTGGTGAATCGCCTCTTCGCCTGTTCCAATGTCAATTACGCTCCCGACGGGAAGGTGATTATGACGATTCTCAAACAGGAAGAAATTGAAAAAATGTTGGGATAATTCCGAAAATAACGGATAAAAGGAATTTTTTTTGATGGAAATAGAACAATTTTCATAAAAAAAATAGTTAATATTAAAATTTATTGTTACCTTTGTCCCCGATTTTGATATATCATATTATATTTTGGATTTATTATTATTTAATTTATAAAGTTATGAGAAAATTATTAATCGTACTGGCTTTTGCCGGTGTATCTGTAACTTCTATGGCGCAGGACGTGCCTACAGAAAAGTACAGCGTAGCTACCAACTCATTCTGGAGCAACTGGTTCATTCAGGTTGGCGCAAACTGGAATGCTTGGTATGCAGGTAATGGTGCTGAGCATGGTTCTAACCTTCCGGCAAGCCCTTTCAAGGGTTTCCGTTCTAACCCGGGTGCAGCACTCTCTATTGGTAAGTGGTTTACTCCTGGTATGGGTCTCCGTTTGAAGGTCCAGGGTATTTGGGGTAAGACCGTTCGTGCCGGTTATGAAGAAGGTGTAAACGCCTATGAGGACTATGCAAAAGGTAACAAGTATTGGATTCTTAACGGACATGCTATGTTCAACCTGAGCAACATTTTCTTCGGCTACAATGAGAAGCGTGTGTTCAACCTCATTCCGTTCGTCGGTGGTGGTTTCGGACGTACAATGACTCACAACTTCTATGCAATGGACCTGAGCGCTGGTTTGCAGGCACAGTTCCGCATCAAGAAGCACTTTGCAATTCATGCAGAGTTGGGTTGGAACCGTCTTGAGACTGACATCGATGGTGGTTACGACTACTATGGAAACCGTGGATGGGATTCACACACTAACAACCTTTATGCAGAACTTGGTTTGACTTTCAACCTCAACAAGGCTACATGGGACAAAGTGCCCAATGTTGACGCCCTCAACGCTGACTGGCAGAACCGTCTCGATGCTCTGAACTCTCAGCTCCGCGATGCTAATGCAGACAACGACCGTCTGCGCAAGATGCTTGCTGACAAGCCAGCTGCAGAGCCTGCTAAGACTGTGAAAGAGTTCGTTTCTACTCCGATTTCTGTATTCTTCGTTCTGAATAAGACAGATTATCTGCAGCCGAAAGACCTCGTTGACTTGAAGACTGTTGCTGACTACGCTATTGAGCACAACCGCAAGGTTCGCGTATTCGGTTATGCTGACAGCGCTACCGGTTCTGCTGAGCGCAACAAGTGGCTGGGTGAGCACCGTGCAGAGAAGGTTGCTAACGAACTCGTGAAGATGGGTGTTCCTCGCAACAATATCATCGAAGAGCCTCAGGGTGGTGTGAGCCTCCTCACTCCGAACTACGAGCGTTCTTACGACCGTCGCGTTTTGGTTCAGGTTGTTGAATAATACCTGTTATCATACCAATCAAAAGCGCTTCCCTTCCGGGAGGCGCTTTTTTGTTGGCGCTTTTTAAGCGTGAGTCCGGTATAATAATCACATGAGTCCGGTATAAGCATCGCATGAATCCGACGACATCCCTCATGCCGTTCCCCTCATTCCACTCGTTGAGCAGCTTGCTGCTTCTGTATATTTATACGAGGGCGATGTGGTTGGGGTTCGTTTTGTAAACTGTTGATTTTCTGGGTGTTAAATACTGCTTTCCAAAAGTTGAACTTTTGGCTTGCAAAAGTGGCACTTTTAGGCGATGAAAGTTCAACTTTTAGCGTGCAAAAGTTCAACTTTTGGAAAGTGAAAGTTCAACTGCATATTTATACGTCCTTTTCGGTATGTTTATGCAGGGTGTTTTTTTGTGTCATTTTTATTGAATTCCCGTTTTTCGTAGTGCTGAAATGAAGGCGTAAAAAAAGCGACGGAATCTTTATTCCATCGCTTGGGCGTTTTCTTTAGAGATGTTGTTTGTGGAATCTAACTTCTGAAACCGATAATCTTTCTGACTTCTCTCA
Organism: Prevotella sp. Rep29; assembly: GCF_019551475.1. Classification (NCBI taxonomy): domain Bacteria; kingdom Pseudomonadati; phylum Bacteroidota; class Bacteroidia; order Bacteroidales; family Prevotellaceae; genus Prevotella; species Prevotella sp. Rep29. Next base: position 343,234 of record NZ_CP047159.1, read on the forward strand.
GCGTAGCCAGTGCACTTTCCCGTGCCCGCTCTGCTCCCTCGCGTGCTATGCGGTCCAACAGATCGGTGTTTGAAGTGTATTCCGTGATTCGTTCGCGGATGGGAGCCACCGTCTTGCAGATGTCCTCAGCTATCTGTTTTTTCAGGTCTCCGTAGCGCAAGGTGCAGTCGTTCCATTTCTCGTCGAAGAATTTGAACGTCTCTTCCGTAGAGCAGATGCGCAGGAACGTGAACAGGTTTTCAATCACTTCGGGGCGCGGACTGTTCGGCGTTTGCGGTCCCATGTCAGTGACTGCCCGCATCACTTTCTTCGAAATCGTTTTATCATCGTCATGCAGATAGATGCAGTTGCCTTCGCTCTTACCCATTTTTCCGCTGCCGTCAAGTCCGGGAACTTTCACCGCTTTCTCGCTGAAATAGAAGTTCTGGGGTTCGGGGAAGAACTCCACGCCGTAGATGTGGTTGAAGCGCCGTGCACACTTGCGTGCCATTTCCATGTTCTGTTCTTGGTCTTTTCCCACAGGCACTTTCTTGGCGCGGTGCTGCAGAATGTCGGCAGCCATCAGGGTGGGGTAGGTAAAAAGTCCGGCATTCACATTGTCCGGTTGCTGGCGAGCCTTTTCCTTAAAGGTCGTCACGCGTCCCAGTTCGCCGATATATGTGTTCATATTTAAGAACAGATACAGCTCGAGTGTTTCTTTCACGTCGCTTTGTACGTATATCGGAGCTTTCTGCGGGTCGATGCCGCAGGCAAGATATTCGGCAAGAATGATGCGTGCACTTTGCTGTATGTCTTCAGGCTTCGGTCGGGTTGTCAGCGAGTGCCAGTCAGCGATGAAAAACATGCAATCATATTCCTCTTGCATTTTGACAAAACTCTTTACTGCCCCGAAATAGTTCCCGAGATGCAGATTCCCGGTCGGACGAATGCCACTAACAACTTTTTCCATATCTTCTGTGATTTTATTTATGTGCTGCAAAGGTAATGAAAATAATTGATAAACGAGGAAACATGCTCTTATTTTGCCTTATTTTGAGCTAATTCATTTGCTGTTTTGATTGTTTTTTTGCGAAAAGAGAGAAAAAACATCAAAAAAATTTGGTGGTTTCAGAATAAAGTCATATCTTTGCAACCGCTTTCGTGAATGAACGAAGGGCGCTTAGCTCAGTTGGTTTAGAGCATCTGCCTTACAAGCAGAGGGTCGGGGGTTCGACTCCCTCAGCGCCCACAAAGACAATCCTGCAGCCCAAAAGGTTGCAGGATTTTTGTTTTTATTCTCGGAAAATAGAAATAAATTTCCTGTTCTTTTTCTCCTTTTTTAAACTTTTTGTACCTTTGCATCTATATCTGTCTTGGATTTGTGATGTTTATGGTTTTTAAATGTAAAGAATCTTATATTAAATGATAGGAATAAGATGATAAAGGTAATAAGTCTTTTTTCTGGTTGTGGAGGTCTTGATCTTGGCTTTGAGAAAGCAGGATTCAATATTCTTGTTGCTAATGAATATGACCCTACCATATATGAAACATTTAGAATCAATCATCCCAAAACAGAATTAATAGAAGGTGATATTCGTAAGATTTCAGAAGATAATTTCCCACAAGGTATTGATGGCATAATTGGTGGTCCACCATGTCAGTCTTGGAGTGAGGCAGGTGCACTTCGTGGTATAGAAGACCAGCGAGGGCAGTTGTTCTATGATTACATTAGAATTCTAAGAAAAACACAACCCAAATTTTTCTTGGCGGAAAATGTCAGTGGAATGCTTGCGAATAGACACTCTTTGGCGGTAAAAAACATTCTTTCTTTGTTTGATGATTGTGGATATGACGTTACGCTAACCTTGGTAAATGCAAAAGACTATGGGGTGGCTCAAGAAAGAAAAAGAGTCTTTTATATAGGTTTCAGAAAGGATTTAAAGGTAAACTTTAAATTTCCCGAAGGCTCCACTAAGGATGATAATAAGAAAATAACTTTACGTGATATTATTTGGGACCTACAGTTTACAGCAGTACCTGCAGGTGAAAGGAATACTCACAATCCTGATGCCATTAACAATAACGAATATTTCACAGGGGCATATTCTCCTATCTTTATGAGTCGCAATCGTGTAAAATCATGGGATGAGCAGGCGTTTACTGTTCAGGCATCAGGTCGTCAATGTCAATTGCATCCGCAAGCACCAAAGATGGTAAAGATTGACAAAAATGATTGCAGATTTGTAGCAGGAAAAGAGAGACTGTATCGTAGAATGACGATAAGGGAAGTAGCAAGGGTACAAGGTTTCCCAGACGACTTTAAGTTTATATATCATAATACAAACGATGCCTATAAGATGATTGGGAATGCAGTTCCTGTAAATCTGGCATACGAAATAGCTAAACAAATCAAATCATATTTGCAGTCATGAGTAATCGCAGCAATGATCAAGGTAGAGCGTATGAGTATATAACTCTGATAGAGTTGTTCGAACAAATCAGTTCTATACGTCCTGCCAAAATTGTAGAAAATAGTAGTCTGGCAGCAGCAAAATCTTCATGGGAGGGTATGAGTGACATTATGAAGAACTTGTTACTGACAAGTGCAAAATCATTTGTTCCTACCATTTTCGAGTTGGAGCCACTAATACTTGAAAATGACAATGACATAGTTAGCTTACTGATACAAAAGGATGTTGAAGGTGAAAATGGCGACGTTAGAGATATACTGATAATAAGAAGTGGCATTCAATGGGAGATAGGGCTAAGTATGAAGCATAATCATTTTGCTGTAAAACACAGCCGATTATCTTCAAGCATTGATTTTGGCTCTAAATGGTATGGATATCCTTGTTCGCAAAACTATTGGAGTGTAGTCACCCCAATCTTTGATTATTTAAAGCAAGAAAAAAAATTAGGTAGAAAATGGTCAGAATTGCCTGATAAGGCAGGCGATGTCTACATACCGTTATTGAAAGCCTTTATGATGGAAATCAAGGAGTCATATCTGCAGTATAGAGATATCCCCATGAAAATGGTCGAGTATTTATTGGGAGAGTATGACTTTTACAAAATAATAAGTATTGACAGAGCAAAGGTCACTCAGATAAATGCTTTCAACTTACATGGAACGCTAAATAGTGATGCCAAGAAAGTAAAAGCAAGTATCAAGATAGAAAGGACGCTTTTGCCAACTCGTATAGTATACTTTGACTTCAAACCAGATAGTAATAACACTTTGGAATTGTATTTAGACAATGGATGGCAGTTTAGTTTCAGAATTCATAATGCTTCGACAAAGGTGGAAAACAGCCTTAAATTTGACATACAAATCATAGGAATGCCTGCAACGATAATAACTATTGATTGTAAATGGAAGTAGTCTCTTTGTTTGCTGGGTGCGGTGGGTTGGATCTCGGATTTAGAAGAGCAGGATTCAATGTAATATGGGCAAATGAATATGATAAAACGATTCATGAAACCTATCGTCGCAATCATCCGCAAACAATTTTGAATACATCTGATATCCGCATATTACATGAAGATAGTATTCCGGATTGTGACGGGATAATCGGTGGACCTCCTTGCCAGTCATGGAGTCTTGGCGGAAAAAGCCTCGGACTAAATGATGAACGTGGACAATTGGTATATGATTATATTCGCATTGTAAAAGCAAAACGACCAAAATTCTTCATTATGGAAAATGTGGCAGGAATGATTTCACCTAGACATATTAATGCCTTTCAAAGTTTCCTGCAGTTATTCCGAGATGCAGGATACAAGGTAAAATATGAGTTGTTAAATGCTGCCGACTTCCGCATACCGCAAGATCGTCTTAGGGTATTTGTCATAGGGATACGCAAAGATATTAGTCGTGAATACTTTTTCCCAAAAGTCAGGCGACATAAGCGAATAGTTTTGCGTCAGGCTATTGGGGATTTACAATCAGCACCTCGACCTTACTGTTTGGAAAATGTTGTTCAAAAAGAGGAAATCATCTCAAATCACGATTACTATGTGGGCGAATTTGATGAAAAATTCATGGCAAGAAATCGTGTGAGGTCTTGGGATGAAGTTTCGTATACGATACAAGCGCAAGCAAAAAATGAACCATTGCATCCGCAGGCACCAAAGATGCAATACATAACAGAGAATAAAAGATGTTTTGTCGCTGGTCATGAAAGCCAATATAGACGTCTGAGTGTTCGTGAGTGCGCAAGAATTCAGACATTCCCTGATTGGTTTTATTTCATATATAGCGATATCAGAGATGGATACAAAATGGTGGGAAATGCTGTGCCTCCTCGATTGGCACATTCTTTAGCTTTGTCTATAAAAGATTTTTTTATTGCAGAATACGCAAAAAATGTTTAGGTGTATAGCCTATAATCAGAGACTATACACCTATTCTTTTCATTTCCCCTTCGCCATATCGAGTACCATGCGACCGACCCAGATGCCGTGTTTACCGTTTTGGTCAACGGGAATGTCTTTGCCGTCGAGGTCTTTGGCGTAGCGGAGTGTTTCCATATAGGTGTGGCTGTGTCCGCCCAGCACGAGGTCGATGTTGCGTGAGCCGGCAATCATGATTTGGTCGTTCATGCCTGGGCTGTCCCATCCGAGGTGGGAGATGCAGATGACGAGGTCGCATTTCTTCTTTTTCTTCAGGAATGTAGCCATCTCGTTTGCTACTTCTACTAGGTCAAGATATTTCACTCCTGCACATTTGTCGCCTGCCACGAGACCGTCCATTTCCGGGTCGAGTGCGAACACGCCGATTTTGATTCCGTTGCGTTTGATGATGGTGTGTCGCTTGACTGTCCCTTCGACGACGGTTCCCGTGAAGTCGTAGTTGGAGCAGAGAATCGGGAATTTGGCTTTTCGGAAGATGCGTGCCATGTTGTCCAGTCCGAAATCGAACTCATGGTTGCCGATGGTCGAGGCGTCGTAGCCCATCCGGTTCATGAGTTCTATCTCCACGTCCCCTTTGTAGAGCGTGTAGAAAGGTGAGCCTTGCGAGAAGTCTCCACTGTCGAACAGGAGCAGGTCGGGCTGCTTCTCACGTTCTTGTTTAATCATTGCCAGGCGGCGGAGGAATCCTCCTCGTCCTGCGAGTTTCTTGTCTGCCAGGTTTTCGTTGAGTGGATTGATGCAGCTGTGTGTGTCGTTGGTGTGCAGGATAAGCAGTTGCTTGTTCTGTGCTGTGGCTGCAGCTGTCACGAGCAGGCAGATGATGCTGAATATGTATCTTCTCATGGTTTCTTGCTATTGGTTTTGTTATTCTTTGACGATGATGCGTCCTTCTTTTTTTGCCGTAACCGTGATGCCTTGTTTTGCCATCTCCCTGAGATAGTCCATGATGACGAACCGCACGTTGTTTTCCTCTCCTTCTGGTTGGTTGATGTCGGTTGAGCTCTTGAAGGCAGTCATCTTGTCGTTTCCTTGCGCCACGTAGTCGATTGTTGCGATGCGGTAGGTTGCGGCATCATCGATTTCCTTGCCATTCAGTCGAGCGCTTTTCAGTTGTCCGTCCTTCGTGATTTCCAGTTCCACGCCGTGGCTCACGCCTTCTCCTCTCTGCATGGCGATTTGCGAGAATAGTTCTTTCACTTTCGTTCCCGTCAGATTGACGAAACAGATTTTGTTGTCGAAGGGTGCCACTTCCAGCACGTCGCCGATGGTGACATCTCCCTCTGCCAATGCTGCGCGCATACCTCCGATGTTATACACGGCGAAGTCGGGCTTTTCTTGATAGTCCTTTCCAGCCCACATCAGGATGTCGGTGAGCAAGTTCGAGAGCGGACTTTCCGGTCTGTCGGCTTCCAGATAGCATCCTACGCGTCCCACGACGGGGTTCATCATGCTGTCCACCTGTGCTTGGTAGGGGTGTATCCATGCCTTTGCTGCCATGTCGGGCTGTGCGTCGTAGGTCTTGTCTATCAAGATTCGCGTCCGTTCGATGTGCTGCAGATGATAGGGCGAGCGGCAAGCGCTGCCCCACACCAGTACGGACAGCAGTGCACAAATAAGATATGTTTTCTTCATGTCTTTAATTGTTTATTTGAATGATTCGGTTGCGGTATCTCTCCAACAGTTCGCGTGCGATGGCGATACCGTCGCCGACAGGCTCGGTCTCGAATTTGCCGATGCAGTCTTTCCACCAGCGGTATTCAAATTCGGTAACGTCTTTCTCGTATGCTTTCTGATGGTCTTCATCGAATTTCTCTCCAGCCAGTACGGCGCGGTTGACTGCGTTGAAGAACATGCGCCAGCGTTCTGCGTAGAACGAGCGTGTCAGTCCTCCCCATGTGCGGTTGGCGTAGTCGTTCAGCAGTTTGGCTTTCTCTCCCCATGTGGTGAGGATGTTGCGTGCGTTTTGTTCGAAATAGCGTTTTTCTTGTTCTCCAACACCTTTCTCCCGTGCGTCGGCAATCCATTTTCCCAAGAGGAATGCCCGTTGCGTACTGATGAGGCGGTCCACGTCGCTGATGAGTCCGGTGAGCAATTCCTCTCTCTCTTTCATGGCAGCGAAGTCGGCTGCTTCCACGTCTTTCTGCCATTCTTTATAGACGTCCATGAAATAGTTGCTGAGCAGTTGTCGTGTCAGGTTGACGCAGTCGAAGCTGAATGCCTGTCGGGTGCTGTTCACTTTGAGCATCAGTTCGGTTGCTTCGAGCAGTTCGCTGTTTTTGTAGGGTATGCGCCAGTTGGAGTAGTAGGTGCGGAACTTGCCGAGTGCCGGCCGTATGTTGATGGCTGGGCTTTGTCCCGGCTTGTCTTGTTCGATGTAAATCTTGTTGAAAAGCATTTTCCATGCCGTCCGTGCATTCTCGTCGGCAAAGCCTACGTGCTCGTCGGCGATGTGTTCCGCCCATTTGTTGATGTCTTTGTGCGTAGCGATGTCCCATGCTTTTTCAAAGACAAACTCATACATGAACGGGTTGCAGTCGAATCCCTCGAGTGTGGAGCCGATACCGCGGAAGTTCTTTCCTCCGTTGATGAACGTGTTTTCGATGCGTTTATTGATTTCTCCGATGTTGCCGGCGAGCATCGTGTTGCCGCCGAAGTTGCCGAGGTAGCACCAGATGTAGGGCACGCCGTAGTATCTGTCGGTCTGTTGCCAGATTTCCTTCCGCTCGCAGTAGTAGTCGAGCAGCAGCTGTTGCTTGGCGGGGTAGGAGGTGATGTATGCCTTGATGCGGTCGTTCGTCCAGTATTTCCGTTCGTTCCAGAAGAGCCAGGTCATCTGCAGCCACACCGCGTCTTTGTCAGCAGCGCGCAGTGTTTCGTACACCTGCCTGCCCACACGCTTCAGGTAGGGCGGGTCATAGCTCGGCGGAGCAATTTCGTTGAACAGGTCGATGCCGTAGATATGGTCTGTTCCGTAGGTCTTTTTCTGCATGTCGATGAACATCTTCTGCACCTTCTTGAAGAGCGGGTCCATCGGGTCGAGGAAACTGGGTGAGTATTCCGGGCTGAATCCTGCCCACGGTTCGACGCGCGTAATCTTCGCATCGGGATAGACCGTCTTGATTTCCTTGGGCACGTGTCCCGAGAAAGCGGGCAGCACGGGGCGCATGTTCAGTTCCCGTTCGCGCGCCACAATCTTCTTCTGCAGCGCCTCCTGGTCGTTCAGCCACGACATCGGCAGGTTGCCCATCCAGTAATCGATGTTGATCATCCGGTGCCAAGGCAGGTGTGCCGGACCCGTGAAATAGTTGCGCACCGTCTCGTCGCTCAGTCCCAACTGTGTCCACACCTTATACCAAATGCTCTCCTGACCCGTGATGGCGAGCGGCAGGTTGATGCCGTTGAGCGCCATCCAGTCGATGAAATGTTCCCATTCCTTCCAGTTCCACCACGGCATCGTGTAGCCGAAAGTGCAGTAGTTCAGGAAGAAACGCTCCTTCACCCGTGCACGGATTGTGAGCGGCTTGTCGATGACAGGCAGCGTGGCAGGCATCTCGAACTTGTCTTCCACATACCACGAGACGGTCGTGTTGCAATAGTATTTCAAGTAATAGTTCAGACCGACAGCCATACTGTTGGCAGAATTGCCGCCGACGATGAGCTTGCCGTTTTCCGTCGAGAGCGTGAAGAAGTCGCCGTTCTTCCCCTGCGGGGCAAGTTTTTTACCTTCTATCTGTGCTGAATATGCGGGCAGAATGCGCCCAACAAGGTTCTTGAATGCCGTCACGTCGTCGGCAAAGATGCTGCACGCGCTCAGCAGGAGCAGCGATGCGAGCAATGATTTTCGAATAGTTTGGTTCATAATAATATATAATGTGTTAGTTCTTCTTCCCATCGGTGGCGACTGAAATCCGAAAACCGCCGCCGAAAATCTTCTGTCGTACAAAACTACGAAAAAAAAACGAAACACCCAAACAAAACTTTTCCTTTCTTTCAAATCAAGACTTTCCCATTCCCGCGAGCCCCCTCCATTCTCCCCGTGCAGCCCCCTCGTTCCTCGACCGTTACCCCTTCATTCCCCGACTGTTGCCTCTTCGTTCTTCGACTATTGAACTTTCGTTGACCAAACTCGTACGAGTTTCTATACCAATCTCGTACGACTTTGGTCACCAATCTCGTACGAAGTTCCATACCAATCTCGTACGAGTTTGCTCAACAACTTCGTACGAGTTTGGTCAATGAAAGTTCAACACCCGATTAACAAAGGGGCTGCGCCGCACTTACCTCCGTGCCACTTCCGAGTGACGGGATGGACGCTTCCGGGACTGGAATTCTCATGAAATGCGCATTGCTCCGTCGTTGCCATTTCCCTGAGTGTTGGCAAAGAAGGTGCAGGGAGAGGGCGGGTGGCGGTGCGTTCAGTCGTCAGAGCGGGATGAGAGTTGTCTCAGCATAAATGAATTTATTTTGTTCTGCGCTCGGTTTTTTAAGAAATTTCTCACATTCGAAAAAGGAAAAATATTCCTTTTTACTCATTTAATCGAAATTTTCATTATCTTTGCTCGCAAATTCGATTTTTATAGAACTACTTATGGCACAAGAAGACAATTTTAAGAAGATAGTAAGTCACTGCAAGGAATACGGATTTGTCTTCCCGAGCAGCGATATTTATGATGGTTTGGCAGCAGTGTATGACTATGGTCAGAACGGTGTGGAACTGAAAAATAATATCAAGGAATATTGGTGGAAATCAATGGTGTTGCTCAATGAGAATATTGTGGGCATCGATTCTGCCATCTTCATGCACCCCACCATTTGGAAGGCGAGCGGGCATGTGGATGCCTTCAACGATCCGCTGATTGACAACCGCGATTCAAAGAAGCGCTATCGTGCCGACGTGCTCATCGAGGAGCAGCTCGCCAAGTATGACGAGAAGATGCAAAAAGAGGTGGACAAGGCTCGCAAGCGTTTTGGTGACCAGTTCGACGAAGCGATGTTCCGTCAGACGAATCCGCGCGTGTTGGAATATAAGCAGAAGCAAGATGCGCTGCATGAGCGTTTTGCACAGGCTATGCAGCAGCCGGACTTGCAGGAACTCAAGCAGATTATCCTCGACGAGGGTATCGTGGATCCTATCAGCGGTACGAAGAACTGGACGGACGTGAGGCAGTTCAACCTGATGTTCTCAACGGAAATCGGGGCAGCGGCAGAGGCTGCAAGCAAGATTTATCTCCGCCCGGAGACTGCTCAGGGCATATTCGTCAACTATCTGAATGTGCAGAAGACGGGGCGCATGAAACTGCCTTTCGGTATCGCCCAGATAGGAAAAGCCTTCCGTAACGAAATCGTCGCGCGGCAGTTTATCTTCCGTATGCGTGAGTTTGAGCAGATGGAAATGCAGTTTTTCGTGCAGCCGGGAACGGAATTGGAATGGTTCGCCCATTGGAAGGAAACGCGCATGAAGTGGCACCAAGCGCTCGGATTCGGAGCGGAAAACTACCGTTTCCACGACCACGAGAAACTGGCGCATTATGCCAACGCAGCAGCCGACATAGAGTTCCGTATGCCGTTTGGCTTTAAAGAGGTGGAGGGAATCCATTCACGGACCAATTTCGACCTCTCGCAACACGAGAAATTCTCGGGCAAGTCTATTAAATATTTCGACCCGCAGACCAACGAAAGCTATGTTCCCTACGTCATTGAGACATCAATCGGCGTTGACCGGATGTTCCTCTCGATTATCTGCCATGCCTATCGTGAGGAGCAGTTGGAAAATGGCGAGACCCGCGTCCTGCTGCAGTTGCCTCCAGCCCTCGCACCCGTCAAGCTGGCAGTGCTGCCGCTTGTCAAGAAAGACGGGCTGCCGGAAAAGGCACGGGAGATTATCAGTCAGCTGCGCTTCCAAGTCAACTGCCAGTATGATGAGAAAGACACGATAGGCAAGCGCTATCGCCGTCAGGATGCCATCGGAACGCCCTACTGCATCACGGTCGATTACGACACGCTCAAAGACGAGAGTGTGACGCTGCGCAATCGCGACACGATGGAACAGACACGTGTGCCCATTGCTCAGCTGCAGGAGATTATACAAGAGAAAACAAGTATTACAAATCTACTCAAACAACTTTGATAAACCATGAAAGAAATCAAATTGTCTGCCATCGTTCAATCCGCTTGCGCTGTTTCTTTTAAGGAAATGGTCAGGTGGGGAGGGAGATGTTGTCTGGTTCTTCTCGTCGCACTTGCACTTCAGGCATGTAGCGACGACGAGGAAGACACCCCGAGCTGGAAGGAAACCAATGCAAACTATTTCAACGAACTGTATTCTTCTGCTCGCCAGCGTATTAGCAGTGGCGACACGCAGTGGAAGGTCATCAAGTCATACGCAAAAGACCAAAGTTCACAGGGAATTCCCAGCGACTATATCGTCGTGCATGTCATCGAAGAGGGTAGTGGAACGAATGTGCCGCTGACTACGGACACTGTGCGCGTGGATTACCAGGGGCGCTTGATTCCCACCGCGACGAATACTGAAGGCGAGGTGTTCGACCAGTCATGGTCGGGCGAATACGACCTCATCACCAATATGCCTGCTAAGTTTGCCGTCAACGCTGTGGTGGACGGATTCGCCACGGCGCTGCAGAAAATGCACGTCGGCGACCGATGGATGGTGTATATACCACAGGAACTGGGCTATAGGGGCGAGAATAACACGTCAATTCCCGCCTATTCGACCCTCGTGTTCGACATCACCCTGCGAGCCATCTACAAGCCGGGAACGCCCGTTCCCGCATGGAAATAGGATGACATAGCGGAAAACAACAGAATACTAACCGAAATAAAAGAAAAGATATGAGCAAAGTGCTGATGATTGGTGCCGGAGGCGTTGCCACGGTAGCAGCTTTCAAAATCGCGCAAAATGCGGATGTGTTCACCGACTTTATGATAGCCAGCCGGCGGAAAGAGAAATGCGACCAGATTGTGGAGGCTATCCATGCAAAGGGTTACAAAATGAATATACAGACGGCGCAGGTTGATGCAGACGATGTGGAGCAGTTGAAGTCATTATTCAACGACTACAAGCCGGAGCTGGTCGTCAATCTTGCGCTGCCCTATCAGGACCTGACTATCATGGACGCTTGTCTGGCATGCGGATGCAGTTATCTTGACACAGCCAACTATGAGCCGAAGGACGAGGCGCATTTCGAGTACAGCTGGCAATGGGCTTACCGTGAGCGCTTCGAGAAGGCAGGGCTGACCGCCATCCTCGGCTGTGGCTTCGACCCGGGCGTGACGAGCATCTTCACGGCATACGCAGCCAAGCACCACTTCAAGGAAATTCAGTATCTGGATATCGTTGATTGCAACGCCGGTGACCACCACAAAGCGTTCGCCACCAACTTCAACCCGGAAATCAACATCCGCGAGATTACCCAGAAGGGACTCTACTGGGAGAACGGACAGTGGGTGGAGACCGAGCCGCTCGAAATCCATAAGGACCTGACCTATCCGGAGATTGGTCCGCGCGACAGTTATCTGCTGCACCACGAGGAGATAGAGTCGCTGGTCATCAATTATCCTACCATCAAGCGCGCACGTTTCTGGATGACATTCGGTCAGCAGTACCTGAAACACCTCGAAGTGATTCAGAACATCGGCATGAGCCGCATCGACGAGATAGAATATGAGGCTCCGCTGGCTGACGGCTCGGGAAAGACGGTGAAGGTGAAAATCGTCCCGTTGCAGTTCCTCAAAGCTGTGCTGCCCAATCCGCAGGACCTCGGAGAAAACTACGAAGGGCAGACCTCTATCGGTTGCCGCATTCGCGGTATCGGTAACGACGGAAAAGAACACACCTATTATATATATAATAACTGCAAACATCAGGACGCATACAACGAGACGGGCATGCAGGGTGTTTCTTACACCACCGGCGTTCCCGCGATGATTGGCGCCATGATGTTCTGCAAAGGACTGTGGAAGAAGCCCGGCGTGTTCAACGTAGAGGAGTTCGATCCCGATCCATTCCTGGAGCAGCTCAACAAGCAGGGATTGCCTTGGCACGAGATTCACGATGGCGACCTGGAGTTGTAGTCGTCAGATACGCATCATAGAAAAGCAGCACAAAGGTTTTCCTTGTGCTGCTTTTTATTTTTCTCAGAAAGAGAGAGGCGGTGCCTACTTATAGATTACCTTGTCGAGGGTCTCGCCTTCCTGCGACTCTCGTCGCCCAGTTCCTTATGTGTTTCTATTCCGTAAAACTACGAATAAATTTTAAAATGGAAAAAATGTTTGGATGGTTTTCTTTTGTTGCCACCAATATTTATTGTATCTTTGCAGAAGATAAACTAAAAAAAAGAGAAATATTTATGACAAAAGACAACAACAATCCCGTGAATGAGGGAAAACTGAAAGCCTTGCAGGCTGCCATGTCGAAGATAGAGAAAGACTTCGGTAAAGGCTCCATCATGCGCATGGGCGACGAGCAGATAGAAAACGTAGAGGTGATTCCTACCGGCAGTATCGGACTGAATGCTGCACTCGGCGTGGGGGGCTACCCGCGCGGAAGAATCATTGAGATTTACGGACCGGAAAGTTCTGGTAAGACGACGCTCGCCATTCATGCCATTGCCGAGGCACAGAAGGCTGGAGGCATCGCTGCCTTCATCGATGCCGAGCATGCGTTCGACCGGTTCTATGCAGCCAAGTTGGGCGTTGATATCGACAACCTGTGGATTTCGCAGCCTGACAACGGTGAGCAGGCGCTCGAGATAGCCGATCAGCTCATCCGTTCAAGCGCAGTCGATATCCTGGTGGTTGACTCCGTGGCAGCCCTCACTCCGAAAAAGGAAATCGAAGGCGATATGGGCGACAGCAATGTCGGTCTGCAAGCACGACTGATGAGCCAGGCACTCAGAAAACTGACCAGCACCATCAGCAAGACCAATACGACATGTATCTTCATCAACCAGTTGCGTGAGAAAATCGGCGTGATGTTCGGAAATCCGGAGACCACGACGGGTGGCAACGCGCTGAAGTTCTATGCCAGCGTCCGACTCGACATCCGCAAGGTGACTGGCATCAAAGACGGCGATCAGATTATCGGCAACCAGGTGCGCGTGAAGGTGGTGAAGAACAAGGTGGCACCGCCGTTCCGGAAAGCGGAGTTCGAAATCACGTTCGGCGAAGGCATCTCGAAGGTTGGCGAACTGGTGGACCTCGGTGTGGAATACGGCATCATCCAGAAGTCGGGCAGTTGGTTCTCCTACGGGGAAAGCAAACTGGCTCAGGGACGCGATGCCACGAAAGCGCTCCTGCACGACAATCCCGAGCTTTGCGAAGAAATCGAACAGAAAATCATGCAGGTGATTTCTGATAAACAGCAATAACAGCACTCCCTGACCCAACCCACTCCTTCCCCTAAGTCTGCCCCTTCCCCTACCAAAGGGAGGGATGAATAAAGGGATAGGATGAATAATGGGGAGGGAATGAAACCCTCTTCCAAGTCTCCTCCAATCGGAGGAGGCTTTTTTTGTTGTTGTGGATTTGAATTCGACTTGTTCGCTTGTTCCACGAAGTGGTCTCAAGAATCCACAACCATCTGTTATCAGGATTTCAAATTCACCCGAACGGAAGGGGAGCCCCTCCCTAACCCTCCCCCAAATGGGGAGGGAACGCCTGACGGGAGGAGAAACCACTAATCATAATTCTTAATTCTCAATTCTTAATTCTCAATTCTTAATTCAAAGGAGCACCCCACCCCAGCCCCTCCCCTGAGAAGGGAGGGGAGCGCCTGACGGGAGAAAACCACTAACTTCACTCCCCTCCCATCGCCGAGGGGAGGGGCAGGGGTGGGGTGACAAAACAACCTCCTGTCATCATTCTTAATTCAAAAGCTAAATAATCCCTAATCATAATTCTTAATTTTTAATTCATAATTCTTAATTCAAAAGCTAAACAATCCCTAATCATAATTCTTAATTTTTAATTCATAATTCTTAATTCAAGTTAGTTGCATATATGACACTATCTCGCCCTTCCGTTTTTCGCAGTTTAGCGCTTATTTTTCCGTGTTTTTGGGAAGAACTCATCTGGCGGGCGAAAATGCGCAAATTTTCGCGATTTTCCAACCCGCTGAAACACAGGTTTTTACATTTTGGGGCTTTTCCGATGCTTTGCGAAAGTTGAACTTTGAGCTTCCAAAAGTTGAACTTTCACCCTGCAAAACCTTAACTTTTAGCATGCAAAAGTGGAACTTTTCAAACGCCATTTGGAATATCAAGCGGCTATTTATGCAAGTTTTGCGGTGGATTTACATAAAACCGACATCTATATGCAAAACTTTGATTTTTCAGTTCCGTGATTTTTGCGCACAGATTGTAAAACTTTCTGCCTTAAAACCGAAAATTTTTAAGTTAAAAAGAAGGCGGAATGTTAATGTTTTTAACGCTTGTAAAACGTTCAGTCGGGAGGTGGCTGTCGGCAGCGTTTTCGTGGAATTATTGCCGAAAACGGCAGACCGTTGGACGGGAAAAGTGACAACTTGTCAGTTTTTTCAGCCCGATGTCGCTGATTTCTGTCGTTGGCACGTGGTTTGTTGTAGTCTTGTCGGACAGAGATGTCACTCAATAACGAATTTAATAACATAAAAAAATAATAGAATTATGGGAAAGATTATTGGAATCGACTTAGGAACAACCAACAGCTGCGTTGCCGTATTCGAGGGCAACGAGCCGGTAGTAATCGCTAACAGCGAAGGCAAACGCACCACCCCTTCGGTGGTGGGATTCGTGAAAGATGGTGAGCGAAAGGTGGGAGACCCTGCAAAGCGTCAGGCAATCACCAACCCGACAAACACCGTTTATTCAATCAAGCGCTTCATGGGAGAGACCTACGAGCAGGCGCGCAAAGAAGCAGAGCGCGTGCCGTTCAAGGTGGTGAACGAGGGAGGCTATCCGCGCGTTGACATCGACGGACGGAAATATACACCGCAGGAAATCTCTGCCATGGTGCTTCAGAAGATGAAAAAGACGGCTGAGGACTATCTCGGACAAGAGGTGACCGACGCTGTCATCACCGTGCCGGCATACTTCAGCGACTCGCAGCGCCAGGCAACCAAGGAGGCAGGACAGATTGCCGGTCTCAACGTGCAGCGTATCGTGAACGAGCCGACAGCCGCAGCGCTGGCATACGGCGTTGACAAAGCCAACAAAGACATGAAGATAGCCGTGTTCGACCTCGGTGGCGGTACGTTCGATATCTCTATCCTGGAGTTCGGCGGCGGTGTGTTCGAAGTGCTTTCAACCAACGGCGACACACACCTCGGCGGCGACGACTTCGACCAGGTCATCATCGACTGGCTCGTGAGTGGATTCAAGAGCGACGAGGGCATCGACCTCTCGAAAGACCCGATGGCTATGCAGCGACTCAAGGAGGCAGCAGAGAAAGCAAAAATCGAGCTGTCGTCAACAACCTCTACGGAAATCAACCTGCCCTATATCTCGGCAGAAGGTGGCGTGCCAAGACACTTGGTGAAGACACTGACACGTGCACAGTTTGAACAACTGGCACACGACCTCATCCAGGCTTGTCTTGTGCCATGCCAGAACGCTATCCGCGACGCAAAACTCAACACAAGCGATATCGACGAAGTCATCCTCGTAGGAGGCTCAAGCCGTATTCCCGCTGTGCAGACACTCGTGAAGAACTACTTCGGAAAAGAGCCTTCAAAGGGCGTTAACCCCGACGAAGTGGTAGCCGTAGGCGCTTCTATCCAGGGAGCTATCCTGAATAAGGAAGGCGGCGTGGGCGACATCGTGCTGCTCGACGTGACACCGCTGACACTGGGTATCGAGACACTCGGCGGCGTGATGACCAAACTGATCGACGCCAATACGACCATCCCGTGCAAGAAGAGCGAAACATTCTCTACGGCAGCCGACAACCAGACGGAAGTGACCGTGCACGTGCTGCAAGGCGAGCGCCCGATGGCAGCACAGAACAAGTCCATCGGACAGTTCAACCTCACAGGCATCGCACCGGCACGTCGTGGCGTTCCGCAGATTGAAGTGACCTTCGACATCGATGCCAACGGTATCCTCAACGTCAGTGCCAAAGACAAGGCAACAGGCAAGGAGCAGAGCATCCGCATCGAGGCATCAAGCGGATTGAGCGAAGAAGAAATCAACCGCATGAAGGCAGAGGCAGAACAGAACGCCGAGAACGACAAGAAAGAGCGTGAGCGCATCGACAAACTCAATCAGGCAGACTCGATGATCTTCACCACCGAGAACTTCCTCAACGAGAACGGCGACAAGATTCCTGCCGACCAGAAACCTGCCATCGAGAGCGCACTCCAAGCCCTGAGAGACGCCCACAAGAGCGGCGACATCGCAGCCATCGACAACGCCATCAACAACCTCAACCAGGTGATGCAGGCAGCCAGCCAGCAGATGTACCAGCAAGCCGGTGCCCAGCCCGGTCCCGACATGAACGCCGGTCAGCAGACTCAGCAGGAGCAGCCTAAACAGGATGAAAACATCCAGGACGCCGACTTCGAGGAGGTCCATTGATGGAAGTTAAACATCCATAAATAAATCACAAAGAAATCCGTGTAACTCAATAAGTTGCACGGATTTTTAATTTTTGTTAATTCTGATATTTCTCTTGTTTTATAGCGTTTTTTGGCGTAAATTTGCAACGGATTTGTACCAAAACTTATTTTGCAATGACACACAACAAAAATATACATGTAAAATCTACGAGCAAAATTTTGCTTGTTTTAATCTAATTTTGAGTATGGCAAGAGCAAAGTTTGAAATCAAGAGAAAATGCGAAATCTGTGGCGCATGGTTTTATGCCAAAACCGTTGAGTCAAGGTTTTGCTCAAAGAAGTGTAGTGAGATTGCAAGCAAGAAGAAAAAAGCGGAGATTGATAAGTTGGCGAAACTTGAAGAGCTGGTTGCCAATATCCCAGATTCCAGAGATTACATCAGCGTCCAAGAAGCTGTTGCCATGTTTTCTGTTAGCAAGGACACTATTTATCGTCTCATCCGCAAAGGGACAATTCCATGTGTGAATTTGGGGAAACGCCTTATCCGGATAAAAAAGTCTGACTTGGAAAATATGTTTGGCGGTAGAGAGTATGTACTTGACAACACCTTCAAACCCTTGCCAAAGCTTTACAACATGGAGCCAGAGAATTGTTATACTATTGGTGAAATCTCAGAGAAATACCATGTGAACGACAGTACTGTTTATCTTCATATTCGCAAGTACTCCATTCCAATCCGTCAGATTGGGAACTATGTGTATGCACCAAAAGAAGATATTGATAACCTTTACAAATCAGGCAAGCCATGAAGAAATCATTTACTAATACCCGTGTAACGGTCAGGTTGCGTAAGTCAGATTATTATGATGAATGGTACCTCTATCTGGAAGCTTATCCTGTTCAAGTGGAGGGAAAGGATAAGCCACAGCGAGTGAGAGAGTACATCAACCGTTCTATTAAAACGCCTATCTGGGACAAGTCGCGAACAGCTCGGACTGGCTCAGATGGGAAAGTAACCTATAAGCCTAAGCGTGATTTGAATGGTATTATTCTCTGCAAGTCAGAGCTAGACCAGGAGAATTGTCTCTATGCAGACCGCATCAGAGCCATTCGTCAAAAGGAATACGATACAAAAGACCTCTATTCCGATGCCGATGCAGCAATGGCAGAACAGGTGGAGAAATCAAGATGTGATTTCATCGCTTACTTCAAAAAGTTGGCGAACACCCGTAATACTAATAATGCAGATAGTGTTTATAATACTTGGTTCCGTGTATATGAATTATTGAAGCTATTTGCCGATAACCAGCCGTTACTGTTCGGCTCTATCAATCTCCAAATGATAGAGAAAGTTAGGCAATTCCTTTTGGTGGCTCCCAAGGGAGCAGGAAAGAAAGGAACAATTTCCCAAAACACGGCTTCATCGTATTTCGGCATCTTTAAGACTGCCTTGAAGCAGGCTTTTATCGATGGTTACTTTACGGTTGACATTGCTGCCAAGGTCAAAGGCATTCAGGGACGGGAAAGCAGACGCGAGCATCTGACAATGGAAGAACTTAACCAACTGGCTGCAACGCCATGTAGTAATCCAGTTATCAAGAAAGCTGCCTTGTTCTCTGCACTTACAGGTCTTAGGCATAGTGACATCATGAAGATGACCTGGCAAGAGATTACTAAAGAAGGTGAACACTATCGCATCAATTTCACTCAACGCAAGACGAAAGGTGTGGAATACATGCCAATATCCGACCAGGCATATCAACTTTGTGGAGAGCCTGGGCATCCTGATGAACTCGTTTTCGGTGGACTTCCACAGCCCTCATGGATTTCAAAACCAGTTGAACGTTGGATAAAAGCTGCTGGCATCAAGAAGCATATCACCTTCCACTGCTTCCGCCATACATACGCTACGCTCCAGTTGACCAGTGGCACAGACCTCTATACCGTCAGCAAAATGTTAGGTCATACCAATGTTCGCACAACACAAGTTTATGCAAAGGTGGTTGACGAGAAGAAAGAACAGGCCGCTGACACCATAAAACTGAATGTAGATTTCAATAATTGAGGTAAATCTGCCTCCTTCATATTAGGGACAAGACTCTTGACATCTCAAGAATCTTGTCCCTTTTTTGTGTCCAACACCCTATTTTGATGGTGAAACGATGGTGGAAATGCCCCACCATCGTCCCACCATGCTTTCACCATTCAAAAATATTATCCCTTTAAAGTTATTTAACACGTTTGATTTTCAGTCTGTTAGGATGAATTTGACAGAACTCTCGTGGTGATAGGATGGTGAATCATTCCACCACAAATCCACCATTCAGAGCACCGATACTTTTGCAGTCGCTTTCACTCGAAAGTGGCTGTTTTCATATTGACGGCAGCCAATCTTAAAAACCATATTGATATGGCTGAAATAACTTATTCATTTGATGCTATGCCAAAGATTTTGGCAGACATCGCCCAAAGATTGGAGGTCATGGAACGCAAGATTGATGCTCTGCAATCAGTTCCGAGAGAGGATGCCGACGCATGGCTGAATCTGAAAGACCTTTGTAATTATCTTCCCAATCATCCAGCCGAACAAACGGTATATGGCTGGACAAGCACTCACTTTATCCCTTATCATAAGAAAGGGAAAAGCATTGTATTCCGCAAATCGGAAATAGACGAATGGCTTCGCAATGGCAAGCGGAAGTCTATGGGGGATTTGGAGAAGGAGGCACAAGCGTTTGTCAATTCTAAACGGAAAGCGAGGTGTGTATGAATGTACTAGAACTCACTAACAAAGTGCGAATGGAAGCCGAAGACGTTAAACGCATCGGCCTTCCCCTCGATGCCTTCCCGCAGAAGCTGCAGGACATCATCTTTGAGGTGGCCCGCATAGAGCAGTTCGATTTGGAGTATCTAACCATGAGTATGCTATCGGCTGCAGCTACCGCCATCGGCAACAGTTGTCACATCCGCATCCGTGGTTCGTGGAAGAGTTGCCCAGCCCTGTATGTCATCCTGATAGGAAGACCTGGGCAGGGTAAGACTCCACCACTTGACTACGCGTTCCGTCCACTTCAAGAACATGACTTCCTTCAGGTCAGCAAGTTCATTGAAGAGAACAAACGCTATGCAGAGCTGAATGCCGGGAACAAAGGCAATGCCACTGATACCGACAAACCAGTTCTCGTGCAGATCATCCTCTCCGACCTCACACAGGAGGCCATGATGCGAATCCATAATGATAATCAGCGTGGTATCGTAATTCTTGTGGATGAAATCATGGGGTTCTTCAACAGTATCTATCGATACAATGACAGTCCCTTACTAACCCAGCTGTTGACAGCCTATAGTGGTAAGCCCTTGAAGGTGTCCCGTTGCAACAATCCTATTCCAATCATCATTCCGCATCCCTGTATCAACATTATCGGTACTACCCAGACGCAGCGCATTGGTGAACTCTTCACGAAAGAGAATGTATCAAGTGGATTGATAGACCGAATTCTGTTCCTTCATCCCAAGAATCGTGACATTCCTAAGATGGAGGAGAACCCTGATGCAGGTATGCAAGGGAACGACAGGGCTGAGAGTGTCTATCGGAAGTGGAAAGCGATTATTGATAAGCTGCTGGCATTGGAACCCGACCACGATGAGAAAGGCGTTATCATGCCTAAGATATTAGACATGAACGAGGATGCCTACAGGTGCTTTGCCAAATGGAAAAACACTCTTGTTGAGAAAGCCAACAGCGTTGAGGATGAAAGACTCATTGACTGTCGTATGATGAAAGCCGATTCCAATGTGGCCCGACTTGCTCTTGTCTTTCAGCTCTTGGGCTGGGCTTGCGACGAAATCCATATGCAGCATATAGATGTCCGCTCTGTCCAGGCAGCCATCCGCATGTATGATTATCTGGAACTGTCGTATCAGAGCATCAAGTCGCACATCCAAACCGATTCCATGCCTCCTTTGAAGAAAGCCTTTCTTGATTTAGTACACCCAGATTTCACGACAGCTGATGCTATCAAAGCAGGAGCAGAAATAGGCATCTGTGAGAGTACTGTCAAAAAGGATCTTGCAAAGATGTGCGAAGAACAGATTCTTCAGAAAACGGCACATGGCGTTTACAAAAAACTACTCTGATACACTCGATACATTTTACACTTTACATTTTCCCAAAGTGTAAAAGTGTAAAGTTCCATCGTGTAAGGACCATTGTTCAATAACCTAAAGAAACAAAACAATGAACGAGTATAGATTCCATTTACAGAAATACAAGGCAGGAAGGAACACAAAACAAACGTGTCCCCAATGCGGCAGAAGGAAATGCTTTGTCAGGTATGTTGACGAAGAAGGTAAGATTGAGTTCCCCTACTATGTGGGAAGATGCGACCATGAGGATTCGTGTGGTTACCATTATACGCCCAAAGACTTCTTCAGGGACAACCCAGACTTGAAACCTAACGACTTTGAGAATGATACATGGAGATATGATAAGACGAATAAGCCCGTCATGGTTAAGCCAGAACCAGAGGTCCCGTCTTTCATGTCAACTGACATGATGCGAAAGACACTCTCGCATTATGACATCAATCCCTTATACCAGTTCCTATGCAAGACTATTGGAAAGAATGCAGCCAACAGACAGTTTGGACTCTACAAGGTGGGAACTTCCAAGAAATGGGGAGGTGCTACAGTCTTTTGGCAGATAGACAAGGATGGCAATGCCAGGGCAGGAAAGCTGATGGGCTATAACCCTTTGGACGGACACCGTATCAAAGAACCAATACCACGAGTCTGCTGGGTACACTCGGAATTGAAGCTGTCAGACTTCCATCTGAAGCAATGCCTATTCGGAGAACATCTGCTTGCCACATCTTCTTCCACTGTCATGTTGGTGGAAAGTGAGAAAACATGTCTGATAGCATCCCACTTCATGCCGGATTTCTTATGGCTCGCTACAGGTGGCAAAGATGGATGTTTCAATGAGGAAACTATGCAGGTGCTCCATGGCAGGGATGTGATCCTAATGCCAGATCTAGGGGCGACGGAGAAATGGACTAAGAAGTCTTCCATCCTCACCCCCATCTGCAAGAGTGTGACCATTTCAACTGTCTTGGAACAGATGGCGACTGATGAACAGCGTGAAGCGGGACTTGACATTTCCGACTTCCTCCTGATGCAGGAAACTAAGCAGATGATTCTCCAGCGGATGATTGAACGCAATCCTGCGCTTCAAAAACTCATTGATGCACTTGGCCTGGAAGTGATGGACTCATCTCCATATGATAAGACAACAACAAAAGTTGAATCGGAACCACAATTCAACAGGCTGACAAAAAGCCAGCCAGAGGAAAGGAGTGCGGAGGACTTAAGCTCGACACAGGAGCAACGCTGGCACGGCAGAAACCCAGAATGCCACAATTGTTCTCTCTCTCACGAGGGTATCAACGGCACCTATTGTGGCAAGCTTCATCGTTATGTCGAGCACGGAAAAGGTGACTTCGGCATAGAAGCCGAGGTTCCTCCTGTTCCTGAGTAAATGCTACGCAGAGAGGGATTACCGAATAATCCCATAACATAATATGGACTTTTAGATTCGCCACCCCAAGGTGTACTCCCTTAAAAAGTCCCATTATGCTCTCCGAGGGTTAGACCGCCGCTATTCATCAGTGTTGCCGCACATGGCACAAGCCAGAAGCTAAGGGCCTCTATGAGGGAGTGACTCTCTCCCTCAACCCTCCACTCAGATTCCACCCGAGACCCGAATAACATTTATACATTAACTTCAAAACAATAGAACAAAATGAGTAAATCAAGAAACAACATTCCCCGTGCTGCCATCCATGTTGGCGCACCGGCAAAATCCTTTTCAGCTGCGGAAGGCTACGAGCCTGAGCGTCGCGGATGGGACGAGAACACCTATCGTCTGAAGAACCAGGACACAAACAACCATTACGATTTCTCACGCAAGCATCTTAACTTTGAGATTAACGGCAAAGGCGAAATCGTTCCCCTTGGTTCCAATCCCGTGCCACTTCATGAGCGTTTGCAGAAACGCTTAGATGAACTTGAATTCAAACCCTATATGGACAAGAACAATCCCCTGGGCATCTCCGACAACAGCCCGAACTGCACCGTCGGCATCATTGTCAGCGGTGACCATGATGTGCTGACCCGTCTCGCCTTTGGTGATCAAGATGTGGACTTCACCCTTCAAAAGAGCAACGCCCATGTCGTGCTGAAACAAGGCATCAAAGACTGGGCAATGGACACCTACCGTTGGGCATGTGACCGTTGGGGAGCAGAGAACATCATCGGCTTCGACGTACATCTTGACGAGACCACACCACACATCCAGATTCAGACCATCCCTGTTGCCAAGACAAAAGCCAGAGGACGTGCATCTGCCAAGTATGTTCATAAGGATGACAAATCGAAGGTGCTATCTCATAAGGAATGGAAGAAACTGCCTGAAGAAATCCGCTCGAACTTCATTAGAACTGAAGACGAACGTAGGGAAAAGGAATGTGTATCGTATGCCCGTGTTTGGGGCGAGGACAAATATGCCGTAGGCAAAACTTACTACCAGATGCACACCGACTACTACAACAAGGTGGGACACAAATATGGTCTGGAGCGTGGTGACGATATCGCCATGCTGCCAGGTGAGGAACGACGTGAGCGTGTCCACAAGAGCAAGGCCGTACTGGAGGCAGAACGTCAGGCCATGGATGCTATCGCCAGAAACCTGATAGAGAATGAACGTCTGGAAGGTCAGAAGGAGAAGATGGCGGGTGAGGTACAGGATATGAAGAAGCAAAAGGAACACCTGGAAGAACAGAATGACAAGTTAGAGGGTGAGATACAAGACAAGGAGCAGCATAAGGAAAGATTGGAAGGCAACATCTCTCAGCTGGAAGATTATGCTGCGGCATTGGACATCAAGGAGGAAGACCTGATTGTGCCGACCTTAAAGACAGACCCACTTGTAAAGGATGCTTGGGATGCCATAAAAACCGAACTTGAAAAGCCAATCCCTGCTTTCGGGCAGAAGGAATGGAGAGAGGAACGGCGGAAAGCGATAAAGGTTATCCTTACAGAAATGCAGACTGCACTCATGCAAGCCAAGGAACTCCAGAAGCAGGATATACTGAAACTGGGGAAGGCACTCTATAACAAAGCTATGCAAAATGTGAGAGCCATCATAGAGCAGAACAAGCAGCTGCAAAAGGAGAATGGTCGATTGACCGAAGAGAACGATGTCCTCAGGAAGCGGATTGCTTCGATGGACGAGAATGCCATCACCCGGCTTCGGGACAAGAAGGATGCAGAAATCAAGGAATTACAGGAGCGACTTGGCAAAGCCGAGTCCGAGGCTGTCCGTTCAGATAATGTCGTTTCAAGAGAACGACAAAGGGCAGGCAAGGCAGAAGGTCAAATCAAAGAAATGCTGGGCATCCCGGAAATCAAGAAAATCTGGGAGACCATTCAACAAAACAAGTGTAACTTCAACCGTCAACTCAACCTGTGGATTGACGATGCACTCAAAGCGATAGCCCACTTCGCCGCCTATGAGAAGAACGTCCATTTCTCAGAGCAGCAGAGCAGTGCCATTTTCATGGGTATTGTTGCCAAAGCTTTCAAGAGCGGCCTTGATGTCACTGATAACGCAGCTCGACTGCAAGCAACACAAAGTTTGTTGGACGAAGTGGATTGGTCGGAGACTTCCAGCTATAAGCAGGACCTCACTCGCCATTGGACAGAGATGTTCAGTCAGGATATGCCCATCTCACAAACTATGTTGGAAGCCCTAACCCTCGCCGCTGGCGGCAGAGGCGGTATCAGTACAGGTGGTGGCGGTTCCACCAGCGAGCTTACCAACTGGGACGGTACCAAGAAGAAGACCGGATGGGGCATGTAGAATGATACCTTGTTTATATATAACATCAAGGCGGGTGTGTCTGAAACAGGAAAAAACAAATATGTGAGACATGTCCCACATATTTACAAAACGTGCTTTTCGGTTGTCGCAAACCGTTGGAACCACTGTCGCAAATCGCGACGGTGGTTTTATTCTTTGCCAAGTACCTCCCAATGACCTCTTATCACTACCGACATAACGAGCATGTAGCATTTTGCAAGCTGGCATTTTATGTTTTTTGAATTTCGATTACTCAATTCTGCCATATCTCCTGTTGATATTTGGGGATTGCTTAGGATTTGTTCATTTAACAAATCATCAAGTTCCTTATCTTGAGGGACATCTTGAGGGACATCTTGAGGGACACCTTGAGTAACATCTTGAGTAACACCTTGAGTATCACCTTGAGTATCATCTTGAGTATCATGGTTTCCGATACGCCCCATTATGAGAACGTGCCGTTTGAGGTACCGGAGGGCTGGGTGTGGTGCAGACTTTCAGAAATAGCTAACTATGGTGGCGGGAAAACGCCATCTATGGACAACAAACAATACTGGTCAAATGGGACTAACCTTTGGATTACCTCAAAAGACATGAAATGTGAGCGAATAACTGACTCAATGATGAAAATATCTAATGACGCGTTGGATATTATGACACAATATGAGCCTGGAACTCTTTTGATGGTAACAAGAAGTGGCATTTTACGGCATTCACTTCCTATCGCCATTTTAGAAGAAAAGGCTACAGTAAATCAGGATTTGAAGACAATTTCGCTACATTTTAAAGAGACACACGAATATGTTTATTATGCAATAAAGGCAAGAGAACGCTACATCTTAAAAGAATATCATAAAGATGGTACTACCGTTGACAGCATCAATTTTGAAAAATTTGCCGAGATTCTATTGCCAATACCTCCATACGATGAACAAAAGCGAATTGTAGTTGCAATAAAACAGTGGCTATCGTTTATCGACCAGTTGGAACAAGATGCAAATGATTTGGAAACATCTATCCAACAGACAAAGACAAAAATTCTTGAGCTTGCCATGCATGGCAAGCTCGTTCCACAGGATCCTAATGATGAGCCGGCTATTGAGTTGCTGAAGCGCATCAATCCCAAGTTTACTCCTTGTGATAACGCGCATTACCCGTTTGATGTACCAAACAACTGGATTTGGGCTAAGGGATTGGACATATTCAAGCCAATGAAAACAACATTTCCTTCAGGAGACACATTCAAGTACATTGATATAGATGCTATTGACAACAAAAGAAATGTGGTAACATCAGTAAAGGTTCTCAATACAAAGCAGGCACCAAGTCGTGCAAGCAGATATACAGAAAAGGGATGCGTGTTGTTTTCAATGGTTCGTCCATATTTACGCAACATTGCCATGGTCACAGAGGATGATTGTATAGCTTCAACAGGATTCTTCGTCTGTCAGGGGAAAGGTTGCCTATCGCCTAAATTCTGTTATTACCAAATGCTTTCAAATTATGTTGTAGATGGACTAAATGACTTTATGAAAGGTGACAATTCGCCTTCTATAACAAAGGCCCAAATCGAAGAGTACATATTTCCTCTTCCTCCTCTCAACGAGCAGAAACGCATCGTAGCTAAGATTCAAGAACTTTTTGCCGTTCTTGATGAAATACAGAAATCCATAGAGGCGTGACCCCTATGGATTTCCCTTTTACCACGTTACCACTTTATCAACTATCTGCCGTTGCTCGGTGGCTGTGCGTCGTAGATAGATTCGCGTCGTCTCGATGCTCTCATGCCCCATAAGGTCAGCAAGCAAGGCTATGTCATTGAACTTATCGAGGAAATTCTTGGCAAAGCGATGACGGAAAGAGTGTGGATAGACCACTTCGCGATTCAGCCCATACTTGTCTGCAAAATGCTTCAGTTGAATAGCGATGCCTCGTGTGGTGATACGCTCCCCATAGCGATTGAGGAAGATGTAACCACTCGAAACGCCTTTGTTTGCCAACCATTGCTTTGCCTCCTTCTGAAGGTTCTTGGGAATATAGAGCCGACGAAGTTTGCCTCCTTTGCTATAGATGTCAAGGTGTCCTACGGCCACATGTTCAGCCTTAATCTGCAGCAACTCACTCACACGGGCACCCGTGGCCGCCATAAACCACACCACGAAATACCATTCGTCGTAGCCGTCAGCCTTTAGGCGTTTCTTCAGGAACTTGTAGTCCTCGTTGCTGATGACATTCTCCAGAAAGTTCTTCTGCTGCACCTTGACAAACTTCATCTTCAGTTTATCCTTCTTGATGAACTCCAGATACTTGTTGATGCCCTGCAACCGCAGATTGACTGTCTGCGGCTTGAAGTTCTCCATCAGATACCCTTTGTAAGCCAAAAGGTTCTTCCTGTTAATCTCTTTGTACTTCGCATAGAAGTACTTCACCGTCCAAACATACGAAGTGACGGTGTTCTTAGCCAAGTCTGACTTGCTAAGATGCTTCTCAAATTTTGTTACCATATTATTTCTATTTAAGAAATGAAACAGTAACAATATAAGAGCAACTTAACGCGCATTATGAGAATGTGCCTTCCAATTGGGCCGTTTGTATGGTTAAGGACGCATTTATGATTAACCCAAAAACAAAGGCTGATGATGACATGGAAGCAGGGTTTGTCCCAATGTCGAATATTCAAGATTCATACAAAAATAGATTTAGTTTTGAGCCAAGAACTTGGGGCAATATCAAGAAAGGATACACACATTTTGAAAATGGTGATATTGTAGTTGCCAAAATATCACCTTGCCTTGAGAATCGGAAATCAGCCGTCATGATTGGACTACCAAATGGAATTGGAGCAGGAACAACAGAACTCAATGTCTTTCGCTCTGATTATGTCCATCCCCTCTACGGGCTATTCTTTTTCAAATCAGACTATTTCATATCTCAATGTGTTGGGACTTTCAATGGTGTAGTTGGACAACAACGTGTTTCAACGAAGATAATTGAGGATGTGACATTCCCCGTACCCCCTCGCCTAGAACAAGAACGTATAATAAATAAGGTAAACGAACTTTTCAAAATCCTTGATGACATCAGTGCCGAATTATAGATTGGCACTGATGTCATCCAATATACGATAGTTTTGCTCAATTGCTTCAACAATTCTTTCTTGTTCTTCTATTGGGGGAACTGGAATAACCAATTCACGGAACATTTTCTTGTTCAAATGTGGGATAGCAGAGCCAACCTTATTTTCTCTTAATGCCTTTTGATAAAGCTTTACAAAAAAGAGAACATACTGAACATTCATATTGTTATCAATGTCAAGCACTTTCATTGTACTCCCTTGATAGCCTTCCACTGGTGTGTGGAAAACTTCTCCCGAGTTTTCACCATCTACGAGGATTAATGTAGTACCTGCTGGTACGTACTTTCCCGACTGTTTAGAAACATAGTTACCAGTCCTTAGACCCTTGACGTCTATGTAAGGATATTCCTTATCTGATATAGGTTTACCTTCATTCAAACCGCAGATATTGCCAAGCGGAACGATGCACCAAGAATCGGGTACATTCTCATAATGCGCGTTATCACAAGGAGTAAATTGGGGATTGATACGTTTTAAAAGCTCAATGGCTGGCTCGTCATTCGGGTCTTGTGGAACAAGCTTTCCATGAATAGCAAGATCAAGAATCTTGGACTTGGCTTGTGTTATGAAAGTTAGTAAATCATCAATTTCAATATCGAGTCCATCAATTACCGACAACCATTTCTTGGCTTCTTCCACTATACGCATTTGTTCACGATATGGTGGGATTGGAATAGTCAATGCCGCTAAAGTTGTTCCATTCACGTTCGGTTGGCCTATTCCTACAGAATTGAGAGAAATTTGCTCCCAATAGAAGCCTGACTCAAAGAAGAATTTAATGTATGCTGGAAGAATTACACTTGAAGTTTGAACCCTAATAAGGTATGAGGCATAAATAGCAGAATCCTTCAATCCCTCAACCAAGTACGACTTCCCAACTGTAGCACCTGTCCTAGCAAACAAAATATCGCCATCGTTCAACAAATACGCTTGTGCCTTATTATTATCGTAATCGGTAAATGGTACAGTTTCCCAGTTGACCTTATTATTCTGAATGTCTGTTATGCGTAATAACTTGTATTGGCCAGTCTCTTTTGCAGATTCGCTAACTCCGTATAATATAGAGGAAGCTATTTCTCCTATCGTTGTCCACTCCCAACTTTCTGGCACCTCAAACGGTACCTCATTGGCTTCGCCGACCTGTCGGTTCTCATAATGGGGCGTATCGGAAGTAGTCTTCTTGCTTCGCTTAATCTTACCTTCCTTGATTAAGCGTTCTTTCTCGGCACGAATGCGCTCCAGCAATACGGATGCAGGCTCATCATTCGGGTCTTGTGGCACGAGCTTACCACGAATGGCAAGGTCGAGTATCTTTTGACGTAATTTCTTTGTGTCCATTATTCCTCGATGCCTTTTAAGAGTTCCTGTAATTGAGCCACTGCCTTGCTGATATTTTCACTTTTCTGCTGAATGGTCTGCATCAGCTCTGCCAATGTCATATCATCATCGCCATTGGTCTGCTTGATCCAGGAAATATCAAGGCTGGTCTTGTCGCGCTTCAGAAGTTCCGAGACAGGGTACTTGCGCCAACGGCCATTGGGGTTCTCTTCACAGTAGGTTTCCTTTCGCTGGCTGATGTCCTCGGCATGATAGCAAGCCACGAAGTCGTCAAGGTGGTGGCGCATCATCGGCTTGGTTGCCAATGTGTGCTTGATACCAGTGCGGTAGTCGTAGAACCAGACATCCCTTGTCTGTTCACCCTTCTTGAAGAAGAGCACATTGGCTTTCACGCCTTGGGCATAGAATATACCTGTAGGGAGGCGAAGGATGGTGTGCAGATTGAAGTTCTTCAACATTTCCTTGCGGATGGTCTCACCGGCACCGCCCTCGAAGAGCACATTGTCGGGAAGGACAACAGCGGCACGTCCGGTGTTCTTCAGCATGACCATGATGTGTTGGAGGAAATTGAGCTGGTTGTTCTTTGTTTCCACATAGAAGTCAGGGCGGTCAATATCCACACTACCTGCCGGACGGGTGCCGAAAGGTGGATTGGCAAGGATGACATCAACGAGCTTCTGCGGCTGCTTCTCCAAGGAGTCTTCACAGAGAATAGGACTACGGTCGGTGCCAATGCCATGAAGGTAGAGGTTCATAGATGCCAAAGTCACCACA
Organism: Prevotella sp. Rep29; assembly: GCF_019551475.1. NCBI lineage: Bacteria > Pseudomonadati > Bacteroidota > Bacteroidia > Bacteroidales > Prevotellaceae > Prevotella > Prevotella sp. Rep29. Next base: position 373,342 of record NZ_CP047159.1, read on the forward strand.
AGAGCTGTATTGTCATAACCCGTAAGTGCTTTCTCACGGAGGAAGTCACGTTTGGCTTTGTCCTGCGACTGGTTCTTCATGTAGTCGTAAGCGGCCAGAAGGAATCCACCAGTACCACAGGCGGGGTCGCAAACTGTTTCGCCGATTTGAGGGCGGGTGACATCCACCATTGCAGAAATCAGGGAACGAGGTGTAAAGTACTGTCCCGCTCCGCTCTTCTTGTCCTGGCCGTTCTTCTCAAGGATGCTTTCATAGATGGCACCTTTGACATCACCATCCATTACCAACCACTGCTCTTCATCAATCAGCGTAATAACCTTGCGAAGATAGACTGGCTTGTCAATCTTGTTCTGGGCTTTCACAAAGATGGTGCCGATGAGGTTTTCCTCTTCTGACAGTTTCTTTAGTGTTTCCTCATACTGATTGATAAGGTCAAGGCCATCCAGTTCAATAAGGTCTTTCCACCGATAGCCTTCTGGGATAGCTGAGTCTTCGCCAAAGGTCTCTACGTTCTCATCGTCCATCTTCAGGAAGAGGAGATAAGTAAGTTGGGTGATGTAATCAGTAAAGCCGATGCCCTGTCCTGAAAGGGTTGTGGCCAGTGTCCACACTTTCTTTGTAAGTGATGTCTCTTTATTTGTTGCCATATTTATATGGTTATTATTTATTTCTTGAATTATTCTATATCTATTATCAGCATATCGTCTAAACGAACTTTATAATGTGAATATTCGCTTACGCAGTAGAATGGATAATCAGTTTTTGTTTCTTTGGATACGTCAATAAAACAATTCCATGATGAATATTTTGGTGATGGGTTACCTGGATCCAAACATAGTATTTTTGCAATATTTTCATCTGAGTCAACTTCTATGCCAATAGCAAGAAGTGCATGTGCACCTTCTTTTTTGTCTCCATCAAGGAAAACTACAGATATTATAACGGGTGTATTGTCATAGATATAATCAGAAATTAATCCTATTCTATCATCGTTCGTTCTAGGATCTTTTCTGATAGCTTTTATGCCGAAATGAGACTCGTTAATTTCTTTAGCTAACGTGACATAAGAATAGCCGTTTCTAATCATACCTCTTTCATTAAAAAATTGGTATAGGAACTTTCCCTTGTCTGTTCTTCGATCAGGCCGATTGTATACTTTAGTGTCATCATCTGTCAATAGCCCCTTACATAACATTGCCATTACAAGAGAATAGATAGCGCAAGCACCATCTAGGTCTCCCTGTTGTTTGTGCAATTTTACCCATTTCCTGTTTTCATCAAGGATACATAACCCTTTATGGTTAAGCCTAATTGAATCTATGATATGTATGTCTGACATAAATGTTATGCTGTTTTACGATATAATAAGAATTTCGATAATGAGGCAAGCGCTTCATCAGCCTGTGACTTACCGCCAAAGGCTTTGATGAGTTGTGCAGCCCGTGTCTTGTCATCGTCAATAATATCCTTAATGGTGCAAGCACCGTTTGAAGCGATGTAGTCAACAATCTGACGGATAATGGTGATTTGCGATTCCGTCACTGTGCGCTGCACCTGTCCATACCAAAGATTGAAACGCTGCTGTGCCGAGGGATAGAGGCTTTCCAGTGTCTCAATCTGATGGTTGGCGAAACGGACCAACTGAATGATATTCGTCAGCGCTTCCTTCTCTTCCTTGGTGCTATGCTTCTTAACAGATTGCGGATTGACAATCGTGTAGCAGTTCCATAGACGAGAAGTCTGGAACTTGTTGTTCGCCAGTTTCAGTTTGTTCTCCAAATCCTTCAGCGTTGCGTAGGTCAGTGGCTCTCCGTCGTTGTTGTAAATCATTCGCAGCGCTTCAATCTCGTCCTGATGCTCATCGCAGTATTGCTCAAAAGCCGATGTCACTTCCTTGGCTTCTTCCTCAGAGAATCCCTTGGAGATGAGTTGGTCTTCTCCCGGCATCAATGTTTCAATGAAGCCAGCTGCAAGGATAAGCAGATATTGGCGTGCCTCGGGATGATGGGTCAGCGGAGCCACCAGCCCTTTGCGTTCAAGATTCGGTTCGTCGATACTTTCGTATGGAGGTAGGGAGTTTTTCTCAAAAGCATCAAAGATGGCCGCAGAGATTTCCTGCATCCCACTATAGGCCAGTCTCTGGAACTCTTCCCGTTGCTTGTCCGTACACTTGTTGTAGATACGTGCGAGTTTGGCTGCAATCAGTCGCAGATAATCATCGTTGACGTTGCCATGCGTCAGCAGTTCCAGCAATCGTTTGAGTGTGATGGTATGCACAGGTTCACCATCGCCAGGACTCGTTGTTATCTTCTGACTTTCGGTAACTCCTACAGCATCCACAAGGAAGAAGCAATCCTTACTAAAAGCATTAGGCGTGACGTTGCGCAACTGGTCGTCGCCGATGGTGCGAACACCACGACCCTTCATCTGAATATACAGAGGCTCGGAAGCCACGTCGCGCATGAATATCAGCACTTCAAGCGGCTTTACGTCTGTTCCCGTAGCCACCAGCGTACAAGTGACTGCAATACGGAACTCCTTGTCGTTGCGGAACTGGCGAATCAGCTCGTTGCTGTCACCTGCGGAATAGGTTATTTTCTGTACGAACTTATCATCTGTCCTGCCAAACACCTCTTTGGCGATGCGCACGATATTGTTGGCATGAATCTCATTCAAGGCAAAGATAAGGGTCTTAGGCAGATAGTCCATGATGGGCTCACGCTGTGGGTCGGTGAACATCTCCGTATAAACGGCATCGCGGTATGTCTCCAGCACCAATTTGATTTGAGCCGGATTGATGACGCTGCGGTTCAGTTCCTCCTTGGTGTAGTTCTTGGTTTCCTCATTGCGTACCGTCTCAACCTTGCCCGTATAGCGTGTTTCGCGTCTGAGTTTGTCACCCTTGAGGATGGCACCGCCGTTTTCTGTTGCTTCGGTTTTGATGCGATAGATACGCGCATCTACATTCACACCATCCAGAATGGACTTTTCAAGTGTATAATTAACGACGATATTGTTATTGAAGAATGCTTTCGTCTCGGGTACTGGTGTTGCCGTTAAGCCTATGAGGTTGGCGGTATTGAAGTATTCCAAGACTTTCTTCCAATTGCCATAGATGGAACGGTGGCATTCGTCAATGATAATCAGGTCGAAGAAATCTGGCGGAAGCGTCATATTACCTGTCAACTGCACCTCGCTCGTGGCGGTATCTTCATCATCGTCGTCGTTATCCACGATTTCCTGCCCAGTAAGGAGAGAGAACAGGCGTTGTATGGTAGAGATAACCACATTGCTGTCGGAGGGGACTTTTGCTGATTTCAGTCGGTTAACTGTATAGATGGTGTTGAACGGGTCACCATTTTCCGTTAGGCGGAACATTCCGAACTCACCTTCTGCCTGTTTGCCAAGATTGTTACGGTCAACCAGGAAGAGGATGCGCTTCATGGGGGTGAATGCCAAGAGGCGATAAGCTGCCAGACAAGCCGTGTAGGTCTTACCTGCTCCTGTTGCCAATATAATCAATGCTTTTTTCTGTCCGGTGCGGAAACTGTTCTCCAACTCCGTAATGGCTTCATACTGGCAATCACGCAAACCTTTCTTTTTCAACGTTGGCAAACCTGCGTATGGATCCTCTATTCCCAGCATCTTTACAATCTCCTTTGGTGTATGGATGCGGTTCAACTCAATGAGTTCACCATTTTCATCACGAAAGTCTCGGAAGAAGGTCTCTTCTCCGTTGGACTGGTAGATGATGGGCAATGGACGAGAATAGGCTTTATAACATTCGGGTACTCCACGAGCGTAGAGGTCTGCTTGTTCGCAAACTTTATCAGAAGTGACATCCACTTCCTTGCGTTTCGCTTCAAGTACCCCAACTGCCATGCCGTTAATGAATAAGAAGTAGTCGGCTTCTCGGTTTCCTTCAAGCAGACCTTCCCGAATAGCAGCAGCTGTAAGAGTGGGAGTATAGAAATCTCTATCTACCACTTTCCAACCAGCATCTTCAAACATCTGGTCTATCTTGACTCTTGCTTTTTCTTCTGGCTTCATACGTTTAATGTTTGTTCTTGATAACACACATTATCGGAAATTATAATCTACGCTTTTCTTTTTGTCTGAGATGACATGAATCATTCTGTTCTCAACAATTCATCAACGCTCACCTCTAAAACTTTGGCAATCTGGATGAGGGTTTCTACATTTGGTTGATTGGTGTTCGTCACCCACTTAGATACTACAGCTGGATCCTTGCCAAGCAATTCGGCAAGTTGCTTGTTGTTCATGTCCTTCTCAGCAAGAACTACTCTTATTCGATTCAAAAGTTTACGCTCCATCTGGTCGATATTGATTTCAGCCACAAAGATAGGCTTTTTCTTCGAGATTTATTCGTTCTCCTGTAGAAAATTGGTGTTTATTGACTAAAAATAGATGTTTTTATCAAAAACAATCATCATATATGGTTCTTTATTGACATGCAGTTGATACTACATATATAAATATGTATAAGGGACTATTTGGATCCATCACTACTTTTTTAGATTTACAACTCAGATTTTATCAATCTGAGGAATACGTTCTTAAAAAGGTAAATAACCCAAAAGGTGTCGGAAACAACAGTAAAAGTTCGGGCACATCAATAAAACGGGAATAGACAAAAAGCATAAAAACATCGATTTAAGTGCGAATTTTGCGAAAAGGTAGCAAAAATCGAACTTAAAACATGGTTAGAACTCGTTTTGAACATTTTCACCTCGGTCAACAATAGAAAAAAAGCATGGATTATAAAAGTGTCAACATTGGCAGAAATTTAATGTAGAGTGATATTACTCGTCAATACAAGTAATATGAGTAATACGCTCTTAAATTTGCTTAAAACGCAAATAAAGAAATAGAAAACCATAAAAATATGTGATTGTTTCAGAGAAAAGCTGTACCTTTGCATCATAAACAACGATAGAAAGAAATAAATGGCACAGGACATCAATCGGCTGAAGGTGGTTTTAGCCGAACAAAAGAGAACGAATAAGTGGCTGGCTGAACAGTTGGGAAAGGACCCTGCATCGGTGAGCAAGTGGTGCACCAATGCATCACAGCCCAGTTTGGAGACTCTGGTGGAAATAGCCAGAAGTCTCAATGTGGATGTGAAAGATTTGCTTTGGTCAACTAAAGAACGATAAATAAACAACTGGAAATATGAGACTACCCATCAACATAGAAGAGCTTCTGAGCGGACGAGCAGTAGAAGGTGACCGTATAGAATACAAGACAGGCTGGAACCCTGATGCTATATACCGCACCATCTGCGCATTTGCCAATGACTTTGACGAAACTGGTGGTGGCTATATAGTCATTGGGGTCAAAGAGGAGAACGGGCGACCGTTACGGCCCGTTATAGGAATTGACCCTAACCAAATCGAGCCAATCGAGAAAGATATGGTGGGTTATAACAACCTGATGCGCCCGTACTATCAGCCGAGATTGTATATTGAGGAAGCAGACGGAAAGACGATTCTTGTCATCAAGGTTTCTCCTGGTGAACGCAGACCATACAAGGTGCCTGACCAAATAACGGCGAAACAGAAGACATACAACTACTACATCCGCTACAATAGTAGCAGTATCGTTCCGAAAGACGAATACGAGCGTGAATTGATAAGCCTTGCAAATCGTATGCCCTTTGATGACCGTGGAAACGACGACATCAAACTGACGGATATATCGCCATTACTCCTACATGACTATCTTGTTAAGGTAAAGAGCACTTTGGCTGACATCTCACTGACCGACCACATGGAGGATGTGCTGGAGCAGATGGATCTATTGGAGGCTGTGCCGGAAGGATGGCGCATTAAGAATGTAGCAGCGATGATGTTCTCGGAACGCCCAGACCGCTTTTTCCGTCAAGCGCAGATAGAAATAGTTCTTTTCCCTGAAGGTAGAGAAAAGAATCCCAATAACCTGATAGAGGTGGAACCCATCAGGGGCAGTGTGCCGCAGATGATAGAGAAGACGTTAAGCTATCTGAACACCAACATCATCAAGAAACAGATTATAAAGCCCAAGGACAGGGCGCAATCCATATCATTCTACAACTACCCCTATCAGGCTCTGGAAGAAGCTGTTGTCAATAGCCTGTATCATAGAGATTGGACGATTCGGGAGCCTGTTGAAATCACCGTTGAGCCGGAGCGTATTTCGATTCTCAGTTTCTCTGGCCCTAACCACACCATTCCTATGGAGGCTGTCCAAAAAGGTATATCGTTACGTTCACGTCGCTATCGAAACCGCAGGTTGGGAGAATTCCTGAAAGAATTAGATCTAACAGAAGGCCGAGCTACGGGCATTCCTACTATTCAGGATGAACTAAAAGACAATGGATCTCCACAGGCAACCATTGAGACGGATGAAGAACGTACTTACTTTCTGATTGACATTCCGTGCCACCCGGATTTCATAAAAGAACAGTTCGTCCTGAACAAGGCTGTCGTAAAAGATGGCGCAAAAGAATTGTCTGAACGTCAGAAAGTTATTATTGAAATGATTTCTGCCGACCCATTCTTATCCGCAAAGACTATTTCGGAAAAGATTTCGGAAAAGATTTCGGAAAAGACTTCGGAAAAGTTTACTGTTTCAGACAGGACCATTGAAAACGACTTGGCACAACTTAAAAAGAAGGGCATCCTTGCTCGTGAAGGTGGTCGTAAGGAGGGCAAATGGGTAATTATTAACAAGAAAGAATAATATGCCAAAGTGGTTTCATATAACGATTTCCGTATTGCTTGCATTATTGGCGATCGGTTTTTCCATTCTGATATGCGGTAAGCATCACTGGGGATATATCCCGTGTGCCGCCATAGCAATATTATTGTTTGGTTGCTTCTATGGATTCCTTCGATTGTGCTTCTGGGCGGGTGCAAAGATAGCTCTTTCCTATGTTGAGGCATACCAAAAGCATGTCCGTCCTCGTATAGAGGTGGAGGCGATACAGAAATACATCGCCGAGCATCCGGTTGAAAAGCCTGTTCAACAATCTCCCATTGAAGAAATGGCAGAACATAACAAAGTCCTTAATCAAGAGGAGCGTCTGCGCAGATTCATGGAGACTTGTAAAAGGGAGCGTGAACAATTCATCGCCATAAAAGAGAAAGCCGACGAAGAAAAGTTGGCAAAGATTCAAGCGTATGTCCGTCAAACTCTGATGGCTTTCGACTTCACTGATGAAGAACTGTTCCAAGTGAACGAGTGCATCGTTTCGCTAGTTGTTCATGGTGTTGTCGTACCCACACTTCCGATCAAGATTGAGAGAACTGGCAAGAAGATGCAACTCACGCAGCATGACTTGGCAAATCTAAGTTGGAACATTGCCAACCAGTACAAGCTCCCTAATAAGCTGGCCGCTCAGTTTGCACAGTACACCTTCCCTGCCTGGTTCTGGAATACCACAACAGAAACACTCGCCAAGAAGCTGAAGCACAGGTCCGGCGACCTCTACATCAAGATTGATGAGAATATCATTGATAACAAATATTATTCCAATTGAATATTAAACAAATATGAGAGACGCAACGAAACTTCGTATATATTTTAACGATGACAGAGCATTGTTCCTGATTCCGTTGTACCAACGTAAATATGCTTGGCAGAAGAAACACTGCCAGAGGTTGTTTTCTGATTTACAGAAGATACACAAGTTCAACTTGTTCAGCCATTTCTTTGGTAGCATAGTATCTGTTAAGGCCAGTGAAACGGAAAACGACCTGTTGATTATCGACGGACAGCAGCGTATCACTACCATTTCCATTCTAATACTGGCTGCAATCAATGCTGTTCAGAATGGGGATATGATTTGCGAAAACGAGGAATTTCTTAAAGATACGAAGGAGAAATACTTGCTCGCAAAGTATCGTCGTGGAGACCGAAAGATTAAGCTTCGTCCCATCGATGATGATATGGAAGCATACGACAAGCTTTTCAGCAACGATGAGGAACAGTTTATACCAGCGGAAAAATCAGGTATCACAAGCAACTATAAGTTCTTCTACAGCTTGATAACTTGCCAGGGGCACAAATTGGTCTTTGAAGACCTTATCGAGTCTATAGAAAAGCTTATCATTATCGATATTTGCTTGGATAGCAAAGATAACCCTCAGCTGATATTTGAAAGTCTTAACTCTTGTGGTAAGGACTTGGAAGAAGCGGATAAAGTTCGCAACTACCTCCTGATGTCTTTAACTAAGGAAGAACAGGAGGAATACTATTATACCTACTGGCGTAAAATAGAGCAAGCAACTGGCGGTGAGCCAACCATGTTCATCCGTGATTACCTTACCATCAAGAACAAAGAGATAAGCAACATCGACGAGCTGTACTTTGACTTCAAAGCTTACGACGAGAAGAGCAACATCCCGCGCAAGGAGTTGTTGGCTGATATGTGGAAGTTTGCCAAATACTATAAGATTGCGCTTAAAGGTGAGACGGACAGCCCAAAAATTAACAAGAAACTAAGGCAATTGGCGAGCATCGGTTCTAACGTGTGTATGCCGTTCTATATGCTTTTCTTGAATTACGCCAACGAAACGCAGATGAGCGAGGAGCAGCAATATGCAGTTTTCGACGTAGTAGAGAACTACTGGGCACGCCGTATTATCTGCGGCTGGCCAGCAAACTACATGGCAAAGTCGTTTGCTGTACTTCATAATGACGTCATGCGCATTTATGATACGCACAGAAAACGTGGACTGGAGGTAGAAGTTCCTTATGTGGAGGTGATGAAGTTTCTTATCCTAAAGAAACAGGGTACGGGTGTTTTTCCGACGGATGCAAACATCGAATATTATTTTCCACAGAGACAGGTATACAAGATTCCTGCTTCTTACCGTGCATTCCTTTTCGAGCGCATGGAAAATCTTGACAGCAAAGAATATGATGAGAATATCATACAGAAAATGAATGATGGCAAGATTTCCATTGAACATATCATGCCACAGCATCTTTCACCACAATGGAAGAATGACCTTGGCCCTGAAGCCGAACGCATACATGAACAGTATCTTCATACATTTGCCAATCTTACGCTTACTGGGTATAACCTGGATTACAGCAACCGTCCTTATAGTGATAAGTGGAATGGTTATACCTATAAAAAGAAGGATAAAGAGACGAAAGAGGAACATGAATTCACCGTGTATGGATACAAGGATTCTGCCTTCAAACTCAGCAACTACATGAAGACGCATCTTCTGTGGACAGAGGCTGAGTTGAAGGAACGTGGCGAACTTCTGATGAGGAATTTTCTTAAACTATGGCCCATGATAACATCGCAGTATAAGCCACTTGAAAGGGAAATGGAACTTGTTTCTATTGATGACGATGACACAGAGCTGAAGGGCAGAAGTATTTCGGGGTTCCGCTATAAGGGAGCTCGACACGAAGTTTTGTCATGGAAAATGATGCTGATGGAAATGTGCAAGCTCATCTTCAACGAAAAGCCATCTGAAATGCTCTATTTGGCCACTCGCAACAACAACCTATATTCGCATGAACAGAATTACACGACGAAAGTTGCTGATAATTGTTATGTGTGGTCATCTAATGATACGAGAACGAAACGGTCGGTTCTGCTTTATATTATGAAAGAAGTTGGTATCAATCCTTCTGACCTAGAGCTTGAATTAGTACCGCTAAATGATAATGCAATCTCTGACAGCGTAGAGGACTAATGATGTTCAAAACGCCGATAAATAAAGGTCTTGAGAGGATTTGGCGATAACATTCAAGATGGTTAAACTATGGAATTTATACAACATATTTGTACCAAGTACATGTAACTAATTGATACTCATATATGATTACATTCGAGGAGGTGAAGTAAGGAAATCATTATCTTTGCAGTGATGATGAAAGCAACGGAGATTATCAAATACATGGAGTCGCTATACAATGAGGAACAGCGGCAGGTGTTGATGCGGTTCTTCAAGACAGGAAAAGGGGAGTATGGCGAAGGTGATGAGTTCTTGGGATTGAAAGTTCCTCAGACGCGCGAGATTGTCAAGCAATGCAAAGACTGTCCGTTGAGTGAAGTACCTGAGTTGTTGATGTCTCGTTGGCATGAGGTGAGGCTTTGTGGTCTGCTGCTGATGGTATCGCAGTTTGAACGACTTTCGAAAAAACGGCTGGAATATGATGGCGAGGCAATCAGAAAGCGCGACGAAATTCTGACCATGTATCTGCAATATGCCGACCGAGCCAGCAACTGGGATTTAGTGGATCTCTCGGCTCCGAAAATCTTGGGGGCGTGGCTGTTGTTGCCGACCCAACTTGATGACGGGACAGACAGTCATAAGTTACAGGTGCTTGATGGGTTGGCGAGGAGTCAGAGCCTATGGAGACAGCGGATAAGTATGGTCTGTACGTGGACAACCTCACAGCAGGGCGATGCCTCGTGGTGCTTGCGTTATGCTGAGATGCACTTGCATCATTCGCACGACTTGATGCATAAGGCTGTTGGTTGGATGTTGCGTGAGATGGGTAAGCGTGTCTCAATGGATTTACTTCGTGGTTTCCTGTGTCGCCATGCTCACGAGATGCCTCGCACCGCCCTCCGTTACGCCATAGAAAAGATGTCTGAGGAAGAGCGCCGGGAGTGGCTGCGCTTTTCAATAAAATCTCAGAAATAAAAAAATGGAGAACACTTGCGCGTTCTCCATTTTTCTTCTGTTTCCTGCTTTTTCCTGACTTCATCACTTTTTTGCGCCATCATATAGCGCACAATGATAATCAGCGAGTTACGTAAAATTATTGGGTGGTTTGGGTGGCGCAAGCGAAAAACGTGTACCTTTGCACCATGTATGTACGCAAGAAACACAATCGTTCCGGCTCTACAAGTGTGGTAGTGGTCAGTAAAGCGAGTGGAAAGTATAAAGAAATAAAATCGTTTGGCTCCTCTACATCCGAAGAGGAAATACATTCATTATGCGATAAGGCTGCTGCATGGATACGTTCATTTGGCGGTCAGCAAGAACTTGACTTTGATGACCGCAAGGGAAAGGAAGTCGAGGAGACAGAGCGTTTCCTTAGCAATATTGACAACGTGTTGATAAACGGTACTCGGCTTCTGCTTGATCAAGTCTATGACAGCATCGGCTTCAACCGGATTCCCGATGAGATTCTGCGTCATTTGGTAATCGCAAGGGTGTCGCAGCCCAGAAGCAAACTTGCCACAGTAGATTACCTGAAGTCATATTATGATGAAGATGTTGACCTCAACCACATCTATCGCTACATGGACAAGCTCTACAATACCCAGATGGAGCTTGCGCAGCAGATTAGCGTAGAGCACACCCGGAAACTGTTCGGAGGCAAGATTGGATTGATGTTCTACGACGTGACGACGCTCTACTTTGAGACAGCACAGACGGACGTATTGCGTGAACCGGGGTTTTCAAAGGATGGAAAGACGGCAGAGTCACAGGTTATACTCGGTCTGCTTGTATCAGAAGGAGGCTACCCGCTTTCATACTCTCTGTTCAACGGCAGCCAGTATGAGGGCTTCACCATGATACCAATGATAGATGACTTCAAGCAGCGTTTCAATCTGGGGAAAGATTTTGTTGTGGTGGCAGACTCAGGCTTGATGAACAAGAACAATGTCACTTTGCTGCAGGAGGCTGGCTACAACTACATACTTGGAGCCCGCATCAAGAGCGAGAGCGCAAGCGTGAAGCAATGGATTCTCTCTTTAGAGAAGGTTGATAAAGCCTGTTACGACTACAAACGTGAGAATGGGGAAAGACTTATCGTCAGTTATTCCGACAAGCGTGCAAAGAAGGATGCCTACAACCGTGACCGCGGAATTGTCCGATTGAGAAAAGCCTATAAGACCGGACGCATCACGAAGAGTCAGGTGAACAAGCGTGGCTACAACAAGTTTCTTGAAATCAGCAAGGACATAGAAGTCGTCATCAGCGAAGAGAAGATTGCAGAGGACTGCCAGTGGGACGGACTCAAGGGCTACATCACCAATACAGACCTTGACGCCGAGCGTGTCATTGCCGAGTATCATGGACTCTGGGTGGTGGAACGTGCATTCCGTATTTCAAAAGGAACTCTGGAAATGCGTCCGATGTTTCATTTTACAGAACGTAGGATAGAGGCACATGTCTGCATTTGCTTCATCGCCTATAAGGTATATAAGGAACTGGAGCGACTCATTGCCATTAACAAGATTGGGATGAGTGTCGATAAGGTGCTTGAGGCAGCCAAAACTATCACGACAATCAGGGTAAGGATGCCTAAAAACGGGACTTACTTCACTAAGACACTCTTCTTGACGGAGAAGCACCTCGCAGTGAAACCACTTTTCGACATATCTGGCAACAAATCTTAATTTGGGTGGCGCATTGACGAAGTCAGGAGAACACTTGCGCGTTCTCCATTTTTCTTCTGTTTCCTGCTTTTTAAATTGTTCTTGTACATCTGGCTATCTTTCGGGTGAAATCTTGACATTTTAACAATTAAGAAAAGGGGGTAATTCGGAACGGCTAACATACATTTTCAGCGACAAACTTTACAAAAAGTCGCATAATCCGACTGATTAGGGGAGAAAATGATTATCTTTGCATTTGAAAATAAATAGACCTTAGAGTATGAAGAGTAACAGAGTAACAGAATTGTTCGGCATCGAATTGCCGATTATTCAAGGCGGTATGGTATGGATCAGTGGATGGCGCTTGGCTGCAGCGGTGAGCAATGCCGGTGGGCTCGGTCTGCTTGGGGCTGGTTCCATGACACCTGATTTACTGCGTGAGCATATTCAGAAAATGAAAGCGGCGACTACCAAGCCGTGGGGTGTCAACCTGCCGTTGATGAATCCGGCTACTGAGGAATTTGTAAAGATTGTGATTGACGAAAAAGTTCCGGTAGTGTTTACTTCGGCAGGCAGCCCGAAGAAATATACAGCCCTGTTCCACGAGCACGGCATCAAGGTGTGCCACGTCGTTTCAAGTTCAAAATTTGCCGGAAAATGCGAGGAGGCTGGAGTGGACGCTGTGGTCTGTGAAGGCTTCGAGGCTGGTGGTCACAACGGCAGGGAGGAGACTACGACGATGACGCTGATTCCCCAAGTGCGGAAAGCTACGTCGCTTCCGCTGATTGCTGCGGGCGGCATTGCCAGTGGCGAGGCGATATTTGCAGCCATGGCACTGGGTGCTGAAGGTGTACAGATTGGCACGCTCTTCGCCCTGACGGAGGAGAGTAGTGCTTCGGAGGCGTTCAAAACGCGCTGCACAACGTTGGAAGAAGGCGACACGATGCTCACGCTGAAGTTGCTTTCACCCACCCGACTGGTAAAAAATGCGCTCTATTGCCGCATTGATGAAGCAGAGAAAGAAGGCGCTTCGAAGGAAGATTTGCTGAAACTGGTTCCTCCAGGCTCTGCACGACGCGGCATTTTCGAAGACGACATTGAGAACGGAGAGGTGGAAATCGGTCAGATTGCTTCTGCGATAAAAGCCGTCCATCCCGTTGCAGAAGTGATGAAACGTCTTGTAGATGAGTTCCACACGGCAAAAGAAAAGTCTGCAAATTTTTAGTTTGCAGACTTTTCTATCAATCCTTTCATCCATCTTCCACGCAGCAGATGGATGAGAAATATCGTACCGCGAAATACCAGTTCGATAGCCATTGCTATCCAAACGCCCCGCAAACCATAATCCTTAGCAAGCAAAGCGGCAAGCGTCAGACGTACCAGCCACATCGAACAGAGATTGATGGCGGCAGGACGCAACGTGTCGCCAGCTCCCACGCAAACGCTATATGCAATAATCGAAGCTCCGAACATCGGCTCGGCAAAAGCTTCGATGCGCAGACAGTCGGCTCCTAAGTCACAAATAGCCTGCACCGGGGTCATCAATGCCATGAGCTGCGGAGCGGTCACAAACATCACAACACCCATAACAGCCATCACAATCATTCCGGAAAAGACGGTCATCCGCGCAAAACTATAACACAGGTCGCGACGTCCGGCACCCATGCTCTGACCGACCAACGTTGTCGCCGCCTCGCCTATTCCGTAGCCCGGCATGTAGCACAAACTCTCTGCTGTGATTGCAAACGTGTTGGCAGCGATGGCTACGTTGCCTAACGGTGCGACAATACGCGTACTGATAATCTGCGCACCGCTCATCAGAAACGACTGGGCAGCCATCGGTGCGCTGATTTTCAAAGCGTTCCGAAGGTATTCCCACACGAAAGTGAACGGCTCACGGTCTTGTTTCAACGTGAGAATATCACTGCGGAATATGGCGAAATAGGCTTGCACCGAACCGCCAATGACGATTGCCATCGCCGTTCCGAGCGCCACGCCGAGCACCCCAAGGTGGAAAACAAAAATCAAGATATAGTTGAAAACCACGTCCAACAGACACATCAGAACGCTCATGATACTCGGGATGCGCATGTTTCCACTGCATTTCAACATCGCTCCGGAGATGCTTGACAGCTGGAAGAAGGGCATGATGCACATGAACACAAAGAAGTATGTCGTCGCATCACCGGCAATGTCGGCACCGCCACCCAGCCAAAAGGGGAGTTTCCAAGAGATGGCGATGCCCACCAATGCCAACATGACGCTCAGAACAAACGTGCAAATCAACCCATGTCGGAACACCGAACGGGCTTTCTTGAAATCGTTTGCACCGATGAAATGGGCTACCTGAACGCTAAATCCCATTGAGGCAGCGGAAGTGAGATTACCAAAGAACCATGTGCTGGACTCCACCAGTCCGCAAGCAGCGGCAGCCTCCACACCGATACGTCCCACCATCGCCTGGTCAATGAAGAACATCATGACACTCGTCACCTGTGCCAATATCGAAGGTAGGCTCAACTGGAATATCAAGTTGAGCTTATCCCCTCTGTTCATCGGCAGTCCGCCGCGGATTTGTGAGAGGAGTGCTTCACTTCTCGTCTTTGAAAAAACCATTTTGGAGTTGCAAAGTTACGAAAAATCGAGAGCAGAACGAAATAAATTTATTTATTTCTTATGCCGAGATGAAGTAACTTATTTAAAGTTACGATTAAGCGAGAACAATACAAAATAAAAGTTTGGTTTTATTTTTATTGTCGAGCGTGAGGAACTTATTCAAAGTTACGATTAAGCGAGAACACGAGTTGTTGAGCTGTGCGAAAAACTTATTCAAAGTTACGATTAAGCGAGCACAGGACGAAATAAATCTATTCCATGGTCATTAGACCGAGAAAACGGATTCACTGAATTCGGGAGGATACACCGATTCGCCCGCCGCCCTTTATATATAATGTGTATTTGCCCGCCATTCCGTATGAACGGTGGTATAAAAAGTGTGACGGACAGTTCCTTTTGTTCAGAAACTGTCCGTCACGTCATCCTAATACAACCTTTTTAACTAAAAAGAGCTCATGATATGCTAATCTTTTCTATAATTTCCTATGACCTAAATGCTCTTTTCACGTTGCAAAAATAAGAATGTTTGCGCACACAGCGCACTTTTTGGTGATTATTTTTCCTAAAAGCGACATTTTATTGATATAGGTCAATTTTGACAAGATTCAACGACTTACATTTTGACGTTGCATGAGCCACTTGCACCAGTCTTTATGGAGCCGTCTCGATGATGGCTGCCCATCCGCCTCCCGGTGCGAGGTGCAGTTTCAGCGGTTCGGCGGAAGACAGGCGCACTTTCGTGCATTTGTAGTCGGTGGCATCCCGCTTGGCATTGATTCCGTCGGCGAAGACAACAGCTTCCGAAGATTGCAGTTTCAATGGTGTGAGGTCGATGCTTAAATCCCGTTCCGTCCAGTTGGTCAGTGCGCCGACATACCATTTATTGCCTTTCCGCTTTGCCATAACGATATATTCCCCGATGGCTCCGTCGAGCGCGATGGTCTCGTCGAAGGTGGTCGGCATCTGCGCGATAAAGTCGGTTGTTTCCTGCTCTTTCATGTATTTGGACGGGCTATCGGCGAGCATTTGGAGCGGTGCGTCATAGATGACGTACATCGCCACCTGATGCGCTCTAGTTCCTTGGCTCATCGGGTTGCCCCAATCGCTGTTGAAGGTGGCTGGTATTGCGTTCTTCATGGCGCCCGGAGTATAGTCCATCGGTCCGGACAGCATTCGCAGATATGGGCATGTGACGTCATATCTCGGGAAATCGGTCTGGATTTTTCCATTTTTCTTTCCGTCCCATTTCGTCTGTTCAAGCCCTCTCACGCCCTCGATGTTGAGGACGTTCGGATAGGTGCGCTGCATTCCAAAGGCGCGTATGCCGTGCAGGTCGAGCAAAAGGTGGTGTTTTGCGGCACATTCGCTGATAGCCTTCACGTCGCGAACAACGATTTGGTCGTCGCGGTCGAAGAAATCGACTTTGAATCCCTTGATGCCCATCTTGGAATAATGCGCGAAGATATTGTCCAAGTCTCTCATGGTGTTTCGCCATGTTGCCCAGAGTATGATGCCGACATTTCGTTCGTTGCCGTATCGCACAAGTTCTTCAAGGTTGATGGCTGGCACGATTTGCATGAGCGTTTCCGGACTGCTCCATCCTTCGTCGAGGATGATGTATTCTAGTCGGTTGTTGGCTGCGAAGTCGATATAATATTTGTAAGTCTCAGTATTGATACCTGCCGGGAAATCGACGCCGGTCAGGTTCCAGTTGTTCCACCAGTCCCATGCCACTTTTCCAGGCTTAATCCACGACGTGTCCTTTATCCGGCAAGGCGGTGCCAGTCGCTGTGCCATGTCGCAGTCGAGCAGTTGCCGGTCGTGTTCGGTCACGAGGACGACCCTCCACGGCAGGGCACATGCTCCACTGATTTGGGCGATATAGTCAGCCCGCCGCTGTGGAATGACGTTGCGCTCTCTGTAAATGACTTCCATCGGGTAGGGAGCGAAGTCGGCACGAAGGGTGTTCTGCCCGTCCTTAACGAGAAACATGCCGGGATAGTCTTCCACCGCAGCATCCATGATGACCGCCTTTTTGCCGTCGGGCAGACAGATAGCTGCGGGATTCATGACAAGCGTGTCGGGATTGATTTCAGAGATTTTGCACTCGGTATAGAGCGATTCGAAGGAAGTTTGGTAACGTGTTCCTTTGATGGTATTATTATAATAAGGTGCGAACGCCTGGTAATCTCCTCCGAACTGGAATGTTGCCGTCTCACGCATGATGGTTGCCTGTCCTTTCTTCGTGCGCACGAAACGATATGCCGCCCCGTCGTCGTATGCCCGGAACTCCACGTAAAACCCCTGAGAGGTTTGGAGCGTGAGGCTGTTGTAGTTGTCCTGTATCTGTTTTCTGTAATAAACGGCAGTCTGGAATGTCCCTCGATGCTGTTCGCTTTTTGCATGCTTCACTTTGATGTTTTTGCCAAGCGTATTGCTGTTTTTCCCTTCGCTGTACTGCAAGGCAATGTCTGAAGGTTGCAGGACGACGGTCTGCTGATGCTTAACGCTCCACTTCAGTTGGTTGTCTGCATGAATCGTCACGCGGAGTTTTCCGTCGGGTGATTGCAGTTCATAAGTGTTCTTTGCTGTCATCGTCAGTGATGCGAGCACAGCAAGAAGCGCGAGAATCAAGTTTTTTGTTTTCATATTGTCTGTTTTTTAATGGTTAGTTACTGGATATTGGAGATGGCGCATGGGGTGTCCTCCCCACATGGCATCGTTGACGAAGCGGAAGCCCACATTGGTATAGAGTTTTTCAGCATTAGGATTTCCGCAATCTACGAGCAGCCCCACGGCGGGCAAGCCGCATGCCTGCGCCCTCTTGACAGATTCTTTAAGCAGTCGGGTGGCGATGCCTTGCCCGCGATATGCGGGCAATACGGCGAGACTGTCGAGATAGAGTTCTCCCGCCTGTGTCTCTTCGTCCATATCAGAGAAGTCTCTTTGCAGGAAAGTTTTTGCTTCTTCGATGAATGCTCTCCGCAGCGGCAGGAGGTCGGCACCGTCATAAGAGACGAGAATACCTGCAAGAACCTGGTCTTCTGTGAGCGCCACCAGCGTGTTTTTGTAACTGTATTGAGAATCTTCCCGCTCAACGAGCGTGGTCATCATGCGTTCGAAATCAGCCAGCGTGTGGTCGGGACCGGCAAACCACCGGCAGCAATCTTCACTCATCGCTGACATAATCAGCCGCGCAATCTCCTTCGACTGTGAACGTTTAGCATAACATAATTCCATGAGTCATCGTATCTATGCGCAAACAAAGTTAATGATTTTTTCTTATATTTCGGAGTTTTTCTCTCGGGAAATTTACTTGTATGGGGATTTTTTCTTATTTTTGCAAGTAGTTCTAAAATGGATTGAGGTATGAACGAGAAGAAAGCATCGCATGTGAAATATGCGGAATATATCGAGCAGATTGAGATTGACTCACTCTGGTCGGGAAAGAAACATGTGGTATGGAATCTGGATCGCAAGGTGAACATCCTGAGCGGTGTGAACGGCATGGGCAAGAGTACGATTCTGAACAAGGTCATCAAGGGCTTGTATGCCGGCGGTGAGTTTCCGAGTCACATGCTGAAGGGTGTCCGCCTGAAAGTCTTTCCCGAAGATGCCAAGTGGATTCGCTTTGATGTGATTCGTTCTTTTGACCGTCCACTGATGAACCGCGAACGCATTGAGCGGCTGGATATCAATTTGGCAACTGAACTGGACTGGCAGTTGTTTCAGTTGCAGCGCAAATATCTGGACTATCAGGTGAACATCGGCAACCGCATCATTGAGGTGTTGCAGGCTGGCGGTCCTGACGCTACTGAACGTGCGGGGCAGCTGAGCGAGCCTAAGCGCAAGTTCCAGGACATGCTCGACGACTTGTTTGCCGACACGGGCAAGAAGATTGTGCGCACGGAGAATGAAATCATGTTTTCCCAGATTGGCGAGACATTGTATCCCTACCAGCTGTCAAGCGGTGAGAAACAGATTCTGGCAATCTTGCTGACAGTACTCGTTCAGGACAATTTGCCGCATGTGTTTTTCATGGATGAGCCGGAAGTGAGTCTGCACATCGAGTGGCAGAAGGTCTTGATTGACCGGATTGTGGAGCTGAATCCCAATGTCCAGGTGATTCTGACGACCCATTCTCCCGCCGTGATTATGAATGGTTGGATGGATTGTGTGACGGAGGTGAGCGACATCACTGACCAATGAAAGTATCTGTAGAAGACGTGGAACGGGCAAGAAAGCACTGTAAGAATGGCTAAAAGACTACGCGATAACCTTTCATCGGGCTATTTTGAGGCTGCCAACCGCATGACTTCAAAGCGTGCCCGTCGCCGGATTGTGGCTTATGTGGAAAGTTACGATGATGTTTTTTTCTGGCGCACGGTGTTCAGTCGGTTTGAGGATGAAACACGCTACTTCGAAGTGATGCTGCCTTCGCGCGGAGGATTGTCGCGCGGGAAGAAGCCTGTGCTGATGAACTTGCTGTACGCCCACGTGGGCAGAGACATGATTGCCTGTGTGGATGCCGACTATGACTGGCTGCTGCAGGGCGCCACGGGCATGTCGGAGCGTGTCGTGAAAAGCCCTTATGTCTTCCACACTTATGTCTATTCGATTGAGAATTTTCAGTGCTACGCTCCGTCGCTGCATGATGTCTGCGTGATGGTTACGCTCAACGACCACGCCATTTTCAACTTTTCTGATTATCTTGTTGCTTTCTCCCGGGCTATATTCCCACTTTTTGTATGGAACATCTGGTACTATCGCCAGAACCGATACGGCGAGTTTACCATGTCTGACTTCAATCGTGTGATTGAGACAGGCAATTTCAATCTGAAGAATCCCGATGCCTGCATTGCAAATGTCCGCCGGAAAGCGGGGCGGATGGTCGGAGAATTGGAGCGAAGGAATCCTGATGCGAAGGAGAGTTACCTGGCGTTAAAGGCGGAGTTGAAGAGCATGGGAGTGTCGCCCGACAGCACCTATTTATATATACAGGGGCATCATCTCTTCAATAAAGTGGCTGTCCCGATGCTGACAAAAGTCTGCAATTATTTGCGTCAGGAGCGCGAGAATGAAATCACACGCAACGCCGTTCACGGTACCCAGCGACGCAACGAACTGTCAAGCTACGGGCACAGCGTGTCGGAAGTCCCGATGATGTTGAGGCGAAACACCGGTTATGTGGAGTCAACGCCGTTTCTCCACTTGCTGGAGGACGTCAAAGCGTTTCTGAAAATAGAAGACAGACAAAGCGACACCGCCAAACTTGACACACAGCGTGAGCGGATATAAGAATCATGCGAGGGTGATGACACTTCCCATTTTGCTCCATCATTCCGCTCGGTCAGCCATCGGCTGCTTTTGTATATTTATGCAAGGGTGGAGCGATTAGAATCCGTTTTATAAACTCCTGTATTTCAATACGTTAAGAAGTGCTTTTCAAAAGTTCAACTTTTAGCTTGCAAAAGTTGAACTTTTAGGCGGTGAAAGTTGAACTTTTAGAGCGCAAAAGTTCAACTTTTGGAAAGCGAAAGTTCAACCGTATATTTATACGTCCTTTTCCGTATGTTTATGCAATGGTGATTTGGGGTGGTTATCTCTCCGTCAAATTCACGTCAGACGTAGGTTTCGAGGAACTTCACCGTTCCTTTTATTTGCAATTCCTTGGTCGTCGCGGGAATAAGGATGGTCTCTCCTTCGGTGAGCGTCGTGACGTTGTTCTCGTTGTCTGTGATGGTTGCCTCTCCCTTTAGCGCGATAAGAATGACAAACGAATCGAGCTCTGCATAGTCGATTGTCATTTCCTCATCAAGGTCATACACGGCAGTTGTGAAATACGGACAGCTGACAAGCGTGATGCCTTTGTTCTTCTCAGGAGTATAGTGTGTGCGATAATCGTTCAGAACGGCATAATTGATGCTTTCTGCCGCCTGTTCAGTGTGCAGTTCGCGATAGTTGCCGTCCTTGTCTTTTCGCTTGAAGTCATAGATGCGATAGGTGACGTCGCTGGTCTGCTGTATCTCAGCAAGGAAACAGCCGTCTCCGATGGCGTGGATTCTCCCTGCGGGAAGGAAGAACGTGTCGCCTTCTTTGACTTCATATTGCGCCAGCGCATCGCAAATAGTGTCGTTCTCCACCATTTCCTTGTACTCCTCGGGGGTGATTTCTTTCTTCAGTCCGCTGTACAATTTGGCTTGCGGGTCGCTCTGCATGAGATACCACATCTCGGTTTTTCCCCGCGCTTTTCCTTGCCTGTGGGCTGTCTCGTCATCCGGGTGCACCTGTATGGAGAGGTCTTGGCGGGCGTCGATAAACTTGATGAGTAGCGGAAATTCATCGCCAAAGCGCTGATAGTTCTCTTTGCCGACAAGTTGCTCTTTCATCTCATGCACAACCTGATTCAGTTTTTTCCCTGCATGTATGCCTTCGGCAACGACTGTCTCGTTGTTCTCCACTCCACTGATTTCCCAACTTTCTCCCACCTGTTGCTGCTGGGTGCTGAGATGTTTGAACGGTATGATTTTCTCCCCTCCCCAAAGGGTGGATTTCAATAACGGCTTGAATTTGATTGGTTCCATCTTTTCTGTAGTTTTTTTAATTGTCTTTCCAAAATGCACGAGTAAAGAGCACGAGTACACTGAATATTTCCAGACGTCCCATGAGCATGAGTCCGGAACACAGCCACTTGATGCTGTCGGGCAAGATGCTCCACGACATCTCCGGTCCTATTTGCGTTCCGAGCGTGGGTCCGACATTGCTGATACAGCTCAACGAGATGGTGATGGCATTGATGTTGTCAATGCCGACGGATACCATGACGATGGTGGTGAACACGCAGGCTATCACATAGATTGCAAAGAATGCCATGAGCGTGTTGATACTGGATGCTATAATGCTCTGTCCGTTGATTTTTACAGGCAACACAGCCTTTGGG
The DNA here is from genome assembly GCF_019551475.1 of Prevotella sp. Rep29. Classification (NCBI taxonomy): domain Bacteria; kingdom Pseudomonadati; phylum Bacteroidota; class Bacteroidia; order Bacteroidales; family Prevotellaceae; genus Prevotella; species Prevotella sp. Rep29. The sequence goes on from NZ_CP047159.1 coordinate 395,262, forward strand.
TGGAGTATCTGTTTGAACTGGTTTCGGATCACCTTGAAGACCATGAGTGCCCGGATGCTTTTAAAACCACCGCTGGTGGAGCCGGCACATGCTCCGAAGAACATCAGTATTCCCAGTATTCCCCACGTCACATGCGGCCAAAGTGCGGCATCGTCGCTGAACAGTCCGGTAGTGGTGATGAACGAGACCGTCTGGAACAGTGAACTTCGGAATGCGTGTTCCAAATCATATCCGTTGCGAGTGATGAGCAGCACCATGATCCAAATGGTTGAGATGGCAACCAGAAGGATATAGAACCGCAATTCGGAGTTTTTGAACAGCGACTTGAACTGGAATTTGAACAATGCGAGATAGAGGACCGTAAAGTTGATGCCGCTCAGGAATTGGAAGAGTGCTCCCAGATATTCGAGTGTCGGAGAATGGAAATAGCCCACGCTGTCGTTGTGTGTTGAGAAACCGCCGGTTGCGGTGGTGGTCATGGAGTAGTTCACACTGTCGAACCAGTCCATTCCTCCCAGCACGAACGCCCCGCAACAGGTAATCGTGAGCATGAAGTATATCGTCCAGATCCATTTTGCCGTCGTACTGAGACGCGGATGTAATTTTGCCCGCAACGGTCCGGTTGCTTCGGCTGAGAATACCCGCACATTACCACCGACCAGTGACGGCAGGATGGCGATGGTGAAGAACACGATACCCAGACCGCCTATCCACTGCGTCAGCGAGCGCCAAAACATCATCCCGTGTGGCAAGACCTCGACATCGTCCAGTATGGTTGCTCCCGTTGTCGTAAATCCCGACATGGACTCGAAGAAGGCATCTGTCACATTGGTCAGATAGCCGCCAATCAGATATGGCAGGGCACCGAGTATGGTAAAAGAAAGCCATGATGTGGTTACTATCAGGTAGGCATCTTTCCGGCTCATCGTGTTTTCTGCGTCTCTGCCCAGATGTTTCAGCAACATGGCAACACCCAGCGTCACTGCGATTGACACGAGAAATGCCAATACGTCGTCCTCCTTATAACAGAACGCCATAATCAGGCAACACAGCATGAACATTGCTTCGAGAAAAAGCAAAGAACCGAGCACCTTGTAGGTTAGTTTTAAGTTGATCATCTTGCCACTTATCTGTGTATGTAAAACGATTCTGAGGTCCTGCTACTTAAAGAACGACTCAACCTTCTTCATGTTGACTTCATGACAGAACACGACGACGGTATCGCCAGTCTCTATCTGAGTTCCTCCGGAAACCAACTGACCGACACCATGACGCACCAGTCCACCGATTGTCATTCCATTCGGCAGACCGAGTTCGAACACTTTTTTCCGCGTAACTTTCGAGCCCTGCTGCGCTGTAAACTCTATCACGTCGGCGTTGGCAGTCATCAAGAATCGCATGTTCTGCACGTCAGCATCCAGCATCATCTGATAGATGTGACTGGCAGCCAGTGCTTTCTTGTTGACAATCGTACCAATATCCAGTCCTTCTGCCATGTTCACATAGTCCAGATTCTCAACCATTGCCGCTGTTTTCCGAACGCCCAGCCGTTTCGACGTCAGACAGGCAAGGATATTGGCTTCCGCACTACCTGTCAGTGCGACAAAGGCTTGGGTGCTCTTGATGTTTTCTTCTATAAGCAACGAAATGTCCCGTCCGTCACCATTGATGACCATGATACGGTCGGTATCGAGCACATTGTTAAGGTATTCGCAACGTTTCTCGTCGGTCTCTATCACTTTTGCCTCCATATAGTCAGGCAGACTCTTCAACACTCGGACAGCTGTCTTTCCGCCACCCATGACCATCACGTTCTTCACATCCACATAATGCTCCTTTCCCACTATCTTACGAATGTAGGGAATATAGTTCTTCGTCGTCATGAAATAGGCGAGGTCATACAGTTTCAGTTCGTCGTTACCACTCGGGATGATGGTGTCGCCATGTCGCTTGATGGCTACGACGTGATAGGGATCTTGGGGACCGCACAGGTTTTTCAGCGGCTGGTTCAGTATCTCACAGCTTTCCCTTAGTTTGATACCCAACATTACGAGGGCACCGTCGTGCACATCCCAGCGCTGACGCACCCAACTCATCTTCAGTCCGCTGATGATGTCGCGGGCAGCAAACATCTCCGGATAGATGAGCGAATCGACGCCCAGTTTCTTGAAAAATTCCCTGTTTTCTTCCGTGATGAATTCATGATTATCGATGCGCGCCACCGTCTTCTTCGCTCCCAAGGCATGTGCCACGACACAACTGTGCATGTTCAGATTCTCGTCTGGAGTGACCGCAATATACAGGTCTGCGTGGCTGATACCGGCATCTTTCAGTGCCTTGACACTTGATGGCGACGCGTTGAGTGTCATCAAGTCATAATCGCTGCTGATGGCAGCGAGACGCTCATCGTCATCATCGATGAGCACCACGTCTTGGTTGGTGCGCGAAAGTAGTTTCGCCAAATGAGTACCGATGGCATATGCGCCTGAAATGATAATCTTCATATCCCTTTAATCCTTTATTCCTATCGTTCAAACTTCATTTTTCCTTAAAGCAACTCTTTCAGGATGGCTTCCGCATCGAGTCCGACGATGTGGTGAAGTTCTTTAACTGTTCCATGTTCCACAAACGAATCGGGCAGTCCCATGCGCACAATCTGCGGATGATACCCGTGGTCGTTCATCCATTCCGTCACGGCAGTGCCCAGTCCTCCGTTTCTGACGCCGTCCTCTATCGTGACAATCTTTTGGAAACGGCTTCCCACTTCCTGAAGGATAGCCTCATCGAGGGGTTTAAGGAAACGCATGTCGTAATGGGCAACACTACGCTCGCAACGCTCTATCGCCTTAGTGACTTCGTTACCTACCGGACCGATGCTCAGCACGGCGACATCTGTCCCGTCGCACAATTTCCTACCTGTTCCCACTTCGACCTCCTCTAACGGGCAGCGCCAGTCTGCCAGCGAGCCACAGCCTCGCGGATAGCGTATCACGAAGACGCCTTTTCCCGGCAGCTGCGCGGTGTACATCAACCGCCGCAGCTCATGCTCGTTCAGCGGAGCGGCTATCGTCAGGTTGGGAATCGGTCGCAGATAAGCCAAATCGAATGCCCCATGATGCGTTGCGCCGTCCTCTCCTACGAGTCCTGCCCTGTCAAGACAGATTACGACTGGCAGGTTCAGAATGGCAGCGTCGTGGATGATGTTATCGTAAGCCCGTTGTGCAAACGCACTATAGATGTTGCAGAACGGCTGCAAACCTTCTTTCGCCAATCCGGCACTGAACGTCACGGCATGCCCCTCGGCAATTCCTACGTCGAAAGCGCGTTCGGGCATCGCCTCCATCATGATGTTCATCGAACACCCTGACGGCATGGCAGGTGTGATTCCTACAATCTTTTCGTTCGCACGGGCAAGCTCCAAAAGCGTCTCTCCGAATACGTCCTGGAATTTCGGCGGCGTGTTCTCGGTGTTGCTGGCAGAACGCTCGCCTGTTGCCGCATCAAACTTACCCGGCGCGTGCCAGATGGTCTGCGACTGCTCTGCGGGAGCATATCCTTTGCCCTTTGTGGTGTGCAGATGAAGCATTTTCGGACCTTTCATGTCTTTGAGTTGGCGCAACAGTCGGACTACTTCCTCGACATTATGCCCGTCAAACGGTCCGAAATATCTGATATTCATGCCTTCGAATACGTTCTGCTGTTGACTGATGGCAGACTTGAGGGCGTTGTTCAGACGAATCAGTCCGTGACGGCGGTCATCGTTGAGCATACCCCTGCGCTTCAGCCATCGCGAAGCCTTGTCGCGAAGGTTGTTATAAGTCTCGTTGGTGTTGAGATTGAGCAGGTATTGGCGCATGCCGCCTACCGAGCGGTCGATGCTCATGTCGTTGTCGTTCAGGATGATGAGCATGTCGTTTGGTATGGAAGAAGCGTTGTTAAGTCCTTCGAATGCCAGTCCTCCACTCATCGCGCCGTCGCCTATCACGGCAACAACTTTTCGTTCTGCGCCTTCTTTTTTCTCTCCGTTCAGCTTCGATGCCACTGCCATTCCCAGCGCTGCCGAGATGGAGTTGGAGGCATGTCCGCAGATAAAGGCATCATATTCGCTTTCCGCAGGAGTGGGGAATGGGTGGAGACCATTCAGTTTCCTGTTCGTGCAAAAAGCCTCTCCACGCCCTGTGAGAATCTTATGTCCATAAGCTTGGTGTCCAACGTCCCAGACAATCCGGTCGTCGGGTGTGTTGAACACATAGTGCAGCGCCACCGTGATTTCCACGGCACCCAAACTGGATGCAAGATGTCCGGGATTGACAGAGAGCTCGTCCACAATATCTTCACGCAGCTCTTTGCAGACTTCCGGCAGCTGACTGACAGCCAACTTCCGGAGGTCCTCAGGATATGTAATTTGGCTTAAAAGCCTGAATTTGCTTTTTTCCATGAAAAAACACTTCCATATTGCGCTGCAAAGATACTGAAATTTCCGATTAAACGAAGAGAAAATAAAGAACTTTTCGTATTTTTGCAGACGGAAACAAAAAACAAACGTATGCAAAAGACAACTCTGGTTGAGAAAAAGTATCTCATTCCGTTTATTCTCATCACCACACTTTTCGCCTTGTGGGGATTTGCCAACGACATCACCAACCCGCTGGTGGCAGCGTTTCAGACACTGATGGAAATCTCTGCCGCCAAGGCTGCCCTCGTTCAGTTTGCCTTCTACGGAGGCTATGCCACGATGGCTATTCCTGCTGCACTTTTCATTCGGAAGTACAGCTACAAGAAAGCCATCCTGCTCGGACTGGCACTCTATGCCATCGGCGCATTTCTCTTCATCCCCGCAGCGGCATATCAGCAGTTCTCATACTTCTGCATCTCGCTCTACATCCTCACCTTCGGACTGGCTTTCCTCGAAACAACGGCCAATCCGCTGATTCTTTCATTAGGCTCGAAGGAGACAGCCACGCGGCGACTGAACCTCGCACAGGCATTCAACCCCATCGGGTCGCTCTGCGGAATGGCTGTGGCTTCGCAGTTCGTACTGCCACAACTCATCTCCGACAAGCGCAACGAGGCTGGAGAACTGGTTTTCTTTTCGCTTTCTGAAACGACGAAAGACTATATCCGCCTGCACGACTTGGCAATCATCCGCAATCCGTATGTCATCATCGGACTCGTGGTGGTCTGCGTATTCATCCTGATTGCCATCACAAAAATCGACAATTCCGCACAGACGCTCTCTGAGAAAGAAGGAACCCGTTCGCACCGAGGCTCACTGGCACGGCTCTGGAAAAACCGCTCATACCGTGAAGGAGTGTTCACGCAGATGTTCTACGTGGCAGCGCAAATCATGGTGTGGACATTCATCATACACTACGCAGACGCACTGGGCATCGACAAGGCGACGGCACAGAAATTCAATATTGCTGCGATGATTTTCTTCCTTTTCGGCAGATTCATCAGCACGATGCTCATGAAATACATCAACGGGCGCAAACTGCTCGTCACCTTTGCGTGCGGCGCCATTATCTGTACGCTGGGCACCATCTTCATCATCGGCCACGCAGGACTCTACTGTCTCGTCGGCATCAGCCTGTTCATGTCACTCATGTTCCCCACCATCTACGGCATTGCCTTGGAAAACGTAGAGTCGGAAGATATGACATTCGGAGCCGCATTCCTCGTCATGGCTATCGTGGGCGGTGCACTCATGCCTCCATTGCAGGGCATGATTATCGACAACGGAAGCATCATGGGAATGCCAGCCGTCAATGTATCCTTTGCCCTGCCGCTCCTCTGCTTCATCATCGTGGGCATCTACGGATGGCGGGAACAAAGGAGATAGCCGTTTCCCCGACTTATTCCGCCAAAAACAATAAAAAAATCTGCATCACTCGCATGATGCAGATTTTTTATTAACCCTTTTTTGTGGAACAATTGAAACTGTCCGGTTTTTATTCCTCTGTACGAGTCAGCGTACGCTTCTCAGCGATACGTGCCTTCTTACCGGTGAGCTTGCGCAGGTAGTACAGTTTCGCACGGCGAACCTTACCACGCTTGTTCACCTCAATGCTGTCGATGTTCGGAGACTCAATCGGGAAAATACGCTCAACGCCAACCGTTCCAGACATCTTGCGAACGGTGAAACGTCTCTTCTCGCCATGACCGCAAATCTTGATAACAACACCGCGGTACAACTGAATACGCTCCTTTGAGCCCTCAATAATTTTGTAAGCAACCGTAATGGTATCTCCCGACTTAAACTCAGGGAAGTTCTTTCCAGTTGCAAATGCCTCTTCGGCAACTTTAATCAAGTCCATCTTTAATGATTCTTTTAATTGATAGAAACTCCAACGCAACATGGCTAATGACACTTCCACTGCCAGCGGTTACGCCGAAAACGGTTGCAAAGTTAACACAAAATTCTGGAAAACAAAAAGTTCTCATAGATTTTTTTTGGTTTTTAACAGTGGCTGCGCTTTTCAATGAAATCTCAGAAATAGAAAAAATGGAGGACGCTTGTGCATTCTCCATTCTTGTGTTTAACTATTCTTAGCTCGAATTATTGTTTATTGAAAAACGTTCTATTTGATAACTATTTTCTTTCCATTTTGAATGTAAATACCTTTAGGAAGATCTTTTCCTGTTACATTTTTTCCGTCTATCGTATAAATGGCATGATTTCCATTATCTTTATTAGGTGTTTCAGTTTCAATGGTTGAAATACCAGAGGTCTCACTACTTGATATCTCAACATCATCAATCTGCCACCAATAGCTCAGTCCGTCGTTATCCGCATCATAGCAGTGGAAACGGATTTTCATGTTATCGGATAGGTACGCAGACAAGTCGAGCGTTATTTTGACATAGCCGACAGCTGGCTTAACGGTTTCACCATTTTCGTCACGGGGATAGTCGCTGAGCACGTCGAAGATAGATGTCCAGTTCTCGCCACCATCACTGCTCACTTCAACCCGATAATAGGGTTTAAGAATTGGAGTTGCATTACCGCCATTGGTGTGAGAATAGAATGTCAACGTCTTTCCATTGGAGAATGAGGGTGAAGTAAGTTTTGCAACCTGATGTTCTCCTCCCCAAAACGCCTCTGCCATTGTCATGGCATGGGTTCCGCTGTGCACCATTTGTTTGTTTTTTCCAGTTGGTGTTCCTTCCGTATATTGCCATCCTTTTCCTGTTTCTCCGCTGTTTTCAATAATCCATCCTAAAGGATTTCCTGTGTTTTCGAAGTTCTCGAAGATAAGGACACCACCAGCTTTCTGACTTTGTTTCACAGTTATATTTTTAGTAAGTGTGGCATCGGTAATGCCATTAACTGTCAGCACTGCTTGTCGTTCAGCCCCTGTCGTGTTATCACTTGTGGCAGTAATAGTGATAGTTGTCACAGTTCCGGCAGTACCGCTTGTCGGTGAGACGGTCAGCCAGTCAGGTATTCCTGTGATATTCCATGCATCATCACACGATATAGTAATACTTGCTGAACTGTTTTCTGCACCATTCAAGATCACGTCCTCGTCTGACACAATCAGTTGTTTTTCTGCTGCCAGAAGTTCGAACGAAATAGTTGCTCCTGCAGAGGAGATGTTGGCAATTGCAAAATTAGCAATTGTTCCATCGCTATAGAATGGTTTCTGCTCTGCCAATCCTCCGAATGCAGTCCTTCCGTTGTCTGCACTGAATGCTGCCTGACTGATGTTTCCGTCAGCTGTTGTTGTTCCTCCCGGACGGAAAATGTATTGTTCATCTAGGCGGGTAGTTCCGTTGTAGTTTAAGTTTCCTCCACTAAAAGCAGGATTTATGCGATAAATGATTAGTCCTGACTCAGGAAGATTACTGTCGAACCCCTCTTTTTTTCGGTATTCTAACACAAAATATTCGTTACTGCCGATAGGCTTGATCTTATAGGCGATGTTTTCAGGGGTCGCACTTCCCACAGGATTCAACGTATATACACCTGGCTCAGTAATTTCAGGAATTCCGTCGCTTCCATATTCTTCTTCCAACCATTTACAATAACGCCATTTTGTATAGACAGTCATGTTTTGTGCAGTGACCTGATTGTCGGACATCAAGTCCCATACACCTACGGGATTCAAATTGTCATTGGCGTGATAGAGGTCGTATGTCCCTAATGCGTGCGACATTTCGTGGCAAAGCACCCCTGTGTTGATGGGAATGTTGTTCATCAAGTCAAAACCATTAGATTTGTCAAAAGTGAGAATATAGCCCACAACCTTTTTTCCATTAATCATAAATTCATTTGTCGCGGAGACAAGATCAGCGCGCTTCGGCCAAAGTAAATATCTTGCACTGATGTCTGATGATCCACTCAGAATAATGGTTAAATTATCTACAATTCCATCGTTGTCTGCATCAATGACCATCTCTGATGAGATATTGCTGTTCAGATGGTTTATAATATCTTTTACCAATGCCCGTTCACGAGCAGCCATAGCCACGGCATCATCCTTGTCATAACCATTTGGGTTGATGCTACTTTTATATTGATAGTAGCCACGTTCTTGTTGGGTCTGATAGGAAACAATTGTAGTTCCGTCAGGATTTGGATAGAATACACTGGTCCAATCCAATTTCCCATAAGAAGCTTGTTTGAAGTAGTTATATACCGTATTTGCATTTACTGCTGTTCCATTAAACAGTGTATGATAATGTGTAAAGTTGTAATTATCAAATACACTTTCAGCAGTTTCATCTGCAAATCTGACAAAACAAACCAAATTGCTCTTCACTAGATTTCCTGCAACAAGGCTTGTTGTCAGTGATAACAATAAGATGGCAAGTATCCAAAATCTTTTCATAGATAACGTATTTATTTTATAATTATTTTTTTTCTATTGATAATATATATCCCTTTAGGCAAGTCGTTTACATCTGTTGTTGAACATTTCCTTCCGTCAATAGTGTATATATCTATATTTTTACCATCGGGATAGGAAAAATCATTCGTCTGTATCTTGATGGAAGTTGCGGTTGATGGAGGTCTAATACCGATAACCATTGATTGACTTTTGTTAAAATCAAATCCTGGTTCTGTTAGATCAATATCATAATATCCATTTGAAATGCCATTCCATCCCCAATTAATATGTACTTTCCCTTCATTATTATATCCATCTATCACCCATGTATGCCCACCCATGGTTGCGCTATTTCCACTATAAATAATAGGATATCCGGCAGAGAGGTTCTCGTAGATTAGTTGCAGCCACGCTTCTTTTGTATATTGGCTGCGATTTACACTTCGGAGACCTTCTTGTTCGTAGCCAAAAAAACGGGTTAGGGCTGAAACCATATTATTAGCGAAAGCTGTAAATGTTGCACTTGACTGTAGCCCATAAATCATATTTACTGACACTCCGCAATGATAGAGTAATGTAGCAACAGCTTCAGCCTCATCATCTGTATATGAACCGATATAACTGTTCCGCATATTTGTCCAGTTATAATGCGTTTCACCGAAATTGGCAGTTAAAGAAGAGTTGAAAATGTTTGTCCACGAGTCAATTCCAACTTCGGGGTATTGATAGTAGTTCATGACTTGCCCCATTGCGCAGGCGACACATCCAACTCGGCAGTGTTGCTGTTCCCCGCTATCGTTGGTTTTTGTCGGACACATATTATTATAAGGAGCATCTTGTCCCCATGCTGTTTTTAGCAAGGGTTCAACAGACTCCTTGATAGTTGTCTGTCCAACAACTGCTAATATAGGGCAGACAAAAATCCAAACGCTAATAATACATTTTCTCATAAAAACAAAATCCCCTTCCCCCAATAAGAGAGAAGGGGATTAAATACGCATTTATTTGAAGATTACTTTCTTTCCGTTATGGATATACAATCCTTTCTTTGTTGGCTGTGCAATGCGCTGACCATTCAGATTATACCATACGTCTTCTCCCTTCACTTCTCCATTTATTATAGAGTTGATGCCTGTAGTGTCACCGACTTTCATCGTTGTTGTGATATATGGTTTGGCTGTCGTGAAGTTTGGCAGTTCCGTGTTCGTCATTTCACAATGTATTGCTTCCTGTTCGGTAAGGAAGGTAAACACTCCGCCACTGACAGTGTAGTCTGTCCCCTCAACAAGCTCCGTTCCTTCTGCATTCTTCCATATAAAGACTGTCGCTACAGCTCCGAGTGTTGCCTGAGAGGAAAGGTCAACGGTGCCGTTCACGTCAATCGTCTCAGGAATCTGATACGGTTTCTGTGCATAGTCTTTAGTGTAAGTCGTAGCATAAGTGAATGTCTGTGTGGCTTTTGACTTCAACTCATACAGTTGTGAGAGTGTGAATGCGTTGCCGTCCACCCAGATTCTTCTTACATTTGCCGGCAGCTGAAGGTCGTTGATTTCATTGTCCCGCAAGTAAACGAATGAAGTGGCAATGTTTGTTGCTTGCATGAGACTGAACGATGTGAGCTTGTTGCCGCCAAACTGGAACGTGTGTCCCGTAGCAGTATTTGCACCGATGGTCACGCTTGTCAATTCATTATTCAGACAAGTAAATGTCTTAATAACCTTATTATTGCTGAAATCAAGTGATGTGATTTTGTTGTTACTGAGTACCACTGACGTCAACTTTGTGTTATTACTGAGATCAATAGCGGTTAACAAATTGTCATTGGCAGTTAACTTTGTCAATTCAGCATTGGCTTCAAGATTAATGCTTTCAAATTGATTGTTCGCAATATTAAGGCTGCTAAGCTTTGTGTTTTTGCTCAGGTCTATTGTGGTAAGCTTGTTTGCGTTGATTGCTATTTCCGTAAGATCTGTCGCTTTAGTTACATCAATTGCAGTCAGCGCATTCGGTATGTCAGTCTTGTCTGAATTGAATCTTCCGTTAGCCTCCAGATATATGATACCGTCACCATAGATTTTAATGACTCCGTCTCCCTGAGGTGTTCCGGTAAATTCTGCAGCCCCATCCCAGCCGTCGTATGCTTGAGTGGTTGTTTTCTCAACAAGTGTCCCGTCTCCCCAATCCAACTTCACTGTACCTACTGCATTCAGACCAACAGAGATTGTGCGTTCTTCACCGACAATACCAATAGCAGTAATGATAGGAGCATTCGGATCTTTCACTTTCATCGTTGTTGTGATATATGGTTTGGCTGTTGTGAAGTTTGGCAGTTCTGTGTTTGTCATTTCACAATGTATTGCTTCCTGCTCGGTAAGGAAAGTGAACACTCCGCTGCTGAAGGTGTAGTCTGTCCCCTCAACGAGTTCAGTACCTTCTGCATTCTTCCATGTAAAGACCGTCGCTACCGCTCCGAGTGTTGCCTGAGAGGAGAGGTCAACGGTGCCGTTCACGTCAATCGTCTCAGGAATCTGATACGGTTTCTGTGCATAGTCTTTAGTGTAAGTCGTAGCATAAGTGAATGTCTGTGTGGCTTTTGACTTCAACTCATACAGTTGTGAGAGTGTGAATGCGTTGCCGTCCACCCAGATTCTTCTTACATTTGCCGGCAGCTGAAGGTCGTTGATTTCATTGTCCCGCAAGTAAACGAATGAAGTGGCAATGTTTGTTGCTTGCATGAGACTGAACGATGTGAGCTTGTTGCCGCCAAACTGGAACGTGTGTCCCGTAGCAGTATTTGCACCGATGGTCACGCTTGTCAATTCATTATTCAGACAAGTAAATGTCTTAATAACCTTATTATTGCTGAAATCAAGTGATGTGATTTTGTTGTTACTGAGTACCACTGACGTCAACTTTGTGTTATTACTGAGATCAATAGCGGTTAACAAATTGTCATTGGCAGTTAACTTTGTCAATTCAGCATTGGCTTCAAGATTAATGCTTTCAAATTGATTGTTCGCAATATTAAGGCTGCTAAGCTTTGTGTTTTTGCTCAGGTCTATTGTGGTAAGCTTGTTTGCGTTGATTGCTATTTCCGTAAGATCTGTCGCTTTAGTCACGTCAATTGCTGTCAGTGCATTGGGGATGTCAGTCTTGTCTGAATTGAATCTTCCGTTAGCTTCCAGATATATGATACCGTCACCATAGATTTTAATGACTCCGTCTCCCTGAGGTGTTCCGGTAAATTCTGCAGCACCATCCCAACCGTCATATGCTTGAGTGGTTGTTTTCTCAACAAGTGTTCCGTCTCCCCAATCCAACTTCACTGTACCTGCAGCATTCAGACCAACAGAGATTGTACGTTCTTCACCGACTGTACCAGTAGCGGTGATTGCAGGCTCTTGAGCTTTTGCAGTAAGCGCTAATAAGAGTCCCAATAATAAAAGTAAATTCTTTTTCATAGTCTATTCCTTTATAATTACTTATTTCATAATAACCTTTTTTGTTTGATGTCCTTTCTTTAGAAGGTAAATGCCTTTTTGTTGCGCAGCTTTTTTGTTGTTCATCAGCTTTCCATCTATACTGTACAATTGCTCTACTACATTTTCGTCAGTATCAGTCAATTCAGTAATAGAAGCAGTCTCTTGTTTTGGGGTTGTTACTTTAATGCCATGAACATAAACTGGATATTTGTGGCAATTGCGCAAAGCAAAATAAACCTCGTTATTTGAGACAAAATTTACACCACTATTATTTCCGTTATTTGCTGTTGCCACACCTTCCCACTGATAGTGTCCTGCATTGTGGAGCGCACTAAACACAGAAGCTTTAGAATAAATCACCTTTGTATTTCCAGTACCGTCAGAGCCATTCTCATCAATGGCATAATTCGGATCTAATTTCAGCGTTTGCATCAACATGCGAGCTTCTGATGAGAGATACAAACTGATTGTAGAACATGAAGGAAGGTTGAGAATGAAACACCCTCCATTGGTGCTCATTTGTCCTGATGCAGGAGCAATAATAATTGCACCTTTCTTCGCTCCATCGCTTCCAAATTCTGCATCTGTACCTACACCATAGGCATCAGGGTCAGCCGTCGTTTCCGGATAGTCGGGGGTGATGTTGGCAAATACCATCTGAATAATTTTGCCATTGGGGTCAACCGTGTAGTCATCCTCATTGCAGAGACCGACGTATTTGTCGATTTTTGCTTGTGTGTCAAACCAAAGCCAACCATTCTCGTCAACATCTGCTGCGGGAAATAGATTGTACTCTTGGGCATTTGCCGTCATAACAAAAAGTAATGACAGCATCAATAGTGTAATTGTTTTTCTCATCTTTGTTACTTTTAAAAGTTAATAATCTGAATAATGCAATATATGGAATGAGGCATTATACCTCACTCCATCCAGGATTCTGTTCAATTCCTTGATACTTGACCTCACTCCATGGTATGGGGAAATAATATTCCTTCTCGGTAAATATCCAATTGTTTTTGGCCCTTCTATCCAAGTTGCTGACGGTATAAGTTGTCTTGCCGTTTCTCACTGTGATATCAATCTTCTTCAATGGGTTTGTTCCACCATTTAATTTTTCCATGGCAGTACCAAGTCGGAAATAGTCCCAATAAGTTGTTTCTTCGAAAGCCATCTCCACCCGGCGTTCTTTAAGAATGTCATCAAGTTCGACAGTCGCCTTGGTATCCATGTGGATTCTGCTACGGATGTCATTGATTTGTTGCAAAGCCGTCGCTGCATCTCCGAGTCGGAAACAAACTTCAGCATAGTCGAGTTTTGCCTCTGCCAAACGCCAAATAATATAATTTTGTTTCGATGCGTAAGTGTCATTATTGTCAATTGTCTGACTTTCATCCAAGAATTTTGCCATATAATACCCTGTCATCGTATATCCTGCAGAAGTGGAAGTTCCATAAGGTTTAAGGTCTTCACCTTTGACTCCATCTGTCGTATGAATGTCCATTTGATGACCGCGATAGATACTTCCGTCATAAAGAATGTTTGCATAGAATCTATAGTCGCGATTAGTATATGGATCTTGTGCATTATAGTTGGCTCCGTCGCGCATGTCATATTCCATCGTATGGTTGTGGGTCGGCGTGTAGGCACAATAGGTTCCTGTGAAAGAAGGAGCTGCAGCAAAGCGGTCAAGGCGATGTCCGAATTTATTGGAATAATCACCATCGTCAGAGTGTTGCACTTCCAAGATAGATTCTTGGCTGTTTTTGGTTAAGAAAATCTTCCGATATTCATCCTTAATGCCATCTTGCGTTGTAGAAGTAATCGGAATCAATTCATAAGCATTCAGGGCAAAAAGCTCTTCGTATGCTTGTTTTGCCTTTACCAACATTGCTTGTGACTGATTATCAGTAAATCCCAAATAGTTTTTCTCTTTATTTTGGAATTGCTCGCTGGAAGCCCAAAAATAAGCTTTTGCTTTCAACATCAGTGCTGCGCCTTTTGTTACTCGCCCGATATCAGCAGCATCATAAGCGACAGGCAGGATATTTGCTGCAGCTTCTGCATCTTTTACAATAAAGTCCACCATCTCTTGATAAGAAGCGCGGGGTGTTTTTTCGGGATTTTTCAGTGGATCGATGACATGGTCAATAAGTAATGAGCCACCAAAACGCTGCCACAACAGATAGTAATAATAAGCGCGGAAGAAATAGGCTTCACCTGTCATCCGTGTCTTTTGATCACCATCTGTGATACGGTGGCTATTTTCGAAAAATGAATTGATGTATTGAATTTGTGTGTAATAGTTACTCCACAGCCCTTGCGCCCATGCAGTAATTGTTGTCTCATTTCCTTTTAGGATATCGCCATAACCAGAGTTTAGCCAATCACTTCTTCCAACGGTAATCTGATCACCGAACCATGGAAGAAAATATCTTGACATTGCCCCATAACCAGACATTGTGAAGACAAAGTGATTAAAGCCGTTATTCATGTTGCGATACCAAGTGTTGACATATTCATCAAGCAACATAGAGTTGTTCCATGTAACCTTATCTGAAATCTGATTGATTGGAGCATCGTCGAACAAGTCGTTACAACTGGTTGTCAACATTGTTGACGCTGCTAACATTCCGCCAATGATATAATTATATATTTTCATTTTTTTGAATTATTATTGTTAGAAACCGAGATTAAGTGTGATACCATAGCTACGTTGAATAGGATAACCACGACTGGTTTGTTCGGGATCCATGTCAGTCAAGTCTGATATTGTAAAGAGATTGCTTCCCTGCAATGCAATGCTTGCTGAGGACAAATGTAGTTTCTTCAATGCAGCTTGTGAGAACTGATAACCAATATTCAAGGTCTTAAGGCGGATAAAATTACAGTCTTGAACCCAGAATGTAGATGCCCTGCGGTTGTTGTCGCTACTTGTCACAAATTTTATACGTGGATATTTTGCATTTGGATTGTCTTCTGTCCAAGTTTCCGTAAGGTGATATTTTTGGAATCGCTGTAAAGTTCCGTTATCCAAAGAATAATATTCCGTGATGTTCTTCTTGAATCCTTTTTCTCCTTGGAACATAGCATTAATAAAAAATCCTTTATAAGAAGCTCCTATGCGAAGTGCAATGTCCATATCAGGATAGGAAGAATTTTTTACATACACCATGTCGTTCACATCAATCTTTCCATTGCCATCCATATCGACATATTTGATGTCGCCAGGAGCAAGCGAGGCGTTTCCTTGTCCGTCCTGATCTGCCCATTCGGCAATTTCTTCCCAGCTCTGGAAAAGTCCGGCAGCCTTATACATGGTCCATACCATGCTACTGTTTCCTTTGCGTCTGAGATTAGGATTTTGAGCACTTTCGTCTCCGAAATCTAAGTATTTGTCGTCAGATTTTGACAAAGAGAGTCCTATGTTATATTTAAACTTACCAATTGTATTGCGGTGATTGATCGTCAAGTCCCATCCCCAAGCTTTTAGTTTTGAGAAATTCAAGGATGGTACATTACCATTTACGCCAGTAGAATATGGGTAAAGATAATCGGGGGCAGATGTGATTTTATCTGTTTCATACCGGACAAAATATTCAAATGTGATACCAATCCGACCTTTCCAGAATCCTAAATCTGTCGCAATGTTGTAGTCGTGTGTTTTTCCCCAAGTAAGGTCGGGGTTAGGATTTCCATTCATAATAAGTCCTGGACGGTATGACGTACCGATTTGATATCCCGAACCCGGTGCTTCCAGATAGGTTTTTAAATAAGAGAAAGGTCCTACAACACCGTCATTTCCAAGCCAACCGGTTGAAGCACGCAGCTTGACATTGGAAATAACTTCCTGCTTCCAGTTTTGGAAGAACTTCTCATTAGAGATTACCCATGCCGCAGAGAATGATGGGAAAAATCCCCATCGATTGCCTGGAGCAAAATTATTGGATCCATCAAGGCGGAAGCTGAACTCAAAGAAATATTTGTTTGCATATCCGTAATTAGCACGTCCAATCAAAGATGCGCGTTGGTTTTTGCTTTCATTTCCTGTCAGAGTCATGTCTGAAAGAGCTGTCCCCATCGTTTCTGGGTAAATACCTTTATCTTGGTTGACTCCTTGCATATATAAAGAATGTGTACGTTGATAGTTTGCAACTAATGTCGCCCCAACATCGTGTTTGTTTGCAAATGTATGATTATAGTTAAAACCTATTTCATAAAGTTGGCTTTCATAGAATTGGTCATATTGCGATAATGATACTTTTGCTGTGGGATAAACGGTATTGGGGTTAGGTGTATATGCGTCGGTTTCATCGTCGTATGTATAGAGTGTAACAGGCTTGCTGAATGTTTTGCGAACCTGGCTGTTGTCGTCAAAAGTTCCTCGAATATATGCGTTTAACCCCTTAATCCATGGAAGCTCCCAATTCAGTGTTGCTGTAATGGTGTTCATCTTATAATTGTCTTGGCGATATCCGCCTAATCCGTTAATGTTTATAAGCGGATTGCTTCCGTCAACACTGGCAAGATAGCCGTTTGTATAGCGAAGAACTTGAACGGGAGAAAAGCTGTATGCTGCATCAACGGTTGTGTAGCTGCTGTTTTTTGCTCGGGTTCGAGAACCGTTAACATCTACTGAAAGGACAAGCCCTTCCGTTAATGTGGCATCTAACTTTGCCATATAATTCAATCGGTTTCTTCCAACTCCGCTATAAAGTCCTTTCGTGTCTGCATATCCAAACGACATATAATATTTTATAAATTTATTGCCGCCATTTGCGGAAAGGCTATGCGTCGTTGACCAACCTGTTTTGTTAAGATAATCTAACAAATTCTCATCGCCATAGACGTTGGGATTGCTATGAGTGCGAATTTGTTCCAACTGCTCATCTGTGTACGGAACAATCGTTGAGCCTGAGTTTTCTATAGCGCGGTTTCTCAATATGGCGAAATCATATGCATTGAGGAATTCAGGAAAATGGGTTGCTTCTTGCAGATTGAATTGTCCGCGATAATTCAGGCGAACTTTTTGGTTTCCTTCCGAGCGTTTAGTCTGTACAAGTATTACACCATTGGCTGCACGCGCGCCATAAACAGCTGCGGCAGCAGCATCTTTCAGGACGGTGACACTTTCAATGTCGTCAGGGTTCAAATCGGACAAGCGCATTTCTCCATCAGAAGTTGTAGTGCCGAAACGTGGGACTCCGTCAATTACAAGTAAAGGGGCAGAATTAATACCACGAATATGCAAATCAGCTTCGCGGGCACTACTCGGGTCGCCTGTTGCCTGCATTACTTGCAATCCTGCAACTTGTCCAGTCAAAGCTTGGTCAAGATTCATCGTTGGCATCATAAGCAAGTCGTCTGCTTTAATTGTCTCAACAGATCCTGTTAACGATGACTTTTTTTGTAAACCGTAGCCGACAACAACAAGTTCGTCAAGGCTCTGCGCATCATCCTCCATGATGATTTCTATACTCTTCTGCCCATCTGCAATGTTTACTTCATGCTGTTTATAGCCGATATATGAGATAATCAACGTCTTATTGCCTTTAATTCTGGGGATGCTGAAGTTCCCATCAATATCGGTAATGGAAATTGTTTTTGAATCTTTCCATCGAATTTGTGCTCCAATCAGCGTCTCGCCGCCTGTATCCTTTACTGTTCCTTTAAGAATATCGGATTGGGCATAGATATTTGTGCTGCCCAAAAACAGTAAGCACAAAAGAAAAAACATGTAAAGAAATCCTTTTTTCATCATAAAAACAAATTTATTTATTCAATAAAGCTTTTTCAATTAATAATATCTGATAATTATAAAAGTCGAGAGTATTCCCTCTTGCAACATTTCGGTAGGCTTTATATTTTTGCAGTACTTTTTGTAAGCGCCCCATCATGATAGCACCCATTTGGTGTTTTGTAAGTGTGGCGACTCCTAAATTAAACCGTGCGAATTGTGTGTCGAAACCGCAAAAACTGTTATGCGATTTTTGTGAAGAGGCACTGTTGTTGCTTTTTTCTGCTAATCCGCTGCTGTTGAGCATTTGTGTAATGGCAGTGCTTTCTATTTCTTGTTCCACATCGCTCAATTTACCATTGGTTGGGGCAAGGAACAATATTTCTGTGAGGTCATGCAAATACTCATCAAGCTGATAGTTTTGAGTAGAATTGGCAATACCCCCTTCTTTAATACGATATAGTGCAGTTCCGTTTAAGAAAGCTGTAACAATTTGGCTTCGCAACTTCTGATTAGTATATAAATCAACATCTATTTTTCCAATAAATTCTTTGGGAAGGAGCCATGTGTCACAAGTGCGTGCTTCGTTCAATAACCATTTCATGGCTTCTTTTTGTTTCTGCTTACTGATGTAATGTTTAGATGTCTTTTTACCATCGCCTTGCCGTATTTCTTCATATCTGATGCCTCCAATATATGGGACAACGTGCTTCACATATCTGGCGTATTGCTTGTTGATCTCACGATACAGATTGTCAATGTTGTCATAGCGTTCTCCTTTTTCCTGCATCCATGTGTCGAAATTCTTGACGAGGATCTTCAGATTGTTGATACCATAATTGCTGGCTTTTATGTGATCATTGCCAAGGTCTTCAGTCTGATCTGTAGGGTCCACCGTACTGAATACTTGTTGTGCACCAAACTCATACATTGGATCTCCTGCTTTTTCTGCTATCCATTGGTTGAGAGTCGGTTTTTCTTCTTCTGGAGTTTTCGCTCCGCGGATAAGACGATACCCCCAATTGATGGCGTAAACATCGTAGATGCCCAAATCCGGTGGTGTTAATTTGACGCCTTTTTCTAAATCTCCGGGTTGTGCAACATAGTTGTTGCGGGCATAATCCATAATGCTTGGAGTTGTTCCATATTTTTGCGTGAATACAGGATTACGTAAACTATCTACGGGAAAAGAATAACTGGCACCCATGTTGTGCATTAATCCCAGTGTATGTCCTATTTCATGTGACGCAGCATATTTCATGGATTCACACATCACATCATCATCAAACACGCTTTTCCGCACTCGCTTATCCACTGCTGCCGTTTGTATGAAACGCCAGTTGTGGAGCAGTGAAACGATGTTGTGATACCAGATGACGTCAGCAGCCAAGATTTCACCTGTACGTGGGTCTGTATAACTGGGCCCCATTGCATTTTGCGTTGCCGTGACCACATAGCGAAAGCAATTATAGCGCATGTCGTCAGGGTCAAATTGTGGGTCATCTTCTGGGTAATCATAAGCCTGAACGGCATTTTTAAACCCTGCTTGTTCAAATGCACGATTCCAAATTTCAATGCCTTCCCTGATAGTCTTGCGCCATTTCTCGGGAAATGCTGTGTCAACATAGAAGATAATGGGCTTTTTCGGTTCAACTAATTCACCACGGAAATAGCGTTCCACATCTTCTTCTTTTGGCTCTAAACGCCAACGGTTGATATATGACTGTTGTTGAATTTTATCTTCCGTAGTCGTGAAAATGTCTTTGTCTGTATAGAAATAGCCAACACGATTGTCTTGAAGGCGCATAGACATCGGACTGTCGGGAAGCACAAACAACGATCGGCGCACATAAACTGAATATGGTTTCACGACAGCTCCTGTCGTCATATAGGACAAAAGGGTTTCTATTTCAATATTTTTCTCAAAGGATTTCACTTCGCTAATGCCGGAAGCATCGGCAACAAATGTCCCTTTCAGATTGTTACCGCCACCCAAAAGTTTGGAAACGGGGTCGGAGTCTTTAATGGGGCTGATGCTTTTTTCATTGGTTCCAAAGAAATTTGTTACATCAACAAACACGCTTGATGAATCCTTGGCTGCAATTTTAAATCCCTTCAAAACAGGATTAAGATTGTTTCTGTGAAAAGCTGACTGGATAGGGTCGCCTTCGGAAACAACTTTCAGATTCTGTATTTGGTGTAGATACACGTTTCTCCCATCTGTGGAAAAACTGATAAGCATCGGTTGGACATTCATTTGCCCCGCAACAAAGTCTTGACCATCGCTTGTAGAAGAGATGCGACTCGTTAGCATGTATGTTTTTGAAAATGCAGTGTCGGGGATTTGAAAGTGTAACTTACCCGTCTTTTCATTGAAATAAACAGTGAAAAGCCCAGGTTTGATGGTCGCATCCTTCTTGATCTTTTGAATGTCTGTACCGACAGAATCTTTTTTAAGTGCAGATAAAACTTTGCCCCCGCCTAAAGTTTTCTTTGTTTTGTCACGTGCTGATAAATAGAAAGCACATGTGAAGGCGCATAAAAGCAGTAGATATCTCATGGTATTTTTGTTTAAGTCGTATGCAAAGATACGAATTAAAATTGAAAGACCTTTATAAAAAGTTATTTTTTTTGCTAAAACTTGCTAGAACGCCCTATTTCGTTCGGATTTTGTATGGTAGGTGTTGTGCATTTTTTTTGTTCAGCCAATACGTTTAGATGGCGTTACAGGCGCTCTGAAAATATTGAAAAATGGTATTTGGAAAAGAACAAAAAGTGTGTGGCTTTTTGTTATTCAAAATAGAAGGTGAGGGCAATTATCTTGCTGCGTGATTTGCTGACCGAATTGGTGTACATCAGCATGTTCTTGTCCTTGATTTCGTTGGCGTGATTGGTGTCGAGGCTGTTGGTGAGTCCGTACATGAACTTGAGTTCAGGGCGGAGTTTGAAGAAGGGCAGGTAGAAGTCGCAGCCGATACCTGCTTCAAGAAATACATCATAGCGTTTCAGCCGCAGATAGTCTTCGCTCTTCCCCGACAGGTTAATCATCGGATTGACGCCCACCATGAGGTAGGGGCGGTGGTTGTTGAAACGGGGAGCGGCGAAGATGAGGTCGAGCGCGGTTGACACGTATGCCGTCTTGATGTCTTGATGCTGTACGACGGGCTGCCCGTCAGCCAGTTGGTCGGTAAGGTTCTGGAAGGTGATGTGGCGTGTACCGAAATACATGGCTGGTGCCACGCGGAGTTGGAAATGTTGATGAAGCCGGAACTCTCCCAGCACGCCCACCGTAAATCCGGCGTCCCAACGGTCTTGGTCGCACATGACGAGCTTTTCTGTCGTCGTTCCGTCTTCCAGGGTAATCAGTTGCGGACCGACATTCGTAAATTCGATGTCCTGCAGGTGTGTGCCGACCATCACGCCGAAGTGGAAGGGGCGCAGGTCCACGTACGGACGGTTCTCAACTCTCCGTTCCTGAGCATTGGCTGTCAGGCACAGACAGAGCAGTAGAAGGATATGGAGATATTTGTTTCTCATTCTTTGTATATAACGTCCATTCTTGGTAGTTATTGTCTTTCAACTGGCGTAAGAATAATATTTTTTGAAAAAAAGATACCTAAAATTAGGTATTTCAAAATAAAGTTGTATCTTTGCACCGTACAAAAATAGGTACATAACATTATTAATCATAAAAAAAGAATTGAATTATGGCTTATGTAATTGGTGATGATTGTATCGCATGCGGTACATGTATCGATGAATGTCCTGTAGGAGCAATCTCTGAAGGCGACAAGTATTCTATCAATCCTGATGAATGCACAGAATGCGGTACTTGCGCAGACGTTTGTCCGTCTGAGGCAATCAGCCTTCCTTAATGGAAATGTAAACTACATGCATATAGGCAGTCCTGTTGAGGGGCTGCCTATTTTTTTTTGGGGGGGAGCCCCCTCCAACTCCCCCCCCAAATGGGGGAGAGCGCCTGGCGGGAGAAAACCACTAACTTCACTCCCCTCCCATCGCTGAGGGGAGGGGTAAGGGGTGGGGAGGTAGAGACAATCTGCGGTTAAAACCTTTCGCTAAATGGTAAATACGGTAACGGCTAAATAATCTCTAATCATAATTCTTAATTCATAATTCTTCCTGACTTCATCACTTTTTTGCGCCATCATATAGCGCACAATGATAATCAGCGAGTTACGTAAAATTATTGGGTGGTTTGGGTGGCGCAAGCGAAAAACGTGTACCTTTGCACCATGTATGTACGCAAGAAACACAATCGTTCCGGCTCTACAAGTGTGGTAGTGGTCAGTAAAGCGAGTGGAAAGTATAAAGAAATAAAATCGTTTGGCTCCTCTACATCCGAAGAGGAAATACATTCATTATGCGATAAGGCTGCTGCATGGATACGTTCATTTGGCGGTCAGCAAGAACTTGACTTTGATGACCGCAAGGGAAAGGAAGTCGAGGAGACAGAGCGTTTCCTTAGCAATATTGACAACGTGTTGATAAACGGTACTCGGCTTCTGCTTGATCAAGTCTATGACAGCATCGGCTTCAACCGGATTCCCGATGAGATTCTGCGTCATTTGGTAATCGCAAGGGTGTCGCAGCCCAGAAGCAAACTTGCCACAGTAGATTACCTGAAGTCATATTATGATGAAGATGTTGACCTCAACCACATCTATCGCTACATGGACAAGCTCTACAATACCCAGATGGAGCTTGCGCAGCAGATTAGCGTAGAGCACACCCGGAAACTGTTCGGAGGCAAGATTGGATTGATGTTCTACGACGTGACGACGCTCTACTTTGAGACAGCACAGACGGACGTATTGCGTGAACCGGGGTTTTCAAAGGATGGAAAGACGGCAGAGTCACAGGTTATACTCGGTCTGCTTGTATCAGAAGGAGGCTACCCGCTTTCATACTCTCTGTTCAACGGCAGCCAGTATGAGGGCTTCACCATGATACCAATGATAGATGACTTCAAGCAGCGTTTCAATCTGGGGAAAGATTTTGTTGTGGTGGCAGACTCAGGCTTGATGAACAAGAACAATGTCACTTTGCTGCAGGAGGCTGGCTACAACTACATACTTGGAGCCCGCATCAAGAGCGAGAGCGCAAGCGTGAAGCAATGGATTCTCTCTTTAGAGAAGGTTGATAAAGCCTGTTACGACTACAAACGTGAGAATGGGGAAAGACTTATCGTCAGTTATTCCGACAAGCGTGCAAAGAAGGATGCCTACAACCGTGACCGCGGAATTGTCCGATTGAGAAAAGCCTATAAGACCGGACGCATCACGAAGAGTCAGGTGAACAAGCGTGGCTACAACAAGTTTCTTGAAATCAGCAAGGACATAGAAGTCGTCATCAGCGAAGAGAAGATTGCAGAGGACTGCCAGTGGGACGGACTCAAGGGCTACATCACCAATACAGACCTTGACGCCGAGCGTGTCATTGCCGAGTATCATGGACTCTGGGTGGTGGAACGTGCATTCCGTATTTCAAAAGGAACTCTGGAAATGCGTCCGATGTTTCATTTTACAGAACGTAGGATAGAGGCACATGTCTGCATTTGCTTCATCGCCTATAAGGTATATAAGGAACTGGAGCGACTCATTGCCATTAACAAGATTGGGATGAGTGTCGATAAGGTGCTTGAGGCAGCCAAAACTATCACGACAATCAGGGTAAGGATGCCTAAAAACGGGACTTACTTCACTAAGACACTCTTCTTGACGGAGAAGCACCTCGCAGTGAAACCACTTTTCGACATATCTGGCAACAAATCTTAATTTGGGTGGCGCATTGACGAAGTCAGGAGACAATCTGCGGTTAAAACCTTTCGCTAAATGGTAAATACGGTAACGGCTAAATAATCTCTAATCATAATTCTTAATTCATAATTCTTAATTCTCAATTCAAAATGTGTGGCAATAAAAAAAGCATCCATGACGGGTGCCATGGATGCTTTTTTGTGTTCAGGGTATGTCTTATTTTCTTCCCAGTGCGTCCAGTGCAGGAGCGTATGTGGGGTCGATGCTGAGGATTTTGTTCCAGTATTCGTTTGCTACAGACTCGTTTTTGTTGACGAGGTTGTAGTGTGCGAGATAGTGGTAGGCAGTAACCAGACGGTTGCGGTCGGTGTTGCTCTTTTCCGGCATTGCCTCGATGATTTCAATCAGTTTTGTATAGTCGGGCAGTGCGAGGAATTTCTCCACGTTGGGGTCGAGCATGTTGTCGATCTGAGTCTTTTTGTTGTATGCGAAGACGAGTGTGTTGGGGTCGTCGGCAAACTTCTGAATCATTTCGTCATACACCTTGTTGGCATCCTCCAGTTTTGCTGTCTGCTCTGAGCCGGTGAGTCCTGCTCCCCAGTCGAGGTAGATTTGTGCGAGTGCTGCATAGTCAGTGTTCTTCACTTTCTCGAGTTTGCCGAGATAGTTGCGGTGTTCGGTGATGGCGTTGTTGTAGTCGCCCTTCTCACGATATGCGTTGGCAATGTTTGACATGGCATCGAGCACGTCGCTCTTGGCATCGGGGTTGATTTCGATGCTCTTGCGGAACATTTCGATGGCTTTGTCGTAGTCTTGCTTTCCGTTGTATGCGTGTCCGTAGTAGAGGTAGTCAGTGGAAGTGATTTTCGCACTGTCTGAGCGGTTGAACAGTCGGTCGGCATAGGTGAGTGCCGTGTCGAAGTCCTTGAGGTTGGTACTGTTGAAGAATACCAGGCGGTTGAGTGCCGGATGGCGTGGGAATTTCTCTGCACCGAAGGATGCTATCTCGCGGCTCTTCTCGAAGTTGCTGCTGAGGAACTCGCAGAGTGAGTAGTTCACCAGGTCGCTGCTTTCCATGTCGGCTTTGTTCACCTTGTCGTAGTATTCCACGGCTTTGGCGAGGTTGTTGGCGCGCATATAGATAGTGGCGTTGATGACGTCAACGGGATAGTCGGGACGCACCTTGCGCAGTTCTTCGAGCTTGGCTGCTGATGCTTCCGGGCTCACCTTGCTGTTGATTTGTGCATATTTGCGGTAGGGCTCGGGGTTCATCTTGTCGAAGATGATTGCCTGTTCGTATTCCATCGATGCGTTTCCGCCGTCATCGGTGACGGCATAGATGTCGCCGAGAAGGATGTGCGGGAGTGCGTGTTGTGCTCCGCCTCTCACCTTCATCGCCATGTCGGCATACTGTCTTGCTTTTTGTGTGTCTTCGATGTCGAGATAAGCACGACCGATGCCGCAGAGGACTTCGATGTTTTTCTTGTTTTTCTTCACTACTTCCTTCACTTGCGCTTCGGCATTTGCAGGATTTTCCTTGATAACGATAGAGATGGCATCGATGATTGACTTGTTGTCTGTCTGTGCCATGGCGGTTGCACTGTAACCGAAGAGCAGTGCACCTAAGAATAAATATTTGATAGTTTTCATAATTCTTCTTTTTTTTAATTAAACATGTTAATTATCTCTACTGATAAGATGATTTTGTTTTCTATGGGTTTAATCTTTCGTCACATTTACTTTTCTGACCGTCAAGTCTCCGTATGCAGGAAGGAGTGATGACTGGAAGATGACAAGCTGCGCCTTTGGACTTGTGAGGAAGTTTGCAAATCCCCATGGGAGCCCTCTGATGCGGTCGGTTAATATTCCGTAGATGGTGCGAATCAGCGGGTAGCTGTCGTTGTAGATGTAATACTGGTATGGTTTCCAGCTGTTATATGAAGTGGCTGTCTGCATCCTGCTGACAGACATCACTCGAATGTTCTTCTTGAAGGTGACGTTGGTGGTGTCTCGTTTGTCGTTGAGCCAGTTCGACCCGATGATGCCGATGGCATTGGGGGTCTTTTCCACGTAGTTGATGACTTCCTCGGATTTGTCAACTGCCTGGATGTTGGGGCTGTTGATGGGTGTTCCTCCGAGGATTGAGTCTGCTGCGTAGCGCGCAGTGCTTGATTTGGGATTGTCGAATATGACTTCGATATCGCCGCGTTTGGATTGCGGGTAGATTTCGTCCCATTTCTTTACTTCGCCTTTGAGGATGCGTGCGATGTCGTTGACGGTGATGCACGTATCGGTGTTTGACTTGTGGACGATGAGTGCCAGTCCGTCATAGGCGATGGGGAAGGAGCGGATGTTCTTGTAGCCTTTGTTCTTCAAGATGTTCCGTTCGTTCTTGGTTAGGTCACGCGAGGTGATGGCGAGAAATATTTTCTCGTCGAGAAGCATTTTTACGGCTTCGGATTCGTTTGTGTAAATTGGTGTGAGCTTTGCTTTCGGCGTGTTGTGCTCGAAGATCTCTACCTCTTCATCGATGATGGGAGAAAAACTTTCATCAGAAGCGAATGATATCGCTCCTGATGAATGTGTGTCTGTTCTTCCGGAACCTTTGCGCTTGTCATCGCAAGACGAAAGCGCAAAGGTTGCTATGAAGAGTCCAATTAAAACGCAATATACGTTTTTGTTCATTTCAAAATTCAGTTTACTGTAGCTTAAAGTTAACCGGTACGTTATATTTCACACGTACGTTCTGACCGTTCTGTCTTCCCGGTGTCCACTTCGGCATGGATGCAACCACGCGTGCTGCCTCTTTGTCGAGTGACGGGTCAACGCCACGGATTACCTGTACCTGACTGACTGAACCGTCGCGTTCAACGACGAATCCTACGATGACGCGTCCTTGGATGCCGTTCTCTTCAGCTATCGGCGGGTACTTCACGTGTGAGCTGAGCCAGTTCAGTAATGCTGCCTGACCTCCGGGGAACGATGGCGGTTGTTCCACCACGTCGAAGATTTTTGTCTCTTCCTGTTTCGGCGGTTCCGGCTGTGCGATGACTTCCTTGGCTTTCAGTACTTCGCCTCCCTTGTCGTCATTACCTTCAACGTTGAAGGAACCGATGGCAGTCTTGGTCTTGTTGAGGTCGTCTTGTGACTTCAACTCTTCCTCAGGCTTCACCTCCGAGTCTTTCTTGATGACGGGGGGGACGAATTTCACAGAACTTTTTACTTTTTCAACTGGTTTTGCTTCTTCAATCTTCACAGGAGCTTTCTTCTCGACCTTCACCTCTTTCTTGGTGATGTTCATGAGTTCCACGTCTGCGGAGATTTCTTCTTTCTTATTTGCTTCAATAATGGCGTTGACTCCGATGATGGCTCCTAACGCAGCTGCGATGGCAAGCATAATGATGACGGACCATACGTTACGCTTTCCTGTGTTTTTACGCAGTACGTAAGCACCATATTCCTTGTTTTTTCCTTCAAAGACAAGGTCAACCCAGTTATTGTCTATCAAATCAATTTTTGACATAGCTTCAAGTTGTTTTAAATGTTACACATTGTCATTGCAAGGGGATGTTCTTTGACTTGAGAAGTCTCTCATCGTCGCTGGAAATCTTGTCAAGGACGTACTTACTGATACTGCAAATCTGCATTTCGTCGAGCGCTGTGACCATGTTGTCATAAGAGGCAGTGTCGAGCGGTTTGATAATGATGGTCAGTGTAGGAATCTTCTCACCATTGATTTCACCGTCACGAATCTTTTTCAGTTCGTTCTGATAGACGCTGTCTTCCATGTTGGTCTCATCTTTCTTCGCATCAAGATCCAGTTTCGCTTTGCGGATGCGTGCAACCGGAATGATTCCTTCTTCGGTCTGATGCTCGGTGAGTACCTTGCGGATACCCTCCTTTCCCCAAGTGGTTTCTACCATACAGCTGGGGTCGTCATACTTAGGAATTCCCTTGATGTAATAGATTTTGTCGTTTCCTGCCAGATAGATCGTAATGGTGTGTGACTCTTTGGTCGCGTTACGGTCTTTGTCCTGGATGTTCTCATCATTGCTCGGCATTGTGAGTTGCATTGCCTGAGGCTTGCTGAGAGAGGTACAGAGCATGAAGAATGTAATAAGAAGCATCATCATGTCCACCATAGGCGTGAAGTCCACGCGTACGGTCTGCTTTTTCTGTCTACTTTCTTTTTGTTTAGCCATTCTTTAATCCTCCGCTTCTTTAAACGATGTAATTAACTGGTAACGGTTCTGATCCATGTCCTGCAATTCTGACATGACGCGCTTGATGACCTTGTAGGGTGTCTTGGCGTCTGCCTTGATGCAGAGCTTGATTTCATCACCGGAAGCAATAGCTTCATCTACCCACAGCTGGAACTCGCTCTTTCCTTTTTCTCCGTCGCTGCCTTCGATGCTATCAGTAGGGATACCCAACTGCATCAAGGCTTCGCTCCGTTTGTTCTGGGGGAGAGAGAGGAACTGTGCCAATCTGTCCATTGGAACACCGAACTGTGTCTCTTCCAAGAAGACTGCCTTCTGCTCAGGTGTCAGGTTGACACCGAACTTGCTGGTCATTCCGTCCAGGGTAGATTTCAAATAGTTCACATTATCCATACTCATGAACACCTTTCCTTCAGGATTGATGGTGATGTTCAGAATATCGTTCTCTGGGACCTTGACCTTTGATGCCGACTGCGGTGTGTTGACTTTCACTGCCTCATTCTTGACGAACGTTGACGTCATCATGAAGAAGGTCAGCAAAAGCACCATCACGTCTGACATTGGGGTCATGTCAATCCAGATGTCCGCTTTCTTAATTTTTACTTTACCCATAGCGATAAATGTTTTAAAGGGTTAGCAAAAATTAAGCCTCTTCTGCGTGGTTAACTTCGTATGTCTGAGCGATGGTGTAACCTACCTCGTCGAGGGCGTATGTCAATTTATCAATCTTGTTGGTGTAGAAGTTGTAAGCAACAACGGCTACCCATGATGTTAAAATACCAGATGCGGTGTTAACCAAGGCCTCAGAAATACCGAGAGAAAGTGCCTGAGAGTCTGCACCACCACCAGCTGCCAACGCTGCGAATGAACGGATCATACCGACAACGGTACCGAAAAGAGCGGTCAGCGTACCGAGTGTTGTGATCGTAGCGATGATCGGCATATTCATCTGAAGAGTAGGCATTTCAAGCTGAGTTGCCTCTTCGTGAGCCTGCTGGATGCGTGCAATCTTCTGCTCTTTCTTCATACCTGCAGTTCCTTCCATCTCTTTGTATGTACGGAGAGAAGCTCCTACAACGTTAGCAACGGTACCACGCTGCTTGTCGCAGAGATCCTGAGCCTTTGCGAAGTCGTTAGCCTTCAACGCAGCCTTGATGTTTTCTACGAACTGAGGAAGCTTACCTTTACCAAATGCTGTGCGAAGAGCGAGCCAGCGCTCGATAGAGAGAGCAATCACAGTGAACAAAAGTGTCAAGATGACAGGAACGACGATACCACCTTTGTAGATTGTACCCCAGATGTTTCCGTCGATAACTTCTCCGTTGTTCGGGTCAATGTGAGCACTGCTTCCGAGGAAGAACTTAAAGAACAATACTGCGAGAATGAAGCAAACAACGATAATCCAGAATGCTGCTTTTACTCCCTGAAAGCCCTGTGATTTCTTCACCGGAGCTGTAGTGTTTGTTTTTGTTGCCATAATAATTACTTTTAATTTTTAAAATTTTGGTTATTAATAAATTGATTATATGATTTCTTTATTTCTTGTTTGTTAGACTTGTCCCTCCTCTTTCGGAGGAAATAGTTTCGCAAAGATAAGCATTTCGTTCAAACTGCCACAAGAATTATGGTATTTTAACTATGATTTTTTCAAATTTGCCCCATTTTCGTTGCCGCTTGCAGCGTGTTTTCATCCATGCCGGCACCCATCTCTCGTTTCTTCCGAAGCGCTCGGAATAAAGGGATTTGGGATGCTCCTTTTTAAATTTTGTTCCTGCAAAAATAATACTTTTATTTGTTTAAACGAAAAAAAATGGGCATTATTTCGTTTTTTCTGGCATTTTTGTTTCAAAAATCGTTGTTTTTGACTTTTTTCTTTCACTTTTTATCTTAGGGAGTTCCGTAAATCAGTATGCTTGTTTCTGTCAAATAGCATCTAAAGCTAATTCATGGAACACGCCCTTGGTATTTGTGTTTTGCCGTTTTGTTTGGAGTCGGGGCTGTCAATTATAAAAGAAGCCGGAGGTTGTATAGGGTCAACCTCCGGCTTCTTTTATTCTGTTGTTTTGAGATGTTTTGTCCATTCTGGTGCTACAGTCCTGCGTGTCGCCTGATGGTTTCAGACGTGCAGGTTGTGTCCCATGCGTTCTTTTTTCGTTTGCAGGTATCGCAGGTTGTATTCGTTCGGTGCCACCTCGATGGGTACGTTCTCGACGATTTCCAGTCCATAGCCTTCGAGACCGACGCGCTTGACGGGGTTGTTAGTCATGAGTCGCATCTTGTGTATGCCGAGGTGGCGGAGCATCTGTGCGCCGCATCCGTAGTCGCGCTCGTCGGGTTTGAATCCGAGGTGGGTGTTGGCATCGACCGTGTCGTAACCTTCCTCCTGCAGTTTGTAGGCTTCAATCTTATTCATGAGTCCGATACCTCGTCCTTCCTGCTGCATGTAGATGAGTACGCCTTTCCCCTCTTTTTCAATCATCTGCATCGAGCGGTGCAGCTGTTCGCCGCAGTCGCACCGTTTGCTGCCGAGGATGTCGCCTGTGGCGCATGAAGAGTGTACGCGCACCAGCACCGGTTCGTCTTCCGCCCACGTTCCTTTGATGAGAGCCATGTGTTCCGTTCCGGTGCTCTTCTGACGGAAGGGTATGAGGTGGAAATTGCCGTATTCGGTCGGGAGTTCCACTTCGGTGCCCACTTCGATGAGCGATTCCGTCTTCAGCCGGTAGGCTATCATGTCTTTGATAGTGATGATTTTCAGGTCGTATTGTTTAGCCATCTCCATCAGTTCCGGCATGCGCGCCATCGTTCCGTCGTCGTTCATGATTTCCATCAGTGCGCCGGCGGGGTACAGTCCTGCCAGTCGGCAGAGGTCGATGGTTGCTTCGGTGTGTCCCGAACGTCGCAGCACGCCGTGGTCTTGTGCGTAGAGAGGGTTGATGTGTCCCGGTCTTCCGAATGTCTGCGGAGTGGAGGTGGGGTCGGCGAGTGCCTTGATGGTTGCTGCGCGGTCATGTGCGGAGACTCCCGTCGAGCATCCTTCCAGTTTGTCGATGGTGACGGTGAAAGGAGTGCCGAGCACGGAGGTGTTGTCCTGCACCTGGTGGGGCAGGTCCAGTTCCTTGCATCGGCTCAGGGTGATGGGTGCACACAATACGCCGCGTGCATGTTTAAGCATGAAATTCACCTTTTCGGGGGTTATCTTTTCTGCGGCAATAATCAGGTCGCCTTCATTCTCGCGGTCTTCGTCATCCACAACGATGACAAATTTACCTTCCTTGAAATCTTTTACTGCATCTTCGATGCTATCGAGTCGATAGTTTTCCATACTTATATATATAATAATGTGAAAAGTTTATTCTTGTTTTTCTGCCCATCCTTTTTCTTCGATGCGCTTGACAATCTTGTCGTTGGTCTGCTGTATCCTGTGCAGGTCTTTTGACAGACGCAACCTGAATCGCCACATCCTAAGATACAGGAATGCGCCGACGGGCACGAGGAAGAAAGCGGCGATGTTCATCCATTTGCGCTCGAAGGGGCGTGTGTGTGCCTTTACCGCCAGTATGGGGTATTTGCTCAGTTCGGTAATGATGAGTTTGTCTTCCGAGTTGGACAGGTCGTTGATGACACTTTCAAGTTCTTCGCTGATGCGTTCAATCTCGTGGTCGGGCTTGTATTTGAAGAAAGTCCGGATGATATTCGGTGGCGACTTCAGGTTGTGTTCCCTTGCGTATTGGCTGACCTCGTCCGTCAGTCGGAGCAGTTGGGCGTGGTCGTTCGCATAGTCGGGGTCGTTGATAATCACTTCCTTGCCGTAGGCAGGTCGCTTGATGCGCAGACCGAGCAGTCGCATGATCAGGTTTCGGTAGGCATCCAGATTGAACACGGCTGAATCGTTGTTGGCTTTATACGTGAAGAAGGCAGCCACGGGAGCGAGCACGGCTGTCGCCAGTCCTTTTCCGAACCAGATGGTCCACATGCCGCCGCGCGACATTCTGTAGCCAGTGTTGTCGAGTATATAGAAGATGATGAACACCAGCACCGAGACGATGATGGGAATACCCAGTCCGCCCTTTCTGATGATAGCCCCCAGCGGTGCTCCGATGAAGAAGAAGATGATGCACGAGAGCGCCAGTGTGAACTTGTTGATGGATTCAATCTTGAACTGCCTGAGCACTTTGTCGCCGTCGGAGGTGACGATGCTCCGGAATTCCAGGTCGCTCATCTGCTGCTGCACCTTGTTCAGTGCAAGGTTCACGGCTCTCTGCCGTGTCTCTATCGGTGCCTTCTGGTAGATGCTGTCGATGTTGTATGCCGCGCTGCTTCCCACTTTCCTGGCGTTCACGCTGTCTTGCCGTGAGGCGGGATTGTGGTAGTAGTACACCTTCGCTTCGTTGTAAAAGTTGCGTCCGATGCTGTCATACACATGGTTGAGCGAGTCGATGCCGGTCTGCAGTTCGCTGAGGCTCTTTCCCCTTGCAAAGCTGGAGAGCGAGACGGCATCGGTAAGGTTGAAGTCGGCATCGAAGTCGAGCACGATTTTCTTGTGCCAGAACGTCTCCCGTCGATAGGGCACGTTCGCCGAGCCAGCCAGTTCCTGCGAGCGCATGTTCTCAAACCATTCGCCGTTGTAGAGCGTGAGCAGCAGGTGTTTCTTCTCGGCTGTCGATTGCAGCATGCCCGAGTCGGCGAGTATGATGGCTGCGTCCTCGAAGCTGTTGGTCATTTTGTAGATCATGATGCCATAGAGCATTCCCGTCTCCATGTCTTTCTTCTGTACGTAGAGGTTGGTGCTCGGTATGCCGTCGTAAAAGACACCTTCCGGTATTTCGAGTTCCGGGCTTTTCTGTTTCATCGACAAGAGCAGTTGTCCCAGTTTGCGGTTGGCTTCCGGTCCTATGCTGTTCTGGAAATAGAACGATCCCAGTGCGATGGCTATGGTGATGACAATCAGCGGTCGGAACGTCTGCATGAGCGATATGCCTGAAGCCTTGATGGCGGTCAGCTCCGAACTCTCGCCGAGGTTTCCGAAGGTGATGAGCGACGAGAGCAGGATGGCGAGTGGCAGCGCCTGTGGCACCAGGAAGATACCCATATACCAAAAGAATTGTGCCAGTACGTCCAGCGATAGTCCTTTGCCTATCAGCTTATCGACGTGCTGCCACAAGAATTGCATCATCAGTATGAACTGACAAATAAAGAGTGCTCCGACAAAGAGAACTCCGAACTGCTTGACAATAAATATGTCCAGTTTTCTGATGCCGAACTTCATGCTTTTCGCTGGCAGCGGTCTATGCTGCCGTTTACAACGTGCAAAATTAAAATAAAAATATCAGAAAAGCGCCATTTTTCATATTTTTTTGTATCTTTGCTCTGTCTTTGCCAGCTCTTTCGTAGGAGAAGGGGGCATGGATAATATGCGTGTGTCGTAAGGAGAATAATAGGGTGTATGACAAAAACTCGAGGAGATGAATAAGACTGTTTTTATTACCGGTGGCGCGAGTGGGATAGGTGCGGCGACCGTTGCCAAGTTTCTGAGCGAGGGTTGGAACGTGTTGCTGACGGACATACAGGAACCGCCTCATGTTGATGTGCATGCCCGTTTCGTCAAGGCGGACTCCTCCAAGAAGGAAGAACTGGAACGTGCGGCGCAAATTGCCGAGCAGGAGTTCGGAGGGATAGATGCCGTGTTCTGCAATTCCGGCATTCATCGTCGCAATACCATTTTGGATGTCACTCAGGAAGAGTTGGACCTGGTCATTCAAACCAATATCTACGGCACCGTCTATACGCTTCAGGCGGTACTGCCTTATATCATCCGGCGAGGCGGTGGGGCGGTGGTGCTCAATTCCTCTGACCAGTTTTTTGTGGGCAAGGCGCACAGTTTTGTCTATGGCATGACCAAGGGTGCCATCGGTCAGATGGCGCGCAGCCTTGCGATAGACTTGGGCGCTCACAATATTCGTGTCAATGCGGTCTGTCCCGGCACTATCCATACGCCGTTGGTGGACAACCTGTTCAATGCTTTCTCGGAGAAGGACAACAAGACCATCGCGCAGTATTGGGAGGAGGAGAACGCGCTCTTTGCACGCAAGGAGGCGGGCAGACCGGAGGAAGTGGCGGAGATGGTGTATTTTCTTATCTCCGACAAGGCGTCGTTCTGCACCGGCGGTCACTATCTTATTGATGGCGGTTTGGTGTGCCAGTAGATTCGGTTGTATCTGAATGTTTGCAAAAATTGATATAAAGGAAAAGAAGATGAAAAAACGATTTGATTTGTTTGTGATTATCCTGTCTGTCGGCTGTCTGCTGGCTTTGTCTGCCTGTTCTGACGACGATGGCTCTGCCGGTGGTGACGAAAGGGAATACAAGGGCATTCCGCTGGTGATTCTCGATACCGATATGGGCTCTTCAACCGACGACCTTTTTGCCCTGCAGCTGCTTCATCGCTACGAGCAAGAGGGGTACTGTCGGTTGCTCGGCGTGGTGGTTGACCGCGAAGGTGAGGACTGTGCTGCCTGTGCTGATGTGCTGAACACCTATTTCGGCGACGGAAACACGCCGTTGGCACTTGTGCGCAATGGCATCAAGAACCCGGTGGTGTGGATAGATTACAAACAGATGCCTTATTATACGCTCGACAATGGTGCTCCGATGTTTCGTCGGTCGGTCAGTGATTATGCTGCTCTGCCTGACGGCTATCAGTTGTATCGCCGTCTGCTTGCGGCGCAGCCCGACCATTCGGTGTCGATTTGCTCTACCGGTTTCGTGACGTGCCTTGCACAACTCTTGCAGTCGGAGGCAGATGAATACTCTGAACTTAACGGCGTAGAGTTGGTGCGACGCAAGGTAAAATGTCTCTATTTGCAGGGTGGCGTGTTCGGTGATGCCGAAGAGCCGGACTTCAATCTCGCGCAAGGACCTTCGTTTGCACTTGAGTTTTTCCGTCTGTGGCCGAAGGATGTGGATATCGTGTTCTCACCGATGGAGGTGGGACAAGCCGTGGAGTACACGCCCAGTCAAGTCATCAGCGATGTGTCGTGGACGGATAACCATCCCATCAAACAGGTCTATATGACGTGCGACTGCAACACGGGACAGCGGATGTGGGACCTGATGACGGTCATCCAGGCTGTGGAGGGCGACGAACAGTTCAGACTCTCCGAGCGCGGCACGGTCACGCTTACGCCGGAGTGCGTCACGCACTTCACACCATCCGCCTTTGGTAACTGTCGCTATCAGCTTCCGGGAACGGCAGAGTGGGCGGCTGAGGTATTGCAGAAAATACGCGATGTGAACATGGAACACAACTGAAAGAGTTGCCCCGGCAGGGTGAGAGCGCTTCGCTAATTGATAATTGACAAATGATAAATATGATTACGGCAAACGAACGTTAATCATCATTCTTTAACCCAGCGAAACGAGCAAAAACATCTCTGCCACAACGTGTGATGGCAGATGTGGATGAAGATAAAAAATGTCAGGAAAACGTTGGCAGTCATTGATTGCCGACTGCCGCTGAATCACAGTCCGCTCGACTGTCGCAGCTGTTCGAAGTTCTGGTCCCACATGGCGCGCAGACTGTCCAGGTCTTCGGGCAGTGCAAAGTCGGTGACGTAGAGCATGTAGTCGTTGGTCAGGTCGTTCTTCTCCATCTTGAACTCCAGGTAGGCATCGTCGTCGGTCTCGTCTTCCCAGCGCAGGCGCAGGTGGTCGTTTTTCACTTTCTTGATGATGTTGGCGACATGAATCTCGTGGTGACTCCACTCCTCGCCCCATCTGAACGTAATCTGCTTCTCCGTCTCCGTCACATCGTCAGCAACCCATTTAGCCAGTCCGCCTTCCGTACTGATGAGCGCCCATATGATGTTTTCGGAGTTTGACTTCAGTTCTCTCTCTATGATGATTTTCTGCTTTTTCATAAGTTTTTTGTTGTTTCTGCATAATTCTTCGCTACAAAAATAAACATTTCTTGTGAGAAAACCATAAAAAAGAAGGAATATTTTTTGGTAATTCGAAAGTTTATGTTACCTTTGCACCCGCAATTCGAATGATGAGGCGGGATAGCTCAGCTGGTTAGAGCGCATGATTCATAATCATGAGGTCCCCAGTTCAATCCTGGGTCCCGCTACACGAAGCGTAAAAAGACGGTGGCAATCTTGCTGCCGTCTTTTTTTGTGCCCGCCCTTTGAATTGGAATTCCGGCTCAAGCGAAATTTCATAGAGGTAAATAGTTATTTGAATATGATGAGTGTCCGTCTGTATTTCTGCGGTTTCTGCGAGAAAAAAAATCTCCAGATGAAGGGGAAATCTTTACCGCAGATTAATGGGGTACCGCTCCCCGCCCCTCGCGGAGGGGAGGGGTGCCGACAGGCGGGGTGGGGAGGAAAATATCCGCCGCATGAGAATTACCTCATTATATAGCCCTGATTTTTATCCCGAAAGCCTCCGAAAACACCGAAAGTGTCCGAAAATAAAAGTTTTCGCCTTTTCCGTCTTTTTAGGGTGTTTTCGGAATGCAATATTATCGAAAGTCATGAGAAAGCAACATATCATTTAGCGAAGCTCAGTTCGTTCGGATATGCTATCCGGACGCATTCAATATAAGCATTTGCAATGCGCTCTATACATCGTAGGGGCGGATCGGTGTATCCCCCCGACCTCGCCAAACCATTTCATTCATGCGGGTCGATACATCGATCGACCCCTACGTGGTTTGTTCCCCCACTAAATTTCTATTGAACCACGAAAGTTCAACTCTGTGAAACCAATTTCAGTGAAATTGGTGACCAAATTCAGTGAATTTGGTGAGTAAATTCAGTGAATTTGTTTTTTTATAGTTGACCTTTCATAAAGTAAATCAAGTTGATTTGATGAAAAGAAGTCCTGCTTTTGGGCGGAGATGTAGGTGATTTTGCGCTTCGCTAAATGATATGACAAATAATAAATGACAAATATAATTAGAGAATATTCGCGGTAACCATATCTATCATTTGTCATTTATCAATTATCATTTAGCGAAGCGAAAAAATAAAACTACATTTTTATTTTGTATTTTTCGCTGTCGCTCAACAACTCGTGTGCTCACTTATTCGTAACTTTTCATAAGTTACTTTCGTTCGGAATAAGAAATAAATGAATTTATTTTGTTCTTCCCTCACTTATTCGTAACTTTTCATAAGTTACTTTCGTTCGACAATAAAAATAAAACTACATTTTTATTTTGTATTGTGCTCACTTATTCGTAACTTTGCACACTCAAAATATAAATATGTATCTATAGAATCTCAATTCACATGACAATGGCTGAAGGCAAAAAAATAAAGACCGCATTGGTGTCGGTCTATCATAAAGACGGGCTTGAAGAGCTGCTGGCAAAGTTGTCGGCAGAAGGTGTGGCGTTCCTTTCCACGGGTGGCACACAGGCGTTTATAGAGCAGTTGGGCTACGACTGCCAGAAGGTGGAGGACGTGACCTCCTATCCCTCTATCCTCGGCGGGCGCGTGAAGACGCTCCACCCGAAGGTGTTTGGCGGCATTCTTGCGCGTCGCGATAACGAGGGCGACCGTGGGCAGATGGCGCAGTATGAGATTCCTGAAATAGACCTGGTGGTGGTTGACCTCTATCCGTTTGAGCAGACCGTGGCAGACGGAGCGTCAGAAGAAGACATCATCGAAAAGATAGACATCGGCGGCATCTCGCTGATACGCGCGGGTGCAAAGAATTTCAAGGATGTGGTAATCGTGCCGAGCAAGGCAGAATATCCACTGTTGCTCAATATCCTGAACAGCCAGGGCGCTTGCACGACGCTCGAACAGCGCCGGATGTTTGCCTGTCGCGCCTTTGGCGTAAGCAGTCATTATGACACCGCCATCCACGAGTGGTTTTCAAAGAAATAGTCAGTAAAAATATAAACTTTAAAAAGTAACGAGATATGGGATTTTTTTCATTTATCCAAGAGATTGCAATGGACTTGGGTACGGCGAACACCATCATCATCAGCGATGACAAGATTGTGGTGGACGAGCCGTCGGTCGTTGCACTTGACCGGCGCACGGACAAGATGATTGCCGTGGGCGAGAAGGCGAAGCTGATGTATGAGAAGGAGCACCAGGGCATCCGCACCATCCGTCCGTTGCGCGACGGTGTGATAGCTGACTTTACCGCCTGCGAGCAGATGATGCGTGGTCTGATTAAGATGGTTCATACGGGCAGCCGTTTCTTCACACCATCGCTCCGCATGGTGATTGGTGTGCCGTCGGGCAGTACGGAGGTGGAGCTTCGTGCCGTTCGCGACTCGGCAGAACACGCAGACGGTCGCGATGTATATCTGATTTTTGAACCGATGGCGGCAGCAATCGGTATCGGTCTCGACGTAGAGGCTCCCGAAGGCAACATGATTGTCGATATCGGTGGCGGTACGACCGAGATTGCCGTGATTTCGCTGGGCGGCATCGTGTCCAACAACTCTATCAAGGTGGCAGGCGATGACCTGACAGCCGACATACAAGACTATATGAGCCGTCAGCACAACGTGAAGGTGAGCGAGCGAATGGCAGAGCGCATCAAGATCAATGTGGGTTCGGCGTTGACCGACTTGGGCGAGGAAGCCCCCGAAGACTATGTAGTGCATGGACCGAACAAGATTACTGCCCTGCCGATGATGGTGCCCGTTTGCTATCAGGAGATAGCCCATTGCCTTGACCGCACGATAGCCCGCATTGAGACGGCAGTGCTCAATGCGTTGGAGAACACACCGCCGGAGCTCTATGCAGACATCGTACACAACGGCATCTATCTGACAGGTGGCGGTGCACTCCTCCGCGGACTGGCACGTCGTCTGAGCGACAAGATCAACATTGAGTTCCATATCGCCGAAGACCCGTTGCACTGTGTGGCGAAGGGTGCCGGCATTGCTTTGAACAATGTTGACCGCTTCTCGTTCCTGATGCGATAAGCGGGGTAGTGACAAACGATAAAGGGAGTGAAGGCATTGCGGGATTTTTCTTGCTGCCTTGCTCTTTTTATATGCCGTGGTGAAAACGGCAGCAGTGAAAAACTTTTAGTAGCTCTGTGAGATAGGATATGCGTAACCTGATAGAATTTCTGACGAAAAACGTCCACTGGTTCGTCTTCGTTTTGCTCGAAGTAATCAGTGCGGTGCTGCTGTTTCGTTACAACACCTACCAACAGAGCGTCTGGTTCTCGTCGGCAAACTATGTGGCAGGGCAAGTGCGCGAGATAGACTCGAAAGTAGAATCGTTTTTCCATCTGGAACCGATGAACGAGCAGCTCTCTCGCAGGAATCTGGAGTTAGAACATGAAGTCAGCATATTGCGGAAACAGTTGGAAAAACAAGGCGTTCGCGACACGACCTGGGGAGCCGGTTCGCAAGCGGCATTGGCAGGTCAGTTGCAACTCATACCGGCAAAGGTCGTCGATAATTCAGTGAGCCGTCCCAACAACCTCATCACAATAGACAAAGGTACTGCCGATGGCGTGCGCACGGATATGGGAGTGGCGTGTGGAACGGGTGTCGTAGGCATCGTCTTTCTGGCGTCGTCACACTATTCCGTCGTCATTCCACTGCTCAATACGCAATCCAACGTGAGCTGTGCCATCAAAGGCAGAGGCTATTTCGGCTACCTGCACTGGTCGTCGCCGCCATCGGACATCGCCTATCTGGATGATGTCCCGCGACATGCGAAGTACAAGCGCGGCGACCAGATTGTGACCAGCGGCTATTCATCAGTGTTTCCGCCAGGCATCTTAGTGGGAAAGGTAGGCAGGACCTACAATTCGCCCGACGGTCTCTCTTATAGGGTGGAAGTGTTGCTCTCGACCGATTTTGCCCGGCTGCGCGATGTGTTTGTCATCAACGACACATCCAGTGTAGAACGCCTGCAGTTGCTCCGCGCAGCGCAAGATTCCATCAAGCCCAACCCGCAAGAGAAAAAATAGTTTCTAATAAAAAAATGGCTAAGCGATGAAATTAGAGTTTTTCAAGGACATATTGATTTTCATCATGATTTGTCTGGTGCAGGTGCTTGTGTTGAACCACATCCACCTGCTGAACTGCGCTATGCCGTTGCTCTATGTATATTTCGCCCTGCTGTTCCCATACAACTATCCGCGGTGGGCGGTGCTGGTGTGGTGTTTCCTGATGGGATTGGTCATGGATGTTTTTTCCAATACGCCAGGCGTGGCAGCCGCCTCAATGACCCTTATCGGACTGTTGCAGCCCATCTTTTTCGGCGCATTCGTACAGCACGATAACCAGGAAGAAGTGAAACCCCACCTGCGTTCCATGGGCTTTACCGCCTATTTCTCATACGCTGCCGCATTGGTGCTGATCTATTGTGTGGTCTATTTCTCCTTGGAAGCCTTCCATTTCTTCAACTGGTTGCAGTGGCTGAAGAACATCGGAGGCAGCGCCCTTCTGACGTTGATATTGATATTTGTAATAGAGAGTGTTGTGCGTAAGGATTCAGAATGAAAGACTATGAACTTGAGAAACGGCGCTATGTGATAGGAGGGGTGGCAATCGTGATTGTTGTCATCTACATCATCCGTCTGTTTGTCCTTCAGATTATGAGTGAGGACTACAAGAAGAATGCCGACTCAAATGCCTTTCAGAAAAAGATAGAGTTTCCCTCGCGAGGCGTAATTACCGACCGCAACGGGAAACTGCTGGTGTACAACCAGCCGTCGTATGACATCATGGTCATCATGAACGAGGAGCAGGGACGACTCGATACGGCAGAATTCTGTCGGACGCTGAATATCACGAAAGAATACTTTGACAAACGGATGGAGGATATCAAGGACCGCTCGAAGAATCCAGGCTACTCACGCTATACGCAGCAGTTGTTCATGAGCCAGTTGTCCGACACGGAGTTCAGTGTGTTTCAAGAGAAAATGTTCCGCTTTCCAGGCTTCTATATCCAGAAGCGCAGCATCCGCCAGTACGAATATCCCTATGCCGCCCATGTGTTGGGCGACGTGGCGGAGGTGTCGCAGTCGGATATTGAAAAAGACGATTATTATCAGCCGGGCGACTATATCGGCAAGCTCGGCATAGAGCGTTATTACGAAAAGGAACTGCGGGGCGTGAAAGGCGAGCACATCCTGCTTCGCGATGCCCGCGGACGCATTCAGGGCAGTTATCAGAACGGGCGGTTCGATACCCATCCCGTTCCGGGGAAAGACCTCACGCTGAGCATCGATATTGAATTGCAGGCACTCGGCGAGCGGCTGATGGAAGGAAAGGTGGGGAGCATCGTGGCTATCGAGCCATCGACGGGCGAAATCCTCTGTATGGTTTCCTCGCCCACTTATGACCCGCACGTGATGGTCGGCAGGCAGCGCGGACGCAACCATCTGCTCCTTGCAGCCAATCCGTTGAAGCCGTTGCTCAACCGCTCGATTATGGGATTGTATCCTCCGGGCTCCACGTTCAAGACATCACAGGCACTGACCTTTCTCACCGAAGGCATCATCACCCCTTCGACCATGTATTCCTGTCATCGCGGCTTCAACTTCAGAGGACTTCACTTGGGATGTCACGGGCACGGCTCGCCACTCAATCTGGTGCCGGCAATCGGTACGTCATGCAACGCCTTTTTCTGTTGGGGACTGTATCACATGCTGAGCAACCGAAAGAGATATCATAATCTGAACGAGGCGATGAATACGTGGCGCGACTACATGGTGAGCATGGGCTTCGGCTATCAGCTGGGAGTGGATTTGCCGGGAGAGAAGCGCGGGCTGATTCCCAATGCGGAATATTACGACGAGGCTTTCAAAAAGAGCTGGAACCCGCTGGGAATTATCAGCATCTCCATCGGACAGGGCGAGGTGACACTCACACCGCTGCAGATGGCAAATTTAGGTGCAACGATAGCCAACCGCGGTTATTTCATCACTCCCCATGTGGTGAAAAGTATCAAAGGGCAGCCATTGGATACCCTCTATACGACCAAGCGCTACACGAAAGCCAATCGTGCAGCCTACGAGCAAGTGGTGGAAGGTATGCGGCGAGCCGTGACCAGCGGAACGTGCCACAGTGCCAATCGTGGCGACTATCTGGTGTGCGGAAAGACAGGAACGGCACAAAACCGTGGGCGCGACCACTCGGCTTTCATGGGCTTCGCACCGATGAACAATCCGAAGATTGCCGTTGCAGTCTATGTGGAGAATGGCGGTTTTGGTGCAACGTTCGGCGTACCAATCGGTTCGCTGATGATGGAACAGTATATTAACGGCAAGCTGTCGGCAGGTTCGGAAGCCCGTGCGAAAGCGATGCAAAGCAGACATCTGGGGTATGGTACGACAACCAGATAAGCAACCAGGCGTTATCCGTTCGCTCGACTGGTGGACGGTAGCCATCTATCTTGCCCTCCTCATTTTCGGTTGGGTAAGTGTTTGTGGTGCCAGTTATTCGTTTGGCGATACAGATATTTTCAGTTTGGATTCGCGTTCAGGTATGCAGATTGTCTGGATTGGAACGTCGATTTGTCTGGGATTTGTGTTGTTGATGCTCGACGACCGTTTCTTCGATACTTTCGCCTATGTGCTGTATGCCTTTATGCTGGTGCTGCTTTTTGCAACGATATTCAACCCCCACGAGATTAAAGGTTCCCGTTCGTGGCTGGTGCTCGGTCCGGTGCGTCTGCAACCCGCTGAGTTCGCAAAATTTGCCACGGCGTTGGCTATCAGTAAGTTCATGAGTACGTATGGCTTTAATATCCATCAGTGGAAGGATTTTGCTGTGGCATGTGCGATTGTGTTGCTGCCGATGATTTTCATTATCGGTCAGAAGGAGACGGGGTCGGCATTGGTCTATTTGGCATTTTTCCTGATGTTTTATCGGGAAGGGATGACGGGTAGCATCTTGTTCACGGGCGTGGCGATGGTGGTCTATTTCGTGGTCGGCATTCGCTATGAGGATGTGGTGTTGTGGGACACTCCGACCTCTCTGGGAAAGTTTGTGGTGCTGTTGCTCGTACAGTTGTTCACGGCAGTCCTTGTCTATCTTTATTGTGATGACCGCAAGAAGGCAAAGATGATAGGTTTGTATGCCGTTGGGTCGGCATTGCTCAGTCTGATGTTTTCGGAGTATGTGATACGTTTCGACGTGGTCTGGATACAACTGACGGTGAGCCTTTGCATCATTATATATTTATTGTATCAGGGCTTAGGCACTCGCATAAAGAATTATTATCTGATAGCAGTGTTTGCCATGGGTTCGATAGCATTTTTCTATTCGGCGAGCTATGTGCTGAACGAGGTGATGGAGCCGCATCAGCGTGTGCGCATCAATGTGCTTTTAGGCTTGGAGGAAGACTTGGCGGGTGCAGGCTATAACGTGCATCAGAGTGAGATAGCGATTGGTTCCGGCGGTCTGTTGGGAAAAGGCTTCTTGAATGGGACGCAGACCAAGTTGAAGTTTGTTCCGGAGCAGGATACGGATTTCATTTTCTGCACGGTAGGCGAGGAAGAAGGTTTCTTCGGTGCTGCGGGCGTGTTGCTGCTTTTCCTTGCATTGATTTTACGGCTGATTAAGTTGGCTGAGCGGCAACCGTTCCGCTTCGGGCGCGTTTATGGCTATTGCGTGTTGAGCATATTCCTGTTCCATGTCTTTATCAATGTGGGCATGGTGCTGGGT
Organism: Prevotella sp. Rep29; assembly: GCF_019551475.1. Classification (NCBI taxonomy): domain Bacteria; kingdom Pseudomonadati; phylum Bacteroidota; class Bacteroidia; order Bacteroidales; family Prevotellaceae; genus Prevotella; species Prevotella sp. Rep29. The sequence goes on from NZ_CP047159.1 coordinate 438,973, forward strand.
CTGACGCCCGTGATAGGCATTCCGTTACCGTTCTTCAGTTATGGCGGTTCGTCACTGTGGGGCTTCACGATACTGCTATTTATATTCCTTCGTATAGACGCCGGGCGCAATCTTGTGAAGGACTGATGCGGTAGTCATTCTTTCGTTTCGATTCTCAGTCCGATGTCGGATATTCCTTCCAGGATGTCGCGTCTCATGTTGTGTTGTATGGTGACGTGTATGGAGTCCCCTTCTTTGAGTGTGACGCTTCTGAATGGCAGTTCCATCTGTGAGATGTTGAGCCCGTTTCCCCTGAGTTGTCCTTGCTCGTCAATTACCTCAAGGTTGAGCGTGTCGGAAAGCGTCTTGTTTTCCGGATAGATGGTTTGTTGTATGATGAGGCTGAGCATCTGGAAGGGATAGAGGTCGGTGAGCCTTATTCCGATGTATTGCTGGCAGGTAGCCGCGTCTTGCATGGGTGGGACGTGGAAGTTGAGCCGGTTGTTTTTCTTCCATCCCTTGAGATGCGTGTGCTGATAGTCGTTGTAAATGGTTGTGTTATGGCACGCAACAGAGAGGACCATAGTGGCAATGACAACCATTATGAATGCCGTTTTTTGCTTCATACCGTGTCTTGGCAGATGGGCTTGCTCTGTCATGATGGTTATTTTTTTTCCGGCTTTTGGTCTTGTCTCGGAGGTCTTTTTTTGTTTTTCTTCTTTTTCTTTTTGGTCTTGTCGAATCGTGTGATGCTCTCCCCGGCGAGCAGGTCAACGCTTTTTGTCGTTCCGCCTTGGTCCTGTTTTCCGGAGAGTGTCTGCGGTTTCTCTCCGTTTTTGTTCATCTCGACGATTTCTTTGGCTCTTTCAGCAGTGATGGTTTCGAGGTTGGCAGCAATCTTTTTGTCGGTAGAGTAGGTTGCCAGTCCTGCGAGAATATCTTTCTTGAAAAGATAGTAGTCGTTGTCGGCTGTCTGCAGCACGGCATCTCTTTCCGGGAATTTGCGGATGGCTTCCATGTAGTTGTCCACCTCGTAGTTGAGGCAGCATTTGAGTTTTGCGCACATTCCCGCGAGTTTTTGCGGGTTGAGTGAGATGTCTTGGTATCTTGCTGCTCCTGTTGTGACGCTGATGAAGTTCTTCATCCATGTGGCGCAGCACAACTCCCTTCCGCACGGACCTGTTCCTCCGATGCGTCCTGCCTCCTGTCTGGCACCGATTTGTTTCATCTCGATGCGCACGTGGAAGGTGTCGGCGAGCACTTTGATGAGTTGTCTGAAATCGACTCTTTCGTCGGCGATGTAATAGAAGATGGCTTTATTGCCGTCGCCTTGGTATTCGACGTCTCCGATTTTCATGTCCAGTCCGAGGTCTTTTGCTATTTGCCGGCTCTGTATCATCGTGTCGTGTTCGCGCTTCTTTGCCTCGTGGTATTTGTCCATGTCCGACTGCTTGGCATGTCTGTATATGCGCTTGATTTCTTCTTCAGACTTGAGGTTGGCTTTTTTTATCTGCAACTTGACGAGCTGTCCCGTGAGTGTGACCACTCCGATGTCGTGTCCGGGACTTGCCTCTACGGCGACAATGTCTCCCTTCTTCAGGTCGAGCTGGTTGATGTTGTGGTAATATCCCTTTCGTGTGTTTTTGAATTGCACCTCAACGAGGTCGGTCGATTCGTTGTTTCCGGGCACATCGGCGAGCCAGTCGTAGGTGTTGAGCTGTTTGTCCTGCCTTCCCACCCCCTTGTGTGAGAGCCCTCTGGCGCATCCGTTGCATATTTTGAATTTCATGTTCTTGTAGTCCATAGATGTGATGTTTTTTATTTCTTTCTGATTAATATGATGAGTTGCAGAGCCATATCGTAGAATAAGATTTTTGGGTTTGCGTTTTGCGTTATCTCCGGTATGGTTCGCTGCATTTGTTCTGTGATTTGTATGACGTTAGCCTCGTTGATGAAGGGTGCGAATTTGCTGGCGAAGTTTTCTTCATCCTGTGTCATGTATGACAGTTGCGGCTGGTTGAAATTATACATGAAATTCTCCCTGACCATGTGCAGGAAATATTCCATCATTCGTTTTTGTTTTTCTCTTCCGAGCGAAGCAACGTTTTCAGACCATGTCTTAAGTTCTCCGAGCTGTTTGGTGTATGTGAGTCTCATGAGTGAGATGAACAGTTCGAGGAAGTGGCGTTTTTCGTTTTCTGAATCGAGTTCTTCGAGCGCTTTGAGCCAATTCCCGTTTGCCATCCGTGCTATTCTTGTTGCGTTTTGCTCGTCAATTCCCCGTTGCTTTATGAGCGCCTTCTTTATTTCTTCCTGTTGGATGGCTTTGATGTATATCTGCTGTGTCCTGCTCCTGATGGTCTCGATGATTTTCTCGGGTTCCTCGGGCACGAGTATGAACACCGTTCGTGGTGTCGGCTCTTCAAGCAGTTTGAGCATCTTGTTTGCGCACTCGGCATTCATCTTTTCGGGCAACCAGATGATGGCAACCTTATATCCTCCCTGTGAGGCAGTGAGTGAAAGCTTTCTTGTCAGCAAGTCGCTCTCGCCTACATATATCTTGGTTTGCTGGTTTTCTACTCCGATTGTTCCCGTCCATTGGTTGAGTGTGAAGTAGGGTCCTTGTTTGATGAATTGTAGCCAGTCTTTCATGAAGTCGTCGCTGGTGACTTTGTGGTCAGCACTCATGCTCTTCGTCTTGAAGACGGGGAAGCTGAAGTGCAGGTCGGGGTGCTCGAGCTTTCGCACCATTGCCACGCTGTTGCGCTCTTTGTCAGCGATTTGCGTCTCATCCTCTCTTTCTCCGAGCAGATAGGATGCGAAAGCGATGGCAAGTGCCATTTTTCCCGCACCTTGCGGTCCGCAAATCATGATGGCATGTGGCACCCGCTGCTGGTCAGCGAGTTGCCGCAATCTTTCTGCGACCTGCTGTTGTCCTATGACTTCACTGAATTTCATCTTTCGCTAAGTTGCTCTTTCGTCTGCAAATTTACGAAAAAAAAATGTTTTTCGTTCTTAATCTGAAGAAATATCTTTGGGAACGCAAATTCAATGAAAATTCCATGAGAATGACCTGCAAAATACACCTGCATAAACATACGGAAAAGGGCGTATAAATATACGGTTGAACTTTCGCTTTCCAAAAGTTGAACTTTTGCACTCTAAAAGTTCAACTTTCACCTCCTAAAAGTTCAACTTTTGCAAGCTAAAAGTTGAACTTTTGGAAAGCACCTCTTAATGTGTTGAATTCCAGAAGTTTACAAAACGTGCTTCCGTCGCTCCACTCTCGCATAAATATACAAAAGCGGGAATGTGCTGTGGAGGGGATTTTGGGGAGCTCTGGGAGTGACGGGAACACTATGATCTCTGGGAGCACTGGGAGTACTAACTCTAACCATATTTATCAATTGTCAATTATCAATTGTCAATTATCTCGTCAGCGAGAACTTGAGGCTAACTCCGAAGTCGTGGGTGGTGGTGGGGTAGGCGTTTGCGGCGAGCAGCGGCGTGTTCGTCTGCCGGTCGTAGAAGAGGCTCATGGTGAGCAGTTTCGAGATGGTATAGTCTGCGAAGAATGAGAAGCGGAATGAGGTGTTGCCGCTCGAAGCCGTGGATTGGAGCGATGCGATGTCGCGTGTGATGTTGGCTTGTTTCCGGAATGCGATGTCGAGTCTGAGGTTGAGGTCATTGTTGAATTGCTTCCTCTGTGTGTTTTGGCTGCTTGTCTGCTGTTGCTGCTGACTGTCGTTGGTGTTGCGTTTTACCTTTTTCGGTGTCCGTTTAAACTTGAAGTCGTTGATTTTGTATGCCAGTCCGAGCACATAGTCGCTGGTGTGTGCTTCGTTGATTTGTATGCTCGTTGTGCTGAGGCTGACGTTGCGTGTGGTCTTGTATTCAGCCTTGCACGTGAGATTGTTGTGCAGTGTCACGTCGATTCCGAGGAGCGGTGAGAATGCTTCGGTGAGCGTCACGATGGGCACGTTGTACATGGATGACGGTATGATGTTGTTGGTGGTGGGGTCTGTGATAAATCCGAGTTCTCCCTCTGCCTGTATCCAGCTGCTGTTCGTGGTGTAGCTTCCGATGGCGTATGTGCTTCGGTATGCGTGGTTGATGTTGACGGACTTGAAGAGGTCTCTGAATGGTGCGAGGCGCGACAGTCCGCTGTATCTGAGTGTCCAGTTGGGCAGCAGTTGTATGAGTTTCGGGAAGATGCGGTTGTCCTTGGCACTCATGGAGGTGTAGGTGTTGATGAATGCAGGGATGAGCACGTCAGCACTGTATTTGTTGACGGTTCCGTTTTGCGGGTCGAACTGTTTCCCGGCATGCGGTGTCCCTTGCGGATAGGTGGTGGTGGCGTATTGGTTTTCGATTTGTTGCTGTATTCTGTCGATTTGGTTGCAGAATTGCAGGAACGTGTTGGACTGGTATGAGTTCTTCGCATCGCCGATGCTTTGGAACAAGCCTTTCAGTCCGATGGTCGTCATGGTGAGGTTGCCCGTCTGTGTGGTGGGATTTCCCGCGTACATATATTGTATAGACTTGGACTTGTTCTGCAGGCGTGTGGCGTTGAGGTCTATCTTGAGGTCTTTGATAGGCTCGAGCGTGACTCTGATTTGTATGTCTTCGCTGTTGCTGATGACGGCAGGTGTGGGCACGCTCTCGTTAATGAGGAGCCAGTTGTTGTTGCGTGCTTTTTCGATGTAGCTTTCCCCTGCCGTTGCGAATGCGAAGTCGAGTCCCGGTGCGAGGAGCTCGCCCCGGTGTTGCCCGAATGCGTTGCCAATCATCGGCATGAATCCCGGAAGAGCCATTGCCTGCTGGTGTCGGTAGGACACGTTGATGTTGCGCACCATCATGAGAACCCGCGCCACGCATTGTGCGGTCTTGTACCAACCATTTTCGTCGAGAGGTTGTTTGGGTGTCACGGTGAGTTTTACCCTGATGGCGGAGTCCGTCTTGTTGAAGATTTTGATGTTGTTGTCGTCTATCTTGCGGTATTTCAGGTTGATGGTCTTTCCCTCGGGTGTCTTTGCCGTAAGGGTGAACCGTTTTGTCTTCTTGTTGTGGTTGATGATGATGGCAGTGTCAGACGCGATGTTGATTTCGCGTTCGAAGCTGCGCTGGTTGAGCGGCAGTGCTTTCTCAGTTGTTCGTTGTTGCGTTTTCTTCTTCCTCGTATTTTCGTCGCCGTAGGATACATTGGACCTGCTGAACCGTTGGTTGGTCTTCTTCAGGAACGGTATGAGGTCGTATAGCCGTTGCATGTTGAACGTCGTGTTGATGTTGAGTTGTCGGTTGTTGGATATGCTGTTTCCGAGTGACGTGCCATCTTCGAGCGACGTTCCGCGCACCCAGTTGTAGTTGGCGGTGTAGTTGGCATCGGCATTGATCCATGAGAAGATGGGTATGAGATTGAGCGGCAGCTGGTAAGACGCGTTGAAATGCTGGTTATAGTCGAGTGGTGTCCCGAGGTGTCGCAGCGATGTCCTGACGGAATCTTTCCATGCCTGATACTGGTCGGGGTAGAGGTCTTTGTTGACCGGTGTGTATGGTTCTTCCACCTCGGCGTGTGTGGCTGATTGGAAGTTGAGGTGCAGGTTCTTGGTGATGTCCCATCTGATGGAGAATTCTCTGTTCCAGAGGAATTGCTGGCTGAATGTGAGTGGGAGGGTTGCTCCTGCGAGGTCTTCCATGTCGCGCTCTTGCAGTTCGTAGTAGTTGCGCAGGATTTCGGTGTTGAATGCAACGTTCTGTGGCAGCCAGTTGAGTCCGAACCTCTTAATGATGTCGAGCCATTTCGACTTGCTCTTGATGCCTTTGAATGGTTCCCATGTCTTGTAAACAGGCGACCAGTTGTAGTTGAGTGCACCTCTCCAGTTGTCTTCGTTCTCATAGACGGTAGTCTGTCCGCTGGTGTGGCGGTGTGAGTGGCTGTATGACAGCGAGAAGTTGGCTGGGTCGTAGGGCATGGGGTGTCCCTTCGTCTGTATGCCGACACGCAGGTTGGATATGGCGAAGTTGGTGGAGAGTGTTTTGGTGACGGCGATGGATTCGATGGAGTCTTTCTGATGTTGTTCGTTGACGGCATCGAGGGCATCGTCGAGCAGCATGTCGGTGTCGAGCGGATTGTATTTCGGTCGGTGCTCTTCTTGTGTGCGACTATAATAAATAGGTGCAGAAACCTTTGCTTTTTCGGGGAAGAATTTTCCGAGTTCGAAGCTGGTGGTGATGCTGTACGCTTTGTAGTCCTCCTTTGCGCGTTGGCTGATGCCTTCTTCAAGACCGCCGAATCCTTCGGTCATGTATTTTCCGGAGACGTTGACCGTTCCGAAGTCAGACAGCTGCATGTTCAGGTTGGCTTGTGCAGCCCATCCTCCGTTGTTGTTGTATTCCTTGAGCCTGAGCTCGTTGACCCAGACTTCTCCCGATTTGTTGGTTCCGGAGAGGTTGCGCACGCCGATGATGATGGTCTTCACCTCGCCGAGTGTGGGATTACCCATGATGGTGACCTTGTTGTTCGGCTTGTCCTCGTCGTAGATGGAGAATGCTGTGTTGTAAGACGCTGCCCCTGTCGCCTTCGCCATATTCCTTTGTTTCTTGAGTGCGGTGAAGATGCTGAGCGGTATGTCGAGCATGTTCTCCTCCGGCCACACGATGCGCTTGTCGGCGGTTGAGTATTTGTCGTAATGGTCCGGCGGCGTGAGTTTGAGGGGTATTTCGTATTCGTAGTAGTTGCTCTTGTAGTCGCTTCCCACGCGCACAAACACTGCCAGTTGGTTGTCGGTCAGGTCGGTGGTGTTCTCCATCAGTGCGTTGGCGTGTACGAACATTTGCATGCGCTTGTACTGGCGGAGGTCGAGCATCGTGTTTTTATAGACGGCCTTCGACTCTCCCGTGCTGAGGTTGTTGACGATGATGTCGAGTGCCTGTTCGTTGCTTTCTACGAGTTGCGGCTGTGTGGGGTCGGGATTTCGGCTGATTCCCGGCGGCAGGATATAGTTGACGGGCTGCTTGTCGTTGTTCTCCTCAATGTTGACGGCGCTGACCGACATGTATCCGGAGTTGGCGGAATTGGTGAGCTGTTGCTCATAGATTCTCCATTCTCCGCGCACGAGGTCGAGTGTGGCGAATCGCAGCACGATGGGGTTTTCAAATCCTGTGAGGAACATACGCATGAACCGGATGCTCGTGAAGTCGTTGATGGAACCGATGCGTTGGTCATATCTGTCGAGCGGTATGCGGAACTGGTACCATGTGACGTTGTAGTTTTCCCCGTTTCTGAGTTTTCCTGCTGTTTCGCGGCTGTCAACGATGAAGTTGTGTCCCACCTTGAAGTCTTCGGGGCGTATGGACACTTTGTACTGATAGTATTTCTCGTACTCGTTGAGCGTGAAGTCTTGGTTGATGTCTTCCACGTCGGGAGTGGTCTTGTACGACGTGTCATAGCCTTCGGTTCTCGCATCGGTGTCGGGCGAGTTGCCTTGCGGGTTGTTGATGCGTTTGTATCGTTGCAGGATGGAAGCCTGTATCTGGTCGTAGTCTGAGCCACGGAAGTAGTGGTAGTTGTCGTTGGCAGGGTCGTTCATGATGGAGTCGAACACGGCGGGCGACACCTTGCCCTGAATTTCGCGCAGGAAGTCCTGATAGGGTTCAAACGAGCGTTCCTCCTCGTCGTTCAGTCCGTTCAGTCCCACGTCCTGCAGGGCGCGGCTGCCGCTTGTCGTGGCAAAGGCATAGGTAACGGTCGACTGCGTGGGAATCTTACCCCACTGTGTGTAGGTGAAGGCGTTCGAGCCGTCGACGGGCATACCACTCTCGTAGAACTTCTTGCCATCGCGCAGAATATCCTCGCTCACTTCTCCGAGGTTGATGTAGAAGTCGCCTCCGTATTGGTCGGCAATACCTTGTTCGCGGGTATAGATGAACGGGTCGAGCATCCAGAACTCGATGTACTCGATGTTGGCAGCTTCGAAGTCGTTGGTGTCGAGCTTGCGCATCATTCCTCCCCAAGTGTTAGCCGGCTGTTTGAGATGTCCCTGCTCGTTGAGGTCGGGATTGAAGTTGTATGGTCCTCTCTCCTTCGGATAGTAGGCGAGGTTGAGTATGGGGAGTGTGGAGGTAGCGCCGGTGTAGCTGCTCTGACCGCGGTTGGGATAGATGTCACTGGCGTAGATTTCCCTGACGTAGTGGTTGGACAACTGATTGAGGTCGCTCTTGATGTGGCTGGGTGTGAGCGATGATGAGCGTCGTGTGAAGAGTGGGTCGATGTTGTACCAGGCGAGCAGTGACCGGTTGAATCCGCTGGTGAGTCCCGTCTTGTCCTTTTGTTCGGGGAACATGGACGGTACGCTGGAGATAATCCATGATGTGGGTGCCGACACGTCGATGGCATTGGTGGTGTTCTCGAAGTCGTCGATATATGAGGCATTGTCCTGCACACCTCTGCTCTTTCCTGCGATGAGATGTGCGAACTCGGCGTTCAGCGAGATGTGCGAAGGTTGTGTGACGTTGAGGAACGGAATCTTGTCGAGCATGTTGGTGAGCCACTGACTTTCCTTCTTCCAGTTGAGGTTGACGCCCCAGAGGGTGTTGTTGAGCGGTTCGGCTCCCATCGACACTTTGGTCGTGAGCGGTTGTTCGGAGAGGTGTTGGAATGTTCCGCTCATCTGGAAGTCTCTTGAGAAGTCGTATTCCCAGTTGAGACCGAACATGGTCTTTCGCTGTTGTGCGTAGTCGGTGTTGCTCTCAAGTGATACGTTGACCGATGTCCCGGCATCGATGATGCTTTGATTGAGAATGGTCACCTCTCCTGCGGAATAGTCCACGCTATAGTCCACGCCCTCGGTAAGCGTCACACCGCCTGCCGTTACGACGACCGAACCTTGTGGCACGTTGTAGGCTCCGAGCGATATGACGTTGGCAGAGGTGCCCCGGAACTGTCCCATCAGCACGTACTTGTTTTTCTCGGCAATCTGTTTGGCGACGGTCTTCGTACTGTCGTAGAGTTCTTGGAAGACGTATTTGGCGGCACTGGCAACACCTTTCGAGGTGAGATATTTTTGCATGTATTCTCCGAACGGCTCTGCTTCGGGGAAGAATACGCGTCCGTTGCTGACGGTATAGCCTTCCACGTAGTCGAAATATCCGTTGGGATGGGTCTTCATGTTGTTGTCAAGTCGGTCGGCACCTAATAGTCGGATGATAGGTGTCTCCTTGACTTGCTGTTCGGGGATGTAGGTGAGATAGACACCGGCAGTGTCGCTCTGGTATTTCACGTCGAGTCGGAACTTGTCTTTCTCAACCGTCGAGGCGAGGTAATAGACGTTCTTCATCATGAGGTCCCAGTTGCCTTGTGTAGGCGTGTTGCTGGTGTTCTTCAGGGATTTCACGAACAGAGCCTGTGTGATGTCGGGCAGGTCGGATGCAAATTCTCCCACTTGATAGGTCACGCCGCCGTAAGTATATTCGTAGGCGACGGCGAGCACCTGGTCTGTTTGGAGCGATGTCCTCAGCGAGACGTATCCGAGTGCGCTGTTCAGGGTGTATTCGGAGCTGTTGAGCAGTCGCGCGCTTTCCAGTTTCTCGTAGTCGCTTCCGCCCACGATGCCGATGCCGTCGAGGATGGTTGCCGTCTGGTCGATGTCTCTTGCGGCGGCATACGAGGTGGTCATGGCTGCATATTCGCTGTTCGAAGCGTTCGACGGGTTGTCCGTTCCGGCAGGTGTCCACATCGGGTTGGAGATTTTTTTATTTTCTCCGAGGTCGGTCAGTGCCACGATATTTCGCGTGTTGGTGGCATTTCCGCTCTTGTTGGTCACCCAGATTTCCACGCGGTTGATGTTGATGCCGGTTGTCATGTTGGGCAACGTCTTCATCGCTTCGTCGTATTTGTCGCGGAAATAGTGGGAGAGGAAGAAGTGGCGGTTCTCCTCGTAGTCAGCCACGTTGATTTCAAACGGTGTCAGCTGTACGCCTCCTTTGGTCGAGACGCTTTTCGACGAAGACTTTTTCTGTGAGAATGCCGTCTGCAGCTTGAGTTTCCCGAATTGCAGGTCGGTGCGCAGTCCGAAGAGCGACGAGGCTCCTCTGATGAGCGATGAGTTGCTGGGGAAGGAGATGTTGCCGGCTTCCACGAGCTTGATGATTTCGTCTTCCTTTCCTTCGTATTTCAGTTTCAGGTTCTGCGTGTCGAAGTCGAAGGTCGCATCGGTGTTGTAGTTGAGGTTCATGTTGACCTTGTCGCCCACCTTTCCGTTGACGTTGATGTTGATCTTCTCGTCGAAATTCATCGTGGTCGTCTTCCTGTTGCGGATGGGCAGCGACGGGTTGTCGATGTTTTTCAGCGTGGCGCCGAACTTGAGTTCTGCCGTTCCCTGCGTCTTGATGCGCACACCGCCGGGACCGAAAATCTTCTCTGCTGGTCCGAGGTCGAAGTGCATGTCGGTGAAGTCGAACTTCTCCTTGCCTTTTCGCTCAACAATCTCGTTGTTCTTTGAGCGGAAGAACTGGTTGAACGACTGCCGCTCGCTCCATTTCATATACTCCTCGGGAGTCATCAGCAGTGGCGCTGTGATGTAGGTCCCGCTAATTTTCGAGCCGATGATGTAGCGGTTGAGCGTATCGTTATAGACCACGTCCTGCTTCAGGTTGTCGGGGCGTCTCAGGTCGGTGGCGTTCTGGTTCAGGTCTTCCTGTGTGATGGGCGTGGTGCGCTGTATCTTCCACCGCGGGTGGAGCAGGGAGTCGGGGATGACATCGTCGTCTTCCAGTTCGGGTTGCGCTTTCACATCCTTCTTCACCGTGTCGGGCGGCAGCGGGTTATCGCCCGTCCTTTCCGGCAACGACGCACGCGCTCCTGCCGGCACCGGGCTGCAGATGGCTGCGAAGCTCAGTGTGCCGGCGATGAGGATGGTTGCGATGGTCAGCTGCCGTTTGGTCATTCTTAGGTGTTACTTGATTTGTTTCAATGCCATCTTGACCACCTGTTCGACAGGTATTCCGGGATGTTGTTTGAGAATCTCCGTGACGACCTTTGCCGATGGTGCGGGTGAGAATCCGAGCATGGAGAGTGCTCCCACTGCCTCGTCCTTCACGGTCATCTGGTCTTGCGAGAGGGTTGCCGCATCTCTTTCCGCAGCCGGTGCAGCCTCGATGCCCAGGCTGGTAATCTTGTCGCGCAGGTCAACGATGATGCGCTGCGCGGTTTTCAGTCCGATGCCCTTCACGCCCTTGAGCAGCCGCTCGTCGCCTCCTGAGATGGCGCTGCAGAGTTCCTCCGGCGTGAGTGATGAAAGTATCATTCGTGCCGTGTTGGCACCTACTCCCGAAACGGTAATCAGCAAGCGATAGAGCTCGCGTTCACGTTGCTCGGCAAAGCCGTAGAGTGTGAACGAGTCGTCGCGTCCGCCGGTGATGAGTGCCTCGTGCACAAACAGTTTCACGTCTTTCTTGTTCTGAATCGCAGTGAATGTGTTGAGCGAGATGTTCAGCGCATATCCCACACCGTGCGCTTCCACCACAGCCAGTGCCGGGGTGAGGTCGGTCAGTTCGCCTTTGATGTATTCAATCATATCTGTAAAAATGAATCCGCACTTCGGCGGCGTTTAATAATTTAATTATTAAGTAAACGCTTTTTCTGCCGTGTTATTGTATCAATGCCATTTTTTGTTCATCACCGCCGACGCTTAAAATGGTCGGGGAATAAAAAAAGTTGTTTATTTTTTTGCATTGTTCAAAAAAGTAATTATATTTGCAAAAACAATTACTAATCTTTGATTATTATCATTAAATTTAAATCAATATGTTAGATTTCAACAATCTCGAAGTTGCCTTTTCTTCAAAGTCTAAGAAAGAACTTCACAATGCTTACTTTCTTTTCAAAACCATCAAGAGCCCCAAAATGGTTAAATTCCTCAAATGGGCGTCCAATATCGCACTGAAACTGAAGGTGCCTATCGGGTGGGTTGTCAAACCGACTTTGTACAAGCAGTTCGTAGGAGGAGAAACCTTGAGTGACTGCAATAAAATCATCGACCACCTGAAGAAATATAATGTCAAAGCTACACTCGACTTCTCTGCGGAAGGCGAACAGACACCCGAAGGAATTCAGGCTACGTTTGAAGAAACACTGGCATCCATTGATTTTGCCAAAGGAAACCCCAATCTGGCATACGCAGTGTTCAAGCCGTCAACCATCACAACCGACGAGATTCTCGCCAAAGCCTCTGAACATCCCGAGCAGCTCACGCCGGAGGAGAAAAAACTGTTCGACGAATATCGGGAGCGTTTTGCAGCACTGTGCAAAAGAGCCTATGACAACGACGTGCGACTGATTGTCGATGCAGAAGACTATTGCTTCCAGGACGCTATCGACGCACAGACCGATGAGATGATGAGACTCTACAACAAGAAGCGCGCCATCATCTTCGCCACCTTGCAGATGTATCGCCACGACAGAATGCCATATCTGGAGAAAATCTATGCCGACGCTCAGGAAAAAGGATACATCGCGGGTGTCAAATTCGTCAGAGGAGCATACATGGAAGAGGAAAGAGCTCGTGCAGCACGACTGGGATATCCCGATCCTATCTGCAAGGACAAAGCTGCCACCGATGCCAACTATGATGCCGGTGTCAAGTATGTGATGGACCATATAGACCGCTTCGAAATGTTCATGGGAACACACAACGAGGAGAGCAACTACCTGCTGGCAAAACTCATAGAAGAGAAGGGACTGGAGCACAACGATCCACGTATCTACTTCGCACAGCTGCTCGGAATGAGCGACAACATCTCGTTCAACCTCGCAAATCAAGGTTACAACGTCACCAAATACGTTCCCTACGCGAAGGTGAAGGACGTCATTCCTTACCTCATCCGAAGAGCAGAGGAAAACACCTCAGTGGCAGGGCAGACCGGACGTGAACTGAATATGCTGTCCGCAGAAATGGAACGGCGTAGAAAGCAAAAGTAACCGCATCCAAAGACGATATTTGTAATTGTTACTGGCTGGAAAACTTCCATGGGGACACGCTTTGGGTAACGCTCCGTGGAAGTTATCAGCCAGTAAATATTTTGTTTTTAATGCAAATTCACTGAAATTGGTGACCAAATTCAGTGAATTTGATGAGTAAATTCAGTGAATTTGGTTTCCGAAAGTTCAACTTTGGATGGTTGTGCAAATCCTGACTTCTTCCATTTGGGGGAGACTTATAAGCGGTCGGGCAGTTGCTGATAGATTTTCAGGTTGAAATCTTTGGCTGTGGCATAGGTGTATTCCATGATTTCAGCTACCGTATGCTCGAAGACCACCCATTCCTTGTTGCGGATGAAGAAGTAGAGCTCGACGGGCATTCCCGTGCTGGTAGCCTCGAGCTGTCGCACCATCAGGGTCATGTCCGCGTTCACGTCTTCGCGGCTGGCAAGGTATTTTTCCATGTATTGGCGGAAGAGCGTCATGTTGATGTCCCCTTCCTTTATTTCTTCCGGTTTGAAGTATTTCTTTTCAATCAGTTGCTGGCGCTGTTCGTCGGTGATGGGCGACAGGCTCCGGAAGTCGAAGAATATCTTGCGTTTCGCGCGTCTTCCGTCGCTCTCCTGCATGCCTATCCAGTTTTGGAAGGAGTCATCGACGAGCGTTTTTGGGGAGACGGTGACGATGGTATTGTCGAAGTTGCGTATCTTGACGGTGGTGAGTGTCATTTCCTCCACGGTGCCGTCGGCTCCGGCTTTTTCCACCGTAATCCAGTCGCCTTTGTGCAGCATCTCGTTGCTGGTGAGGCGGATACCTGCGACAAGTCCTTCAATGGTGTCTTTGAACACGAGCATGAGGATGGCTGAGGTGGCTCCCAGACCGGCGATGAGCGTTGCCGGACTCTTGTTGATGATGATGGAAACGACGGCGATGGTAGCCAGAAACATCAGGATGATTTTCAGTACGCCGCAGAACGAGTGGAAGTATTGCTGCATCGATGAGCGCCGCTCGTCTTCCAGTTTCTTGAAAGAATCGATGAACACGACGATGGTGCGCACGGTCATGATGGTGATGTAGATGGCGGTCAGTCGTGCCAGCACTTCGCGAACGACGGGATACTGGTAGAACACCATGGGCAACAGCTGCCATACGACGATGGCGGGCACGATGTTGCAGGCGGAGATGAGCACTTTTCTGTTGAAGAGCACCTGTGCCCATTTCACCTCTATCTTGTTGGTGATTTTGAGGATGAGCGGCACAATCAGTTTTCTGCAGAAAAGGGCTGCGAGCCATGCGAGGATGACGGCGATGATGACGAGCAGGATGTGACGCACGACGGGGACGGCATTGCCCGTAAGTCCCGACAGTTCAAGTATTTGTTCAACGAAGATTTTTATATTTTCCATATAGCTGGTTGGTTGGTTACTTGTTTAAGGTTCGCACATGGTGGCACACACGCGGTCTTGGAAATTCCTGCCCTTACTGGCGGCAGTGAGTCCGTTGTTCATGATTGAGAAGCAGAGCAGATGGCCGTTGGCTGCCGTGCAATAGCCGGCGAGACAGCTGACACCGGTCACCGTTCCCGTCTTTGCGTGGACATTGCCGGCTGCCGGTGTGCCCTGCATCCGTTTCTTGAGCGTCCCGTCCTCGCTGGCAATCGGCATGGAGGGGTAGAGGTGGTCGTAGATGTGGCGGTTCTCGTATGCGTATTTGAGGAATTTCATTTCGAGTTCGGGCGTGACGTAGTTGTAGAGCGACAGCCCGCTCCCGTCGGCGATGCGGTAGTCGTCGGTCTTGAGCCCGAGTTTAGTGATGAGTTTTTTCACGACCCCGGCAGCACTCTTGGCATTGGCGGGATGGGCTCCAGTGGTGGCACCCATCTGGTAGAACATGGCTTCGGCGTAGAGGTTGTCACTGTTTTTCATCATCGGGAGCAGGATTTGGTCCATCGTGTGGCTGCGAACGCAGATTTCCTGCACGTTCCTGGGTGCCCTCCCCTCCTCGGTAAATCCCACTATGTGAACACCTTCGCGGATGAGTTCGCGGCGGAATCGCCCGATGACGTCGTCCTTCTTGTTGATTTGCAGCGGCGACATCAGTGGGTTGCTGTCATCATCGTCCCAACACCAGCCTTCGCCCATCGGTTTGTCATCTTTCATCGACTTGTCGGCGATGAGCTTTCCGGTGATGGTGTCGATGCCCATCTCTTTTATCCGTTGCACGAATGCACTGAGGTCTTCATTGCTGAATTGCGGGTCGAATCCTCCGATAAGATAGAGATTGCCGTCGAGTGTCCTGTTGTCAAGTTTGCCTGTGTATGCCAGTTTCGTTTTGAAGAGGTGTGAGCCTCCAAGTCGGTCGAGCGCCGCCACGGCAGTAATCATCTTCATGGTCGATGCCGGTCGCATGAGTTGCCGCTCGTTGTGGCTGAAGATGATGGAGTCGGCAGTGAGGTCATAGACCATGATGCCGGCAAGCGACACCTCGAGCAGTTTGTCTTCGAGCAGTTTGTTGAGCTTCGTCTGCAGGTTTTGCGGCCATTCGGGCACGATGGAGTCAACAACGGCAGAGTCTTGTCGTGCAGACAGTTCGTTGTCGCGAACGTCCTGTGCCGATGTGGTGAGCGTGAGCGACAGGCAGAGGAGTAACAGGAAAAAGATGCTATGTCGTTTCATGCTGTCGCTTTTTAAGTTCTTCCAGAAAGAGGGTTTCGTTGTCGGGCTGTATGGGTAGCAGCTTCCCGTTGCCATACTCCACAAGCAGGTATTTGCTGAATCCGAAGAGTACCCGGTGGGGAGTGACGCGTATGATTTTCTCAGTGGCAATCGTCTTTCTCCGGCTTCCCCGTCCGCTGTCGATAGCGAGTTTTCCGTCTTCCGTGAGTGTGTACGTCGTATGCAGAAGACGTTCAATGGAGATGGCTGCCAGCAAGAGCAGGATGATGCCGAAAAGGATGTTCCATCCCGTGCGCTGCCAGAAGAAATAGAAGCTTAGGAGCGCCAGTATGGCGATATAAAGAACAGAGGCGATGCCTATCTGTCGGCGAAATAATTTATTCATGTTTTGTTTGTTTTCGAGTACAAAGTTACAAAAAAGGAATGAGAAACAAAGAATAATCACTCAAGAAATACGGATTTTGTGCGGTTTGCAAAAAGTCATTCAACCCCAATCGGGCATTAGAACGCAGTCAGATATTTTTGCGGTTATGTTCTGCTCTTCGTGTCATAGCGTTGTTTGCTTCGGCATCTGCCTTCAGCCTTCCTCTCACCGTAGCCCGCTACGCTTTCGAGAAAGGTTGAAGCCATCTGCACAAAGCAAACAACACGCTGAACACAAAGTCTAATGACCGATTTGGGTTAAAAAGATGAGATTGTTGATGTTTTTTTTGGTTGTTAGATGAAATAATGATAATTTTGCAGATTGAAAGGAAAAGACTAAAAAACAAAGATAAAATCATGGCAAATCTAAAGAAAATTGTAGAATGTGTTCCTAATTTCAGTGAGGGACGCAACATGGCGGTAATCAAGCAGATTACTGACGAGATTGAGAAAGTAAAAGGTATCAAACTTCTGGATGTTGACCCGGGAGAGGCTACCAATCGCACGGTCGTCACTTTCGTCGGTGAGCCCGAGAATGTGGTGGAGGCGGCTTTCCGTGCAGTATGTAAAGCTGGACAGTTGATAGATATGCGTCAGCATACCGGTGCCCATCCCCGTATGGGAGCCACCGATGTGTGTCCGCTCATCCCCGTGGCAGGCATCACGCTCGAAGAGTGTGCCGAACTGGCACGCAAGTTGGCAGAACGCATCGCCAACGAGTTGAACATTCCGTGCTATTGCTACGAGGCTGCGGCGTTGAAGCCAGAGCGTCAGAACCTGGCTGTTTGTCGCGAAGGAGAGTATGAAGCGCTTGCCGACAAACTCGGAACGCCAGGTAAAGAGCCCGATTTCGGTGCCCGTGCTTTCGATGAAGGTGTGGCACGTACAGGCTGTACGGCTGTTGGCGCCCGCGACTTCCTGATTGCTGTCAACTACAATCTCAACACCACTTCTACACGTCGTGCCAATGCGATTGCTTTCGACGTTCGCGAGAAAGGTCGTCCGCAACGTGAGGGCGGTTCGCCCGTTGGCAAGCCGATGAAAGACGAGAACGGCAACACCATCATGATTCCCGGAACGCTGAAGTCAACGAAAGCGATTGGTTGGTTCATTGACGAGTATGGCATCGCCCAGGTATCGATGAACATTACCAATATCAATGTGACGCCGCTCCACGTGGCGTTCGACGAGGTATGTCGCTGTGCACAGAATCGTGGCATTCGCGTGACGGGAACGGAAATCGTCGGTCTGATACCGAAACGCACGCTCATCGAAGCCGGAAAATATTTCTTGGAGAAGCAGAATCGCTCGGTGGGTATTCCGGAAGAGGATATCATCAACATCGCCATCCACTCGATGGGGCTTGACGACCTGAAACCGTTCAATCCGCGCGAGAAAGTAATCGAATTCTTGCTGGAAGATGAGAACAAGACAGCGAAACTGGTGGACCTCACCGTGAAGGGATTTGCTGAAGAGACGTCGCGCGAGAGCCCTGCTCCCGGTGGCGGCACGATTTCCGCTTACATGGGTGCACTGGGCGCTGCACTGGGAACGATGGTCGCTAACCTGTCGAGCCACAAGGCAGGATGGGACGCTCGTTGGAACGAATTCAGCCAGTGGGCAGACAAAGGTCAGGAGCTGATGACGGAGTTGCTGCACCTCGTAGATGAAGACACGGAGGCCTTCAACCGCATCATGGCAGCCTTTGGAATGCCGAAGAAGACCGATGAGGAGAAGGAGGCGCGCTCGGCAGCCATTCAGGAGGCTACGCTCTACGCCACGGAAGTGCCCCTGCAGACGATGAAGGCATCGTATAAGGCATTTGACATCTGCCGCGCGATGGCTGAAGAGGGCAATCCGAACAGCGTGAGTGATGCCGGAGTAGGTGCGTTGGCAGCACGTGCGGCTGTTCTGGGCGCTGGTCTGAACGTGAAGATCAATGCCGGTTCGCTCAAGGATAAGGCTACCGCCGACAAACTGATTGGCGAGGCTAACGAACTGATAGTTAAGGCTAACGAGGCAGAGAAGGAAATCATTGCGATTGTGGAAAGCAAGTTGATTTGACGATTTTACCAATTCACGATTGACGATTTCACAATATAAAAATAAGAATTGTATATGACAAACGAGGATTTTAAGAGAGAGATTATGCTCGGAATACCCGCAGAGTTGCCCGAGCCGAAAGCATACGATACGAACATCAACCATGCGCCGAAGCGCAAAGAGATATTGAACGAGGACGAGAAGCGGCTGGCGCTGCGCAATGCACTGCGTTATTTCCCGAAGCATCTGCATGCGCAGTTGGCGCCCGAGTTTGCCGAGGAGTTGAAGACTTACGGCAGAATCTACATGTACCGCTATCGCCCGAGCTATGAGATGTATGCGCGTCCGATTGAGGATTACCCGCACAAGAGTCGTCAGGCGGCAGCCATCATGATGATGATTCAGAACAATCTGGACCCCCGCGTGGCGCAACATCCACACGAGTTGATTACCTACGGAGGCAATGGTGCGGTGTTCCAGAACTGGGCGCAGTATCGGTTGGCGATGAAATACCTCAGCGAAATGACCGACGAGCAGACGCTGGTGATGTATAGCGGTCACCCGTTCGGACTGTTCCCCTCGCACAAGAATGCACCGCGCGTGGTGGTGACGAACGGCATGGTGATACCGAACTATTCGAAGCCCGACGACTGGGAGCGCATGAACGCACTGGGCGTGAGCCAGTATGGTCAGATGACGGCAGGTTCATACATGTATATCGGTCCGCAGGGTATCGTTCACGGTACGACCATCACGGTGCTGAACGCTGCGCGCAAGGTGGGCGGCGACAATATGAAACTCTTTGTGACGGCAGGTCTTGGCGGCATGAGCGGTGCTCAGCCGAAGGCGGGAAACATTGCCAAGGTGGTCAGCATCACTGCTGAAATCAATCCGAAGGCGGCGGAGAAGCGCTACGAGCAAGGCTGGGTTGACGAGCTGCACTACGACCTGAACGAGCTGATTCCCGCAGTGCGCAAGGCGATTGATGAGCGTCGCGTGGTGTCGATGGCATACGTCGGCAACGTGGTGGACCTCTGGGAGAAGCTTGCCGAGGAGCAGATGACCGTCGATTTGGGCAGCGACCAGACGTCACTGCACAACCCGTGGGCAGGCGGATATTATCCCGTCGGCTACACGCTGGAAGAGAGCAACCGCATGATGGCGGAAGAACCCGAGCGCTTCAAGGAGGCTGTGCAGGCTTCGTTGCGCCGCCAGGTGGCTGCCATCAACAAGCTGACGGCGCGCGGCATGTACTTCTTCGACTACGGAAACGCGTTCCTGCTCGAATCGAGCCGCGCCGGAGCCGACATCATGAAGGACGGCAAGTTCCGCTATCCGTCATACGTGCAAGATATTATGGGTCCGATGTTCTTCGACTATGGCTTCGGACCGTTCCGCTGGGTGTGCACGTCGTGCGACCCGACCGACCTCGAAACGACCGACCGTCTGGCTGCCGAGGTGCTCGAGGAAATCCGGAAAGATGCTCCGGCAGACATCTGCGGGCAGATGGACGACAATATTCACTGGATTAAGGAGGCTGGACGGAACAAGCTCGTAGTCGGTTCTCAGGCACGCATCCTGTATGCCGACGCCGAAGGGCGTGCAAAGATTGCCCTTGCATTCAACGATGCCATCAAGCGCGGCGAGCTGAAGGCACCCGTCGTGCTGGGACGCGACCACCACGACGTGAGCGGTACTGACTCGCCCTTCCGTGAGACGTCGAACATCTACGACGGCTCGCAGTTCTGCGCCGACATGGCTGTGCAGAACGTCATCGGCGACTCCTTCCGCGGCGCGACGTGGGTGAGCATCCACAACGGCGGCGGTGTAGGCTGGGGCGAAGTCATCAACGGCGGCTTCGGAATGGTCATCGACGGTTCGGAAGACAGCGAGCGCCACATCCGCGAGATGCTCTTCTGGGACGTGAACAACGGCATCACGCGCCGCGCATGGGCACGCAACAGCGGTTCCATTGACGCCATCAAGCGCGAGATGGCGCGCACGCCGGGCTTCACGGCGACGCTGCCCGAGCTGGTTGACGACGCCATCATCGACGGCATCCGCTTCTGATAGCCACGCGCTGAAATACTCCGGGCAATGCGCTACGTTGCCCTCTGCGCCCCGCTGTGTTACCCGCAGCGGGGCGCTGCGTTTATCGGTGCGCTCCGCTGTATTCAACGCAGCGCATAGCTCCCCTACACATTATTATATATAGGGGGAAAAAACGTCAGGCTTTCGTTTGGAGAATCCAAGTGAAAGCCTTATCTTTGCAACTAAATTAGAAAAACAATAAAAGGAAAAATCACATGAAAACACATCAAATCAGTGCCGAACATCTGTCGATTGAACGCATCGGAGAAATCATCAACGAAGGCTACAAACTTGAGCTTGGCAGCGACGCACGCCAGCGCATCACGCATTGCCGTGAATATCTCGATCGCAAGATTGCCGAGTCGGAAGTGCCCATCTATGGTGTGACGACGGGTTTCGGCTCGCTCTGCAAAATCTCTATCAGCGAAGACCAATTGTCGCAACTGCAAATCAACCTTATGATGTCTCACGCCTGCGGCATCGGTGAGCGAGTGAGCAACGAGATTGTCAAAATCATGCTATTGCTCAAAATCCAGTCTCTCAGCTACGGCTATTCCGGTTCAAAACTCGACACGGTAGAGCGACTCATCGACTTCTTCAACAACGATATCTATCCCATCGTCTATCGTCAGGGTTCCGTAGGCGCATCCGGCGACCTCGTTCCGCTGGCACACCTCTGTCTGCCCTTGTGCGGACTGGGCGACGTAGAGTATCAAGGGAAGTGCATGAGCGGTGCTGAAGTAACGAAGATGATGGGGTGGGAACCCATTCGCCTCGCTTCGAAAGAAGGACTGGCGCTGCTCAACGGAACGCAAAATATGAGCGCACACGCCGTCTGGGCACTCATCAAGGCAAAACGCCTCATCGACTGGGGAGACAGCATCGCTGCCATGTCGCTCGAAGCATACGACGGACGCATCGAACCGTTCACGCTCGCCGTGCATACCGTTCGTCCGCACAAAGGACAGATTGACACAGCCAACCGCATGCGCGAACTGCTCGAGGGAAGCCAACTCATCAAGCAGCCCAAAGTCAACGTGCAAGACCCATACTCATTCCGCTGCATCCCGCAAGTGCACGGAACGGTGAAAGACACCTACGACTACGTCAAGTCGGTGATTGATACCGAAATCAATTCGGCAACCGACAATCCGACCGTGTGTCCCGATGAAGACCTCATCATCTCAGCCGGCAACTTCCACGGCGAACCCATCGCACTGCCAATGGACTTCCTCTGCATCGCAATGAACGAACTGGGAAGCATCAGCGAACGCCGGACATACAAGCTCGTATCGGGCACCCGCGATCTGCCCAGCTTCCTCGTAGCCAAGCCTGGCGTGAACAGCGGATTCATGATACCGCAATATACCGCAGCAGCCATCGCCAGCCAGAGCAAGACACTGTGCATGCCGGCATCGGCTGACACCATTCCGACCTCGCAGGGACAGGAAGACCACGTGTCGATGGGAGCCAATGCTGCTACAAAACTCGTGCAGGTTATCGACAACACCGAGCGCATCCTTGCTATCGAACTCTTCAACGCCGCACAGGCACTCGAGTTCAGACGGCCGCTGAAGTCGTCGCCCGTCATCGAAAAGCTGCATGCCGACTATCGACAAGTAGTGCCGTTCATCGACGACGACCAAATCATGTACCCGCACATCGCTGTATCGGTGAAATTCCTGCAGGAGCACTAAGAGGGAAACGTCATAGAAACGAATTGAAAGGGAAGCGGACTCAAAAACTCCGCTTCCCTTTTTTCGTTGTGGACTGTGCTGAGTGAATTCTTGCCATTCCATTTTGCGGACAGTTCTTCTCAGCTTCGCGCACAGTTCATCGGAGCTGTACACACAAAAACTCCCTTGTCTCGCGACAGGGGAGTCCTAAAAAATAAAAATACTCAAATAAAAAAGTGGAAAAAACGAAAATGTCCATGCTTCACAGCACGAAACAAATCCTAGTAATAAATAAAAAAATTCATTCTTCAATTCCCCCCATCTTATGCAAGATAGAAAAGAATTTGTGCAAATGTAAAGATATTTCTTTTAATAGCCAAATTTTTTGGAAAAAAAATGATGAATTACCTTTATTTTTCTTGTTTACAATGTTTCAAACTGGAAAGAAAGCAGTCCGTTTGCTGTGAAAATGACATTTTGGAAGGATGAAACAGCAGGTGTCCTGATGAGTTTGGAAGTCGCGTTTTTGTGCTCGGAGCATATATGCATTGTTTCCTGAGTGCGACGGTGTTGATTAAAACAGTACGACGGCTTTGTGCATGCAGCACAAAGCCGTCGTATTCGGATGGGCTGAACTGTTTGTTGTTTTTTTATTTTACGAGAACAACAAGGTATTTGCTTGTGCTCCAGAATTGTTGTGGATTATTGATTCTCAGGATATATTGTCCGCTGGCATCCTGTGTGAGCGAATAGCTTGCTGAGGGGTGAGCGGTCAGCAGTTTGGCTGATTTCGAGTAGAGTTTGATTTCCTTGTCCACCCGTATGTCTATTTTCGTGAAATAGTTTTTGTTGAAATTGCTTTTCAATACGTCGCCTTTGACGAGTATGTTCTGTTCTCTCAGCTCGTTTTTCGTTCCGAACACATACCATGCCGTGTGGAGTTCTTTATCCTGAGTGTTGATGGTTTGCGTCTTCTGGTGGCTTTCTGTTTTCAGGTTCTCCACGTTGGTGTTCAGATTGTTGATAGTCTCGTCAAGCTCGGAGATGTGTATATCTTTCTTGTCGAGTTCTGCCCGCAGTTGCTGGAGTTGTTTGTCTTTTTCCTCCAGTTGTTTCACCATTCCTTCGAGTGAGCGCTTCAGTTCATCACTCTTGAAACTGCTTTCGCGCAGTTGTTGACGCATCTTGTTGATCAGTTCGCGGTTTTGTTGCATGCGCGATTGGATAAAGGCGATGTTTTCCTTTATCTGGACCGCTTTGTTTGCACCTTCGCCGTCTTTAGCGAGGCTCACTCTGTCTTCCGCTTCGTTGATCTGGCGGAATCCTTCCTGGATGTCGTTCAGCGTAGCCATCATGTCGTTGATTTCATTATCGCGTTGTGCAATAATCTTTTGCAACGAGTCTGTCTGTAACTGTTGTGCGAGGTCTTGTGCCTTTTTCTCTTCTTTACAACCGGCAATCATTAGAATGCCAACCATGATAAATAGCAAGTTCTTCATAATTCTTTATATTTTTGAGTTTTATCTTTCTTTTGTTGAGGCAGACCGCCAACGACGATGACTATTTCGCCGCGTGGTGGGGTCTGTGTGAAGTGCCCAATCAGTTCTGCGAGTGTCCCTCTGACGTGCTGCTCGTGTATTTTGGAAATCTCTCGAGCCACACTTGCCTGGCGTTCTTCTCCGAAGATTTCTGCCAGTTGTTGCAGTGTCTTCAGCGTGCGGTGGGGCGATTCGTAGAAAATCATGGTCCTCGTTTCTTCCTTTAAACTGGCAAGTCTTGTTGCTCTCCCTTTCTTTTGTGGCAGGAATCCTTCGAAACAGAAACGTTCGCAAGGCAGTCCTGACGAGACAAGCGCCGGAACGAATGCCGTGGCTCCGGGAAGCGTCTGCACCTCAATGCCTGCTGCGATGGCTTCGCGTACGAGGAAAAATCCAGGGTCGCTGATGCCCGGCGTGCCGGCGTCACTGATGAGTGCGACGGTCTGACCGCCTTTCAGTCGCTCGACGATTCCTGCTGCAGTGCCATGCTCGTTGAACTTGTGGTGTGACATCAGTCGGTTCTGAATGTCGAAGTGCTTGAGCAGGACTCCCGACGTGCGGGTGTCTTCCGCCAAGATAAGGTCTGCTTCGCGTAAGATGCGCACCGCACGGAGCGTCATGTCTTCCATGTTGCCCACAGGGGTCGGTATGAGATACAAGATACCCATAATCGGGGCAAAGATAATGAAAATTTCGATTAAATGAGTAAAATGGGAAAATATTTTCCTTTTTCGGATATGAGAAATTGCTTTGAACCCGAGCGTAGAATGTTTTATTCCCGCATGATAGCCGCCCCTTATCGAGGGACTCTAAATATACAGAGATGCTTCTTCTCTTATTAAATAAGGTGATGTGATAATCCGAATCACCAAAGGATGGCGATGGAAGTTTTGCTGGATAAAAAAGTTTCTTGAAAATTTGGAGATATGCGCCGAACTCCGTACCTTTGCAGTCGCAACTGACAAAACCGTGTGTGGAGAATGCCGCCGCAGGAGCTGATGTTGCAGGTATCGGGATTTAGCGCAGTTGGTAGCGCACACGTCTGGGGGGCGCGAGGTCGCTGGTTCGAGTCCAGTAATCCCGACAGAAAGAAAATCCAAATCACTGATTATCAGTAGTTTGGATTTCTTTTATGCTCTAAATTGGCGTGCTTTTGGCGTGCTAGTTATTGTTTTGGCGTTCCTTGACTCCTGATTTTGCAGTTTGCAATCTCGGAGTTTGCAGATAGAGGCTTTAGTATTTGGGGATTCTATATTCTCTGAGATTGAGCCAGACCATTAAGCCTATTGAACAAACAAAGAACAAAAACACTAATAATGGAAACCACAGTCTCTCCCATAACACATCCCATAGGCATCTGTTGAATGCAGCATATATGGCATAGCCTACACTGATAATTGCCATTATAATCATTGCCCAGAAGTTCCACCAAGAAAGATAGATACCCTTGTTGTTAAGCACCTTCTTTAATTCCTCAGTCTTCTTGTCACATGTTCCAGTGAGTGATTTCATCGAAGATACGGTTTGCTTGTCTATGTCCTCTTTTACTTTCTGTCCTGCCTCTCCTACTGTCGTGGCAACATGTTTGTTGATTGTTATAGGAAGGGCAGACAACAGATTCTTGTCATCTTCAGAAAGACTTACTTTTATATCCTTGCAGCCTTCCAGACGTTTCACAAGCCTTTCCATAGTCTCTAAAATCTTAGCGTTCTGCTCTTGCTGTCTGTCAAAATTCCGTTGTATCTGTAGGATTTTCTCCAGATAGTCAGCACTAAACGTTGATTCTCCCCCGATAGGAGCTGGCACGTTCTCATTTTGAGATGTACCAGCTACAGTCATATTCTCCTTTTCTTCCCGCCCCTCCACATTGTCGAACAGGCTTTCTGCATCTTTATATTTTTTCATTACATTATATATTTGCACTTTTACATAATTATATTATTATCTTCCATAACCATGACGAATGACCTTGCGCGGACAACTGCGGGCTACGGCCTTGGCGATACGCATGGCACGCAGCAATTCATCGTCGTCGTCCTTCTTCTTGTGAGGCAGATCATTGTTACTTCCTCCGCAACTGCCTGACGAATACCCAGAGCCACCAGGGGTGCTCATCAGCTCAAAGAACACGAAGAGCGAAGTCTCAATCACTTCTTCGAGCACAAAGTCAAACTCATCTTCGAGAGCCTTGAAGGTGCTACTCATAGCATCCACAACATTCTCAGAAACGTCAAAGGTGAAGTGCTCAGCCTCCTTGCCATCCACCATGTTGCGGTCAAACTCAAAATGTTCCTTCTTTGTATCAGGACTTACAGGCTCACAAACAAAGTGATGACGTTCTGCATACTCGACCCTGGTCTTCTGCTCATTGGCTTTCCTCTTGGCCGTCTCAGCATCCATATCCTTGTGCAACTGCCTCCAAGTCGCCTCAATTCTACTGGCCGTCAGCTGCCGTCCAATCTCTGAGGCGTTATACTTTGAGTTGCCTCGCTTGATTCTATAGCCTACGACCTCGCCATTACTGTCCTTTTTGAGTTCGGCAGAATAGCCACGTTCCTTTATCTTCTGGAGAAATACACCCCAGTCGAAGCGGTTCATCTTCCTCAGAATGTCATAGAGGGCCTCCTTAATCTCAGCCTTATGTTCCTCGCTGATTTCTCGCGACTGCTTCCAGCCCATGCTCTGGTTGATGCTGTTTGCAGCCATCGTTGCTTTCAGCCCTATAAGATTGGTGTCATTGATCCTGCCATCGACAGTAAAGCGCGACACCATGAAGTGCAGATGTGGAATTCCGCTCTTGGCATCATGGTGCAGCATGGCCAACCACTTGCTATGGGCCAAGTCCATCCGCTTCGACGACACCTTTCCATCCTTATCTCTGAACTCAATCCTATCCATTTCCTCAATAAACCGATGGGCGAACCAGTTCCATTGCTCCTGCGACCAACCCTTAGACTCTTCTTTGGCGGGCGACACCTCCATTGCTATCAAGTTCCTGGTCACGGGCTTACCTTTAGCAATATAGTTCTCCCCGGCATACTTGAACTGCATCCAGATGTTGTCCAGGTCATCATCCGTCACGGCAGCGGTCATATCCCCCGCCATATTTTCACAGCAGACGAACTCTGCATCCCTTTTCAGCGTGGCATACGTCGTATAGGCGCTGCCGTGCGCCACGGCTCTTGCTCTTGCTATCATCGCTTAACCCCTTTCAATCCTTTTGTCAAGAAACTCAATCATCGGGAACAGTCTCTTCCACCACTGCTGAATCACGGGCATCGACCTGAGAAACTCCTTCCGTTCCTCACTCCCCATTTTGAGTCCCTTGATGTTGTTGATGAAGTTCACTATATCCTTACGGGCAGCAAACAACTCGTCCCGGAACAATGAGTCAGGCATCTTCGGTTTATAGTCCATCAACACCTGTCTGCAATACTCGCTGAAGTTCATCCGGCACTTCCTGGCATTACCAGCTATATACTTTTCTTCCTCGTCCGATAGTCTCAAAGCCCTCGGTTTCCTAACCGTCGAATTCTCCATTTCTGACTTGCGCGGTCTTCCCCTGCGCCTCATAATTCTCTTTTCGCTGGTGCTATCCTGCATAATTAAATACGATTAATGTTCAACATAAGAGGTGCGAGCCTGCGAGTACTCAGCCATCAACACTTGTCGCCAAGTGTTCAAGAGTTTTTCGTATCACGAAAAAACCTCTTGTTAACTTACGTCACGTTTTGGCACCTCAGACAATGCAAAGGTAGGGGAAATCATCCATACTGCCAAGAAAAAATAGTACTATTTCCCAGCCATGCGTAACTTTTATTTATCTGTATTTCAATGAGATTTCATTCAGTTAGATTAGGTTAATACCCGCAAGAAAACCGATGACAAGTTTTCAGATAATCCATATGGATTACAAACCTCTTATTCCATCTATGGTGAGGGCATACAAGAAACTTTCGAACGTGAGACGAAGGCATTAATAGTTAGATGCTTTTCTTTCGTTGGAGAGCGTGGTGATTGTCACTTACGACGAAGAGGGTACGGTTACGTTAGACAACGGTAAGCAAATTGAGGTAATTCCTGCCTGAAAGTGGCTGCTTGAATGAAGGAAATCGTGGAACAGGAAGAAGCCGTCCGCGGGTCTTTTTAGAAGGACTCTCGGACGACTTTATTTTAGTTAGTCATAGGGATTGAAGCAAAATCCATAGATGATTTCATTTAATTTATTAAATCAGATCAATTACTTCTACATGCAACAACAAGGATGTATTCATCCCCTTTGTTATAATTGTTTAGAGCATTGATTATATTCTCTATATTATCTTTGAAATTACCATTTGTTTTAACCTCATTTAGTTGTTTTTCACCATTTAATGAAGTAACTTCATAAAGCCCAAGTTTATGATTTCCCATCCATCCTGGCTTATTACCAGATCCAATTGAATAATTAACCATTTCGACTTCAGGCAAATACAATGACATAGGAACTTCTGTCGTAAAAATTCCATCCTTCTTAAGAAGAGAATACAGACATTTTTCTGCAGAGTCAAAAGCAAGGGGTTGATTATGTGGATTAAAAAAACAGATAGCACAATTTTTAGGAATAGTGATTTTTGTACTGTTAGAATCCCAACTTCCAAAGGTCTTCGTCCTTGATGGTGAAGGGCTGCGTGGCTTCCACAACAAACCTCTCTATTTTTCCGATGCGGCTTATCAACTGTTGCCAGATGCCGCTTTCAATGGTGATTATTTCCATCTTCAATTTCACTTTTTGTTGATTTCGGGTGCAAAAGTACGGCAATGGAAAAACTTCGATTGGCAAGTTGTTAACAAGTTGTCAATAACTTTTTTTTATTTTGTGCCAAAGACGCCGATTTCAAGTGTCTTTCGGTGCCAGTTGATGGATGCAAATGGCGATTCTGCTGCAATCCGGCTACCTTTGCAGCCGTTTAGAATCAAAGTATTGAAAAGTATGGATATAGTAGTATTGGAAAAGAGTGCATTTGAGCAGTTGCTGTCAGAAGTCCGGCAACTGACTCAACGGGTGGAAATGCTTTCCTGTAAGTGTCAGGACAAACGATTTCAGAAATGGCTCACGGGTGAGGATGTCTGTGAGATTCTGGAAATCAGTCAGCGGTCATTGCAGACCATGCGTAGCAAGCATAAAATCTGTTATGCTCAGTTGGGGCGTAAGTTCTACTATCGGCCTGAAGAGGTGGAACTGGTTGTCAAGCAATCAGGCAAGTACCATCATATATAATAATGTGTAGCGGAATGGAAGAAAGAATACTTACCGTTAATGACAATGTGATTGCAGAGACATTGGAGTCATTGCGAAAAGCCAACAGAAAAGCGAATGCCTTGATGGAATCGTATAAGCCAGTCCTTCATGGCGAACGGCTGATGACTGATGGTGAATTGGCAACGGCTCTCCGTGTCAGCCCAAGAGCCTTACGTGATTATCGCAACGAAGGAATCCTGCCCTATATCCGCATGAAAGGTAACATACTCTATCGTGAATCTGATGTCGAAAGAGTTCTGAGGCGCTGTATAAGAGGCAAAATGACGCTGCAATCGGGTTAAAAAGCGCAAAGTGTTAGGTTTTTCGGTGGAAATTGAGTACCTTTGCACACGAATTATGGCAAAGAGACTCTATACATATATAATAATAGTAGCGGCCATTGTGCTATCCATAACTGGATGTACAGATGGGAAACAGGGCATGGTACAGTCACGGCTGCCTCATGATACACTCTATACCGAGCAGAAAGCGATTGCGGTTTACGGCTACGATCCCGTGCGGGCATTACAGATTGTCGATTCGGCGGTTATAGTCGGAAACATGAGCTCTTGGCAAGCCGACAAGAACCGTGCGCGTATCTACAGCCTGACACGAGCGGGCGAAAGGCTCGACTCTCTGATGCATTGGACACCCGATGCACGGTTCGACACCGCCCGTATTATTGGCGAACAGCTCATCAGGCACGACTCCATAAAGAATAGTCTCGAAAGACAGCAAGATGTACTGGAGATATTGGCTTACGTGGCGCGTTGTCAGAAGGACACTACACTCTGGCTTCGGCGTTCACGCCAGCTGGTGGAAGTATGCCGCAGGCAGGGTGCCGAGACCGAGGCCCTTCGAGGCGAAGCGGAGATTGGAGCCGCGCTGTGCTATATGGGACAGGAGAGCGAGGGCATGGCGATGATGGATAGGGCAATCGGTGCACTCTCCGATGGGGAGCTGAAGTTCAACGAACTCGATGCCCTCGTCATTGCCCTGAAGCGCAAAGCCGGGGTAATGATTTCTAAGGGGCAGGCGGCAGAGGTGTTGCCACTGGCCCGGCGCATCGTCAACTTGCTCAACGATTACGAGCATCACCCCGACAAGTACCATGACGGCACCTACCGCGAACCACCAGCATCGAGGCGCGAGGAATATATCCGTTTCTACCGCTCACAGGGCGAGAACTTCATTGCTACTGCCTACGCCGCATTGGGACAGTCTGACGACATGTACGTCACTTTCGAGCGGTTGGAGAACATCGTGCGCGATGCCGAGACGCGCGAGCACCGCGCCCGCTACGATGCCCTTGAGCAGCAGTTAAAACGACAAGAGTCCGAGGCACACAGCCGTCAGATGACGATAGTCGCCATTGCTGCTGTCTGCTTACTGCTCTTTGCATTGCTGTTTGCCGCGTATGTATTCGCCAAGAACAGGATTATCAACATGAAGAACCGTGGCTTGGTTAAATTGATTGACGAAGCCATCAGATATAAGGAACGCTACGAGCAGATGCACCAGTCCATGCTGGCACACGTGGAAAGTGAAGGAGAGACGGTGCCGCATCCTGTTGATTTGAAAAGCTTTTCTGCGGATGCTCTATTCCAGTACCTCTATGATGACATCCGGGAGAAGCGGCTTTACCTCGACCCGAAGTTCGACCGGCAAGCGGTCTGCAGCCGCTATGGTCTTACTGCCGTACAGGTGGGCAATGCCTTTGCACAGGGCAGCGACTATGATTCTGTAGCTGATTTCGTGCGCGACTGCCGCTTGGAGTATGCCTGTCACCTTCTCACAACTACAGACATGAAGGTGGCCGACGCGGCCAGTGCCTCCGGTTTCAGCCGCGCCACCACTTTCAACCACGACTTCAAGGCTCGTTACAACCTTACCCCTTCCGAGTATCGCCGGAGATAACTTTCCGTACGGCGGCAGAACCTCATTTCTGATAGCCCTGATACCTCCTCTTGCCCCGCCTTTCGGCGGGTCTTTTGTTTTGCTTATGCGATTGCTGATTTGTTATGGGGTGGGATAAAGCCAGTTTTATTTTTGCTTATTTATTTCAACGGACTTGCTCATTCGTTTCTGCTATTGTGTGCGCAGGGGATTTACAGTAACTTTGCACCTATAAAGATACATGCGATATGGAGCAAATGATTATCATCAACGTCGTTATCGTGGCAGTTTTAGTGACGGCTGTCATCGCTTATCTGGCCCTACGGCGGCAGAATGATGCCGTGCAGTACGAGGTGAACCGGCTAACGCTTCGCCTCACGGAAATGGAAATGAAGATGGACGCCTTCCATGCCATCAATAACATTCCCGGCGGTGGTAGTGCTGCCGCTGATGCCCAGGGGCTGACAGCTGTGAGCAAGGAAGAAAAGACTGCCAACGCGGACTTGTCGGAGATGGACGACAAGGAACTTTTTGAACATATCAGTCGAGTCATCCGTGACGAAGAACTGTTCCGCTGGCCCGATTTCAACCGCGCAGCCGTGAAGGAGCGGTTCTCTCTCTCGGCTGCGCGCATCGGCGGTGCCTTTATGCGGGGCGGCGGCATGGGCCTGCCCGAGTTTGTGCGCAACTGCCGTCTGGACTACGCCTGCCGCCTGATGGTGGAACAGCCTGAGTTGTCGTTTACCGAGGTGGGCGAGGCTTCAGGCTATCAGCGCACCACTACGTTCTACCATGACTTCAAGGCACGCTTCGGCATGCCCCCGGCTGAGTACAGGGCACAGCAGTTAAAACAGGATGATGCAACTGCCATCCAGTCAGTACAGCCGCAGGGCGGAGAACCGAAGGAACAGCAGGAAATCACAGAATCAGAGAAGAATGACTGATGTACGGAAACAATAGTATTCTGGACCCTAATTTCATGCTGCTCTACGGCCTGACAATGATGCTTGCCTTAGAGACGGCAGTCTATCTGCTATGGCGGCGCGGCAATGTGACATTCCCGTATGCTGCGGCTTCCCCGTGGGGGGCAACAGTTGCATTCCTATGATGGTCGGTGCTCCCTGTGTGTTTGAGGTCAGCCCCGAGAAGTCTGTCCTGACATTCAATGTCGAGGGAGAGAGAAAGACATACTCCTTAGAAGGAGCAAGTGAGCAGTTATTCAAGAAGTAAATAATTTAAAAGTAAGAAAGATGATGAGAAAAATCATGCAATGGATGGTGGCTGCCACCCTGACAAGCAGCCTCTTTGTATGGACATCCTGTTCGAACGATGACAATGCGGTGATTCCGCAGCCCGGCCATGAAACGGAGTTCGGCGCACTGCTGAAAACACTGGACTGGGGCACGGACACATGCCTCGTCTATGGTCACAAGACACCCGATGTGGATGCCGTCACCTCGGCCTTGTCGTATGCCAGGCTGATGCGGCTGATGGGCTACAACTGCAAGGCCAAGGTGTCGAGCGGGATGAACCGCGAGACAGCCTATATCGCCCACGTGTTCGGCTTCGCGCTGCCCGAACTGAAGTCGAGCGTGTTGCCGCAGACACGGCTCATCCTGACCGACCACACCGACTATGCCCAGTGCGTGGAGGGTGCCCGCGAAGCCGTTGTCCTGCAGAAGATAGACCACCATGTGGAGGGCGACATTGCAGACAGCGGCATCCCCTTTGTGCGCCGCGAGATGGTTGGCTCCACCAACACCATCATCTACGAGATGTATAAGGAACAGGGCATCACCATCGACGACGAGACCGCCCGCATCATGCTGGCAGGCATCATCAGCGACACGCGCAACCTGTCGAAAACCACCACGCAGGCCATCGACTCCACGGCATTGCAAGCTCTGACCGCACAGTTGGCCATCAGCCCCGACTCCGTGGCTCGTCTGAACCGTGGCATGGAGGATGCAGCCACCGACTATACCGGCATGACCGATGCCGAGATTTTCCTCTCCGACTACAAGGAATACGAGATTGGCGGCCATCTGCTTGGCTTCGGCAGCCTCGTCTGCAAGCAGAGCCAGATGGAAGCCTTCATCGACCGCATGCTGGCAGTCATGCCCGAAGTGATGGGGCAGCGTGGGCGGCAGATGCTCGTTGCCAAGATTGACAACATGGTGGAGAACACGGGCGATGACCGTGCCGAACGGCCTTACGTGGAGAATGGCACCTATTTTATATATTATGGTGAAGGTGCCAAGCAGGTGGCCGAGGGCGTCTTCGGTCCGTCATTGCGTGAGGGTGTCTGCTATACATCCGAGAAACTCTCACGCAAGCAGATAGTGCCGCGCATCACAGAAGTGCTGACTGGTAATTAAGATTAGTAATGTTTCATCAAACACAACGACGATGAGAAAGTTACATGAATTAACATGGATGCTCGCCGCCACCCTCGTTTGCGGCGCAAGTGTATTCATATCGTGTTCGTCGGACAGCGACGACAACCCAGTAATTAACCCCGACGAGCCGCAGCAGCAACTGGCCGACTACACCATCATCTTCTACGGTCACGGCGGCAGCAACCTCGACGCTTTCCTGATGGATAACATCGCCCAGTTCTTCAAATCCGACGCCGACCACCGGCGCAACGTGAGCATCTGCGCACAATACAAGTTCTCGACCCTCGAGAACTTGCAGAACAGCTACAGGGACTTGAAAACCGAAATCGACCCCAACGACCCGGCCCAGGTGGCCTTAGTCGAAAGGATTAAAGACTTCTACCCCTATGGCGGGAAGACCAGCCGCTTCACCGTCGACCCCACAGTCGCCGAGACCGACATGATGGCCACCATCACCGCCCATTTCATTGGCCCCGACAATGCCGACATCTCGCGAACCGACTCGCTCACCCGCTTCATCGACTGGGCAGCGCGGGTGCGCCCCGCCCGCAGGTATATCCTCGTACTGTCCGACCACGGCGATGGCTATCTGCCCACCGAGGAAATCCCTGTCGCTGCTGCCGCCCCCAGCCAGACCCGCAGCGTCATCAAGGACGACGGCCACAACCGGGCCCACTTCACCGCCAAGAGCCTCACCGAGGCCATCCGGCAGGCCTCGGTGCACGTCAGCGCCGTCTATTGCGACGCCTGCCTGATGAACGCGGCAGAATATCAGTTCGAACTGGCCCCGGTGACCGACTACCTCGTGCTCTCCACCTTCCTCGTGCCTAGCGCGGGCGGCAACTACACTGAGCTGGTCGACGCCCTCTCGGACAACCCAGACGATCCCGAGCAGGCCCTGACGCGCTTCGCACGATTCTGCGTCGATGCCTGGGACAAGGATGCCGAAAAGGAAGACAAAGGCGAGGACGTGCCCCACTATCACGACATGAGCGTCTATCGCTCGGCCGAGGCCGACGCCTTCGGCGCTGAACTCAAGAAGTTCGTCGACCGTCTGGTCGACGTCTATCAGAACGGCACCGACTACGCCCGGACCCGCATCGACTCGATCACCGCCAACGCCTATCGCGTCGACAACGAGCAGCCCACCTACGACCTCATGAACTACATCATCGGCCTCACTGCCGCACTGCCCGACGACTTTGGGCCTTTGATTGAGGGTTTGGCAGACCAGGCCTACAACCACTACTTTGCCCTCCAGCAGTCGAGCAAGTGGCTCGAAGAGAACGGCCACACCGTCTCGCTCAGCGTGATGCTCGGCTGCCAGGGCCACTTCACCACCGTGGAGAATGGCCTGCACTTCCGTTATGATGCCGACGGATTAGTCTATCTGTTTGCCGACGGTCAGCCGACCAGCGACGGTCTGCCATGGGGCTCCACCCTCGATGACACCTACGGCCAGCTGCGCTTCGACCGGCTCACCGGCTGGAGCCGATGGCTGAAACTGAATAGACAGGAACCCAACACAAAATGTTACACCGAATATTACGAATATTAATGAACGGCTGCGATGACGTCAGCAGCAAGTGACGTAGAACCATTTAGGAATTTATATCAAATAAAGCATTATGAAAAGAATCATGCAATGGGTGCTCGCCGCCACCCTCATCTGCGGCACAAGCGTATTCAACTCGTGTTCGTCGGACAACGACGACAACCCTTCTCCTGAATCAGGAGCGAACAGCGAACTTGTTGGCCAATGGTATTCCGACGTGTCGGGGGCTACTTATGCCGCCTGGACATACGGCAAGGCTTGGCAGCAGACGGAACTGAAGGACGACGGCACAGGAACCACCAGCATCTATTACCTTAACAACGACGACGCCGTGGGCCGTGAGCGCTATTCGTTCACCTATACAGCCACGGACGGCGTGCTGACGATGGACATCGCGGAGAGGAACACCAAGACCACTGCCAGATATACCGTGAGTGACGGCAAGCTGACGATGATGGAGGGTGACCACCAATTGGCCATGCAGAAGATGGACGACGCGAAGGCTAAGGACTTTGATGCGTGGAGCCGCAAGGACAACCTGGTCAATGTGCCGCAGCCCGCCCGCTACACCGTCTTAGTCTATGGCAATGCGGGAGGCACCATGGACGCAATTATTGAGTACGGCTTCTGGGAGAAGATACAGCCGCTGCTCAAGGACCACAACAACGTCCGCGTGGTCTGCTTCTACAAATATGGCAAGAAACCGACTGATGAGAAAAATTCCTATCCAGGTAAGTATGCCGACCCGGGCGACATCGTGTGGTTCGATCTGAACGACACGACCAACCTGGAGAATATTCGTAACGGAGGACTTCAGGCATATGGGTATGAAAAGGAGGCCAAGGCCATGAAACTGTGCGACCCCAAGACCGTCAGCGCGTTCATCCAGATCAGCAGTCTGGTGTGTCCTGCCGAGCAGTATGTGTTCAGCATCTGGGGGCATGGCAACGGACTGGCCCCAATGAACGATGTCCCTGGCAAATACGAAGACCCCGCCGCTGCATCTGCCACCCGAGGGGTCATTGCCGATGAGTGGAATGAGAGTGAGGAACTTGATATGTATGAGCTGAGTGCCGCCATCCGTTCCGCAGGCCTGAACCGGCTGAACACGATTTTCTTCCACAACTGCCTGATGGGCAACATGGAGACGCTGACCGAACTGCGCGGCCTGTCTGACTACATCGTGGCGTCGGCACACATACTCTCAAGTGGAGGCGAACTGCTCACGGAATACGTCCGCGGACTGCTGGAGAAGGGGAATACCGAGGATGCCGTTGCACAGATGTTTGAGCGAGTAAACCCTGTGTGGGAAAATTCATATCATGAGTCTGAAGAGCAGGAAAATGGGCAAATAGTGGAGTCCTGGAAAAATGGCGACTACAAACTCATCCGCACCGCCAAGCTCGATGCCATCATCGATGCCGCCAAGCGCCTCGCCGACAGACTCGTCGCTCTCTACCCCACGCAGAAAGAGGCCATCGACAGAGCCACCAAGGAGGTGTATCGGTTCAACACCTTGATTAATAATAAACAGTCCCCCGATGAGAGTATCGGAAACTCCTACGTGACTCCCTTTTTCGATTTGGCTGACTATGCCCATTTGTTGACAAAGGAGACTGGCGACGCAGAAATGGCTGCCATCTCCAGTGATTTGGACAAAGCCTTCAGCGAGGCCTTCGTACATTATGCCGACGTCAGCACGAACGAACAGCATCTGGACCACTACACGCTGAGCGTCTGCCTGACCAACAACGATATCTACACGACAAATTTCATCGGATTTTATCCTAATGCCCTGTGCAATTACGACCAAGGCTACGAGCAGACCACATTCCACAAACTGACGGGATGGGGCAACTGGCTGCGCACCAACCAGCAACTGCTTTGGGGCAATCCCACAAGCGACGGCGGTGGTCCGCTCAAGTGAATAAAGAACAAGTATTAAATTCTCAAAAATATGAATCAAAGGAAACTGTGGGTGCTCGCCGCCATCCTGACATGCGGCCTGATGAGCGCAAACGCCCTCGTGATGACCCACGCCTACTCCAACGCCATCATCGACAAGGTGGAGGAAGCCCTGAAGAACGGTATCGTTGGCAACGATGATGAGGACTGGTGATATGAGGATGAATCTGAGAGAGCGGTATCGGTGTTTCAAAGCGTGGCAGGAGCACCCGTTTGACTACGCGA
The DNA here is from genome assembly GCF_019551475.1 of Prevotella sp. Rep29. Lineage (NCBI taxonomy): Bacteria > Pseudomonadati > Bacteroidota > Bacteroidia > Bacteroidales > Prevotellaceae > Prevotella > Prevotella sp. Rep29. The sequence continues at coordinate 475,695 of NZ_CP047159.1, forward strand.
ACCACAGCGAGCACACCACCAGATGTGCCAACTGCGGTACGGAGTTCCGTGACAACTTCTGTTCCCGCTGCGGCCAGAAAGCCGGGGTGGGGCCTATAGGGTGGAACACGGTGCGGCAGGGCATCATGATACTCTGGGGCATGGACAACCGCTCGCTCAGTTTCACGCTGGTTCAACTGGCATTGCGGCCCGGCTACCTGATACACGACTATATCAGCGGCAAGCGGCAGGTGGCGTTCCCACCCGTGAAGATGCTGTTCATCGTAGCCCTCGCCAACGCGCTGGCCACCCGACTGCACGAGAAACTCTATGGCAGCGTAGCAGAGGCACAGACCTTTGAGGGGGAGTTGGCCTTCCTGAACCAGTTTATGACCTGGGCGAAGGACAATACGGCCTGGAGCACGCTGCTCTACATGGCAGTATTTATCCTCCCCACGTGGATGTTCTTCCGCCGTGCCCCCCGCTACCCCCGGCACAACCTGCCCGAAGGGTTCTTCATTCAGGTGTTCATGGCCAGCCTCAACCTGCTGATAGACACGGTTGCCCAGTTGACGGTCATACGGGCCAGCGTCCTGTTACCCATCTATTTCATCGTGACCTACAGGCAACTCTTCGGCTACGGGTGGTGGGGCACCATCTGGCGGCTTCTCTTCTGTGCCGCTATCGGTTTCGGGCTAATCATCATAGCTGCTATGGCCTCGGTGGTCTGGTTCAATGCAGAGGAGATTTTCAGTTCTTAACAATCATGTCTCACCTTTCAAAGTCCAGTATCAGTTATGACATTCTATTCTAAACACCATTCCCTGTCTATCCCGAAAGGTTCGAACAGAACCCGCCGGAAGGCTTTGCTCGCGGTATGTATGCTGCTGTGCATACAGCCGGCGGCCACTGCCCAGGAAACCGCCGACAGCGTGGAAGCGGACGGGAAGATGCCAGGGGTCATCAAGCAGGTGCTCGACAGGCTTAACCGCCCCCCACGCTACCTCGACGACCGCTATGTGCGAAAGCCGCCGACCAAGTTCATTGTCACCCTGAGGGGCAGAGTGCAGCAGACCGGTGTGCGCATCAACGACTATTCGGAGTTGGATACCGACTGGGGGCTTGCCAACAGCACACAGACCGACTTGCGTATGCAAGAGCGCCTCCATTACAAGATAGGAGGCTATATCACCTATTCAGGCATCCGTGCCGGACTGAGCATGAGCGTAGGGCGCAAGAGTGCCGAGAAGAGCACCTCCTTGTACCTCGGCTGCATCAACTCATACTACGGGCTTACAGCCCAATATAACAATATCAAGGAGAAGGTGTCATCTGACGTACATTCCACAGTGGACTATCATGGTGAGAACTACGAAAACGACTCCATGGAGGGCGACACTTACATGGAGTCGGACTATCCTGCCGACATGCGCGAGATACAATTCGACGGCTACTATGCCTTCAACCGCCGCCGCTTCGCCTATACCGCTGTATATGGCGGCAGTGTCGTGCAGCGACGTTCTGCCGGCTCGTGGATGCTGGGAATGAAGTACCTCTATGGGCGGGTGAAGTTCGACTCCAGGGAATCCAGTTTCCTCACCCACGTCGGCGGCATCACACGGTTTACCACCCAACAGTTGTCCGTAGGCGGAGGCTACAGTTACAACCTCGTACTCCTGAACCGTGACGAAAACGGTCCACTCCTGCACGGTCTTCGCAACCTCACTTTCAACGCCACCTTCATGCCGATGGTCACCATGTTCAATCCGCTCACCATCTATTACGACAAAAACCTCGTGGAATGGTTCGGCTATGAGACCGACCACCGCACACGCAAGTCACATCCGGAACTCAACTACACTGCCACGACGGGCATGGCGCTGAGCATCGACCGCTTCAGTTTCGTCGTCAAAGTCCACTACGACAACTTCCGCTTCAACACAGGCTTACAGGATGAGAACCTGAACAAACTGGGCGATGAGTATGCCATGCAGAAAAACCGCATGAAAGGGCGCTTCTTCAACTGGGGCGTGAGGGCAGATTTTCAAATGAAGTTTTAACCAATGTAATAAAAAAGAAGTATGAAAAAAATCATGCAATGGGTACTCGCCGCCATCCTCATCAGCGGCGCAAGTGTATTCACATCGTGTGTTGACAATTCAACAGACAACCCGGTAGTGCCAGAGCCTGGAGTGCCCGCCGTGCCAGACCACTTCATCAACGAGGCATTGATGGACAAGACCGTCAAGCCCGGCGACGACTTCTACATGTATGCCCTGGGCACCTGGTTCAATTCACATAAAGAGGGCGACCTGGGTTACATGAAGTCTTACAATGCAATAAACACCAAAGAGGTTGAAAAGAGCCTGTTTGCCTCCGACAACCCCCTGGCCCAGCACCTCGTGCGGAATATTGAGGCTCCTGCGCCATCATTGAATGAAGACGTGAAGGCCATACTCGACTATCTGGACATCCAGAAGCCGACGGGAATCGGCATGCTGCTGACCGAAATCGGCAAACTGCAGGACAAGGGGCTGAATCCCATATTCTCGAAAAGAGTGGATTTGCATATGCAATCCCACTCCTGCCAGGAAATAGTGAGCAGAGGCATCCAGACACAATTGGTAGAAGCTTTGCTGGGAACTAAAATGACAGACTTGCTGAAATCATCGTACATCAAGAGCATACTGACGACCATCGACAACGTGGCAGACCCGGAGCGCACGAAGGCGGCAGGCTATGAGACGGAACTCGAGGAGCGCGTCAGCGCGATTCTCGCCGAGGAGCAATTGATTTATGCGACAGCCCATGGTGGCGGCGATACCTCCGACTCAGACCGTCAGAGCTTGTGGAACGTGCGCGACATACCTGACTACACCGAGGCCGGCAGCATCGCGCGGGGCCGTGCCACACGTGCCGGGGGCGGCGTCGAAGACGAAGTCACCCGGGAGACGCTGTGGGAAGCATTCCATCCGATGGCTGGTGCAATCTTCGACGAATCCCCCGCCTTCAAGAAATACATGGAACAGAAAGGCGGCATCACGACCGTGCTGAAGACGATGGACAACTGCTACGACTACCTGAGATACTATGCCGTTATGAGCGTATTCAGCTACATGAAGGCTACTTATGCCGGTAAAAGCGAAGGAGCCGTCAAGAGTGAAATCGTAGCGGAATTGAAACGGACAAGCCCCTTCCTGATGAACAAGTTGAGTGCGGACGTACTACGGAAGATGGGGCAAGCCGGGGCAGACCGCTGCCTGACGATGCTGGAGAAAATGCGCACCGTGTTCCGACAGCGCATCGAAACGCTCGACTGGCTGAGCGACGCCACGCGCCAGGAGGCACTGAAGAAACTGGAGGCCATGCAGTTCTTTGTCGGCATGCCCGACAACCTTAGCGAAGGCGAGTTCACCCTCGACGAGGGGAACACGCTGGTCGAGGACGCCCTGTCCATCATGGCGCAGAATGAAGCCATCAAGCATAACATGTGCGGAAAAGTTGAGCAGCATGTCCGCGCCATCATCGACTATGAAACCGATTATAGCGCACAGAACGCCTTTTATGCTCCCGATATGAACTGTCTGATCATCTTGCCGCAATTCTTATGTGAAGGTATGTTCCCTGCCGATGATGAATACACCCAGTACGTTGTCGCTACAGTCTTCGCCCACGAGATGACCCACGGCTTCGATGACAATGGGGCAAAGTATGACAAACAGGGATACCTGACAGACTGGTGGTCATCAGAATCCAAAGCGAAGTTCGAAGCCAAGCAGCAGGAGATGATTGCGCTCTACAACCGTATGGAGGCCTACCCCGGACAGCCGGCCGATGGCAAAAAGACGCTGGGGGAGAACATGGCCGACTACGGCGGCATGACGCTGGCCTACTCACTCTTCAAGCAGAAGAAAATAGATGAGGGGCTGCAGGGGGCTGCCCTCGACTATGCCTGCCAGGAGTTCTTCCTGCACTATGCAAAACTGTGGCTGGATTATCCTACCCTTGACCTAAAGAAGTCGTTGTACCTGACTGACGTCCATTCAATCCCCCAAAACCGCGTCAATGTCATCGTGACACTCTTCGACGACTGGTACAGACTCTTCAACGTGACTGACGGGAAACTCTATCTCGCACCAGAGAAGCGCGTGCAGATCTGGTGATATATATCAATAATGTGTAGATAACAAAGGAACAAACAAAAATTCAAAATAACATAATCAAATATGAAACAAAGGAAACTGTGGATGCTCGCCGCCATCCTCATCTGCGGCACAAGTGTATTCACATCGTGTTCGTCGGACAACGACGACAATCCTGTCGCGCCGACAGACGAGGTGGAGGCGCAACTGCAGAAGATGACGCTGCGCGAGAAGGTGGGGCAACTGTTCTATGTGCGCCCCGAGTGTCTCGACACCACCATCCACTTCAACCAGCCCAGCAGCGTCGACGGCAGTACGGACGACATCAGGGCCATCAAGTTGCAGGCCGTCAACGAGACCATGCGCGGCGTGAACGAGAAATACCCCGTGGGAGGCGTCATCCTCTATGCCCACAACATCGAGGACGAGGCACAACTCACGGCTTTCATCGCCCAGATACGCGCCCTTGGCGGCTCGCCGCTGCTCTGCATCGACGAGGAGGGAGGCCGCGTGGCACGCATCGCCAACAACGGGAACTTCGCAGTGGAGAAGTTTGAGTCGATGGCGGCCATCGGTGCCACGGGCGATGCGCAGAATGCCTACCACTGCGGCAACACCATCGGCACCTATCTGCGTCGCTACGGCTTCGACATCGACTTCGCCCCCGTGGCCGACGTGAACACCAACCCTGAGAACATCGTCATCGGCGCCCGTGCCTTCAGCGACAATCCCGAGGTGGCCGCGCCGATGGTCGTCAGCTATCTGCAGGGGCTGAAGGATGCCGGCGTGACGGGCTGCATCAAGCATTTCCCCGGACACGGCGACACCAAGGCCGACACGCACTTCGGCTATGCGCAGAGCATGAAGACTTGGGAGCAGATGAAGGACTGCGAGATGATCACCTTCAAGGCAGGTATTGCGTGGGGTACACAGCTGATTATGACAGCCCATATCGCTACGCCCAACGTCACTGGTTCGGACATCCCCGCCACCATGTCGTCCGTCATCCTGCAGGACAAGCTGCGCGGCGAACTCGGTTACCAGAATATCATCATCACCGATGCGATGGAGATGGGAGCCATCACCAAGCAGTACACCAATGCCGAGGCCGCTGTAGGTACGCTTCAGGCCGGTGCCGACATCGTGCTGGGACCGCAGAACTTCGTGGAAGCCTTCGATGCCGTGGTCAAGGCCGTAGAGGTCGGCAGGCTCAGCGAACAGCGCATTGACCAGAGTGTGCGCCGCGTATTGAAACTGAAAAAGCAAATAGGAAGATAACAGATGAGACAGGTAAAATTATGGATGCTCGCCGCCATCCTGACTATCTGCGGCATGACGATGGTGTCCTGCTTCTCGGACACGAAGAAGAGTGCGGCAGTCAGCGCGACTGACGATGCCAGCCAGTTTGTAACTATCACAGACGTGGTGCCCGATGTGATTCTGGAGATCCGTTACTTCGGCACGTATAACTTTGTGGGAACGCGCATCGACGGCTATGATGAGCCGACGGCACTTTTGACTAAGCAGGCTGCTGACAGTTTGAAAGCCGTGAGCGACGACGTCAAGGCGCAGGGCTATCGCCTGAAAATCTACGATGCCTACCGTCCGCAGAAGGGTGTTGACCACTTCGTGCGCTGGGCCGAGGACATCAACGACACACTGATGAAGCCCTACTTCTATCCCGACCTTGACAAGAGCGTGCTCTTTCCACAGGACTACATCTGTCTGAAGAGCGGTCATACGCGTGGCTCTACTCTCGACCTGACACTTTTCGATATGGCAACGGAGAAAGAGGTGGACATGGGCGGCACCTTCGACTGGTTCGGTCCCGAGAGCCATCCCGACTTCTGCGGTAATCCTGAAACGGGCGAATACACAGGAGACAACAGCAAAAGTCCTGCTAACCCGAAACGTAGCATCACCCCCGAGCAGTTCAAGAACCGCATGATCCTGCGTCAAGCGATGCTGCGCCATGGCTTCAAGCCTTTCGATACGGAGTGGTGGCACTTCACGCTGAAGGACGAGCCCTTCCCCGACACCTATTTCACATTCCCAGTTAAGCAACTGAACAAATGAAGTTAAAGAAACTATGGATGCTCGCCGCCATCCTCATTTGCGGCACAAGTGGGTTTACTTCGTGCGGAAACGACGATGATGCCGCCATTGTTACTCCGGCGGCGAAGGAATACTTCACGCAGTGGAATCAGTGCGAGGCGCTGACCGCCTTGCAGAACTACGTGAAGGACGTGACCGATGTCAACTCACCCAATTATATCCAGGAGGAAGACCGCATCGCCACGTTCGACATGGACGGTACGTTTGTGGGCGAACTCTATCCCTCGTACTTTGAGTATAATCTGTTGGAGTACCGCGCGCTGGACGACCCCGACTACGAGGCTCCGAAGGACGTGATGGAGACGGCACAGGAGATACGCGACTTCGTGCGCAACGGCAAGCCGCTGCCCGACCACTTCGACATGAAGCATGCCTACGCCGCTGCCAAGGCCTACGCCGGCATGACACTGGCCGAGTTTGATGCCTACGTGAAGGCATACGCTGCCCAGCCCGCCAACGGTTTTTCGGGCATGACCTACGGCGAGAGTTTCTACAAGCCGATGCTCGAAGTCTTCGACTACCTGAAGAACAACGGCTTTACCTGCTACGTGGTCTCGGGCAGCGACCGCTTCATCTGCCGCGCGCTAACGGAGGCCATCGGCATCCCCTCCAACCGCGTCATCGGAATGGACGTCAGGCTCGTGTCCTCCGCCCAGGGTACGGCAGAGGGCGTCAACTACACGATGGGCCGTGAGGAGAGCATCCTGCGCACCGACGAACTCATCATCAAGAACCTGAAGACCAACAAGGTAAAACAGATAGCCCAGGAGATTGGCAAGGTGCCTGTGCTCTCCTTCGGCAACAGCGGCGGCGACGCAGCCATGCACAACTATGCGCTCAGCAACCCGAAGTATAAGTCGGCAGCCTTCATGCTCATTGCCGATGACGACCAGCGTGACCATGCCTCGCGCGAAAAGGCCCTCACGCTGGGACAGCAGTGGCGCGAGGCCGGGTATCATGTCATCTCCATGCGCGATGACTTCAAGACCATCTACGGCGAGGGTGTCACGAAGACCGACTTTTCCTTTCCCGTCGACATAAAACCCCTCACCGAGTGGCAGGCTGGTCGAACCGTGAGTCAGGAGGCCGTCGAAGCCTTTGGCGGCATTGACAATTGCTTCGCCGCCGACCCTATCCCCGATGGTGTGTGGCAGCGTATGCAGGGCAAGACGTACAAGGAGAATCCCTACATCGGACGTGACGACCTGCGTCACATCCGCGCCCTGCACTGGGACTACGACAACCAGATGCACGTCGGCGAGATGATAGTGAACAAGCAGATTGCTGACCGCGTAGCCACCATCCTGCGCCAGTTGTTCGATGCCAAGTACCCCATCCAGCGGATGTTGCTGCCCGACGTGTATGATGCAGATGATGAGACCCAAATGCGCGACAACAACTCATCGTGCTTCTGCTACCGTGTCATCGCGGGCAGCACCAAGCTGTCGAAACATGCCCGGGGGCTGGCCATCGACATCAACACCCTCTACAATCCCTATTACAAGGATCGCAACGACGGCACGCGCTTCATCCAGCCCGCCACGGCTGAGAAATACTGCGACCGCACGTGGGACTTCCCCTACAAGATAGACCACGACGACCTCTGCTTCCGCCTATTTACTGAGGCCGGCTTTGAATGGGGCGGCGACTGGACATCGTGCAAGGACTTCCAGCATTTTGAGTTAATAGAAGAATAAGTCACAGTAATGAACTATAACAAAGGGGAAAAGCTGCTTTCTGAAAGATTCTACTTGACTTGGGCTGGAGAGCAGATGTCCTGGACAGTCAGAATGACACTGAAGATGAGGGATCCTGTTGACGGCGATTTATTGCGTCAGGCAGTAGAATCAACGCGCCAGCGTTATCCATATTATCAAGTGAAACTCGGCATTAGAAAAGATACTGAAGGCACGGAATATTTCGTGTACGAAGACAAGGAATACTTCGACTCTTCGGTTGCCTTTGAGTCCTTCTTCGTAGAATAGTTGGCCTTCAGATTTGCCTCCAGAGAGAACAGACCAAGATTGAGTTTTGCCTTCGCATCCACTTCGCCACCATACTCGGTGTGCGAGGAGTTCTCGCTGACACTTGACGAAGAGGCGTTGATGTTGGCCTTGAAGTTGATGTCAACGCTGTTGATTGCGATGTAGGGGATAGGTACGATGGTGAGCAGAGGTACATTGAGTTGGGTCATGCGGCCTCCCTTGTTGAAGGAGAAAGCCACCATGACGGCACTCTTCTGTCCTTTCTCGTCAGTGTTCAGTCCCACTTCCTTGATAAACTCCCATGATGTCTTGGCTGCCATAGCCTGTGCCTCGATGCACGCCTTCAGCGGGCCGCCAATCATACTGCTGAAAGGAATTGCCTGCATGGCACTGGTTGCCACATTTGCAGGAACATTACTTATTGCCATAAAAGTTTTTTTGTTTTTTTTAAATTGTTATGCTTACTCTGTTTCAAGGTTTAGGAGTCCTAGCCACAATGCCATACCGACGCGTCTTAATATAATGGTATGCGTGAGGTCATTGTCCTTCATCCGACGGCTTTTCAGCTTCTGCCGTTTGCAATCTTACAGTTGCACCCCTTTTCGGAAATGCACGGCAAAAGTAAGCAGAATTTGGCAATGGCGAAGAATGGTTTACATGAGTGCCGGGTGTGGTTACATGAAGGGGATAGGATGCATGTCGCAGGTTGTCGCACCTGTCGCCATCATCAGAACCAGTGATTAATAGGGAGCAAGAGATGTTGTATCAATCATATCTACCCATAATTACAGCTACAATAGAGCTACAGAACGATATGTCTGGGCTTATAGTGCGACAGCATGCGAGGGCGATGCTACAAGCGGTACGGTTGCTAAGTGCCTGTAAATCAGTTGTGCGCAAGTTGCGACAAGTGCGACATGAGGATTGCTTAAAACGGCAGTTCTTCTTGTTTTGTTTCGGTGGGTTCGTCATCAAGTGAGTCACTGAGGAATGTACTCAGGTTGATGCCGTAATGCTCGCAAACATCGGTATAGCAAAAGCAGAGAGGGCGGTCCTGCTCGGTGATGATCTTGCACTTGGGCTTTCCACCCTCCAACACATAGTTCTGCACAGGCTGACCGTTGGAGTTGATGCGTTTGAACCGCTCAGCAGAGGTTGCCACGCCCAGATACTCCGGAGAAATCTGGAGATAATACTCAATGGACTCATTGGACAGGGTACTGATGTTCATTTCACGACCTATCTTCTGATAGACATTGAATGCCGTATTCTTCCTGAGCATCAGAATCTGACGAGGCTCACCAAACTCATAGCCGTCCCTCATTTTGTTGGTCTTCAGTCGGCTCTTTGACTTAATGAGATAATCCTTCTCGTTAATGAGTTCGCCCTTCTGCTGCGCACAGCTAATAAGGCTCCAGAAGTTCGAGACTTCGTCAGAGCGGTTGCACAGCTTGTTCTGCCGGATCAGTCCGTCCATACAGAGGTCGAGCAGATGGTTATAGGTGAACGGGAATTCGATGCTTCCTTGTAGGGCAAGGTATGCCGATAGGGGAACAAGCCAGTTGTTCTCAATACGGTCTTTCAGTTCTGGATTCCACTTGGGATGTAAGGTGACATCAGTCTTTGCCTTTTCCCAGGCGAGTTCGAATCGCTCCGTGAACTTGTCGCGCAGACTCACGAGTTGGATGGTGATGTGCGTAGCACCATACATTCGCAGCTGCATCAACTCAGCAAAGCGTTCACGCTCCTGCTGGTTGTGGTGGTCGCGGTCGTAGGCCAGGAAGATGAGTCGCGTAAACAGGGCAATGTCGGCAGTCGGCATCTCCTGACCTGTGAGGATGATGCCAGAGTCCACCCTAGCCTGTTCGCGTTTCTTATCCTTGTCCATGTTCATACGACTGCGCCCGATGCATGCCCAGAGGTCTTTGAGCCATTCAATCTTCTTGGTGTCGATACCGTTCTTGTATTCGTCGATATGGACAAGGGCATTGCTGACGCTGGCTACGGCATCAGCCAGTGCGGGAATGGTGGCCGTCTCAATATTCTGAGGCTCGTTACCCACGACGAAGAAAGCCATCATCGTCTCAGCCAGTTCGGTCTTACCAGAACCCTTCGGGCCGAAGATGTTGAGGATAGGGAAAGAAGGTGACTTCTGCTTATAGACATCCTTGAAGAGCGTAGCCATATAGAAGCAGAGGCTGATAACCGCATTATCGCCAAACACATCGACTATCTTGGAGAAATAGTCGTGTAAGGAGATATTGGAATAGGTCTGGTGGCGGAATTTGCGTTCATTGGAATACAGTTCCGTAGAGTCCTTGTAAATCTGCGACATGGCGGGAAGATAATAGTTGCGTTTCTCCAGCCTGACGATGCCCTTGTCATCTACAGGATGCCAGACACCATCTTCCAAGGCACCATTGCAGAAACAGTAAAAGCCCTGCTGTTGCCAACCAAGTTGTTTGATTTCCACGGCGGTTTCAGACACCTTGGCCAGATAGCGCATCATTTGGATTTGTGAAGAGTCATCTGCCAGCCATGTATAGTTGCCGATACCGACAAGTTTCTGACGCAGTTTCTTGGAAGAGGTGAATTCCTCCATATTCAGCTCGATAATCTCTTTTTGTCCGTCGGAGTTGCATATTTCGAACAAGCGGATGGGATGAATATCATCCTTGACATGGAACAGGGGCTTCAGAGTGAAGTTAGACCATTGCTTCTCCTCTCCCTTCTGGTTATAGCCATAATAACAGCCATGCTGGACGGTAAAGCCAAAAGAACGGAGCATGTCAATGTCGCCCTCGTTGTTCTTCTCGGAGAGTTGCTTCTGTCGTTTCTTCATGGCGGTATTGAGAGCCTGACGCCAGATGGTCTTGTTGCCGTCAATCCTCGCAAGAGCAGTGATGTATCGCTCCCGAATGGCTTCGTCCTTGATACAGAGGAGCAGTTCACAAGTCTCGTCGATGGCTTTCTGTTTCTCCTCCGTCGTACCGTTTTTGTTGAACCGTTTCTCAAATGCCCATAATAGGAACTCGCGTTCCTCCAACTTGGCAAGATCGGCTTTGTCAGTGAAGAACTCATCAGGGTCTATCTTCTTTGGTTTTTCTACGCTGAGGTCATTGGGAATCTCCTTGACGCTGACGGTAAAACCCTGCTGCATAGCAAGGGCTCCGTTACGGATAACGTTACAAAAACCCGCACCGAGTTTTTCCCCGCCCTTGGGAATATCAGAGTCTGGCATAAAACAGAGCGTGCAATCCTGTAAGCGATAGTCTTTCAGTTTCTGGAACTGATTGACTGTCCATGAGCCACCAAGGGAGGCTATGGCATTGAAGATACCAACTGACTGTAGCTTCATCACATCAGGTGCCCCCTCTACTAAGTACAGCTTTCTGTCTCCCCGTGCTTTCTTGATGGCAGTGTCGATTCCAAAGATAGAACGGGACTTGCAATACAAATCGCTGTCGGCAGAATTGAGATACTTACAATCCGACTTGTCGTCTATCGCCCTTGCCGTAAATCCCTCGATATGGGAATATCTGTCACGGATGGGAATCATGATGCGGTTACGATAGACGCAGTAGACGGAGTGTGTCTTCTCACTCAGTTTCAGAATACCCATTTCCTGCATCAGTTCCAAACTAAGGCCTTCTTTCTTTGCATAGTCGATAACCGATGTCCAATTGTCAGGAGCATAGCCGATATGCTTCTCCTTGCAATACTCTTCGTTCCATCTGCTGAGCATATATGCATTTGCTGACTTGGCATCTGGTGTTTCCTTCCCTATTTCCTGGCAGAAGAATGCGCAAAGCCTTTCATTGATAATGCGCATGGACTCCAGTTTCTTGTATCGCTCTTCCTCTTCGGGTGTGGACTGGAGATCTGAGTCAGACAAGTCAATATGCAATTTCTCCTTCAGCAGTTTCTTGACAGCAAGGGGAAAAGTGAGACCGTCCTGTTCCATCACAAAGTTGATGACGTTGCCACCCTTGCCACATCCGAAACAGTGGTATAGGTTCTTGGCCGTGTCAATGTGGAACGAGGGTGTGTCCTCCTGATGGAAAGGGCAGCATCCTTTTGCGGTATGGCCTTTGAGCTGAAGCTTGACACCATAGTCAGACACCACTTCTGCCAGATCAACCTCGTCAAGAACCTTGTCAATGTATTTCTTATCAATCATAATAGAAAATCACTTTTGTATTATATAAGCGTTACTTTATATTATATAATGGTATAAGGATTAAAGGCTACTGAGTTCCTTCCTGTGTTCCTCCATAAAGGCTACTATCATAGCCGCTGCCAGAGCACGGATAGGGATGTTTCGCTCCGAGTTAGCACGAAGTTGCTCTATCTGTTTCTTAACCTCTGTGGGTAGCCATACAGCAGCACCCTGCCCCTTAACACCAGTATAGTCCTCCAGTCCTTCGGTGAACTTCTTCCAACCAACGGCATGCCAGTCGGACTTTTCCTTACGGAAGGCTGCAGCATTACCATTGGATTCAGCGTTTACACCTGTTATCTTTGTGACACTCTCCGCAAGAGAGATTCCGTTGACGTTCTTTGAAAGCAGCGGGTTTATAACTTTTTTCTGTTCCATGTCTTATAGTTGATTGATGATTTCAATGATTCTGTCAAAAGCATGCTCAACGGCAGCATACTGGTATTTGTCAAGAGGGTAGAGTGTGGAGTATCGCTTGATGACCACGCTCTGCTTGACTCTCGGCGTGACCGTTCCAAGCCGGCCAAGAACAGAGATGGTTTCATCTCTCATTTCACGCTCATGTGCCTTGCCTTCTGTGGTGTTGATGCGGTTGGGCAGGAAAACCAAGCTGGCAGATGACTTCTGGCTGATGACGGAAACAAAGATGCCTGTCGCATCAATGGTATCTACATCGTAGGACATGGGAATGACAATAAGGTCGGCTATCGAATAGAGGATGGAGAGGTTATTGTCGTTGAGATTGCCAGGGCAGTCAATCAATACAATGCCGTCTTGTTCTTTATATTCATTCATAGCCGCTTTTACTATCTTACTATCAAGTGTATTGAGGCGGGTGATGGCCCAGGGCACAGTCTGCCCCGGGTCTGCTTCCACCTCACGCTCACGATGTCTGGACAAAGATGCCTGAATATCGGCATCCACGGCTACAACAGGGACTCCCTTCATAGAAAGGTACTCCGCAAAGTGGGCGCATAGCGTGGTCTTACCCACACCGCCCTTGATATTCGAGAAAAGAATAATTTTACTCATGAGATTATGATTTTATACTATACATTTATATACTACTACCGGAATCTTCATTGGTATTTCCTCTGCGTAGCTTCTGAATATCCTCTGCGCGATAGAATACCTTTCGGCCGATATTGATCTGCGGGAGGTATTTGTTGTTGTTCCAAAGCCAGAGAGTCGTAGAACTAACCGACAGCATCTTCATGACCTCGCTTTTTGGAATCAGTTCTTCTTGGTTGTCAACATTACTCTCAGCTTTTTGAGATTTTTCAGCCAGAAGTCGCTCAGAGAGTTCACGGGCAAAGGCAATGGCACCTTTCCCTGTAAGAGTAAGGGAGATGTGGTCACCGCCCTTAGAGATTGCAGACACGAGTCGCTTTGCAAACAACTCACTTTCTTCACTTGGTTCAAAGTAGCCAACCTGGTTGGCATCCTTTGCAAAAATATTATCTTTAATCATATCTAATTGAATTAAAAATTCTGGCTGCAAAGGTAGCCCTTTAGATTGGTAGTATTCGGGAATCGCTGGAAACCTTGAAAATAAAACGATTCCGTATGCGACTGAAAGACAGCGGCATACGGAATTTGAGATTGCTAATTTTCCTTAAATTCGGGAATCGTTGGAAACAATCGGGAATTTGATTCTGTTTATCCTTGGTTCAGGCCATTTTTAATGGCTGTTTGTATGTCAGAAGCAAACTCAATATTGGCTTTACTTGAATTCGAATTGATATAATGATGGTGGTCGTAAGTATCACGAGCAATGTTGAATTTTTCAAGGATAGTATTAATCCAATGCTCAGTAAGATTCTTTCTATAGATATGTTTTGAGAGTTCACATATCATATAACAAATGCGGCCATCTTCACGATTTCTTTTTCTTATTCGTGGTATTGGTTCCCTGAGATTCATTAACAAAATGAAGTCAGTACATCTGATTTCCTCAAAAAGCATATTATTGCAAACTCTCCAAACGAAGGTGCAAATAGCAGGATCGATTAAATCAAGTTCTTTGGTGGTTTCCTTTAATAATCTTGTCATACGCCACCCTCCTTCTTGATTATCGTTATGTCATTCATGATGCATTGGCTTACTACCGCTAATTTATTAGCAAGAACATCCAATAGCATAAGGTCAAAACTAATAAGACCAATCCATTTGTTACGCGCTTCAATATATTCATCGTAAAGGTGCTCATACTTTTTCTTTAAGGCTTTGTATTGCTCATTTGTAGCGTCGCACTCTTCTTCAACCTTCTTGATTTCTTCTTCTGAGCATCCACCATAGAACATGCTGTCAAGACGATTACTGAGACCTGAATATTTTCTCCATAGCTCATTTGCCTTTTCACTTTCAGTTCTCCATGATTTCTCATATGGGGCAACAATCCATTTATAGACCGTCTCTCCCTCAAAAGAAGAAAACACAACAGCATTGGATTTGAGTATCTCAGTACATTCCTTTGATTCTGTGTATAACAAGCATGCATCAGAATATAATCCATCAATATCATTATGAGCTTTTTGTTCTGCATCCTCTATTAATGAATTCGTATCCTTAATATTTTTATAGGTTTCCCATATAGTCTTTTTCTCTTCAAGGCAAAGAGCACCTTCCCGAACGTATTTCTTTAATAGTTCGTTAATGACTTGTAATCCTGAAACCGTATCCTGGATTCTATTATTCATAGTCTTATGTCTATACAATTATCTCCCAAAAACCGCCTTTGTCTGGGCCAACACGACGAAGGTATTTGCCACGCAGATAATTAATATTGCTACCGACCGCAGTATAACTAACCCCTAACACCGTTGCGATTTCTGATTTAGAGACATAGGGGTTCTCAATCATCAAACGCAACATTGTAATCCTGTTTTCTGTCAACTTGTCGCCATTCAGTTTTGCCTTTTCAATTAACTTTTCGATCAACCCAGGACGGCTATCTGGTAACTTTTCTGGTAACTTATTCTCATTTTCTGGTAACTTTTCTGTTAACCCATGAGAATTATCTGGTAACTCTACAGCTTGGCCTCTTTTCGTTTTCTGTGACGTTTCTGTAACCTTGGGCACAGTAATCTTCAAGATGAAGTCATCTGTTCGGAA
Source organism: Prevotella sp. Rep29 (assembly GCF_019551475.1). Classification (NCBI taxonomy): domain Bacteria; kingdom Pseudomonadati; phylum Bacteroidota; class Bacteroidia; order Bacteroidales; family Prevotellaceae; genus Prevotella; species Prevotella sp. Rep29. Next base: position 491,249 of record NZ_CP047159.1, read on the forward strand.
AGACGGAGCTTGGGCACCATTGGCTTCCTGTTCCCGACAGATACGATCCATGCCCTCACCAAATTCCTTCACGTAGTGATAGGCTTTCAGGAATGCAGCAATCTTCGGATTACGCGAGAAGTGGGTGTTACGGATGTTGCTGGGTTTTACCTGTCCTGGCAACTTGCCTGGCGATTCAAATACCAGTCGGTCATCGAACATCTTGATCTGTATCTCAGTTCCTTTGATATTGTGGGCTCTGTGGCAACAGGCATTGACTACCATCTCTTGGATGACGAATTCAGGATAGTCGCGACGGGTAACAAATTGTCCGTGCTGTCCCAAGAAGGTGTGCTCACGTACCTGAGTCTCAATGAACTCAATAGTTTTCCTGACTTGATTCAAGATGGTTCCCTCAAAGATGACATCCTTGATGACGTTCATCTCAGCACCAACTTTCTCGTCAACACCTTCATAACGAATGAAACGAGTACGACTGCGAGGGAAGAACTTCTGAGGATTCTTGCCGAAAAGCAGGATACAGGCAACGCTGACATCTTCCTCACCCTTCTTGTTGGTCGTTACAAAACCGTTATTCTCTCGCAGGTATTCAAGCGGTGACTTCCCGTAACCTACCAGTTTGGCATATTCAGCAACGGCATCCATATCGATGTCATCAATAGTTGCGCCATACACAGCTGTATCTTCATAAGAGCGTTCACCTTTGTCGTACATCAGTTGCATCCGTTCGTCAAATGTCAGTTTGCGGCTCTTGTCGCCCACACGGATATAGGCTTCGTCAGCCTGATTTGTGTGCAGGAACTGACTGGCGGGAATATCCATCAGCAGAATACGATTGGGATTGCCTTCGTCGTCAGTGCAATCCATATATCGACAACTGACTGGAATGGACGGGTTGCAGAAATCAAACGGCACACGAAGCAGCTCATTCAACTTAGCAGTATGTTGGTTCACACCTTCTATCTTTCTTGTTTTGTCAGAAATACCAATTGCCAGCATACCACCGTCTGCATTGGCCATCGCCACAATTGGGATTGCCAGTGCTTTCGGGTCGATCTGTATGCTCTTCAGGTCAAACGTCTGACCTTCTTTCCCTGTCCTTATTTCTTCAATTGTCATCATTTGTGTGCAAAGTTACAATAAAATCTTCAAATTAATATACCTTATTATATATAGTTAACCATTAGTATAAGTTATCCTATCAAGTCAATGACGCTCTTAAGTGTTTCATCTTCTATGTTTCGATAACGCTTGAAAGCTCTTGAACCATCTACATGACCACTCATTTTTCCAATCAGGTTAGGATCGCTCACTTTGAAATAAGCATTTCCGATAAAGGTACGACGGGCCAAATGACTTGAAGCAACGGTGTCAATAGGAACCAGTTCGTTTTCACCAGTCTTAGCGTTACGGATAATAACATTGCGAGTAATACCAGCCAATTTGAAGATCTTTTTGATGGCAATGTTATATTTCTGAGCTGTGATGAATGGGAAGAGTAAACCATTCTTATTACATCCTTCATACTTCTTTACCAGTTCCATAGCTTTAGGATGCAAAGGAATTCTGGCTTGCATGGCTTGTTCGCCATTGTCTTTCGTTTTATGTGGGGTATATACAAGAATGCCATCTATTATGTTACCAGGCCCTAACGTAAGCAAATCTCCAACACGGCAACCAACAAAGCATTGGAAGATAAAAATGTCTCTTTGTATACCATAGCCTGCAAGGTTGGTCTTGTCAATACCTTTTCTTTCTTCCTCTGACATGTTCTCGTAGGCTGCGACAAAGTCAGTCTCTGCTATCTTGTTTCTTTCCTCTATGGTAATATAATAAGGAGTTCCAACCTTTTCTGTCCCAAGGTTTATACCGTCGAAAGGACGATTCTTCGTATATTCCTCTTCGTAGAACCAATGGAATAGGGATTTCAGTCGCTTAGCGCCTTTAATAACAGTGTTCTCACCCCTGTCTTCCAGTTTGCAGTTGCCTTTCGTCACGCTTGCAGGATATTCTGAAAGCAGTTTTTTGAAGAGATCTTTATGTTCCGTAGATAGTGTGTATTCATGACGGAGGTAGTCGATGAAATCTTCTATGTCGCTTTTCGTAACGGTATCAATATCGAAAGTGAAATTGCTTCGATTATAGTCTGTAGCACGTATAAAGCCTTCGTATCTTGCGACCTCTCTCATCAATACCCGAAAGACCTTAGCGTGGGTGTATGCCAAGTGGCGTTTCTCGATGTACTCTTCGGCCAATTCATAGAATGTTTTCTTGTTTTCTGTTTTGACAATATATTTGTCAGGATGCATAAAACGATCAATAACCAATTGCAGCCAGTCGCTTGTAAGATTGGCTTCTTTATTGTTATCATATGCCTCTATGATTGTTTTCCTAAGATTATCAAGACGGTCAGATTGTTCCCGATGGTATTTTACTTCAGGTGTCTCCAAACGTTGCTTGATAACGATGATGCCACTTTGCCGGAGTGCATAATGGCTCTTTTTTGCCTTATCCTCCGTGATAGTAAGCAGATTACCTGGGACCTTAACGCCAAGGCTTTCAGTCTTTGGTCTATCAATGTAATACTCGAAATATTCAGGTGAAACAAAAACACCACTCTTTGCTCTAAGATTGAACTTGGAGCCCTGAAAGAATCGAATAAGAACTTCACACATTCCCGTTTCTTTCTGTACCTTGCTTGATATCCTTAATTCTATCTGTGCCATTATTCTTAAGTTTTGAATTCTGGTGCAAAGGTACAATATCTATTTGGTTACACCAAGGAATTTTTGGCGTATTTTTGGCGTGATAATTAAAAATTGGCGTGATTTTCTGCTTTTGAGTGAAATGCTAAAAATGGTGTAACTTACTGATATAAAACGACATGAAAAGAAATGAATATTCATTCGATAAAATAGATTTCAATGGAAGTAGGGCAGTAATCCCGACAAGAGGAGTGAAGCCGCAGGGTTTCACTCCTCTTTTTTGTTGGGCATAAGTGATGAGGTGGCAGCGGGTGGAAATAAAAAAGTGCGTTTTTTCTGTCACAAAATTCGTTCTTATGCGTATTATAGTTAAAGAAGTTGATTAAAAGAACGGAAAAAAGCGAATGACAACCGACGGGTTCAATACGGAAATGCAGCTGCTGCGCCCTGTGCTCATCAAAACCGCAATTCATTATGTTGCCGATGAATTTGTGGCAGAGGATGTTGTCCAGGATGCGTTGCTCCGCCTTTGGCGGATGCACAAGGATTTGCGAATGCCTGTCGAACCGTTGGCGAAAGTCATTGTCAGAAACCTCTGTGTCAGTTATCTCCGGCATCAGAAACCATGCTCTCCTTTGGCAAATACCGATGTCCGGGATACTGATGAGGTTGATATGGGTGAAGAACGGGTTGAGCGTGTGTTGGACATCATCGATGCCTTACCCGAGAAGCAGCGCCTATTGCTTCGCCTTCGCCACATGGAAGGGATGCAGATGCAAGAGATAGCAGAGCTGACGAATAGCAGTGAGATTGCCGTAAGAAAGATTTTGAGTCGCGCTCGGCAAGCAGTGAGAAACCAATATTTAATGAAAGGGAAGCGATGAATGCCAATATGAGTACAAAGAGGATGAAACTCCTGATTGAGCGGTTCTTCGAGGGCGAGACGACTCTCGGTGAAGAGCAGGCTATCTATGCTTATTTCCGTGCAGGAGATGTGGATGAAGAACTGGAACCGATGCGTGAGATATTTCTGGATTTCTCTGCATTGGAGACACCGGAAAGCCTGTCAGAAGAAGGAACGCCGGCAAGCGTTGCTGCGGAAGTGCCCTTGGAGGTTAGTGGGGACAAGACTTCAAAGCCCTGGTGGTGGAAGGTTGCTGCGGTGATAGCAGTTGTTTTGACGTTGACGTTTGGAACGAAATACATGGCAGATGTGCGCGAGCGTGATGCGTTGGCGGCGCAATACGGTGGCAGCTACATGATTGTTGACGGCAAACGGATTGACGATTTGACAGAGATTCGTACACATTTGGAGCAGGTACTCGCCTCTGCCGACCGTCTGGAGAAACAATTTGGCGGACGCACGTTTGTACAGGAGGCGGAAAGGGATTTGCTCGGCGCATTCGATGATCCCGTTCAGCGGGCTGAAATGAAAAGATTATTAAACGAATAAATGATAACGAACAATGAAAAAAGGACATTTAATCGGAATTTTGATGTGGATGGCTTTTGCCTTTCCTGCACAAGCGCAGAACAGCATTGACCGTCTGGTGGAAGAATATTCTACGAGCGGTCCTTCCGTATTTACTTCTGCGGTAGAGCGGGACCCCCAGACGCGAAAGGTTGTCAAGGTTGTCAACGTGTTGGAAGTGAAGAGCCAGCAGATAACTCCCTTTGTAAGGGCTTTTGAACGGGAGAAATCAACGGCTAATGTGCAGACCAGCATTAAAAACGGAGAAAGCACAGTCGTGCTCACATGTGAGAAGAACGGTTTCCGACGCATTTATATGCTTCAGCGTCGGAGCGATCCACGTGCTTACATAGGTGGAAAAGTAACAATTATCATCAAATCTATAACTAAAAAATAAGGAGTATGAAAAGAAAGACTATTCAACTGGCAATGGCAGCCATCTTCATGGTTAACCTGAGTTCGTGCGCCACCAATGGCAAAGACGATGTCTATACCGTAGAGAATGGTGTTGGTACGATAGCAGTGGGGTTTGACAAAAAAGACAAACAGGAGGCGAAGCGCATCTCCCGCACCTACGGTTTGCGTGATTTTACAGGCATCAGGAACAGCGTCGGCGTGAAGATTGAATTCAGGCAAGGTCGTGATTACAGCATCCGTGCCACAGGTGCGGAATCCCTGATGGAGCTGCTTGACGTGAAAGTGGAAAACGGAACGCTTGTGTTGGGCTCTAAAAAGAAAAATCCCATGTGGAACGACATGGTCGAGATAGTCATTACGGCACCCAGCCTTAATGCGTTGAAAAACAGCGGCTCGCTCGTTTTTTCGACGGAAGGTCTTACGTCTGAAGCATTCACCTTGAGCAATTCGGGATATATGAGCATCAAGGCAGCGACAATCGGCTGCACCTCCTTTGCCGCGAACAATTCGGGAAGTGCCAAGATGCACTTCAACGTCAGTTCGACGGGCGATGTGACGATGAAAAACAGCGGTGCCTGCCATTTCGAGGGAAATGTCGTGAAAGGCACTTCGTACAGATTGCAAAACTCAGGGCAAGGCACGTTCAAAAGCGATGTGAAGGCGGCAAACTGCGACCTGAAAAACAGCGGTGCTTCAGTCATCAGGCTGTCGGTAGTGTCCAGCGTGTTTAATATGTCGAATAGCGGTTCGTGCAAAGGCAATCTGGCATTGGAAGGCGGTGCGGCTACGTTCAAAAACAGCGGAGTCGGCACGCTTGATGTGAAGTGTGACTGTACGGAGATAAACGCGAAAACGAGCGGTCAGTTCGTGATGACTATCAGTGGTACGGCAGACAAAACGGAGATTTCGTCGTCGGGCATATCGAAAATCAACACGAAGGGACTGAACAAGTTCTGATTGCCGAACTGCCCTTGTAATAGGAAATAAACATGCGGGCGGATACATCGATCCGCCCCTACGATGCGCCATGTTTGAATTAAGAATTAAGAATTAAAAATTAAGAATTATGATTAGTGCTCCCAGGCTTCCCATTGCTCCCAGCCCCAGCCTCTTCATGATTCCCATTGCTCTCGTTGTGCTGGATTTGCAATCCAGCACTATTTCCGTTTTGTCGGATTTGCAATCCGACAGCAAATAATATTTCCGCCGAGGTGGAATGCGTATTAATCGGATTATAAATCCTTATAGCAAATGCGTCTGGATTGCAAATCCAGACGAACGGGTCCGCCCCTACAATGTACCATGTTTGAATTAAGAATTAAAAATTAAGAATTATGATTACTTTAGTGATCCCAGAATTCCCAGCCTCCAAAATTCTTAAAAATCCTTAATCGGATTTATCATTTTTCATTTATCATTTGTCATTTAGCGAAGCGCAAAAATATGCAGTTGAACTTTCGTTTTCCAAAAGTTGGACTTTTAGCTTGCAAAAGTTCCCCTTTCAGCTCCTAAAAGTTCCCCTTTTGGAGTGCGAAAGTGGCACTTTTGGAAACGCATTCTTAATACACTGAAACACAGGCGTTTACAAATCGGTTTCCAACGCTTCACCCCTCGCATAAATATACAGCCTTGGCAGGGTGCTGAACGGGCAAAGAGGGGAGTTTGTTTTTATTGTTATAGTTAATTATATTTAATAAAATAAACACAATAGTTAAAAAGTATTCAAAAAAGAGAAGATAATTGAATAAAAATTCCCACGGACGAAATTATTTTTTTACATTTGCGAAGATTTTGTCATAAAATGTGACAAGATGTAGCGAAAAGTAAATAATAACAAACTAAAAACAATAAAATGATGAAAAATTATTACAAATTATGTTGTTGGCGCTCATGCCGCTGTGCATGCAGGCGCAGACGGTAACGATCAAAGCATCTAACGCCTCGACGTATCTGACAACAACAATGTCAGGAGCGAGTGCGGGCAGGTTTACCGTCAAGGATGTTACTGCCTTGAGAAATGCAAAGAAAATTATCATTGCAGCAGACCTATCCGACACCTACAAAGAGTTTTATTATAACCATAATAGCATTGCTAAAGGCTTAAACATTTTGGCAAATTTGGAAGAGTTGGAATTGCAAAAGAATCATAAGTTGATCAGGATTGTCGTATGGGGGACAAAGATAAAAAAATTAACGGTATATGACTCCAGTCCTACCGATAAGTTTGTCGAATTGAATGTGCAATCTGCATTTTTGACCGAAGACAGTATCATCCTGGGCGACAACATCAAGTTTGACCAATTGCACCTCCACCGGAATAAGATAACCAGTCTTGAGAAATTTTACACTCGTTTTAAGGCACCTACTGTTACTAGTAGAACTGCAGGTATATATTGCAATGGCGGGTCATACATTCGTAAAGACCGTGCCAATGTGGATGACGGAACTTTTAATCCAACCAATACGATTCGGAAGATTGATATGAGTCGTGTCCCAGACTATGTGTCAGCTTTTCAGTTTAGGAATAATTTGCTGGAGCATTTAGATGCAGGTAGTCATACTAAATTCGATAATTTACTGCTCTCATACAATCTGCTTTGGTCTTTGGATCTTAATTCGGTTACAGCGCCTCCAGGTACCATAAACTATGAAATCAGCCCGCAGAAGCCCTTAGCCGACCTGACGGTGGTGAAAGGCACAGCGGAGAACGGCTCCGGAGACGAAGTGCGCCTCAATTTGCCCGTAGATCAGAATGCCCTGTTCGATGGCACCCGCCTCAAGCCACACAGCGTGAAACTGCTGAATAATGAGATAGCTACCCAGGCGCTGCAGCACGACGGAACGCAGAACTACTTCAAGGTGGCAAGCGTGGCAGACGGCGCGACAGCCGACCTCGACCTCTACGAAAAGGATGGTGCCTTTTCGTATGAATATGACCACCGACCGAATTTTGAAGGTACATCCAACGAGTCATTACGGTATATGACGGTGCAAGTGAAGACCTATCCGTACATCATGTACATCAATCCGCTCACCAAGCAAGGGAATAAAATCAACTACTATTCCGGCACGCTCTGGCTCGACTACGACGCCGTCGTGCCTGCAGGCACCACGGTATGGATAGTCACCGGCATCAGGAGCAAGTCAGATATTACCAGCGGTGGAACAGCCAATGCGTATGACCAGTTGGAACTGAAGCAAATCGGCGACGGCGACTCTGGCACCCTCATTCCCGCCGGCACCGCCATGTTCGTGCGCTCCGACAGCCAAGCCGGTCTCTACGCCTTCCAGAAAGTGTGGACACACAAACTCTTAGGATGGTCTGCGGATACAGTGATGTACGAAAAGGTATATACCGATGAGCAGCTGAATAAATTACAAGCCACACGTGACAAAATTGCCGAATTAGGCGGCAACCTGCTGGAAGGCGCAGGCACAGAAACCGATTTCGGCGGTCCTCGCAGGGCACTCTCCCTGGGCTTCGAAAGCGGGATAGGAACCGGCGTGATCGGCTTCTGGCCCTTCACCGGAACGAAAGCTGCCCCACACCGCTGCTTCATCAGGGAAACGACCTATAAAAACGCTGGGGGCAGCAACAGTGCGAAGGGTGCGACCTTCTTCTTCAACGATCCGGAGACGACGGGCATCACCCACGTAAATAATAATAATGTGAGCACGGACGACGATGCGTGGTATTCGCTCGACGGTCGCCGTCTCAGCGGCAAGCCAAGCTGGAAAGGTGTTTACATTCACAAAGGCAGAAAGGAGGTAATACGATGAAACGCGAAGCATATATCAAGCCGACGTGTGACTCAGTTCCTTTGGCTTCAGAAAATCACTTGATGGAATTCAGCGGAAAAACCGCAACGGGTAATATGCTCGGAAAGGAGAACGGCTATGAGGAGGACGACAGTGACCTTGGCAGTTGGGAATACGACGTGGAGAATCCGTTCGGGATTACGTACAATGTCCGCAAAGTATGGGAAGACTTCAGTGACTATGGTAAGAAGGGGAAAAAATAAACGATAACCCGACCCAAGAAAACGACGGCGGCAGGAGCAATCATTGCTTCTGCCGCCGTCGTTTTAGTATCATTAAGAGTTAAGGATTATGATTGGGGATTCTCTGTATTTCCAGATTTTCCTGTCTTTCCCATTGTTTCTAATTCTTAATTTTTCTAATCCGGTTTATCGTTTTTTATTGCTTGTTTTTCATTTGGTGAAGCGTATAAATATATGGTTGAACTTTCGTTTTCCAAAAGTTCAACTTTTGGAAAGCACTTCTTATGGTATTGATAAACAGTTGTTTACGATTCGGTCTTCGGAACGGATGCTTGTGCATAAATATGCAATGGCATCATGATGGCAAATGGGGGGCGGAGGGAGCAAAAAGAGGACAAAACAAAAAAAACATTAAGATGTTGTGGAAAGTCGGGAAAAATGTATAACTTTGTCTTCTGAAAAAGAAAATAGCAGGAGCGCGTGCTGATAGGGTTCCGACAGCGACAAGCCTGATGCCGGACGGAACGGAAATGCGCTCTTTGTCGATGACCATTTATTATCTAACTAAATACAAACTTATGAAAAGAAAAGCGTTTTTTTTGAGCCTGTTCGTGGCAGTTGCTGCTACGATGACAGCACAAGTGAAGGACGGTGGCATCTCGCAGGATATGCTCCGTGACATTCAGAAACAAGGAGGCGGCAGTGCCAATAAGGCTGTTTTCAATGCCCTTGCATCCAACTCTATCGACAACCTTGCCAAGAATTTTGATGCACAAGGTTTTGATACTTATTTCAGCCATGAAACAACGAAGCAGAATTTCCATAACCAGAAAAGTAGTGGACGTTGCTGGATGTTCTCAGGCTTTAACATGCTCCGTTCAAAATTTGCGAAGAAACACAATGATAGCATCAACGTGGAGTTTTCTCATGACTACTTGTTCTTCTATGACCAGCTCGAAAAATCGAACCTGATGCTTCAGGGAGCTATTGAGACGGCAAAGAAACCGCTTGACAATCCTGACGTGCAGTTCTTCTTCCACCATCCAATAGGAGACGGTGGTACATTCTGTGGCGTGGCAGACTTGGCAGACAAATATGGTCTGGTGCCGATGAGCGCACAGCCAGAGACTTTCTCTGCAGAAAACACTTCAAAAATGCGTTCGCTCATCTCGTCCAAACTCCGTGAGTTCGGACTTGAGCTGCGCGACATGGTGAACGGCGGCAAGAAGGCGGCTGCCATCAAGACGCGTAAGACCGAGATGCTCGGCGAAATCTATAAGATGCTTGCGCTGACGCTCGGCGAGCCGGTGAAGGAGTTCAAATATGCTTTCAAGAACAAGAAGGGACAGACCGTCACAGAAACAAAGACCTACACCCCGCAGAGCTTTTATAAAGAAGTGGTTGGCGGACCAATCAACGGCACGTTCATCATGGTTATGAACGACCCGCGCCATGAGTATTACAAGACCTACGAGGTGGATCTGGACCGCCACGTATATGACGGACACAACTGGAAATATCTCAACCTGCCGATGGAAGAAATCGAGAAGCTCGCCATCGCATCCATCAAGGACAACACCAAGCTCTACAGCTCTTACGACGTGGGTAAGCAGTCAGACCGTCAGAAGGGTTACGGCGACGTGAACCTCTACGACTACGGAACGCTCTTCAACACCACTTTCAAGATGGACAAGGCACAGCGCATCGCTACGTTCGACAGCGGTTCTACTCACGCCATGACGCTCACCGCCGTGGACCTCGATGCCAACGGCAACCCGAAAAAATGGAAAGTGGAGAACTCTTGGGGACCCAACTCCGGACAGGGTGGCTGCATGATTATGTCGGCACAGTGGTTCCGCGAGTACATGTTCCGCCTCGTGGTTGACAACAAGTACGTTCCCGAGAACATCATGAAGATGTATCAGCAGAAACCCACCATGCTGACACACGACGATCCTCTCTTCTCAGAAGACAATTAATAAATAGGTATATCACACGAAAGCGGATGGGCTGATACTCGTCCGCTTTCGTAAATTTCAACCTGCAGAGGCTGTTTGTGACGGAATTATAAGGCATCTTGATATGAAAATGATGAAGCAGAAATACTCAGTCATCGTACTGTTCTTACTCATATTGGCATCGGGCGCGACCAGTTTTCAGAGCTATCAGTCAACCCGCTCGTTGGTCACCCGTGACATGGAGCGAGCCTTGGCGCTGACGTTGAAAGAGCAGCAGAGCAACGTCATCAGTGCCGACACGATACAGTTGTTCAACAACAACCTGCTCCTGGAGCAGCTCAAAGGGAAAGCGGAACTGGCGGTCGATACCCGTCAGCAGGACTTCCGTTGCTATGCCAAGTGCTCGGCAGGCACCGTTTTTTCACTTTCCGACCAGCGTCCAGCCTCAATTTTGTGGGCGGCAGCCATGCTCTGGGGCTTCTATTGCTTCTATAGGCGGCGGAAAGATGTGTCGTCGGCTTTCCAACCCGTCTGTTGCTATGGCGGACTGGGGCTGTCAGAAGCCGATGGCAGGTTTTATGATGCGGAAGGCAATCGTGTGAATCTCACCCCCATGCAGCAACAGTTGATGGAGATGTTCTTCCGTGTACCGTCTCACCGGCTGACAAAAACAGAGATTTGTGAGGCACTTTGGCCTAAAAAAGAAGATGCCAGCGAGACACTCTATACACTCATCCGACGATTGAAATCGGTCGTTGAACAGCATTCTGACCTGAAAATAGAGGTTGACAGAGGACGTGCTTACGAGTTGAAAATCAAGTAGATGGCTCGTTGTCAGTAAGATGTCAGACAATTGTCAGGCATTTTTTTCGACCGTCAGAAACACTCTTCATACTTTTGCACCAAAAAGGCAAGACAAGTATGAAGAGATTTTTGTTTATCATGATGCTCTCGGTTGGCATTTCAGCCGTGGCACAGGAAGTGAAAGAAGGGGAGACCCTGAGTGAAGTTACCGTCAAGGGAGCCCGCGTCGTACAGCGCATAGACGGGCAAACCATCTATCCCACGCAGCAGCAGTTGGCTGCGTCAACAAACGGCTACTCACTCTTGTCGAAACTCACGCTGCCGCATATTCGCATCGACCCGGTCATGCACACCGTCACGGCTCTGTCAAATACGGGGAGCGTGCAGGTGCGCATCAACGATATTGTCGCTACGCGCGAAGACCTGCTCGCCCTTACCGTCAATGATGTGCGGCGCGTGGAATATATCGACAACCCAGGGCTGCGCTACGGAGAGGATGTCGCCTATGTCGTCAACCTGATTGTGAAGAAGTCGCTCGGCGGCTATATCATCGGAGCGGATTTGACCAACACCCTTACTGCGGTCAATGGAAATGAGACGCTTTATGGCAAGTTCAATCACCGGAAAAGTGAGTTCGGGGCTTCCTATACGCTCGACTACTATCGCTACACAGGGATGGAGCAAGACGAACAGGCGGCTTACGAAATGGAGACGGGCAGCATCTCGCGTGTACACCGCCGGATTCTGGATGGTTCGAGGAGCCGTCTCGCCCACAACGGACAGCTCTCCTACAGCCTCACAGACTCCAATGATGTGTTCCAGGCGAAACTGAATGCCAGCCATCTGCTTCGTCCCAGCCATACCCACATCACCTGGCAGACCGATGCGGACATCTATTCCGAGCATGATTTCTCGCGGATGTTCTCTCCCTCGCTTGATATTTATTATCAACACACTTTCAAGCGGCATGCTTCCTTGACCGCCAATATCGTCGGTACACACATATACACCAACAGTCAGGAGGAGAACAATGAGGGTGGCGCCTATCAGTATGCCACACGCGGAAGGACATGGGCGCTGTGGGGAGAGACCATCTATGAGAATCGTCTGAAGCCGTTCACGCTCTCTGCCGGCTTGCAATATGCCCTGCGATATGTAAACAATGTGTATGAAGGGGCGACGAATGCCGTCAATCACATGCATTCATCCACAGCCTATCTGTTCGGACAGTTGAAGGGAAATCTTGGCAAGTGGACCTATCTCGTGGGCTTGGGCGCCAGCAGACTACGCTATCATCAGGCAGCCGTCCGCTATCATTTTTGGCTCTTCCGTCCGAAATTCTCAATAGCCTATCCGCTGGCAGAGCGTCTGAAAGTGAAATATGACTTCGAAATCTCTCAGCATGTTTCCCAGATAGCGCTCGTGAGCGATGTCAGCATCAAGCAGAATGCCTATGAAACGCTCGTTGGAAATCCTTCCATCCGCCCCGTTCGCAGGACAACACACAGCCTTTCGCTGACCTATTCTGCTCCACGGCTGACCGCACAGCTGCAGGGATACTACCGCTTGAATGCACATTGCAACATGGAAAAATATATCCGGGAGAACGGGCACTTCTTCAAGACACAGAGCAGTGCAGACAATTCCTGTAACTTCTTCTTTATACAAAGCAATAACCGCCTGGACTTGATACCCGAACATCTTTCCTTAAACATCTATGGAGGCATCTATCGTTTCTTCAACAACGGGGACGGATACCGACACACCTACACGTCGTTCAATGGCGGTGTCGGCATGAACGCCTATCTCGGCAGGTGGACACTCGGGGCTTACGCCGACAACGGTTGGAATTTCATGGAGGGTGAACATCGGGGTCATCAGGCTCCGGCGTGGTATTTCACGGCATCGTATCGCATGAAGCGGCTCACCGTCTCTCTCTACGCACAACATCTTTTCAGTGCCCATCCACTTTCAGCAAGGACGGAGGTGGTCAGCCAATATGTGAAAAAGGATGTGTGGACGCGTCAGGCTGATTTCGGAAACATGTTCACGCTGAACTTCTCATGGACGCTGTCGTCGGGAAAGAAATACCGGGAAGTGCAGCGCACGATGAACCATCAGGACACGGACACGGGAATCCTGAAGTAACCGAAGTCGGCGACGGCAAGATGTCACTATAGGAATCCATGCAAAAACTCCCTCCCTTACAGGAAAGTAGGGGAGGGAGTCTTCTCTATTTGTAAGGAGCGATACTCATTTTCTTATTTCTTCTCCATATAATATTTCAAGCCTTTCTGCACGTTTTTGATGACAGCGTCTGATGAGTAGGTGGCACCTGTCACCACGTCCACATTGGCTTTCACAGCTTTTTTCACCGTCATGCCGTTCCATTTGTCGAGCAGGGTTTTCTTCACGCGATGGAAATATTTGGGAGTCTCGTCGTTGGCGAGTGCCTCAATCTTTACGATTTTGTTTTTCTCAATATAGATTTTCAGCGGCGTTGCTCCGTTATATCCTTCGATGTTCTTACCGATGGTGGTGGTATTGATGATGGTCGTCTTTCCCTCCTTGGTGATGACGTTGTCCCCAGGCATCGCACTCATGCAGAATACTGCCGTCAGTGCGAGGGAAAAAGTTCTGATAATTCCTTTTTTCATGGTCTTCGTAGTTTATTTGTTATCCGGTGCGAAGGTAAGCATTTTTTTGAGAAACCGAAAAGAAATTCCGGTTTCTCTCCTCAAAATACCTACTTTATAGTAGTTCTATACCAGTCGTTTCACCCACTGTTCGCGTTCGCCGGGCAGCAGATCTACGACCGGAATCTCAATCATCGTGTAGCATCCCGGCTGCTGTCGCATGGAGGCGCGTGCCACGTTGACGAGCACCTGTCCGGTGAGGGCGGGATTGTTGATGCTCATGTTGAACTCGAAACGCTGGTTTTGTGTCTGTCCCGACACGCCTTTGCGCACGAGATTGACCCCGTGTCCCATATCTTGCAGGCTATCTACGTCTTCCACTTGGAACACATGTGTCTCGTCGTGTGCGAAATAGGGGTCTGCCTTGATGGCTTTCTCCACATCTTCCAGCCGTGCGCCTTCTTCCAGTTCCACATACACCATGCGGCGATGGATGCCTTCGCCGAGGGGAATCGTCACGGAGAGCGCTTCCCTTACGCCTTCTTTCGAGCGGACACAGACGCTGTGTCCCATCGACATGCCCGGTCCGAAATTGGTGTATGACAGACCTTTCGGCGCAAGGCTCTCAATGAGTGTGCGCACCACGGAGTCGCTGCCCGGGTCCCATCCGGCAGCGATGACGCTCACCCTGCCGGTCTTTTTGCATAGTTCGTCCATTCGTTGGCGGTAGCCGCTGATTTCCGTATGTATGTCGAACGAGTCCACGGTGTTGATGCCGAGCGGCAGAATCTGCTGTGCATACTCCTCGCATGAGCGTGTCGGCGTTGCCAATATTGCTACGTCCACGTCTTTCAGTTCGCGGATATCGCTCACCACGTCGTAGCGGGCGAGTTCCTGTGGCTTGTTTTCTGCTCCGTGACGGCGCACGATGCCCGCCACCTCAAAGTCGTCGGCTGCTTCCAGCGCTTGCAGTGCGAAGCGTCCGATGTTGCCGTAACCCACGACGGCTGCTCTGATTTTCTTCATGGTTTTATTTGGTTTTTGTAGTTTTGTGATTATTCTTTGATTTCCTTACCTCTCAGGATGACGCGCCGGATGATGGGCATCGTGTAAGCGTAGGGGATGAAGTCGATGGACGGGATGGGCTCTGTCACGATGAGGTTGGCGACCTTGCCGCGTGTGATGCTTCCGAAGTCGTTGCTGACGTCCATTGCTGCTGCCGTGTTGATGGTGGCAGCATTGATGGCTTCGGCAGGCATAAGGCGCATCTTGATGCACGCCAGTGACACGATGAACTTCATGTCGCCCGATGGGGTGGAGCCAGGGTTGTAGTCGCTGGCTGTTGCCACGGCGAGTCCTGCATCAATCATCTTTCGTGCCGGTGCGAATGGCATGTTGAGGAAGAACGATGTGCCGGGGAGTGCCGTCGGCATGGTGTTGCTCTGCCGGAACAGTTCGATGTCGCGGTCGGTCATCGCTTCGAGGTGATCGACGGAGAGGGCACCGTGTTTGACTGCCACCTCTACGCCGCCCGAATCGGCGAGTTCCTGTCCGTGGATCTTTGCCCGCAAACCGTATTTGGCACCAGCTTCGAGCAGTTGTGATGTCTCCTCGGGAGTGAAGAAGCCACGGTCGCAAAATACATCGATGAAATCGGCAAGTCCTTCAGCAGCCACGGCAGGCAGCATGTCGCGGATGATATGCTCCACGTATTCAGCCTGTCTGCCGGCGTATGCCCGTCCTACGGCATGTGCGCCGAGGAAGGTGGCGCGCACTTCGATGGGCGACGTCTCCTTGATGCGGCGTATGACGCGCAGCATCTTCAGTTCGTCTTCGAGTGTCAGTCCGTATCCGCTTTTGATTTCCACGCAGCCCGTTCCCTTATGAATGATTTCGTTCACGCGGCGCATGGCTTGTCCGTACAACTCCTCCTCACTCAGTTCGTGCAGCCGGTCGGCAGAGTTGAGGATGCCTCCACCTCGGCGGGCAATGTCTTCGTAGGACAGTCCCCGAATCTTGTCAACGAACTCTCCCTCGCGGCTTCCGGCATAGACGATGTGTGTGTGAGAGTCGCAGAACGACGGCAGCACCGTGCCGCCTTGTGCATCGATGGTCGTGTCATATTCGCCATTTGCCGCTTCGCATTTGCCGTTCGTCGCTTCTCCGAAATCCTTGATGCGTCCGTCTTCGATGGTGAGCCATGCGTTGGAGATGGTTTCCAGATGAGCCATCTCTTCTCCGCACAGGCGTTTCTTTCCGGCAGGCAGTATTCCCGCCAGTGTCCCGATATTCTTGATTAGTGTTTTACTCATATTCGCTTGTTTTTCTGCAAAAGTACATATTTTTTTGTAATCAGCAGCAAAAGTACTTCAAAAAGAGTTATGGCTGGGAGGGCTGGGTGTTTTTGGGGGCTGGGAACTCTGGAGTAAAAAAGTAAAAAGGTGAAATCGCCAAATAAACGTTGTTTTTTATTAATTCAGTTTAATGGCGGTTGCCTTTTTCTTCCAGTTAGAAATAAAACATTACTTTTGCAGTGCGTAAAGACTAATATATGCGGAGATATTTTTTATTAGTAATGTTTTTGTTTGCTTGCGTTCTGATATACGGACAGCGCAAGATAACCGTGCTCGACCTCGAGACGCATCTCCCGATTAAGGATGTGACGGTGCGGGTGGACAGCGCTCTGGTGCGCCGCACGAACTATGTCGGGCAGGTGGAGATTCCCTTGTCATTCCGCTACATCACGTTCACCCACATGAATTATTCGAAGGAAAGACTGGCGTTTGTCGAACTTACTGATACGATGTATATGCTGGCAAGGCGTTACCAGTTGGGCGAAGTGGTCGTGATGGGCATCAATCCTGACCTGAAAAAGAGTATGCAGCGGGCGCATGACAATATGAGAAACCAACCCATCATGAAGGGATTGGAATTCGATTTCGGACGGTTGCTCGACCGTCGTTGGCGGCGCGACCGCAAACACTACAGACAGGCACAAGAACTATTGCGCGAATGGGACCTGACGCCTTGACGCCCGGTCTCACTCACTTCACTTTTCGTAAAATCAGTGCAACAGTTTACTTCTTCTTGTTGAAAAGGGAGGCGATTCCCAGCAGGACAATGGCACCAACGACCGCCGTTCCCAGCTCGCCAATCCACGACGGATTAACCTGAATACCCAGCAGACCAAAGAGCCGTCCGCCGACGAAACCGCCGACGAGACCCAACAGCAGGTTGATGACACATCCGTAGCCACCGCCGCGCATCAGTTTGCCTGCCAACCAACCGGCGAGGATTCCTATGATAATAGAACCAACAATACCCATAATTTCTTTTAATTAAATGGTTTGAAACATCGCTGCAAAGATAATAAAATTGGTTGGACAGCAGCAGCCTATGGGTGGATTTTAATATTTTTGAAACAAAAAACAGGCGTTCCAAACGTGGAAATGCGTTTGTTAAGGGAAATTTTCATTACCTTTGCATGAACGAATGGGATATCGAAGATGATGAATATGCCTCCTTTCACAGCAACGCTTCTGCGCTGGTATGAGCAGCATGGTCGCAGCCTCCCGTGGCGGGCGGACAGCAATCCATATGCCATCTGGCTGAGCGAGATTATCTTGCAGCAGACGCGCATCGAACAGGGACTGCCCTATTGGGAGCGGTTCATGCAGCGTTTTCCCTCGGTGGAGGCGTTGGCAGCGGCTACGGAAGACGATGTGTTGCGCCTGTGGCAAGGGCTGGGCTATTACAGCAGGGCGCGAAACCTGCATGCGGCTGCGCGTCAGGTGGTGTCGGAAGGCGGATTCCCGCAGACCTATGAAGGGCTGCGGAGCCTGAAAGGGGTGGGCGACTATACGGCAGCAGCCATCGGCTCGTTTGCTTTCAATCTGCCCGTGGCTGCCGTCGATGGCAACGCCTATCGGGTGCTCGCTCGCCACTTCGGCATCGATACCCCCATCAACACCACGCATGGAAAGCGGCTCTTTGCTGAACTGGCGCAATCACTCTTGCCCGAACGGCAGGCAGCCGATTTCAATCAGGCGATGATGGACTTCGGAGCGACGTGGTGTACCCCCTCGTCGCCGCAGTGTGCGTCGTGCCCGTTCGTCGAAACCTGCGAAGCACTGCACAGCAAGCGGGTGGCGGAATTGCCCGTGAAGTTGCGCAAGACGAAAATAAAAACGCGCCACCTGTCTTATATATATATAATGTGTAAGGGCGAAATTGCCATCCGTCGCCGCCCGTCGGGCGATATCTGGCAGGGACTTTGGGAAGTGCCGGTGGTGGAAGAGGGGAGGAGCGTGCTGACATCGTCGGGCATCTATCCCACAGAATGCGCCATTTTACTGAAAAAAGGCGTGCACCACGTGCTCACCCACCGCATTCTCATAGCCGATTTCTACCTGTTGGAACTGCCGGAGCGTCTGCCGTTGCCCGACGAGTATGTGTGGATTCCCGAGTCGGCATTCGACGATTATGCCAAGCCGCGCCTGATGGAACTGTTGTTGGAAACACTCTCGACATATCGGAAGGGAAATTCCCTGTAGCAACGGCATGATTTTTTTCTGCCGCAAATGCCATTTTCGAGTCAATAGAATCTACCGTTTGGTAGTCAAAAAGTTTAGTTCTCGGAAATCAAATTCAGTGAATTTACTCATCAAATTCAGTGAATTTGGTCACCAATTTCACTGAATTTGGTTAGAGAGACTTTTCGGGCTGATACACCAATCCGCCCCTACTTGTTGGAGATAGTTCTTTTTTTGTTTTCACAAAGCGTGCGAAAAAGGAGGCACTCGCTCATCACCGGTCTGACGAAACTGCATTCTCTCATTCGTTAATTGGGACGTATCAAATCCATCTTCCTGAGATAATACATCACGACTATTGCCGAATTCTTTTGTTTTCTTTTCAGTGATTTGTATTCTTCTAACTCTTCGGGATTGTCGGACAATAGGGATTCCAGCATTTTAGCATCTATTTTCTTTAACAGCTCATTTTCTTCATTCATGTATAATACGCAGTCATGGTCATAGAATGCTCCCATTATTGCACCGGCAAGTAGTCCGCCGATGAGTCCAAAATTTAATGCATAGGCAG
This sequence comes from Prevotella sp. Rep29, assembly GCF_019551475.1. NCBI lineage: Bacteria > Pseudomonadati > Bacteroidota > Bacteroidia > Bacteroidales > Prevotellaceae > Prevotella > Prevotella sp. Rep29. The sequence continues at coordinate 510,344 of NZ_CP047159.1, forward strand.
ATAATGTTGTGTTCATTTGGTTGTATCGGATTTTCTCTATCGTATTTGGGATGCACAACCCATATTGTTTGTATCGATATGCCCTGACATATCCCTGCCGATACCTTAACCTCGTATTGTTGGTTCCTCTCTTGCAGTTGAAATAGAGGGAATCGCCGAACAGCACAACGAGGGCTTTGTTTTTCATTGTCTTCTCAAGTTCTTTGGAGTCTGCCTTGAAGCGGAATTGGTCACATTGGTCTATGATATTCTTTTCACCCTCAAAGTCCTGCAGGGTGATTGCTTCTGTCTCTATCCACAGATTGTTTTTGAAGGCGGAATAGGAGGTGCAATACTTGGCTGGTTTCTTATATCTTTCCTTGAATGCCGTTGTGAGGGAGTCATAGTTGATTTGCGGTTTTGTCCATCCTCCGTTTTCCTGTGCATGTACGATGCATGAGATAAGTGTCAGAAGAAAAATGATTCGTGTTTTCATGATGCAGTAGGTTTATTCGTCGTTACGGGCGAGTGTCAGCGTGATGTCGGTGTAGGTGATGTCGGCAGGGCAGAGTTCCTTGATGGCTTTCTTGCCGTTCTCCAGTCCGATGCGTTGCGCGATGCTGCGGATGATTTTCTGCTTCTTGGGTTCTACGAGCTCGTCAAGCGACAGTTCGTCGCCGCCGATGAACTTAGCGAGGTGGTTGATGACGGTCTGCAGGGTCAGTTTGCGCTCTTTGCTGATTTGCGCGGGCGACATTCCCTTGCGGTACATATGCAGTGTCTTTTCCTGTGTCGATTCTTTCTGGGACTTTTGTTTTTCCACTTTGTTCTCGCGGTTGCGTCTCTTCTTGGATGTTCCGCCGTCAAGGGCATCGAGTATGGCTTGCTGTTTGGCTTTCAGATAGAAGGGAACGGAGAATCCCTGTTCGGCGATGTCGTTGAGCAACAGGCGCTTTGCCATTACAGCCTGCTGGGCATCGGCGAGGCAGTCGGCGAGTCTGCCCCTGACATCTTTATTCTTCGTCTCGATGAGTTTTGTGAGTGTGAAGAGCCCTTTGAAAACCTTCTCCAGTTCGTTGCTGAAATAGACGGCACTTCGTTTGATGCGCTCCATGAACGGCTGTTCGTGAAGTTTCTCCTGTTCGGTTTTCTGAATGAGCATGGTCCATTTCAGTGCTACGATGGAAAGCTCGTCCTTGAGGTATTGGACGGTCGCCTTATGCTTGTTGGTGAGCGCCGGATGGCTGCGTGTGAAATGCTCAATAAGCAGTCGCGATAGCCGTTCTTCCGTCATGCTGATTTCCCGGAAGTCGAACAGTTCGATGAGCAGTTCGCGATGATATTCCTCTTTCAGCGTGTGCAACCTGCCGATGCTCTGCAACGCCTCTTGCTCTTGATAACTGATGTATTGTTCCACCCGTTGGTCGCTGATGACGGCAGCGGTCGATACGGGTGATGCGAGCACCAGTCCTTCGAGCGTCTTGCAGCGGCTCAGCGCTACATAGACTTGTCCCGAGGCAAACGACAGGGCAGCATCGATGATGGCGCGCTCGAAGGTCAGTCCCTGGCTCTTGTGAATCGTGATAGCCCATGCCAGTCGGAGGGGCAGCTGTCTGAAGATGCCCTGCACGTCGGTTTCTATCTCGCGCGTCTCCTTGTTGAGGATGTATTTGGCGTTTTCCCACTCCTGCGGTGTGACGCAGATGTCGCGGTCGTCGCCCGGGCAGCGGACGAACACCTCGTCGTCGGCGATGTGCGTGACGTGTCCGATGCGCCCGTTGTAGTAGCGTCGTTCGGCAGCCGTGTCGTTCTTCACGAACATCACCTGTGCGCCGACTTTCAGTTCGAGCGTCACGGCGGTGGGATAGGCATATTCGGGGAACGTGCCTGAGATTTCAGCCGTGAAGGTTTGTGGGTTGCCCGCGAGTTGTTCCAGCTCCTTGTCGTTGTAGTTGTCTGCCAGATGATTGTGGGTGGTCAGTCGGATGTAACCTTCTTTCGGGTCGGGTCGGAAGTCTTTCCTGTAGCGGTTGTTCAGCTGTTCGATAACCGTTTGTGGCGGTCTGCCGCTGCGCACACTGTTGAGAATCTGGATAAACGCTTCGTCCTGCTGCCGATAGACGGTTTTCAGTTCGATGGTCACATAGTCAATCTGCTGCAAGGCATGGCTTCCGAAGAAATAGGGCGTGTCGTAGTGTCCGCGCAGGATGGATTCGTCTTCAGCCGTGACCACCGGGGTGAGCTGTTGCAAATCGCCAATCATCACCAGCTGAACGCCTCCGAAAGGTCTGCCGGGTTCGCGATAGCGACGCAGTACGGAGTCGATGGCATCGAGCAAATCACTCCGCACCATGGATATCTCGTCGATAATCAGCAGGTCGAGTGTGCGGATGATGCGGCGTTTCTCCTTTCCGAAATCGAATTTGCTCTTGATTTTTGCGTTTGGGATGAACGGTGAGAACGGCAGTTGGAAGAAGGAATGGATGGTCACTCCTCCGGCATTGATGGCAGCCACTCCTGTCGGTGCGACCACCACCGTGCGCTTGGTGCTTTCGTTGACGATGCGGTGGAGGAACGTTGTCTTCCCCGTTCCAGCCTTTCCTGTGAGGAAAATGCTCTTCCCGGTGTGTTCCACAAAGTCCCACGCCTGCCTCAGTTCTTCGTTCCCAGCCATTTACTTGCTTACTTACTCGTTATCCCGACATTCCGTCATAACGACAATTCTTAATTAAAAATCGTCAGCTGTGGACGTAAGTTCCGATGTTCTCTCCTTCGATGACCCGCTTCAGGTTGCCTTCCACATCCATGTTGAATACGTAGATGGGGAGGTTGTTCTCGTTGCACATGGTGACAGCCGTGAGGTCCATCACCTTCAGTCCGCGTGTGAGAATCTCGTTGTAAGTGATGTCGTCGAACTTTGTCGCGGTGGGGTCTTTCTCCGGGTCGGCAGTATAGATGCCGTCAACGCGTGTTCCCTTGAGCATCACGTCCGCCTCGATTTCAATACCGCGCAGCGACGAACCGGTGTCGGTGGTGAAATAGGGCGAGCCTGTGCCGGCAGAGAAGATGCAGACATAGCCGGCTTCCATTGCCTCGATGGCTTTCCATTTGGAGAAAAATTCGCCGATAGGTTCCATGCGGATGGCGGTGAGCACCTTGTTTTTCACGCCTTCGGCACCGAGTGCAGAACTGAGAGCGAGCGAATTGATGACCGTTGCGCACATGCCCATCTGGTCGCCCTTCACACGGTCGAAGCCCTTCGTGGCACCGCTCAGTCCGCGGAAGATGTTGCCGCCGCCGATGACGATGCCTATCTGCACGCCCATCTGGTGGATTTCCTTAATTTGTCTTGCATACGCTCCGAGCCGTTCGGGGTCGATGCCGTAGCCCTGTTTGCCCATCAGACTCTCGCCGCTGAGCTTCAGGAGAATTCTTTTGAATCGTGCCATAATTGTTGGTTTGTTATTTGTTATATAATGTATGTTACTTCTTTGAACGCATATTCGCGTGTCTCGCCGTGGCGGTCGCGCAAGTGCAGGTGTCCGGTAGGTCTCACACAGACGATTTCAGCATCGAATGCTCCGTCCTTGTCGCTGTAGCGATGGAATCCCGTCCGTCGGTAGAGCGCTTGATGGTAGCGTGTGGAGATGTCGTCGTACTCGCCTCGCTCAACGCAGAGATATTCCTTTTCGAAACCCTCGAGCACCTTTTTGAAGACCTCTTCCACAGGGATTTCCCGACCGAGAATCTGTCGGAGTGAAACAGGGTTGGGCGCATCGCTGAGGAATTGTTCCTGGTTGATGTTGATGCCGATGCCGAAGATGCACGTTTTCAACATGTTGTCGGCAACAGATGTCTCAATGAGCGTCCCGCTGATTTTGCGGTCATTCCAATAAACGTCGTTGGGCCATTTGAGTGTGATGCCGTCCGTGTAGCTGTCGAGCGCACTTTTCAGGGCAAGCGCGCCAGCCATCGACAGGACGAACTGTTGGGCGGGCGCAACCATCGTTGGTCTTATCCGCAGGGAGAAGAGCAGGTTTTTCCCCCGTTCGCTCTCCCACGAGTTGGAGCCTTGTCCCCGTCCGGCAGTCTGATAGTCAGCCGTGACAGCTATAAAATCATCGTCAGCCGGCAACTCTCGCAGGTAGCGATTGGTGGAATCGGTCTCTTCAAGGTGTATGATGTTCCATTCCATGTTTGTCCTCAGAACGCATTTTCTATGTGGTTGACGACCACGTCCGCATCGGAAGTGCCTACGACCGTGACAATATCGAAACGTAAGTCGGCATTGATGCGGAACTGTTTCACGTAAGCATTGGCAGCACTGCGCAGATTGGCTATCTTCTCGCGGTCAACGGCAAGTTCCGGTTCAGTGAAAAGCGTGTTGCTGCGCGTCTTCACTTCCACAAAAATCACTTGCGTGCCATATTCGTCGGTAGCCACGATGTCGATGTCCTTATGTCCGCAGTGCCAGTCACGATGGCGGATGTAAAGTCCTTTGCGCTTCAGATAGCGCACGGCTGTCTCTTCGCCCCATTTGCCCAATTCGTTGTGTGCTGCCATGGTAATCCGCTTATTTTATTGCAAAAATACGGATTTTCTTTCACCCATCCAATAAAAAGTATTTTTTTTGTACGAAAAGAACGGTTAATTGAAAAACTTCGGCGAAGCCAAGGTTACGAAAAATATCCTATATTAATTGCCATTAATTGAAAAAATCAACTATCTTTGCAAACATATATAATATTTTTTTATCAAAAAACTTATGAAAAAGATTGCATTAGTATTTCTTGTTATCTGTTGCTGTTTATCGGCCAATGCTCAAGAAACAGATTCGCTGGAGACTCTGAATATTCCAGTAATCTTGGTCGATGGAGTTGAAGTACAAAGTCTGGACAGCATAAGTCCAGATGATGTTATAGAAATCAAAATCATTAAGGATAAAAAAGCCATGGAATGTTTTTATCCTCGTGTTGGAGGAATAATATATATAACGACCAAGTCGAAGAAGTTTCTTTCCAATATTAAACGAGAGTATAAGCAGAACATAGAAGAAAACAAAAAGAGAAAGAAGGACGGCGTAATTTATATTAGGTAGAGGGTTATTTCTAATTTTATATACTTTGCAGCATGACTGACGAAGAAAGACAAAAGAACGAGCGATACATGCGGCGCGCGCTGGACGAGGCTCAGCAGGCGGCAGCGGAGCAGGAGATACCCATCGGGGCAGTGGTGGTGTGCAAGGGGAGGATTCTCGCCCAGACCCACAACCTGACCGAGACCCTGTGTGACGTGACTGCCCATGCCGAGATGCAAGCCATTACGGCTGCCGCCAACGCTTTGGGCGGAAAATATCTGAATGAGTGCACACTCTATGTCACGGTGGAGCCCTGTCCGATGTGTGCCGGTGCTTTAGGCTGGGCGCAGATAGGGCGTGTGGTCTATGGCGCTGCCGACGAGAAGCGGGGCTATAGCCGTTATGCTCCGCAGGTGCTCCATCCCAAGACCGAAGTCGTCGGTGGCGTGTTGGAAGACGAATGCCGTACGCTCATGCAGGATTTCTTCCGGGAAAAACGATAGAGTAGGGATAAAAACAACGAAGGCGTCTGGATAGATAGGCAAGTCCAGACGCCTTCGTTGTATTGAAACATTAAGCCTTTATAGTACCGGCTGTCCTACGCAGCCCGTCGGCATCTGTATCTTTAGCAGGGCACAAATGGTTGGGGCGATGTCGGAAATCGTCACGTACTTGTTTGTGTGTCCGGGTTCGATGTGCCATCCCGTCAGGATAAACGGCACGTGTGTGTCGTATGAGTTCCAAGCTCCGTGGGTGGTTCCCCGTTGATAGTCGCCACCGTGGTAGCCCGACCGCACGATAATCTGGATATCGCCGCTGCGCTGCGGGTTGTAGCCCATGATGATACGGTCCTTGATGGCTGGCGGAATGTTGGCAGACGGCACGTCCTTGAAAGGTACGGCATAGAGGATGAGCTTGTCCTTGAGCAGTTCGCTGCAGACATCTTCCATGATGTCTTCCTCATCAAGCTTCGCACTCTCAATGAGTTTTTTATTGAGATACAAGCGATTCTCGATGACGTCGAGCACAAGTTTCTCGTGTCCGTACTTGTTCTTCAGGAAGGCATTCAGTTCTTTGCGCTTGGCACTGCCGCTGAAATGTCCGCCCGGCATGCGGTGGTCGTTCATGAATTTGGCGTTGTGTGCTCCGGCATGGTCGGCAGTGAGGAAGAGCAGATAATTGCCTTTCCCGATTTTTGCGTCGAGCGCCTTGAACAGTTTGGCAATCTCCTCGTCGAGCGCGAGATAGACTTCGTCAACCTCCTTTCCGCGCGTGCCATATTTATGACCTACATAATCGGTGGATGAATAACTGATGGCAAGGAAGTCGGTGGCTTTGCCATTTCCCAGATTCTCGCCGTCGAGTGCGGCAATCGCCATGTCGGTCGTGAGCACGACACCCTTCGGACCGTAATACACTTCGGTCTTGGGATCCACTTTGTTCTTCTTGTTGAAGTCCTGCACCCATTTCGGGAGCTCATTCATGTAGAACGTGCTGGTGATGAAGCCTCCCACGCTCTTGTCGAACCAATAGGCACCGTTGGCAGAATGTCCGGCAGGCAGAATGGCTGCACGGTCTTTCAGCGCCACTCCGATGGTCTTCGACTCGAAATCGGTAGCCAGTCGGAGTTGGTCGCACATCGAGGTGACCAGCGAGTTGCGTGGCGACATCTTTCCTGCATCGCTCGTGGTGCCCACCGGCTGCACGGTGCTGTCCTCACAGCAGTAAATCTTCCTGCCGTCGATGTAGAAGTTGTTGCCTGCAATGCCTGTAAAAGCGGGAGAGGAACCGGCATAGACGCTACAGTGTCCGGCAGCCGTCACTGTCGGTACGTAGTTATAGTGCGTGTTGTCGCAGTTATAACCCTCAGTGATGAGCCGTTTCAGACCGTCGTTGCGGAATTTGTCGTAATAGCGGTAGAGATAGTCCCATCGCATCTGGTCAACCACGACACCCACCACCAACTTCGGGCGTTCTAACGAAGACGCCTGACATACGACACTTGCCAGAAGGGCAAGCATAAAAAGTATTTTCTTCATATTGTTTTTGAATTATGTTAGCTAATTACCTGCAAATATAGGCATTATTTTTTGAAAAACGCCTGATAACCATGAAAAAAAAGATGCTATTTTTCCAACGTCCAGCCATTATCGCCATGATAAATCATCTGGCGGGTCATGCCGCCATCGATGCAGATGTTCTCGCCTGTGATGAAGCCAGCCTTGTCGGAACAGAGATAGAGTACCATATTGGCAATATCCATCGGATTGCCCACACGACCAGCCGGCTGCTGAACAGCATCGGAACCTTCATACATGGTGTCGGCAGTATCAATCCAACCAGGCGAGATACTGTTTACACGTACCTTTTCGGCAAGGCTGACGGCAAGGGCATGTGTCAATGCAGCTATGCCACCTTTTGCTGCCGTATAGCTTTCTGTCTGTGGCTGGCTCATGCGGTCGCGTGAAGACGAAATGTTGACGATGGCAGCACCTTCGGCGAAGTGCGGAGCGAAGAGTTTTGTGAGATAGAACGGAGCCGTCACGCCTACACTCAGGGCATATTGGAACTCCTCATAACTGCATTCGTCGATGCCCTTCATCAGCGGCAGAGCATTGTTGATGAGGAAATCGACATGACCATGTTTCTCTATCACTTCTTTCGCAAACCGTTCCAGCATTCCCTTGTCAGCAATATCACCCACGAAATGGTCGCCCTGCTGCTTATCTATTACGCAAACCATAGCTCCCGTCTTCTGGAACTCTTCAGCGATACACCTTCCGATGCCTTGCGCGCCACCTGTTACGACGACCACTTTATCTTTGAAATCCATATTCGTTTCTGTTCGCTAAATTAGAATTTATTGGTCAAGCGGATAGGGGAAAGAATAATGTTCAATTCCAAAAGCGCGAAATTCACCATTGATAAAAGATACTTTCCAAGGATGGTAAGCCTTCAACAGCCGAGTCATTTCTTCGGCAAGTTGCTGATTGTCGCCGGGCTTGAGGACCTTAACTTCACATTCTACAAGATTACCGTGCATATCAACTCGTGCTTGTCGGATATAGAATATGATGCGTTTGACATTGGCGAGTTCGGGATACTTTTCTGTTTTCAAAGGAAATAACTTCCGTATGTCTGTATTGCTCTTGACTTTATCGAATGCGAAACCGTCAACAACATAGTTGTGATAATCTTTTTTTCCAATGACCTTTCCCTCACGGATTGTAAAGATTTGTTCATGTTCATAGTATCGTTCAAAGCCCATGTGCTGATAGTAAATCTTTTTCCCCGTAGCCACACGAATGTCGTCCGTCAGCCAACTGGCCACAATACGCTCTCCTTCGACAAAATTCTTGAATACACGAAGCAATGTGTCGTTTGGAATGCGCTCACCTATAATTTTGCGACTATTTGTATCATAGTGTTCACATCGTATACTGTCGAGGTAGAATACGTCCTCCTCAATGCTCCAATATGAGGTGAAGCCATCCCAGTTGGCTGTAGAAATCTGGCGTTCTGCAGGTAGCACAGCCTTCAAGTGATGGTACAACAAAGAATCTCTGCATACAGGCTTGTCCAACAACGCCCAACGAGTACCATTAATAAAAATAACATCACTGTCTAGACCAGTCGCATAAGCAACAGTCGTTAATAACAGAAATTGAATACATATTAAGATCTTTTTCATAACGCTAAATTCCGATTTATCTTGTACTAATTCTTGTCTGGCTGCTGGCCGTTGTGAGCCTTCCATGCGCACTCGGTAATCTTCATGTCCGAGAAGACTGCCGTGAAGGATGACTCCTCGGGCGAACAGGCATAGATGCCAAAACTGATTTCATCGGCACCGGCATACATGTGGCAGATGCGCATCTGGCTGAACTTCTCGCCATCCGTGGAGCACTCGATGCAATAGTCGTCCTCGCGGCGCGAGAAACGGTACCACATAGTCTTCACATCGGCAGGAATGGCCGTGGTGGCCCAGTCGGAGTAGCCGTTGTTGGTGGCTACGCTACCCAAGTGTTGGAACTCCTCGTTCTCGTATTCCACCGAGCCTTTCAGCCAGTTCTCGCTATCGAGATACATCACGATGCCACATTGGTCAAAGCGATGATGACTCTCGGTAAAGTCGGTCTTCACCACGAAGCTGAAGAATTTCTCGCGCGTCTTCATCTGCAGCACGGGGGCATTGTCGTTCTGGAAGTGATAGTACGTGCGCTGCCAGAGGTCGGTCTTCGGAGCGGTAGTGATGCGGATGGTATCATCCTTGATTTCACACTTCGCAGGCTCCCGCGTCCACTGAAGGCTGTTGAAATCAATATGGCCGCTATCTGCAAGTGCCACCTTTACGTTGTCTACAAAGTCCATAGTCGTTTCCTGTTTGTTCTGCTGTCCGCATGCCGTCAGCATGAGACCGATGCAGAGAAATGAGAATAGTTGCTTTTTCATATTTTGTATTTATTGTTCGCTAAATTGGAATTTATCCAATTGCCCCTTTATGTTTAATGACAGGATAGATTTTTGCAAAAGCCCAAAGTCCAGGATAGGTATGCTCACAATTAAAAACTATACTCTTTGGAATTTTCCAGCAAATCATCAAACTAGGCTTTAGGGACGTTTTTCTTTTACACAAATCTTTTTGCATACGTTCAAAAATCATGGGAATAGAATCCTGAAATTGCAAAAAGAGTTGATTGTCTGGTGCCTTATCTGAATATGAAGTTACAATGTGCAATCCAATTTTAATTACACCCTTTGTATTTTCTTCATAATGCTTAATATCTTTATCCAAACTATGCAATTGTTCATTCATTTTAAGCCATCTCTCAGTAACAACGCCTTCTCTTGTGTTCGGTGTGGTAAAACAATCGTAACTATGTTTTAGCTCTATTACAAAGCTATAGTTCTTATAGAGACACCAATAATCAAGCCGTCCACTTGATTCTTCTAAATTAAAATGTCTGTTATTACATTTTCTTTTTGCTGGTAACTCTGCAAAAACCATTGAATTGCAGAGTTTTGACAGGGCTGGTAATAGAACACTGTCAAGTTGGCGTTCTCGGTAGGTATATGGCAAATCGCAAAATCTTTCATTACTATACTTTGTACAAAGTTTAGCCATATCAAAGAAAAGGTTGTTTACCAAATCTTTTGCAGTTAAGAAAGATTCTCCTTCGTCATTTCCTAAGATTGTTTCTACAAAAGAAAGATTGTGTTTCTTAATAATTTCCATAAATTCCGATTTATCTGTTTATTGCTCTTTGGTGAATTTGTAAACAGCCAATGTCGGCAGAATGACCAATAGCAATAAGCTTATCTCCACCAATGCATACGACCCGAAATAGTCAACCAATGTCTGAAATCCCAAGACTCCATCAACCAGAAAGACTAAAAAAGCAAACCAACAGAGGAAGAATATTGCCGAATGCTTGATTTTTCTTTTCTTTAGTTTCATTTTTTTAGTGTATTGTTTTCAATGGCAAAGTTACAAATAATCCTTGAATTCGCACATAAACGGAGTGGATTTGTTTATAACTTGGATGGGGAGTCCTCTTATAAACGAAAAAAGAGAGCCGTTGAAAAGCTCTCTTTCTAATTGTGTTGTGACCCGTTTGGGGCTCGAACCCAAGACCCCCACATTAAAAGTGTGATGCTCTACCAACTGAGCTAACGAGTCTCCCTTTTTGCGGCTTTCTTTTGGAAAGCGTGTGCAAAGGTACGTTCTTTTTTTGAAACAGCCAAATTTATTGTTCCGTTTTTTTGTTGATAACGGATAATTTGCACGCTTTTGCCGTGTTTTTAATGGGAAAGTTTCTTAAAGGCAATGCGCTTGTGTCACGCTGGTTGTGACGAATCTTCGGTCTCTTCAACGACATCTGTCTCATGTTCCCGTGTGACGTATCGTTGCCAATATGCCATGATGATGGTGGTGAGCGGCAGGGCGATAATCAGTCCGATGAATCCGAGCAGGGCGCCCCAGATAGAGAGGGAGAGGAGCAGGATAGCAGGATTCAGGCTCATTGCCTTTCCCATGATTTTGGGTGTGACGATGAGGTCGATGATGATTTGCACGATGCAGAACACCAATACGGCGGCGCCGAACACTGCCCAGAAGTTCTGTCCTGTGTCGGCGGCTTTCAGCATGGCGAGGAAGGCTGTTGGGATGAGTGCCAGTGTGTGGAGGTATGGCACGAGGTCCATGATGCCGATGAGGATTCCCAGTCCGATAGCCATGGGGAAACCGATGATGGTAAAGCCGATGCAGAAGAGGATACCCATGGTGAGTGCCACGAGTCCTTGTCCGCGGATGTAGTTGTTGAGTTCGCGCTTCACGTCGCCCATGAGTTCATTCCAGAAGGGGCGGTTTTTCTTCGGGAAAATCTTGATCCAGTTCTCGGTGAGGTATTCGTAGTCGAGCAGGATGAAGAACATATATAATAATGTGATTCCCGATGCGATGATGCTCATCACGATGCTGGCTGTCTGCCCGATGAAGGAGAACAGTTTGGGCATCGCCGTCTTCAGCGCTTCGGTGAAGTCGGGGCTCTTGAAGAAGTTTTCAATGGCTTGCTGGTTGTCGTGTATCCATTCTTGTATGAGTTCTGGGAAATTCTTGAACTGCGAGCTCCCGTTCAGATGGCGCAAGATGACCTGCCCGAGCTTGTCGAACTGTTCTATCATTGGCGGGAAAATCAAGTAGAGTACTCCCCCCACGACGGCGATGACGAAGATGAGGGTGACGATGATAGAGAGTATCCGGGTGGGAACATGCAGTTTGTATTGCACGAAATTAACAATCGGGTGGAGCAGATAGGCGAGCAGCCATGCCACGAAGAATGGCAGCAGAACGCTGCTGAGGTAATCCACGAAATAAATCACGCCTCCAATGAGGAGCGCAGTGATGGTCCATCGGATGAATTTGTCGAATGTGATTTTCTGCTCTAACATGGCTGTTTCGGTTTCTGGTTAGGTTTTTGGATGTTCTTCGCTGAGGGCTTTCTGATAGCATTCGCGGCATAGCGGCTCGTACTCGTTGGTTTCGCCGAGCAGCACGCGCTTGTCGTTATCCACCAGTCGATGGCTGACGTATGCCAGGTTGCCGCAACGCACGCAGATGGCATGCACCTTGGTCACTTCGTCGGCGATGGCACAGAGGGCAGGCATCGGTCCGAAGGGCACGCCCTTGAAGTCCATGTCGAGTCCTGCCACGATGACGCGCACGCCACGGTTGGCAAGTTCGTTACACACTTCGGGCAGCCGGTCGTCGAGGAATTGCGCCTCGTCGATACCCACCACGTCGATGTCTGACGAGAGTAGCAGGATGGACGAAGAGGAATCGATTGGTGTCGAGGGAATGGAATGCTGGTCGTGGCTGACCACATCTTCTTCCGAATAGCGCGTGTCGATTGCCGGTTTGAATATCTCTACTTTCTGACGTGCAAATTCTGCCCGTTTCATGCGTCGTATCAGCTCTTCTGTCTTTCCTGAAAACATGGAGCCGCACACCACTTCTATTCTGCCGGGACGGTGTGACTCCCCAGTAAGGTTTACTGTCATAACGCTACAAAAATACAAAGACGTTTTGAATTTTGCAAACGATTGGCTCTTTTTTTCGAAAAACTTTTTTCCTATGTATGGGGTTCGTTGTGCATCATCTGTTTCCATTTCCGGTAGCCGAGAATAGCGATGATGACGTAGAGCCCATAGAGACTGGCTTTGAAGGGGATGTCTTTGTAGAAATAGAGCCCGCAGGTGACCACATCAACGACTATCCAGATGAGCCACTGTTCGAGGTATTTGCGGGCGAGCGCCCAGATGCCCACGATGCTGAGGGCGGTCGTGAAGCTGTCGGCAAGCGGCACGGTCGAGTTCGTTTGTGTGTCGAGCAGCCAGTAGATGGCTCCCCAGATGGCGAGCGTGGCTATTGTCCATGGGAGGACGAGGCTTCGTTTGAAATGCGTGATGGGTGTCTTCTTCGCCGTTCCGCTTTTGCCTCCACCTATCCAGTGGAAGAATCCGTAAACGGTCATGGCGAGGTAGTAGAACTCCATGCCGCAGTCGGCATAGAGCCCCTTCTGGTAGTAGAGCACGATGCCGAGCGACTGCATGGCGAATCCCACTGCCCACAGCCAGACACTTGCCTTGTATTCCAAGAGGATGTAGGCAAGTCCTAACAGGGTTGTGACGATGTCTAACCAGTGGGCAGTGAGGAATTCGTTCATGGCATGTTGGTTTTTATGGGGTTAGAATTTCAGTGTGATGCTGCCCATTGCCGTAAATCCTGCAGCAGGAATGAAGCCTATCTGGTAGTAGCGGTTGTCGTTGGGGTGCCCGTATTCCTCTACGATGGATGAATAGACCCATCCGCTGGTGGCATAGCGACGCGCGAAGATGTTGTTGAAGTCAAGTCCGAGCACCACGCCCTTCACGCCCATTGCCTTGCGCACTTGAGCCGTGTAGCTGAAACTGAGGTTCGTGACCGAGTAGCCGGGCAGTGAGCGGTCTTTGTTCTCGGTGTTGTCGAGGTATTGGCGGCTGACGAAGTTGGTGTGCCAGACGGCTTGGAAACCACGGTAATGGAAGTTGGCGAAGCCGTTGAGGATGGTGCTGGGCGAGAATGCGAGGGTGGAATTGTCGTAATGGATAACGCGCCAGTCGTCATCCCAGTTCACGCTTGCATACTCGTCGAAGTCCTTGACCTTGTTCTGACTGAGGGCGGCATTGCCTTCGAGCGAGAGCCAAGGGGTGACGTTGCAGCCTGCCGACAGCTCGATACCCATGCGATACGACCGCTTGATGTTGGTCGTCAGGTTCTCGCCGATGTCGCTTTGCTGTCCGGTCTGCACGAACTGGTCTTTGTAGTCCATATAATAGAGGTTCACGCCAATGCGCCATTCGCGGTTCGAGTAGCTGTAGCCGGCTTCGTAGTCGAACAGGCGTTCAGCCTTCGGGGCGGGATAGGCTCCGTTATCGGTGAAGTTGTTGCGTTCGGGTTCGCGGTTGCTGATAGCGGCTGAGGCGTATGCCTGGTGCCCGTTCTTGTGGAAACTGATACCTGCTTTCGGGTTGAAGAAGTTGTATTTCTCGTTGATGTCTAACCGCTGGTTGACGTATGTGCCGTCGCCGTTGTCGTAGAACTTGTCGTTGACGCCGTCCGTCTTGTAGCTGACGTGGCGGTATTGTGCGTCGGCAAAGAGGTCCCACTCGTCCGTCAGGTGGTAGAGGGCTTTCAGGAAGGCGTTTCCGTCGAACTTCTTCGCGTCAGAGTCATAGTATTGATAGTCGCCGTTGCCGAGGATGTTTCGGCGCAGGGTCTCGTCTTTCACGTAAGTGATGTAGCCGAAATGGTTGCCGTCGAACTGCTGGACGGAGAGTCCGCCGATGATGTCCCACCGCTTGTTTTTGTAGCTGATGTTCCAGATGGCGCCGTAGGTGTCTTGCGTCAGTCCCTTCTTGCGCACGAAGTCGGTGCGTTTCAGGGTGTTTCCCTGTGCGTCGGTGATGTTGGCAAGTCCGAATTTGCTCAGTTTGTTGTTGTATCTGAACTCGTCGTAGTAGCCATATCCGTGTGTGTAGTGGAGCGATGCCGTTGTTGCCCAGCGCTCGTTGATGTCCCAGGCGAGCGACAGGATGTGGTGGTGCTGCCAGAAGTTGTCCGTCGTCTTTTTCCACAGCGACCCGTCAGCCATTCTGTGCCGCTCGGTATGGTAGCCGTTGTCGTCGAAAATCAGGTGTTCATACAGGCTGTTGTATCGTCCCAGTCCTGCTTTGTAGAGGTCTTTGTAGGTCTTGATGCCTGTCTTTTCGCCGTATGTCCCGTCCATGAGGCTCAGGTCGTCGTTGCCTGCGGTGACACCGTTCCAAGCCTGTCCGGTGCGCTCGAAGTTCCCGATGAGCTTGTAGCGCAGGGCAAACCTGTCGCCCGCGTAGCTCAGTCCGCCGTAGTAGCTTCCCGAGCGTCCCTGTGTGCCGTGTATATAGCCGTCGGTGTTGGTCTCGTGATAGGCACCGTCGAGGATGAGGTGGTTCCAGAGCAGTCCTGTGGAGAATGCTCCGCCCACGCGGTATGTGTTGTAAGAACCGTAGGAAGCCGACACTTCTGCCGACGGTTTGCTGTCGGGTGTCTTCGATGAGAGTGCGATGGTTCCGCCGAATGCGCCGTCGCCGTTGGTGGATGTTCCCACACCGCGCTGTATCTGTACCTTACCCAGCAGCGAGGCGTAGCTGTTCATGTTTGCCCAGAACACGCATTGGTCTTCGGGCGAGTTGAGGGGCACTCCGTCGAGCGTCACGTTGATGCGCGAGCCACCGGCTCCCCTGATGCGCATGTAGGTGGTGCCTGTGCCCACGCCGTTTTCGCTCCATGCCAGGATGCCGGGTGTCTGTGAGAAGAGGAACGGCAGTTCCTTGCCCGTCTTCGCAAACGACTGCAGTTCTGTCTTTTTGATGTTGGCAACGGCGAACGGCGCGTTTTTCTGTGCGTTCACACCCCTCACCACCACCTCTTGCAGGTGCTCCAGGCGGAGTGAGTCGTTGTCGTCAGCTGCGGGCAGCAGATTTCCTGCATGCACCATCGAGGCTACGATGGGAGCAGCTAAGAAAAGAAACGTTTTTTTCATTAATTGTTAGGTTTTAAATACACAAAAAAGGGGAGATTTTCAACACCTGTGAGGTGGTCCGAAAAACTTGATTTGTGTCGCCTTTATCCCTACGCCGGTATTATCCGGATCAGGTCGGAGGGTCTGTTCTCAGCCCGCAGCACGGCGGGCACCCCTTAACTTACGCTTTGTAAGTCGGTGCAAAGATATGAATCTTTCTTGTATTTACCAACAAATTTGCGAATTTTATTTGCCCATCTTCAGCGAAACGGACAAGAAAGCAGTTTTGTATATTTATGCAGGGGATGCGGTTCGGATGGGTGTTTTGTAAACTCCTGTGTTTCAGTGTGTTAAGTATGCGTTTCCAAAAGTTCAACTTTTAGCTTGCAAAAGTTCAACTTTTAGGCGGTGAAAGTTGAACTTTTAGGACGCAAAAGTTCAACTTTTGGAAAGTGAAAGTTCAACTGCATATTTATACGTCCTTTTCTGTATGTTTATACCCACCCCTTCCCCTCCCGAAGGGAGGGATAAAGTCACAATTTCGTTCTCTCTCCATCTTGGGATGGAAGGGGAGCGCCTGACGGAAGTATGCCACTAACTTCATTCCCCTCCCATCTCAGGGGAGGGGCAGGGGTGGGGCGTTAAACAGGGAAAAGGCAAAACAGATATGATTACGAATGCCCAATCAATCGACAGGCAAACAACCGCTAATCATAATTCTTAATTCTTAATTGATGATTCATCACGTCATTCTGAGGGAATCAAAAAACGGGAGCTGATTCGTCTGCGAATCGGCTCCCGTTGTCGTGACAGCTGTCTGCGGGCTGTTGCCGCCCGCCTGCAGCGTTTGTGTCTTATTCTTTTGGCAGCGTGCGGAATCCCTTTCCGAGGATTTCCGAGCTCTCCATGATGTTGACGAACGCTTTCGGGTCGATGCGGTGGAGCGCCAACTTGAGTTTAATCATGTCGGTACGGTCGAGCGTCACGTAGAGCATCTTGCGCTCGTTGCCCTGATAGAGGCCGCTACCGGTGATGCATGTACCGCCACGGTTGAGCTCGTTGATGACATAGTCGCGGATAGGCTCCGGGTCGTCGGTGATGATGAACATGGTCTTGTAGCTCTTCATGCCGTCAACCACAAGGTCGATGACCTTACCCTCGATGAAGATGACGATGACGGAGTAGATAGGCAGGCGGATATCGCCGAACGCCACGAGCGTGCTCAGGGTGATGATACCATCGACAATCATGACCAGCGTGCCGAGCGAAATCTTCGTGTACTTGTGCAGAATCATCGAGATAATGTCCGAACCACCGCTCGTTGCACCCGAACGGAAGATGAGTCCGATGGCAAGACCGTAGATGAGTCCGGCGAGCACGGTATTCAAGAAGTAGTCGGGCTGGAACCATCCGCCGTCATGGGGTATCTGCACCATGGATGTTCCTTCTCCGGCAGTCGTGGCAATCGCGCCGTCG
This sequence comes from Prevotella sp. Rep29, assembly GCF_019551475.1. NCBI lineage: Bacteria > Pseudomonadati > Bacteroidota > Bacteroidia > Bacteroidales > Prevotellaceae > Prevotella > Prevotella sp. Rep29. The sequence goes on from NZ_CP047159.1 coordinate 527,477, forward strand.
TGAATGACGGGGTTGTAGCCCCACCAGCTCTCCAGTACGAAGGTGAAAGCGAAGATGAGAATCGTCGAGATAATCGTCTTCACACCGAATTTCGGACCGAGAATCCACGTGCCGACGATGAGCAGCGGAATATCCATACAGATGGCATAGAGCGAAATCTTCCAGGGCCAAAGCGTGTTGAACACGTTACTCAGACCGTAGGTTCCACCCGGAGCCATCAAGTAGGGATTGACAAACATCACGTCGCCCACGGCGAAGAGAATACTACCTACAATCAGCAGGATGTATGCCACAAGTTCCTGCTTGAATTTCATGTTGTTGTTCATGGATGAATCTTATTATTTGTTATTGTTTGATTAAAATTTCTTATTATTTATTTGAAATCGGCGTGCAAAGGTAATAAGATTATTATAAACCACCATAAAAAACAAGAAAAATGTGAGAGAAAAGTTTTTCTTTCCACGCCAAGCGCGTTACACATTATATATAATATAAGGGAGAAGGTGCGGCGCTCGGAATGAAATGTAACACAATCGTAACTGGAGAGAGAAGACGGGAATGCAGGTATTTGCGTAACTTTGTGCCACTAAAAGATATATGATATATGAACACTAATCCAGATTATCTATTTATTACCATTAAATTACTCGGTGCTCTCGGACTTTTGATTTACGGAATGAAGGTGATGAGTGAGGCGTTGCAGAAGATGGCAGGCTCACAGTTGCGCCACATCCTCGGGAAGATGACAACCAACCGCTTCACAGGTATGCTCACGGGTGTGCTGGTGACCAGTGCCGTGCAGTCATCGTCAGCCACGACGGTCATGACCGTGTCGTTTGTCAATGCCGGACTGCTGACTCTCGCACAGGCTGTCAGCGTGATTATGGGTGCGAATATCGGAACGACGCTGACGGCATGGATCATGTCGCTGGGCTATCAGGTGGATCTCACGAGTGTGGTCTTTCCTGCATTCTTCTTTGGCATGGTCTTGATATATCGTCGCCGGCATCGCTATGCAGGCGACTTTCTTTTTGGTATCGCCTTCATGTTCCTCTCGCTCGTGATGCTGAGCAGTGCGGGAAAGGAAATGGACTTGGAGCACAATCAGTCGGTAGTGGCATTCTTCTCCTCGTTCCCGACCGACAGTTATCTGACGATAATCTCCTTCCTTCTCATCGGAACAGTAATTACGGGCATTGTCCAGTCGTCGGCAGCCGTCATGGCTCTGACGATTCTGCTCTGCTCCACGGGTGTGCTCCCGATTCACCTGGGTATCGCACTGGTCATGGGAGAGAATATCGGAACGACGATGACTGCCAACCTTGCTGCACTCGGAGCGAGCACGCAGGCGCGGCGGGCTGCCTTTGCCCATCTGGTGTTCAACGTGTTTGGCGTTGTGTGGGTGCTGTTGGTGTTCTTCCCCTTTGTCGATATGGTGTGCTGGATGACCGGTTACGATGCAGAAACAGCAAACGACTCGAGCCGTCTCCCCGTCGTGCTGGCAATGTTCCATACATGTTTTAACCTTGCCAATACGCTGCTTCTCATAGGACTGATTCCGCAGATTGTGCGCTTGTGTGAACGTGTCATCAAGTCGAAAGCACCTCAGGAAGAAGAAGTCGTGCGCCTGAAATATATCCATGCCGGACTTATCGAGACGCCCGAAATAGCCCTTCTGCAAGCGCAGAAAGAGACGGCACATTTCGCGCTTCGCATCCATCGCATGTTCGGAATGGTCAGACAGTTGCTCGAAGAGCGTGACGAGAAGTCGTTCGACACCATCTTTGAGCGTATAGAGAAGTATGAGAACATCTCCGACAGGATGGAATTGGAGATTGCCTCCTATCTGGAGAGCGTCGGCAAGGCGCATCTGAGCGACGAGACGAAGATGAAAGTGAGGTCGATGATGCGTCAGGTCAGCGAGATAGAGAGTATCGGCGATGCTTGCTACAACATCGCGCGACATCTGAATCGCCGTCATTCGACAGGAGAACATTTCACGGATGCGCAGACGGAGAACCTGAAAGCAATGATGGGACTGGCAGATGACAGCCTCTGTCAGCTGGAAAGGGTGCTCAACGAGCGGAAAGAAGAACTTGACATCAGTCGTACGATGGAGATTGAGAAATCGCTGAATGACCTTCGCAACCACCTGCGAGAGCAAAACGTGGAAGATGTCAACGCCCATCGGTACACCTATTCAGTGGGAAGCGTTTACTGCGACGTGGTCAATGAATGCGAACGTTTGGGCGACTACGTGGTCAACACGGTGGAAGCGCGACTGGGGAAAGAAGAGAAATAGGAGATACCCTTGCAGTCCGAAAAAGTTAAAAAAGTAAAACGACAGTTCATTTTCTGGGTTATTCAGATTGTTTTCAGATTGCATGCAGATATTTGCGCCAGATATCAGATATTTGTGTGAATTAACTTGATTATGAACTAAAATTTTGAAATGTATGAAAAAGATACTGTTATTTTGGGCATTATTCGTCGGCGTGTTGACCTTCACCATGTCTGCATGTGGTGACGATGACGTGGATTTGGTACCCAGTCAAGTTCCTGAGGTGGTAAAGGAAAGCTTTGAGGCGATGTATCCCGGTGCAATGGCAAGGTGGGAGCTTGAGCGCGGATTGTACAAGGCAGAGTTCTACAACAGCGACCGTAAGGAAGTTAATGTCTATTTCGAGAAAAACGGAACATGGGCGAAGACACATACGGATTTCAACCCGATGGACCTGCCTCAGGTGGTGAAAGACTATGCTGCCACTAATTACTCAGACCGTTACATCGAGGACGTTGATTGGGTGGAGACTCCGCAAATCAACTATTACCTGCTCGAACTTGACCGTGAGAATAAGAATGACATCTATCTGAAGATTACGGCGGACGGCACTGTGATAAAATGACGAATGATGGTTAATCATCTGAACTGAATGGAATCCCGCGGTGAAGTGTCTTGAAAGACCTTTGTCGTGGGATTCTTGGATATCTGACAATCACCCCTGCGTGAATTTCTGTATTTAAGGAAAAATAAAATTTCTTTGTCTCAAGCGGTTTGTAATTGCCGAATTTTATCTATATTTGCCAAGAAACGAAAAAACGAGATGGGAATGAAGACAATATTAGTGGTCGATGACGAACAAGACCTGCGCGAGATTCTGCGCTTCAACCTTGCATCTTCCGGCTATCGGATAGAAACGGCAGGCTCAGCCGAAGAGGCGATGGGCAAACTGACAGGCATTGACCTGATACTCCTGGATGTCATGATGGACGGCATGTCGGGATTCGAGATGACGGAACGGCTGAAGAAAAATCCGCAGACTGCCGCCATTCCCGTTATCTTCCTTACAGCCAAGGACACGGAAAGAGATTTGCTTCATGGGTTCCAACTGGGTGCCGACGACTACATCTCGAAACCATTCTCGCTCAAAGAGGTGAAAGCACGAGTGAAGGCTGTGCTCAACCGCGCGGCACCGCCGACACCGACAATGGACAAGAATCTCTCATACGAGGGATTGGTCGTGGACGAAAAGACAAAAGCCGTGACGACAGACGGGAAGACCATTCTCCTCACCCCGACCGAACTACAACTGCTCACACTGTTTTTGACGGAGCGGGGAACGGTGTTTTCGCGAGAGGAATTGCTGCGACGCGTGTGGCGAAACGACGTAATCGTAACAGACAGGACGGTTGATGTCAACATCACACGACTGAGAAAGAAGGTCGGAAGGTATGCTGCGAACATTGCAACAAGGCAGGGATTTGGATATTACTTCGAAGAGAAACCGTCAGAAAAACGAGAGCACAAATGAAAAAACTCAGTGAAGGAAAGAAAATGTTTCTTAGCGTGATGGCGATTTTCATCGTTTACAGCATCACGTTTCTCGTTTTTGACGACTATGACCGGCGCAAGATCGAACCGATGTACGAACAGGTCGATTGGAACCTGTTGCTCTTCTCGCTGCTCATACTCTTCTTGCTGGCGATATTGCTGTATCGGTATGCCCGGCGCATGGATGCCCGCATCAAAGACGAACAGAACGAGATGCAGAGCCAGATGCGCAGAAGAATGACGGAAAACATCGCACACGAACTCAAAACACCAGTGTCGGGAATACTCGGATACATGGAAACCATCTTGGAGAACCCTGACGTGACGGAGGAAATGAAACACCAGTTCATTGTCCGTTCATACGGTCAGGCAAAACGACTGAAAGCATTGCTGCAAGACATTTCCATGCTCACTCGCATGACCGACGCATCGGAGATGTTCGAAATAGAGGATGTCAACGTGTCGCGGATTGTCGCAGACTTGTCGCAAGACATGGAGCAAGGACTCAGCGCACGAAACATGACTTTCATCAACAACCTTCCGGCAGGCATTGTCATCAATGGCAACAGGCAGCTGCTGGAAAGCATCTTCTGGAACCTGTTCGACAATGCAATGAAATATGCAGGCGAAAATACCACCATAAGACTGGGCGCAACGGAGCGGAACGACAAGTGGCACTTCACGTTCTCAGACAACGGAACGGGAATCAGTGAAGAACATTTTGAGCGAATCTTCGAGCGTTTCTACCGAGTGGATAAAGGGCGCAGCCGACAAATGGGAGGCACAGGACTGGGGCTCAGCATCGTCAAGAATGCCGTACAGTTTCACGGCGGCACCATTTCAGCACATCATAACGCCGACGATAAAGGTCTGTGTTTGGAGTTTACGATAAAGAAATGACCCAAAAACGCGCTTACATAAACACGCAAAAGCGGGCATATGACTATGCCGTTGGACTTTCACTTTCCCAAAGTACCTCTCTCCATTTCAAAAGTTATATTTTCAAAAACCAAATTCAGTGAATTTACTCACCAATTTCAGTGAATTTGGTGACCAATTTCAGTGAATTTGGTGACCAATTTCAGTGAAATTGCAAAATAGGCGTTGAACTTTCATCGGAGAGAAATAAAGGTTCAGTAGAGATTAAGTGGGGATAATGGCAAACAAGTAGGTGTCGATTGATGTATCGACCCGCAGGAGGGGCAATGGTCGGGCGGATATACCGATCCGCCCCTACGATGTATAGAGCGCATGGCAAATGTTTCAATGCGAGCGGATTACAAATCCGTCCGAACGAGCGCTTGCATCAGTTTTGTCTCGTGTAATTCTTGTATAGAGTAAAATTATCCTGCCAATCGTTTTCTATTTCATTTTTTTTCATTACTTTTGCAGCCGATTTAAAGAGAATCAGAGTGCTTGGTAACCTCTTAAAAAACAAGAAAAATGGTAGAAAAACGACAAACAGTGAGTGTGCTGTTTATGCTTTTGAGCATACTCTTTTGCGTTTGCCTGATAGCGGCAAACCTCTTTGCTACAAAGCAAATCGCCCTTGGTCCGATTTCAGTAACCGGTGGCTTGCTGATATTCCCTGTGTCATACATCGTCAACGACTGTGTGTGTGAAGTGTGGGGCTATCGGAAAGCGCGCCTCTTGATATGGACGGGGTTTGCTATGAATTTCTTCTTTGTGCTGATGGGCGGTCTTTGCGACATCATACCGGCAGCACCTTATTATGAGAACACGGAAGGCTTTCATGGGGTTTTCGGATTGGCACCCCGCATAGCAGCCGCTTCGTTCTGTGCGTTTCTTGTCGGTTCGTTCCTCAATGCTTATGTCATGAGCCGCATGAAAATCAACTCGCAAGGAAAACACTTCTCTGTTCGCGCCATTGCCAGCACTGTTATCGGAGAGAGTGCCGACTCGCTGATATTCTTTCCATTGGCGCTCGGAGGCGTGATACCATTTGAGGCACTTCCCCCACTGATGCTTTGGCAGGTGGTTTTGAAGACAGCTTACGAGATTATCGTGCTGCCCATCACCATCCGTGTGGTCGATTTTCTGAAGAAACACGAGCAGACTGATGTCTATGATGAGAATATCAGCTATTCCGTGTGGAAGATTTTCCATATTTCATAGTGTGTCACAATCAAGAAAGATATTAAGAAAAACAATATAGGAACATGAAAAGAGAAGACGAAGGATTGCAGAGCTTGGGACAGGAGACCAACTACGTATTTAACTATAACCCCGGTTTGTTGGAAGCATTTCAAAACCGCCACACCGAGAACGACTATTGGGTGCGTTTCAACTGTCCGGAGTTCACGTCGCTCTGTCCGATAACCGGTCAGCCCGACTTCGCTGAAATACGCATCAACTATGTGCCCGACCAACTGATGGTGGAGAGCAAGAGCCTGAAGCTATACCTGTTCAGCTTCCGCAATCATGGCGATTTCCATGAGGACTGCGTGAATACCATCATGAAAGACCTCATCAAACTCATGCAGCCGAAATATATTGAGGTAATCGGGCTGTTCACTCCACGCGGCGGCATCAGCATCCATCCCTTTGCAAACTACGGAAAGCCCGGCACGAAATACGAGCAACTCGCCGAAGAACGTTTCCGTAAATATTGAGAGAGAAACGTTTAATCCTACCAATATCAAAGTCGGAAGGAACTGTTGTCCTGAGCTGTTTCTACGTTGGTTGGTGGAAAATATTCAACAGTTTTTCAACGAAAATTGTTGAATTTTAAAAAAAATAAGTAAAGAAAATTTGCAAATATGAAAAAAGATGATTATATTTGCAAACGAATCTTTTATTATGGGTATATTAAATTCGGGATACAAACTAACTTGGACTTTAGAAAAGCATCTTTTCTTGATATTCAAGGGGAACATTGACAGACCTCCGGTTTGCTGATTTTAGCAGGATGTCAATGGATATTATCCATGTGTCTCTATTAGCATATTTCATTTATATCTTTATTAACCATTAATTTTTTATTTCATAGTTATGAAGAAAAAGACATTCTTATGGATATCTTTTCTCCTATTGACGTATAGCATGGCTATAGCTCAGGATATATCGCGAGTGACGGGTGTTGTTACGTCTTCTGAAGATGGGCTGCCTATCATCGGAGCCTCTGTCAGGGTAAAAGGAACGGATTGGATTGCTGTTACTGACATTGACGGCAAGTTTGAAATTAGCGGAATCACGGGAACCCATAAGACGCTGGTTGTCTCGTATGTGGGTATGCAAACGAAAGAAGTGGCTCTGCGAGCAGTGGTTGATGTGGTGCTTGACCCCTGACTTCATCACTTTTTTGCGCCATCATATAGCGCACAATGATAATCAGCGAGTTACGTAAAATTATTGGGTGGTTTGGGTGGCGCAAGCGAAAAACGTGTACCTTTGCACCATGTATGTACGCAAGAAACACAATCGTTCCGGCTCTACAAGTGTGGTAGTGGTCAGTAAAGCGAGTGGAAAGTATAAAGAAATAAAATCGTTTGGCTCCTCTACATCCGAAGAGGAAATACATTCATTATGCGATAAGGCTGCTGCATGGATACGTTCATTTGGCGGTCAGCAAGAACTTGACTTTGATGACCGCAAGGGAAAGGAAGTCGAGGAGACAGAGCGTTTCCTTAGCAATATTGACAACGTGTTGATAAACGGTACTCGGCTTCTGCTTGATCAAGTCTATGACAGCATCGGCTTCAACCGGATTCCCGATGAGATTCTGCGTCATTTGGTAATCGCAAGGGTGTCGCAGCCCAGAAGCAAACTTGCCACAGTAGATTACCTGAAGTCATATTATGATGAAGATGTTGACCTCAACCACATCTATCGCTACATGGACAAGCTCTACAATACCCAGATGGAGCTTGCGCAGCAGATTAGCGTAGAGCACACCCGGAAACTGTTCGGAGGCAAGATTGGATTGATGTTCTACGACGTGACGACGCTCTACTTTGAGACAGCACAGACGGACGTATTGCGTGAACCGGGGTTTTCAAAGGATGGAAAGACGGCAGAGTCACAGGTTATACTCGGTCTGCTTGTATCAGAAGGAGGCTACCCGCTTTCATACTCTCTGTTCAACGGCAGCCAGTATGAGGGCTTCACCATGATACCAATGATAGATGACTTCAAGCAGCGTTTCAATCTGGGGAAAGATTTTGTTGTGGTGGCAGACTCAGGCTTGATGAACAAGAACAATGTCACTTTGCTGCAGGAGGCTGGCTACAACTACATACTTGGAGCCCGCATCAAGAGCGAGAGCGCAAGCGTGAAGCAATGGATTCTCTCTTTAGAGAAGGTTGATAAAGCCTGTTACGACTACAAACGTGAGAATGGGGAAAGACTTATCGTCAGTTATTCCGACAAGCGTGCAAAGAAGGATGCCTACAACCGTGACCGCGGAATTGTCCGATTGAGAAAAGCCTATAAGACCGGACGCATCACGAAGAGTCAGGTGAACAAGCGTGGCTACAACAAGTTTCTTGAAATCAGCAAGGACATAGAAGTCGTCATCAGCGAAGAGAAGATTGCAGAGGACTGCCAGTGGGACGGACTCAAGGGCTACATCACCAATACAGACCTTGACGCCGAGCGTGTCATTGCCGAGTATCATGGACTCTGGGTGGTGGAACGTGCATTCCGTATTTCAAAAGGAACTCTGGAAATGCGTCCGATGTTTCATTTTACAGAACGTAGGATAGAGGCACATGTCTGCATTTGCTTCATCGCCTATAAGGTATATAAGGAACTGGAGCGACTCATTGCCATTAACAAGATTGGGATGAGTGTCGATAAGGTGCTTGAGGCAGCCAAAACTATCACGACAATCAGGGTAAGGATGCCTAAAAACGGGACTTACTTCACTAAGACACTCTTCTTGACGGAGAAGCACCTCGCAGTGAAACCACTTTTCGACATATCTGGCAACAAATCTTAATTTGGGTGGCGCATTGACGAAGTCAGGAAGTGGCTCTGCGAGCAGTGGTTGATGTGGTGCTTGACCCTTCGGCTAACTCACTTGAAGAGGTCATCGTCGTGGCCTTCGGAAAGCAGAAACGCGAATCGTTTACAGGTTCTGCGGGTGTTTTGAAAGCGGATAAGATAGCTGAGCGCCAGGTGACGGGTGTGCTGAATGCGCTAAATGGTCAGGTGGCGGGTGTTCAGATTGCGGAGAGCAACAGTCCCGGTGGCGATCCCGCTATTCGTATTCGCGGTATCAGTTCTATCAATGCAGGCTCGTCACCGCTTATTATTGTGGATGGCTTACCTTACAATGGTTATTACAACGACATCAATCCTGCGGATGTTGAGAGTGTGAGCGTTTTGAAGGATGCGGCATCAAATTCGTTGTATGGTGCTCGTGGTGCCAACGGTGTTATTCTGATTACGACGAAGAGCGCTAAACGTGGAAAGGCAGTTATCTCTATGGATGCCCGATGGGGTGTCAACCACGATGCGCGGGTGGACTATGACCGCATTTCGAATCCCGGTCAGTATTATGAAATGCAGTATATGGCTCTCTATAATTATTTTGTCAACAGGATGGGGCAGTCTGGTGGCGATGCTTTCCGCAATGCGAATCAGACATTGTCAAGAGATGAGACGTACGGTGGATTGGGCTATATTATATATAAGGTTCCTGAAGGGCAGATGCTCATCGGCGAAAATGGTCGTCTGAATCCGAATGCCACGTTGGGCAATGTCTATAGCTATCGGGGGCAAGAGTTCATGCTCTATCCGGATGACTGGAGGAAGGAGGGTATCCGTGACGGTTTCCGACAGGAATACACGGCGAGCCTGAATGGCGGAACTGACCAATTCCAGTTTTATGCAAGCATGGGTTATCTTTCAAATGAGGGTCTTACTTACGGTTCGGAATATTCACGTTATACGGGTAGGATGAAAGCTGATTATCAAGCGAGACCTTGGTTGAAAGTAGGAACTAATGTGACTTATACGCATCATGAAAGTCATACGGGGTCGTCGGCATTTGAGGCGGCGCATAGCATTGCTCCTATATTTCCCCTTTATATCCGTGACGGCAATGGAAACATCATGACGGACGAGCATGGAAAAATGTATGACTGGGGTAATGGTTTTGTCAATGGAATCGTACGTCCCACGCAGAAAAACAGTAACAGCCTTCAGGCGGATGTGCTTAATAAGAATGTGAACAGCAGTAATGGTTTCGGAATTTCCGGTTATGCGGATATTACTTTTTTGAAGGATTTCAAGGCGACGTTCAATATCAATATCTATAACACGGAGAATCGTTCGCAGTCGGCAGTGAATCCTTACTATGGCTATTATATTTCAATGGGAGGCTATGTAAGTACGAGCCACTATCGCACTTATGCGCTCAACACGCAGCAGTTGTTGAACTGGACCCACAGTTACGGCAAGCATACTATTTCGCTGTTGTTGGGACATGAGTACACCCGCAATAACTCGACCACGCTGAGTGGTAGCAGGACAAACATATTGGCATACGACACGAATATTGAACTTGATGGTGCAATTACGGACGACGGCATTACGGGTCATAAGTCGGTATATAACGTTGAGGGCTATTTCGTGCGTGGTCTGTATGATTATGACAATAAATATTTTGGCTCCTTCTCATTCCGTCGCGATGGTACATCACGTTTCCATCCCTCACATCGCTGGGGAAATTTCTGGTCGTTCGGCGGTGCATGGATTATGACCAAAGAAAACTGGTTTAAGAGTTCATTCGTGGATATGCTCAAGTTCAAGGCGAGTTTCGGTCAGCAAGGTAACGACAACCTCTCGAGCAATTATTATTATACGAACTACTATCGGTTTGACACCGTGGATGGGGAAGGAGCAGCAACTTTCTCGTCGAAAGGTAGTCGTAAGATTTCATGGGAGACAAACACCAACTTTAATACAGGTTTTGAGTTTGAACTGTTCAAGAAGCGTCTTTCGGGAAGCATAGAATATTACAGGCGCAAGACCACCGATATGTTGCTTTATTTTACAGCTCCTCCGTCAATAGGATATGCCGGTTATTACGATAATATCGGTGACTTGGTAAATAGCGGAGTTGAGCTCGATTTGAATGCGGAGATTATTCGTGCAAGAAACATTAATTGGTCTGTCAATTTTAATATCTCACACAATAAGAATGAGATTACTTTCCTGCCTGAAGAAAAGCGAAATGCCACCTTGGACGGGCATCAGGGCTATACGAGTGGTTATCGCTTCTATGGCGAGGGCTTACCCATCAACACATGGTATATGCCCCAATATACAGGTGTGAATGAAAAAGGAGAATCAACATGGCGCCGTGTGAACTCGTCAACGGGTGAAGAGACACGGACTAACGACATCAACTCGGCAACATGGATGCTGTGCGGTGATCCTAACCCTGATTTCTATGGCGGTTTTGGAACAACAGTAACAGCCTATGGCTTTGACCTTACTGCAAACTTCCTCTATTCGATTGGTGGAAAGGTGCTGGACTCTGGTTATCAGAATCTGATGATGAATCCTTACACCAGCGCGACAGGCTTTTCTTTCCACAAAGACTTGTTGAAGGCTTGGACAGCGGAAAATCCAAATACGGATGTTCCCCGTTGGCAGTTCGGTGATGAAGATGTTTCAGCCACAAGCGACCGGTTCTTGGTTAATGGCAGTGTGTTTACTTTCAAAAACATCAGTGTCGGATACACATTTCCTGCGAAATGGCTGAAGGCAGCACAACTCTCAAGTGTCCGTGTGTATGTGAGCTGCGACAATGTGGGCTACTGGTCAAAGCGAAAAGGACTTGACCCGCGCAGTTCACTCAGCGGCTCACCAAGTGTAAGCAGCTATTCACCTATGCGTACCATCTCAGGTGGTATCTCACTCAAATTCTAACCTCAAAAGCATTTGAATATGAAAAAGATAATAAAACTCACATTAGCAGTTTGCCTGTCTTCACCCTTGCTTACAAGCTGCCTTGAGCAGGTTTATCCATCGCAAGGTTTTACGCAGGAACAGCTCAACGAGTCAGAATCAAGACTTGCCCTGTTAAGTGCTGCCGTCAAGCGCGCCATGTTCTATGGATATTCCAGCGGACTGGATTATAATTGCGGCTACCCTGGTCTCATGATTGTCAGTGATGCCATGTGTGCTGAGATACCTATACAATCAACAAGTTACGACTATTTCAGCTGGTGGTCGCAAGGCACCTATTTAGGTAAGTCGTATGGTGTGTCTTCTGAGCCTTGGCGCTTTTATGCCAACCTTATTCAGAAAACCAATCTCACGCTGGCGGTTGCCAATCCTTCGGCAGAGTCGTCGTTAGATGATTTGCACCGCATTGGCAATGCTCTTTGCTACCGGGCTTTGGCTTATATGGACATGACACGTCTTTATGAGTTCAAGGCGACAGGTTATCCTGAACTTGACGATGCGGCAGTCTTTAATGTTACGGTGCCTATCGTTGATGAATATACGACTGAGCTCGAAGCTCGCAACAATCCGCGCGTGCCATTTTATACAATGTATAGGTTTATTATGACCGACCTTAATAAGGCAGAGTTCTATCTGCAGGGCTACATGCCTTCGCGTAAGAATGATGCCGGTATTGGCGTGGTTTATGGTTTGAAAGCCCGTATGTGGCTGGAAATCGCTTCACGCTTTGAGCAGAAACCTGAAGACCTGACCGAACAGATTGCCCATGAAGATGATGCTGATTTGAAAAAATACGATAAACTGAATGTGCAATCAGTGCAGGATTGTTATGAGCAGGCTCGCAAATATTCAGAATGGGCAATGGCGCTGGCTTATACACCACTGACCGAGAACCAGTGGTTTGACATCAAAACGGGATTTAACGAAGCAAACGATGCCTGGATGTGGGCAGTGCAGTATGGAACTGAAGATGTGACCGAAAGTTGGAAAAGCTATACAGGATTCCTTGCTCCCGAAGCCATGTTCGGTGTAGCTAACAGCAACTATTTTGCCAATAGGATGATTGATGTTAAGATCTATAGTAAAATTCCCCAAGACGACTGGCGCTATTACACATGGATTGCCACAGAAGATGCTGGTTCAACAGCAGGCTATAGCAAGTATAAGACTCTTTACAGCAGTGATGTCTGGGTAAATTTCAAAGCACTGACAGGTTTTAAGTTTCGCCCGGGATCAGGCAATGGTGATGACTATAAAGTCGGATGCGCTGTAGATATCCCACTGATGCGTGTTGAAGAGATGTATCTCATCAATGCGGAAGCTACTGCTCGGACTAAAGGACTTGCTAACGGAAAAATGGTATTAGTCAACTTCTTGAATCAATATCGTTATAAAAATGGGTCCTATACAAGTTCGTCAAGTACGTTAGAAGATTTTATTACAGAGGTACTTGACCAGAAACGCATTGAATTCTGGGGCGAAGGTGTCGTTATATGGGATTATAAGCGCACTTGCCGATCGGTTGAGCGCGACTATATCGGCTCTAACCATCCGGAGGCATATCGTTTCCATTCCAAGGAAGGATACGTCGCTCCATGGATGAATCTGGTCATTGCACAGACTGAAGAACGATATAATACCGCTATTGTAAACAACCCCGACCCTTCGGGCTATCATGAGTAAAACCGTTAACACTGAAAAAATGAATAATATGTATAAGAATATTTTATCTTACCTGTCAGGCTTTTGTGCCGTTATTGGCATATGCCTAGTGATGACAGCCTGTTCATCATCGTCAGATGACGGATGGGAGCCGGGACCAGCCGTAAAGGAGGGATGCCAGCAAGTGCATTTTGCCGGCAATAATCCGTCAATAGCTCTCGCTTCAGGCGGCGGGCTCGACCTTGTCGTGAAACGTGAAATTGCCACCGGAGCATTAACCGTTCCCGTGAAAGTGATATCTGCCAGCGAAGGATTGACGATTCCTGGAAGTGTCAGCTTTATCGACGGGGAGACAGAAGCCATATTGAAAATCGGTGTACCATCCACAGCAACTACGGGCGACAGCTTCAATTTTGAAATACGCTTGGAAGGTGACGAAGTGGATCCTTACGCAAACTTAGACGGAACGAGCTACTTCAAAGGACTTATCAGTTTTGCACGTCAGCGCAGAGCCCAGGTTTACGTGAGCGGCTATACCACGAACAAACTCGGGTGGTGGGGAGAAGACGTGTACGAGCTGGAGCAAGGCAATTATGTCATCCAGAACTTCTGCCGCTCAGGTCTGGGATTGCGAATATCCATTGACTCCGAAAACTATGTGACAGTATCCGCCTATGGCTTCGAGCCATACATCTACTATGCCGATTACGGACATTTCCTCTATCTCACCTACATGACAAACGACAGTTATCTTTCTTTCAATCCATGGGGCGATGACTATCCCATCAACATTACTTCGATGAATATCTTCAACGGATCAGGAACCTACAGGGGCTACGGACGCTACTATCCATCGACCGATCGTATTCTCATCACACTGGGCGCATTCCAGACAACAGCTGAGAGCACAGAAGGCTCCTACGTCTCAATGTACTTGAAATTCCGTCCCGAAGGACTGTCGGAAGAAGAACAGCAAGAATGGGAGAGAACCAACATCTCAAAACCCTCTGTCACACCATAGCGAAATGACTGAAGAATCACAATCAAAACTATAGAGACATCATGAAAAATAATGTTTTAAGACAAATATGGAAACTCCTGTTGTTACTCATAGTCGTTGCCGCTTGTAACGAAAAAGACGACGGCTTGGATACTGGAGTTATTGAAGGCATTGACCTCCGGGCAGAATACGACGGAAAGATAGTCGAAATACAAAAAGCCACCAAGGGAGAAGGCATCAACATCGTAATGCTTGGCGACGGATATACCGTACAAAGCATAATTGACGGTTCCTATGATGAGGCTATGCGAAAAGCAGCCAGCTATCTGTTCCTGTCACAGCCCATGAAAGCATTGCAAGAATACTTCAATGTGTATTATATCACAGCCGTGTCAATGAACTCCGCACTTGACGGACAAAGTGCCATGGGATGCATGGTCTATGACAACGGAGTGAACGGAACACCGTCAGGCTCCATCATGACACAAAAGGCAAAACAATATGTCATGAAACTGCCAGATTATGATCCAATGAACACCCTGGCAAGCATTGTCATCAATTCACACGAATATGGGGGAGTAACCTACTACCCATGGCATGCAGGAGAAACCTCCGACTACAATCAGTTGATATCCTATGCCTACACAGCACTCCATGCCGACGGCATCGACGGGCAGAAATTCAAAAACGTCATCCAGCACGAAACCGTAGGACACGCCTTTGCCAAACTAGCCGACGAATATGCATATAACGATGATGCACACGCATCAGTGTCTGCTTCCTACCGCCGTTTGGTCAGCAGCTTCTACTGGCCTAAATATTGGTATTACAACATAGCAGGATACGCTACGCGAAATGCTGACCTGCCATGGGAAGCATTCATCGATGACCCCGATTACGCCACCGAAGACCTCGGGTTCTACGAAGGAGCCCATTACTACCGCGCAGGATACTACCGGGCAACATCCAATTCCATCATGCGCGACACAGAAGGCGACGTGACATTCAATGCTCCATCGCGCTATGCCATCTATCTGCGTACGATGCTCATCGGCGAAGGACGAATCCCTACAGTCGAAGAATTCAAAACCTTCGACAAAGCCCATCGCGACTAAAAAACTATACTAACCATTAATACTAACCATTAAAAACAATCAACTTATGAAAAAGTTTTATGTACTATTAACCCTGCTCGTCGCCTTGTTTACACAAAGCGCCATGGCAACACAAGTGGGATACAAGTTCCCATCAGACGGAACATTCAGCAATCCAACCGACAGTTGGTACAAAACATGGACCAGCAACGACGGCGTCCTCAAAATCGAAGGCAGCTCCGAATACTCATTCTATCCAATAGGTACATCCAGAGTATGCCTCTATGAAGCCACATACACCATGACAGTCACCGAAGGAAACAACATCGTTTCCTATGCCATCAACAACCCGCGGGGAGGGAAAAGCGGCGACACATCATCCGAAGTTGTTTTTTACGATGCAAGCAATGCAGCCACACAAATCACAACAGGAACATGGTCAAGCTTCAACATCGAAAAAACAATCAACAACACAACAACCACATTCCGAATCAGTGCAACAGGCGACGACCCATATATGGCTGTATCTTATGACTATTTCGTCACAACCGTCGACGTAAACAATACAGGCGGAGGAGGCAGCGGAGAAACCACCACAACCACAGTCAACTTTGCAACAGGAGGCACCTTCTCCACCCCCACCACCATGCCCGACAACTCCGTCTATTACAAAACATGGACCAGCAGTGACGGCAACATAACCATTATCGGAACATCTGGAACTAGCTTCTACGATAATACCAACAAATGGTACATTCTCGAAGAAGGAACCTACACCATCACTGCCGCAGAAGGAAAAATCAAAAGCTACACCATCAGCCAACCCTACGGATACGACGGTGAAGGACTTATTACAGCAGAAGACGGAAGCACACTAACCGTGCCCAGCGGTGCCTACGCCTCCACACTCACCGTCAACAATGTCAATGCCACATCAACCACCTTTACCGTCAGCGGAACTGCAGGAACAGTCTGGATCTACGACGGATATATGACCGTCACCTACGAGACTGAAAGCAGTGGAGGTGGTTCCGGCGGAGGCGATACCTACGTCACCTACACACTCGCAGACGGAACCTTCTCCGATCCATACGATGACAGCACATACGCCAAATACCTCAAAACATGGATATCAAACGATAGCGTAGTGTCACTCACAGGAACCAGCCGCTACAACTTCTGGTTCAACGGAGGAGCAGGCACAGCCGTGGCAGCAAGCAATGCCGTCTATTTCTATGCCAACAACCGTACCTTTACCGTAAACGTCAAAGATGGATACAGCCTCGTGTACGTACGCTTGGCATACCCATACAGCCACAACGCATCGGCAACACTCGTAGCCGATGGAGGCATCAGCTGGACATGGCCGCAAGAAGCCTACCCCACACCAGAATACATGGACCTCACAACAACACAGTTCACACTGCAAGGAACAACAAGCGCGCAGATACAATTCAGAGCAGACTACGTGACATTCTATCTGAAAAAAGAATCCACAACAGCCATCAGGGACATTCCCGTCAAACCAGCCGTAAAAGACAATATCATCTACGACCTGCAGGGACGGCGAGTACAGACACCACAAAAAGGCATCTATATCGTCAACGGCAAAAAAGTAGTCTTCAAATAAGCAACCGGTAAAACAATTTCCAATACTGCAACGAACGATTTCCTAAAATTGTTCGTTGCAGTATTTTTTATCCCATTCCATCCCACACTCCCTTATCCGTTTTCCCCAAACAAATCAATATCTGAAAGCAAAATCGGCAAATAAGCTTACAAATATCCGCCAAAAAAAGGAAGTTTTGATGTTTTTGTGAAAAAAAACAGGAGAATGATGTGATAATTGTTTTTTTTTCTATACTTTTGCACCATAAAAATAAACTTATAGAAAAACAAATAAATGAAAAAGAAAATTCAGTTCAGTCTCGTTTATCGAGACATGTGGCAGTCTTCCGGCAAGTTTCAGCCGCTGAAAGACCAGTTGGAGCGTATCGCTCCGGTAATCATTGATATGGGAGTGTTCGACCGCGTGGAGACAAACGGTGGTGCATTCGAGCAGGTAAATCTTCTTGCCGGTGAGAACCCTAATGACGCAGTGCGCGCATTCTGTAAGCCGTTCAACGAAGTGGGCATCAAAACCCACATGCTTGACCGCGGCTTGAACGCATTGCGTATGTATCCCGTTCCCGACGATGTGCGTGAGTTGCAGTACAAGGTGAAGCACGCACAGGGCGTGGACATCCCTCGTATCTTCTGCGGCTTGAACGATGTCCGCAATATCATTCCTTCCGTGAAATGGGCAAAGGCTGCCGGCATGACCCCGCAGGCAACACTCTGTATCACCACTTCGCCAATTCACACGGTAGAGTATTACAGCAACATCGCTGAACAGTGCATCGAGGCAGGTGCTGAGGAAATCTGTCTGAAGGACATGGCAGGTATCGGACAGCCCGCATTGCTCGGAAAACTGACCAAAGCCATCAAGGACAAGCATCCCGATATCATCATCCAGTATCACGGTCACTCTGGTCCCGGTCTGTCAATGGCATCCATCCTGGAAGTCTGCAACAACGGTGCCGACGTAATCGATACCGCTATCGAACCGCTGTCTTGGGGTAAAGTTCACCCAGACATCATCTCCGTGCAGAGCATGTTGAAGAACGAAGGTTTCGAAGTGAAGGAAATCAATATGAACGCCTACATGAAGGCGCGCTCACTGACCCAGGAGTTCATCGACGACTGGCTCGGCTACTTCATCAACCCAGGCAACAAGCACATGAGCTCGCTCCTGCTCGGCTCGGGACTTCCCGGCGGCATGATGGGCTCGATGATGGCAGACCTTGCAGGTATCCACAAGGTGATCAACAATACGCTGAAAGCAAAAGGCGAGCCCGAACTCTCTACCGACGACATGCTCGTGAAGCTGTTCAATGAGGTTGAATACGTATGGCCGCGCGTAGGTTATCCACCACTCGTGACACCGTTCAGCCAGTATGTGAAGAACATCGCCCTCATGAACCTGCTCACCATGGCACAAGGCAAGGGACGCTTCGTCATGATGGACGACTCGATGTGGGGAATGATTCTCGGCAAGAGCGGACGCATACCGGGCGAAATCGACCAGGAACTCAAAGACCTTGCAGCTAAGCAGGGACGCGAATTTACCGATGCAGACCCGCGTACACTCATTCCGAACGCACTCGACGACTTCCGCAAGGAAATGGACGAGAACGGATGGGATTACGGAAAGGACGACGAGGAACTCTACGAACTCGCTATGCACCCCGAGCAGTATCGCAACTACAAGAGCGGACAGGCGAAGAAAAACTTCCTCGAAGACCTGCAGAAAGCAAAGGACGCAAAACTGGGCAACACGCTGACGCCGGAGCAAATCTCCGAATTCAAGCACGCCAAGGCAGACGCTATCGTATCGCCCGTCAAGGGACAAATCTACTGGGAATTCAATGGCGACGGCGAACAGGAGCCAACCGTAGAGCCGTTCATCGGTAAGGAATATAAGGAGGGCGAACCTTTCTGCTATATCCAGACACCGTGGAGCGAGATTATGCCCGTTCCCGCAGCGCTCGGAGGCAAACTCGTGGAAATTAAGGCTAAGCGCGGCGCACACGTTCAGAAAGGCGAAGTAATTGCTTACATCGAACGTCCGCACGAAGAAGCATGAACGTAGATTATATTCATATAATTGAGAAACTTTACGGCAAGGAGGATAGCGCACTCAAGCGCATCCTCCTTGTTCATTCACGCGCTGTCGCACAAAAGGCTCTCCGAATAGTTGATGCCCACCCAGAAATGGCGCTCGACCGTCAGTTCGTAGAGGAGGCAGCCATGCTCCATGATATCGGCATCATCCGTTGCGACGCGCCCGGAATCGAATGTTTCGGCACCGAGCCCTATATCCGTCACGGAATACTTGGCGCAGCCATGTTGCGCAGCGAGGGACTGGAACGCCACGCACGGGTCTGTGAGCGCCACACGGGAGCAGGACTGTCGCGTCAGGACATCGTTTCGCAAAACCTGCCATTGCCACAACAGGACTATCTGCCCGAAACCCTCGAAGAACAACTCATCTGCTATGCCGACAAGTTCTTCTCCAAGACACGTCTCGAGCAGGAGAAGACCATCGGTCAGGCAGAGCGCAGCCTCGCCAAGTTCGGAGAGGAAGGGCTCCGGCGCTTCCGCCACTGGAAACAACTCTTTGCTTAACTACAAGAAACAACTTATTTTTGCAATATGAACGAATGGATTACAGCAGCAAATGACGTGATATGGAGCTATGCGCTGATATGGGCGCTTGTCGGGTGCGGACTATGGTTTACCTGGCGCACGCGCTTCGTGCAATTCCGTATGGTGGGCGAGATGTTCCGACTGCTCACCGAGTCGGTTGTCAGCACGACAAAAGGAGTGAAGCACATTTCCTCCTTTCAGGCATTTGCCGTCAGCGTGGCAACTCGTGTAGGTACAGGCAATCTCGCAGGTGTCGCTACTGCCATCGCAGTCGGAGGCCCTGGAGCGATATTTTGGATGTGGGTTATCGCACTCATTGGTGCAGCCAGTGCCTTCGTGGAATCAACACTGGCACAGCTCTTTAAGCAGAAGCACAAAGATTCGTTCATCGGCGGACCAGCCTATTACATCCAGCGCGGGCTGCGTCTGCGTTGGATGGCAATATTGTTTGCCGTACTCATTGCGATTCAATTTGGGTTTGCCAGTATTTCCATTCAGGCAAACACCATCTGTGGCGCCATGGAAGAGGCATTTGGATGGTCGCCTCTGTGGGTGGGAATAGCCTTGACGCTTATGACGCTGCTGATTATTTTTGGCGGTATTCAGCGAATAGCCTTTGTCAGCTCCATCTTAGTGCCAATCATGGCAGTCGGCTATGTGTTACTTGCGTTGGTGATTATCATCATCAATATCGACCAGGTTCCGAATGTGCTGAAACTCATCGTCTTGAATGCCTTCGGGTTCGAACAGGTGGCGGGCGGCAGCATAGGGGCTGTAATCATGATAGGCATAAGGCGCGGACTCTTTTCCAACGAGGCAGGAGAAGGCAGCGTGCCTAACGTTGCGGCTACGGCAACGACGACCCATCCTGTGAAACAGGGACTCATTCAGGCACTCGGCGTCTTTACCGATACGCTGTTAGTGTGCTCATGCACGGCGTTCATTATCCTTATCAGCGGCATCTATCAGACGACCGAGTTGAACGGCATTGCGCTGACGCAGTCGTCGCTTCAGGCTGAAGTGGGTAGCTTCGGACCATTCTTTGTGGCAATAGCCATCTTTTTCTTTGCTTATTCCAGCATCATCGGCAACTACTATTATGGTGAGGTAAATATCCGCTTCATTACGTCCAGTCCTAAGGTCATGACACTTTTCCGACTTTTCTCCGGTGGCGTGACGGTGATGTTCGGCGCCCTCGCCAGCTTTGACTTGGCATGGAACATTGTCGATTTCTTTCTGGCACTTCTGACGGCATGCAACCTCCTTGCCATCGTCCTCTTAGGCAAATATGTGTATCGTCTGTTGGAAGACTATCGCCAGCAGAAGCGGAAGGGCATCAAAGAGCCCGTATTCCATCGCAGTCAGATACCTGAATTGGAAGATAAACTCGATTGTTGGGAATAACCTTGCGCCGGCGCAAGACGGACGGGATTTGCCGTCCTTTTTCTGGTTTATAATACCTTTATGATAGGTTAAAACAGAGTCCCCTGTTCTCTTATTCTTCAAAATTCTAACTATTTCTTCTATGAGTTCTTCTTTTCTGTATATTTGTTCAATTTGAGTTTAAACATTTTATGACAAGTAGGTTAAAACTGCCCGTGCAAATTTTCACACTTACTCGGGTAGGAGAGGGAGAGACTATGGCTCCCAGCAATTTCCATTCTTTTTGATACGTAATACATAATTTTTCTCCTTTTTTTAATGTTTATATAATATTTTTCATATCTTTGTAGTTAAAGATGATGGTCGCACTGGAAGCGGGGCTTCTCTTTAAACAGAGCGGTATATCGGAGGTTCGAATCCTACCCATCTTTCTAAGGAGTGTTAAGCACTCCTTATTTTATTTTACGATATTGTTTATACCGCCTTTTATGATAAGTAGGTTAAAACTAAATAGCGAATCCGAAGATTTTGCAGAATCTTGTAAATTATTTTGTGTTCAAAGAAAATTTTTGTCAGAAGTATTTCCTAATAGATATGCTTATCTTAGAAAACTAATTAAAAATTAAGCATAAGTTCTGAAAATTGGCACATCAAATTCATTGTATTCTATAATCTCATAATGAATAGCTTCTTCTTTAGTGCAAGGGTTATGATTCTTATCTTTAAAAAACACTACAGCATACAAACCACCATTTGGGGTAGGTTTATTTATTTTCTCAAAAAAATCTTTTTTCATATTTTACTTCCTTTCTTTTAAAAGTACGTCATATTCTTTTCCATTGATAGTTAGAGTCCCATTTTTAAAGGAACTATTTTCTAACTCATCTAAGAAGAAGTCACCTACATTACAACCAATAACTTCTGCTATACGCTGCAAAGTCTTAACTGTCGGATTTGGCGTTCCGTCCAATGTCTGATAGAGGCTCATATCTGTAACCCCCATTTTTTTTGCTATTTGGGCAATAGTAAACCCCTTTTCCCTTATAATCTTTTTTACGTCCATATATACAAAGATATGAATAATAACTAAGATTTATGAAGTCCTTAATTATTATTAACTAAAATAATTAAATAAGCACACAGTCCTTAATAAAGTTTATACCGCCTTTTATGATAAGTAGGTTAAAACCTATATTACGTAATTTGCTGTTGCAGAGATAATTATTTTCTTTTTGAAAGTAAAAAAAGCGATGCTTTTAGGTTTTGTTTTTTCTTGATTTCGCCGGAAAATAGTGAAGTAAGCTTCAGCGATTGAATCGGCGAAAGCGTCATCTTTTCGTGGTGGGATGATTGTGATTAGCGTTTGTTTTGCTTACCGTCAGGCGTTCCCTCCCCATTTCGGGGAGGGTTAGGGTGGGGCTCCTTTATGCTTGCATAAACATACAGAAAAGGGCGTATAAATATGCAGTTGAACTTTCACTTTCCAAAAGTTGAAGTTTTGCGTCTTGAAAGTTCAACTTTCACCGCCTAAAAGTTCAACTTTTGCAAGCTAAAAGTTGAACTTTTGGAAACGCATATTTAACGCACTGAAACACAGGTGTTTGCAAAACGTCCATCCGAACCGCATCCCCTGCATAAATATACAAAACCGCTTTCTTGTTCGCCTCGTCGGAAATGGGCAAATAAAATCCGTAAATTTGTTGGCAAATACAAGAAAGATTCATACCTTTGCACCTATACATGAACAGGTAAAAAGTAAAACAAATTTCACAGAAAGGATAAACATGGAGAAAATTAAAGGTCTCATCGACGCCCCCTTTACCCCGATGCTTGCCGATGGCAGCATCAATCTTACCGTCATTCCCGAATATGCTGCCATGTTGCAGCGCAATGGTTTGAAAGGCGTATTCATCAATGGCTCCAGTGGCGAAGGCTACATGCTTACAGAGGAAGAGCGTATACAGATAGCCGAAGCATGGATGGATGCCACTAAAGATTTCACCGACTTCAAGGTCATCGTCCACGTGGGCAGCACCTGTGTCCGTTCTTCCCGGCGACTGGCTGAGCATGCTCAGGCGATAGGAGCCTTCGGTATCGGTGCGATGGCGCCTCCCTTCCCCAAGGTGGGACGCATCGAGGAACTGGTGAAATACTGCGAGGAGATTGCCTGTGGCGCTCCCAGCCTGCCTTTTTATTTCTACCACATCCCAGCCTTCAACGGCGCTTTCCTTTCCATGTACGACTTCCTTCAGGCGGTAGATGGTCGCATCCCCAATTTTGCAGGTATCAAATACACCTTCGAGAGCCTCTACGAGTACAATCGTTGCCGTCGCTATAAGGACGGCAAGTTCGACATGCTCCACGGTCAGGACGAAACCATTCTGCCCTGTCTGGCTATGGGCGGCGCACAAGGCGGCATCGGTGGCACAACGAACTACAACGGACGCTGCCTCACCGGCATTCTCAAAGCATGGGAGGAGGGCAACCTGGAGAAAGCCCGCGCCCTTCAGAACTACGCCCAGGACGTCATCGACGTCATCTGCCACTTCCGAGGCAACATCGTGGGGGGCAAGCGTATCATGAAGCTGATAGGACTCGACCTTGGTCCCAATCGCACCCCATTCCAGAATATCACCCCTGAAGAAGAGGCTCAGCTCCGCAAGGAACTCGAGGCTATCGACTTCTTCAACCATTGCAATAAGTAGCGGAAGGTGTAGATGAAGAAACGATTCCTCCTTTTCCTGTTGGCAGCACTGATTCCCTTGTGTCTGCTCGCCGGCGACGATATTCCCTCCCGCCGTTTCAACACCGTCACGTTTACTCCTGCGAGCCCGCTGTCTGCTTTTGGCGGACAGGGAGTAAGTGGTGCTTTTGTAGGAACCGTGCCCAAGAATGCTGCGACCACCTCGCACAGCATATTGGTGGCTGGCGGTTGCAATTTCCCCGGCGTTCCGGCTGCTGAAGGCGGACAGAAGGTTTTCTATGCAGACATCTATGCTATTGCGCTCGATGAAGTCTCTTCGCATGGCACTGCTACATCCGAAGTGGCAACCTCCGGAAGCAACTCTCCGACATGGAAGCACATCGGCTCGCTGCCTGCTGCATTAGCCTATGGTGCCAGCGTCACGACACCGGAAGGAATCGTCTGCTTAGGAGGCACGACTGACGGTCGTCATAGTGAGCGTTTTGCAGCCCTTTTGGCGTTTGATAAGAACAGCAAGTTCATCAGTCGTTCCCTGCCGCCCCTTCCCGTGTCTCTCGACAATTTCGCCGCCGCCTTTGGCGATGGTTACATCTATGTGGCTGGAGGTCAGCACGATGGCGTTCCCAACCATAAGGCTTTCCGCTTGAAATGGCCCTTACCCGCTTCCTGGTTTGATTCACAAAGAGGTGCCGGGTGGGAGGAATTGCCCCGTCTGCCAGGTCCTGCCCGCGTGCAGCCCACCGCTGCCGTGCAGAAAGGTGCCGTCGGCAGCAACTTTTACCTATTTGGAGGCTATGATCCGCGTACTCAGAAGGTCGCCACCGGTGGCATCTGTTATGATGCACGCAAAAAGAATTGGTGTGCCACGAGTCCTATGAAAAAATCAGCCTTGGTGGGTGCCGCCGCTGTCCCGTCAGGTGCAGCCCACATCCTCTTTTTCGGCGGTGTGGACAAAGGCGTTTTTGAAAGTGCCCTCCAGCGCAATGCCCTCCTTGCTGATACCGCCAGTCAGACGGCAGAGCGCCTCGTAGATTTGCGTGAAGAGGCACACAATTACATGACCCAATCCCCTGCATGGTACAAGTTCCGTCGTAGCATACTCGTCTATCATACCATTACCGACTCTTGGACAGAGATTGCAGACAGTCCTCTTCTTGCCCGTGCTGGCGCAGGTGTCATACCTGTCGGTTCCCGGGCAGGTTCCTTCTCCGCCCTCGTTATCGGCGGCGAAGAAAAACCGGGTGTCCGTTCCTCAGACGTCACCCGTGTCGATGTCAGCTACGACGCCCATTTCGGCTGGCTCAACTGGACCGTCCTCATCCTCTATCTCCTTGCCATGGTCTATCTCGGCTTCTATTTTATGCGCCGCGCCAGCAACTCCAGTGACGATTTTTTCAAAGGCGGCGGTCGCATTCCTTGGTGGGCTGCAGGTATCAGCATCTTTGCCACGATGCTGTCTGCGATTACCTATATGAGCATCCCCGCCAAAGCCTACGCCACCGACTGGACCTACTATCCCATGCAGATTTGCATCCTGCTCGTTTCACTTCCCGTCATCAGATACTATCTCCCTTTCTTCCGTCGCTTGAACGTCACGACAGCATACGAATATTTGGAGCGCCGCTTCAATAGTGCTACGCGCGTCATGGCATCCATCCTCTTCATTGTTTTCATGATAGCCCGCACGGCTCTCGTCCTTTTCCTGCCGTCACTGGCAATGACCGCCGTCACCGGCATCAATATCTATATGTGTATAGCGCTCATGGCACTGATTACCATTCTCTATTGCAGCATGGGTGGTGTGGAGGCTGTCATTTGGGGCGATGTCATTCAGGGCATCATCCTTGTGGGAGGAGCCGTTCTCGCAGCCGTCTATCTCATCGTCAATACAGGTGACAACGGAGCCGGCGACTTCTGGCAGATAGCTACCGACCATGACAAGTTCCGCCTCTTCCTCTTTAACACCGAGGAACCTTTCGATTTCGTCAATGCCACATGGTGGGTGGTCATTCTCGGAGGCTTGGCGAATAACCTCATCTCCTACACCAGTGACCAGACCGTCATCCAGCGCTATCTCACCACCTCCAACGAGAAGAGCGCAGCCCGCGGCATCCTGACCAATGGACTGATGTCTGTCATCGTCACCATTGTCTTTTTCACCATCGGAACAGGGCTCTACACCTTCTTCAAGACACATCCCGCAGCGTTGGATATCACGATGGACAAGAGCGATGCCATCTTCCCCTTTTTCATGATATCACAGCTGCCTTCCGGGGTTGCCGGACTCCTGATTGCCGCCGTTTTTGCTGCCACGATGTCAACCATCGGTTCCAATATCAACTCTATTTCCACCGCCTTCACTGTGGACCTCTGGTCGAAATGGAAAAAAGGTTCAACCAGTGATGTCCGCACCGCCCGCATCGCAGGTGTCTGTGCCGGTCTTCTCGGCATGGGCATTGCCTGTCTCATGGCAACAGTTGACATACAGTCACTTCTCGACTACTTCAACACGATTCTTGGTCTCCTCAGTGGCGGCATAGGCGGTCTGTTCCTGATGGGCATCTTCTTTCCTCGCATCGGCTCGCGCGCTGCCCTCATCGGTTTTCTCTGCGGCACCGCCACCGTCTTCTATATGAACTTCTATACCCAGGCAAACTTCCTCCTTTTCGGCTTTGTCTCTATACTCGTCAGTGTCCTTGTCGCCCTTCTCCTCAGCATCTTCATGCCACAGCAGAAAGAGCAGTCGGGACTGACGTGGAAGACGTTGAATAGATAGAACTAAATAAAAAATGAAGATTATGAATAAAGAAATGACTGATTTCAAACAATTGGCGGAGCAATACCGCACAGAACTTCTCGACCGCGTTGTTCCTTTCTGGCTTGACAAGAGCCAAGACCATGATTTCGGCGGCTACTTCACCTGTCTTAATCGTGACGGAAGTGTTTATGACACGGACAAGTTCATCTGGCTGCAAGGGCGTGAGGTGTGGATGTTCGCCAAACTCTACAACGTCGTAGAGCAGCGTCAAGAGTGGCTCGACGCAGCCATTCAGGGTGCCGAGTTTCTGAAAAAGCATGGACACGACGGCAAGTTCAACTGGTACTTCGCCCTCGACCGCGAAGGACGTCCCCTCGTGGAGCCCTATAACATATTCTCCTACACCTTTGCAACCATCGCTTTCGGTCAGCTTTCCATCGCTCTCGCCACCGCTGCCGGAAATGGGCTGACAGCCATCAAGTGTCCGGCTGATGGCGAAACTGTTGATACGACAGCGCTCTCAGCCGATTACGCAGCTATCGCCCGCCGCACTTTCGACATCGTCCTTTCCAAGATAGACAATCCCAAGGGGCAATGGAACAAAGCCGTTGCAGGTTCCCGCTCCCTCAAGACTTTCGACCTCCCCATGATTCTCTGCAATGTCGCCCTCGAGGTGGAATCGCTCATTGCACCTGATTTCCTGCAGAAAGCCATCGGCGATTGCCTCCACGAAGTCATGGATGTGTTCTATCGTCCTGAGCTCGGTCTTATTGTTGAAGCGTTGGGCAATGACGGCAATCTTGTTGACTGCTTCGACGGTCGGAAGCTTAATCCTGGTCATGCCATCGAAGCCATGTGGTTTGTCATGGACCTCGGTAAGCGTCTGGAGCGTCCCGAACTCATCCGGAAGGCGGTGGACATCTGTCTGCAAGAAGTTGAGTATGGATGGGACAAGCAGTATGGTGGTATATTCTACTTTATGGACCGTCTCGGCTATCCTCGTCACGAGCTCGAATGGGATCAGAAACTCTGGTGGGTGCATCTCGAAACCCTCATCTCTCTCATCAAGGGCTATCAGCTGACCGGTGACGAGCGTTGTCTTGAGTGGTTCCAGCGTGTTCACGACTACACATGGTCTCACTTCCGCGATTCCGAATACCCCGAGTGGTATGGTTACCTCAATCGCCAAGGCGAAGTGCTTCTCCCACTGAAGGGTGGCAAGTGGAAAGGCTGTTTCCATGTTCCCCGCGGTCTCCTCAACGTTTGGAAAATCCTTGAAGAACTGGCATCCAGGCAGTAGGGTGGTGAACAAACAATCAAAACATTTTCTGCACGTCGTGGCATAGGACTAAAGGACCAAATAAAACATATCATTCGAGCTTCCCCCACGCACTCCCTTTTTGAGTGTCGTGGGGGATTTCCGTTTTCATAGCCGCGTCAGATTGATACGTCAGATTGATGGATAACATGTTAAAATAAGTATAATAACAACGTTATTCGATGATTATTCCGTAACTTTGCACCTCTATATGCGAACGAAACTCGTCATATTCTTCCTGCTGGCAGCCATCATTTTCGTGATGGCAGGCACGGCTACGCCCCCGCGCAGAATGGCTGCAGCGATGGGTATGCCGCAGCGCGACACCATCCCCGAGACCGATTCGCTGAACAAGAATGTGGTGGATACGACGAAGATGGATTCGCTCGAACTGGCAATCTATCGCCATAACAAGGCTGTGGACGACTCCATTCATCTCGACTCGCTCAACCGTGCGAAGTCGAGTGGCATTGATGCGCCCGTGCAATATACAGCAAACGATTCACTAGTGTATGATGCAATGAGTAGGACAGCCTATCTGTACGGCTCATCGCAGGTGGATTATGAGAATATGACGCTCAATTCCGACCGCATTTATATTCGTCTGGACAGCAATCTGGTACATGCTGTCGGAACGCCCGACTCGCTGGCTGACAAGGGAGTAAAGGGTCGTCCGAACTTCAAAATGGGTCAGGATCAGTACGAAAGCGACACCATTGCCTTCAACTTCAAGACAAAAAAGGGTTTTATCAACAACGTCTATACAGCGCAGGAAGACGGATTCCTGTTCAGCGAACGCTCGAAACGCGATGCTGAGGGCAATTTCTACATTGAGCACGGACGCTATACGACCTGCGACGAGGAGCACCCCGACTTCTATATTGCTCTCTCACGGGCAAAGGTGCGTCCCGGCAAGGATGTCGTCTTCGGACCGGCATACCTGGTTGTAGCCGATGTGCCGCTGCCACTCGCCATTCCCTATGGTTTCTTCCCCTTCTCGAAGAAGTACAGCAGCGGATTCATCATGCCCTCATACGGCGACGAGCGTGATATGGGATTCTATCTCCGCGACGGCGGATACTACTTTGCCATCAATGACAAGTGGGACTTGAAACTGCTTGGAGAAATCTATACGAAGGGTTCCTGGGGCGTGTCAGTAGCCAGCAACTACCGCAAGCGCTACAAATATAGCGGCAGTATTTTTGCCAGCTATCAGGACACAAAGACAGGAGACAAGGGCATGCCCGACTATGCGCGGCAGGAAAGTTTCAAGATACAGTGGAGTCACAGGCAAGATCCGAAAGCTAACCCTTTCAGCACGCTGTCGGCAAGTGTCAATTTCGCCACGACAAGTTATGAGCGAAACAACCTGAACAGCATGTACAATCCGCAGGCGATGACGCAAAGTACGAGAACATCGTCCGTCAGTTGGAGCACCACCTTTTCGAGCATTGGCTTGTCGCTCAGCGCCACAGCCAACCTTGCACAGAACATGCGTGACTCCACGATATCAATGACGCTGCCCGACCTGAATATCTCCATCAGCCGGTTCAATCCCTTCAAACGGAAGAAGATGGTGGGAAAAGAGCGGTGGTATGAGCGGATAGCCGTCAGCTACGACGGACAGTTCAGCAACTCCATCACCACGAAGGAAGACAAACTGCTGAAAGCCAATCTCATCAAAGACTGGCGCAACGGCTTCAGACACCATATTCCCATCAGTGCGAACTTCACGCTGGCAAACTTCATCAACATCAATACGTCGTTCGACTTCACCGACCGCATGTACACAAGCAAAGTCATGCGCTCATGGGACGATGCCAATCGGACGGAAGTAGCTGACACCACCCATGGCTTCTACAACGTGTATAACTGGTCGCTCAACTTCTCCGCTTCCACCAAGCTGTATGGTTTCTATGCACCGAGCCGCAAAATCTTCGGTGACAGAATCCAGAAAGTGCGCCACGTGATTACACCCACCATCGGGTTCAGCTTCGCTCCCGACTTCGGTACCGACCGCTACGGATATTACGATACCTACCAGCGGACGAACGAAGACGGTAGCGTCGATCTGGTGAGATATTCGCCGTTCGAGGGTTCATTGTATGGAGTGCCGGGGCGCGGCAGGACAGGAAACATCTCTTTCGGGCTTGAAAACAATATTGAGATGAAGGTGCGCTCGGACAAAGATTCCACCGGATATAAGAAAATCAGCATCATCGACAACTTGGGCTTGCGCATGTCCTACAACATGGCAGACAAAGAGCGCCCGTGGAGCAACCTTTCCGTGGATCTCCGCTTGAAGTGGTGGAAGAACTATACGTTCAATATGAACGCTGTCTTCGCCACCTATGCCTACGACTTGGATGAAAACGGAAGACCTTATATCGGCACGCACACAGAATGGGGACGTGGACGGTTCGGACGTTTCCAAGGCATGTCGCAAAACATCTCCTTCACATTGACGCCGGAGAAACTGCGCAAGTGGTTCGGAGGAGGAGAAAGCACTGAGGAAGACTATAGGAGAAACGAAAACAATGACGAGGGAATTAATACCGATATCGAATCGAATATCGACGAGGATATGGAGCGCGGAAAGCATGGAGCTAAGAAAAAGAGTGGCGGAAAAGCCGAGACCGACGACGATGGATATATGATTTTCAACATCCCTTGGTCGCTCACCTTCGGATATGGTATCACCATGCGCGAGAATATGGATATCAACAAATTCAATTACAAACGGATGCGCTATCCCTATAAATTCACTCAGACGCTCAACGTGAGCGGTAATGTGCGCATTTCTGACGGATGGAACATCAGTTTCGCCAGCGGCTACGACTTCGATACCCACAAAATCTCCATGACAACGGCATCGCTCTCACGCGACCTGCATTGTTTCAATATGTCATGCTCAGTCGTGCTTGCACCTTACACGAGCTATAACTTCACGTTCCGCTGCAACGCTTCGACGCTGACCGATGCGCTGAAATATGACAAGCGCAGTGGTGCTACCAATGCCGTGCAGTGGTATTGATGAACACAAAGTCTAATAAAACGATATGGGGTGAATGGAGATGTGAAGTTATCCGGAAATCCGTCTGAGGTCGTCTTCCTCACCTACAATCCAAATAATGTCTCCTTTTTCGAAACGGCGTGCAGGGCTCATTGCCGTCAGGTTCTCCTCGCCCTCTTCTAAGCCCACGACCATGCAGTTATAGATATCGCGGATGCCACTCTCCTGCAAAGTTTTTCCGATGAAAGGGCTACTGCTGTTGACAATAATCTGGCGCAGTTTCATTTCACGCTTTTCGATATCCGGGTCGTCTTGGTGCAGTTCTTTGTTGATGATGGTGTTGAAATTAGCCAGCTGATCATCGCTTCCGATGACTTGTATGCGGTCGTTGGGGAAGAGTACCGTGTCGCCGCCGGGAATATTGATGCGCCTTCTGCCACGCAAGATGCTGCTCACATGAACGCCGAAACGTCGTCCCACCTGCAATTCGCCCAGTGTCTTCCCAACCCATGTGGAGTCATCGGGCACATCAATTTCCGCAATGTGCACGTCGCGGTCGAGCAGGTGTCCTTCATAAAGCGGCTTTTTCTTGCCGAGCACTTGTGCTTCGATATCCCGTGAGCGCAAGTTCTGAATGAACATCCTTTCGAGTCTGATGCTGCGCTGTTTGAGCGAGCGTGACAAAATCATGAGCACAAGCAGTGCGATGCCGATACAAATGATAAGTGCGTTGGAGAATTGCGTCAGCCGGTTGCAGATATAGAAGATGAAACTCAATGCTATCAGAAGTCGCACGAGGATGGTGAAGATAAGCGGCAGGCGGTTCAGGCGATTGTCTGTCCACAATGCCTTGAACTCTTCACTGTGGTTTTTCTTCATCACAATGGCGCGCAGGAAAGGAGAAATGAGCAGTATCGTGAGCAAGCCACAGATAATGTCAGTCCAGAAATGAAGCTGATTCCCCAGGAGCTTATCCATGAATGGAACGAAGAATGTGAGCATGATGGCTGTGATGGCAGCGGAAAGGA
This sequence comes from Prevotella sp. Rep29, assembly GCF_019551475.1. Lineage (NCBI taxonomy): Bacteria > Pseudomonadati > Bacteroidota > Bacteroidia > Bacteroidales > Prevotellaceae > Prevotella > Prevotella sp. Rep29. Next base: position 559,458 of record NZ_CP047159.1, read on the forward strand.
TGCTGTAGATAATCGTGTTGCGCAGCATCTGCATCAGTAGTCGCTTCCAAAGGTTCTGATCGGTGGCTGTCGTTGACTGATTGACAGAAATGCGGTTCAGACGTTTGATCCAGTTGATAGGCAACCGTTGTTCCAATGTCGTGTAACAAGGTTTCGACAGGCGTATCATATAGGGGGTGAGGAAGGTCGTGATGACCGAAACGGCAACCACCACCGGATAGAGGAATTTGCTGATGACACCCAGCGAGAGACCGAGCGACGCGATGATGAATGAGAACTCACCAATCTGTGCCATCGAGAATCCACAGCGCATGGCAGACTTGAGCGTCTGACCGCTGAGCATGAAGCCTATTGTTCCGAAGATGCTTTGTCCTAAAAGAATGGTCAGTACGATAGCAATAATCGGGAGGGCGTATTCAACCAAGATGTTCGGATCGACCAGCATACCTACCGAAACGAAGAAGATGGCGCCGAAAAGATTCTTCACCGGCTCCACCAGACGGATAATCTTTTCAGCCTCAATGGTTTCAGCAAGGATGGACCCCATGATGAATGCACCGAAGGCACTGCTGAAGCCAACTTGTGTGGACAGTACCGCCATCGCACAGCAAAGTCCGAGCGACACGACCAGCAACACTTCATTGTTGACCAGCTTGCGCACCGAACGGAGAAACCACGGAATGGCGAAGATTCCAACGACGAACCATAGCACGAGGAAAAAGCCTATCTTAACAATGCTCTGGAGCATCTGACCGCCATCAGCACCCGTTCCGCTGGCAATGGCAGCCAGCATCACCATCATGACAATGGCAAGAATATCTTCAAGAATGAGCACACTCATCACCAGCCCCGCAAACTGTTGCTGGCGCAGTCCCATGTCGTCGAACGCCTTATAGATAATGGTTGTGGAAGACATGGCGAGCATCCCGCCCAAGAAGATGCAGTCCATCTTCCCCCAGCCGAAAGCCTTTCCCACGATGATTCCCAGCATCATCATGCTGAAGATAATCGTACAGGTGGCAATAATCGGCGATGCTCCCATCTTGAGAATCTTCTTGAACGAAAAGTCCAGTCCCAATGAAAAGAGCAAAAAGATGACTCCTATCTCCGCCCATGTGTGGATGCTCGAGTGATCAACCACCGACATGGTGTAAGGCATGTGTGGCGAGACAAGAAATCCTGCCACGATATAGCCCAGCACCAACGGCTGTTTCAGTCGCTTGAACACCAGCGTGACAATGCCTGCCACGACAAGGATGAGCGCAAGGTCAAGAATCAACGGGGGAATCTCTGACATCGATTAGTCGTTATAGCCTGCTGTCAGTTCGCAGATTTTCACAATCACCTGCATCACTTTCTCCATCACTTGCACCGAAACAAACTCGTACGGTCCGTGGAAGTTCACACCACCGGCAAAGATGTTCGGACAGGGAAGACCCTTGAACGACAACTGCGCCCCATCGGTTCCGCCGCGGATAGGACGGACTTTCGGTGGAACACCGCATTCCTGCATCGCTTTCAGCACCAGGTCGATAACGTGCATGTTCGGGTCGATCTTCTCCTTCATGTTGTAGTACTGGTCGTTGATGTCGGCAGCGAATGTTCCCTCCCCATACTTCTCGTTCATCTTCTCCACACACTGCTTCATGAATGCCTTGCGATCTTCAAACTTTTCGCGGTCATGGTCGCGTATAATATAAGATAATGTGGCACTCTCGGTCGCAGCCTTGATACCCGTCAGGTGATAGAATCCCTGATAGCCTTCGGTCGCCTCGGGTGTCTCGTCGGCAGGAAGCAGACCGATAAACTCAGCTGCCAGCCGTCCGGCATTCACCATTTTTCCCTTGGCATAGCCCGGATGCACGCTCACACCTTTGATGTGAACCTTTGCGCCGGCGGCATTGAAGTTCTCAAATTCCAGTTCTCCCAAGTCACCACCGTCGATAGTGTAAGCCCATTCGCAACCGAACTTCTCCACATCGAAGTGGTGGGCACCCATACCGATTTCCTCGTCGGGGTTGAAGCCGATGCGGATGTCGCCGTGTTTGATCTCGTCGTGGTCGCGTAGCCAGCACATCGCCTGCATAATCTCGGCAATGCCCGCCTTGTCGTCGGCACCCAACAGCGTCGTACCGTCGGTGACAATCAGGTCTTCGCCCACGTGCTGCAACAACTCGGGAAACTTCTCCGGCGAAGAGACGATGCCCGGTGACAGCTCAATATCTCCGCCGTCATAGCCTTTCACGATGCGCGCATTGATATTTGCACCGCTGCAGTCGGGGCTCGTGTCATAATGAGAAATGAACCCGATGGTCGGAATTTCTTTCTTCGTGTTGGCTTTCAGCGTGGCATAGATATAACCTTTCTCGTCCATCTCCACATCGGAAAGCCCTTCGTTTTCCAATTCTTTCTTCAGATATTCGGCGAAGATAAGCTGTTTGGATGTACTCGGCACACTCTGCGAGTCTTCACTCGACTGTGTGTCAAACTTGGTGTAGTTTAAAAATCTTTCAGTAAGTTCCATATTATTGATAGCTTTGTTTTCTTTTGCAAATATACGAAATAATGCTGAAATAGAAAAGCATTTTTGAATGATTAACGCAGTTTGCCCGAATCAAGACAGAGGCTATGACGGAAGAACTGAAGATCTCCGCCACGAAGACGGCCACCAGTGTACTCAACGGAGTAAATTCTCTTCTTGGCAGCAACAAGGTGAGCAGACTGGAGAAAGAGAACCCCCAACTGCATAAAGAAGTTGAAGATTTGAATGGCCAGATTGAAAGACTGCGCACCGATATGCAAAAGATGAAGGACAGCCACGCAAGGGAACTCAACCGTACCAATGAACAGCACCAGCAAGCGATGAGCAACTTGAAGCGTCTCTTAGACAAGACTTATAGATGGTTCCCAAGTTTCAAACGATTCCTCAATATGGAGCGTGAATGTCTGGAGTATGGCTTCAACATGGAACAGACCGACAAACTGCTGCACGGACAGCGTATCAATTATAGCGGGTGCCTTCACTCAAATGAGTACAGGCGCAATGTCCTTGCCGATAATGTCACGGCACAAGTGATAAGGGATGATAGACGTTTCCTCTTTCTGCACATAAACAACACCCCCGTTGCCCTATGGTTTAAGGAACAGTTCGGATTGGGACAAAGTGAAACACAGAAGAAGGGAATTAGGCGATAAGCCTATCCCTTTTTATTCAATACTGCAAAAATGTCGTATCTTATATGCATTTTTTCGTAAATCAGACTTTATTTTCACAGAAAATTTGTATTTTTGCAACCATATTCTTTGGAGTACAAGACATATTGAAACAACGAAGCGTTATGCTATTCTTGTAATCGGAAATGTGAGAAACTTCCAAAGTCAGCAAGAGAGTGTGGCGGTTCGCGCATATAGCGTGGACTGGTTACAACCTCTGCTGACAAAGGTAATTCTCACGACCTCCGATTTAAGAAGTGGTATATCAGTGCCACGCTTCATAACAACCAAAAGTCCAATGGCATTGAGGGACACTTTTTTAATGATATGACATTCCCTACAAAAGAAGAATTTACTACTGTAAGTCGGTCTATTACTCCAGTTTCCCCTCTGTTGCAGACAGCAATATCGTACAAAAGTAGTATCCAAAGAGAGATTATTCCCTTGCTGACAACAGACCAAATGATGGATGTTAAATATTCTCGAAAAAATGAGGATGTGGTTAGAATGCTTATTCATCTTGGCTATCGAAAGTTTTCTGCTAATCCCAGCACAGAGAATTTATATTGTGTATCAATTGCTGTTGCAACGATAATTAAAGAATATGAATGGGGGATAGAATATCTAATAGGTGATGGTTTGTATAAACTTGCAAAGAGAGTTTACGATAACTATTAAACAATGTACCGCAATACATCGACAATATATCGTCTTGTAGAAGCCCTCAACGATTGTCATTATATTCGTAACCAGTCCGAATTAGTCACAAAAGACCAATTACACAGAGTTTACGAATATCTTGACGATGTTGCTATTGATTTGTTCTTCCAGAATGTAAAACTTAAACCACTGGTCGTGACTAAAGAAGATGTATATAGACGATTCACTCCAGTTGGTGCAATAAAGAACGATGAGAACTTAACCCTAGATTTAAGCAATACTTTTGACAGAGCGACATTCATTGAGTGTTTTTTGCATGCAATCAATAATAATAGGTCGGCTGAACTGAAGAATAGTTTTCTTGCCGGTTTTATGATGTATGAGAAAGTATATTGTGGAGGGTGTTCTTTTTTAACAGGGTATCATCTTCCCTTATATGGGACGTTATTCCCCGTATATGAATTTGACAAGCAGTGCGACTTTTTTAATTTAAACAAGATTACGCAATTGTGTGTTTGTAAAGATTATTATGCCCAAGAAAAGAAACTTGTCGACATCCCGTCGTTTATATACTATGATATTCCTAAAAGATATGAGGAATTCATGTATGAGTATATAAAATGTAAGGATGATGTTGCATTTGGAAATTATACGTGGGAAGAAGCAATTTTCGTGTATTGCCTACTTGTTGAAAAATTGAATTTCACCTATGAAGACAATCTTACAGGTGTAGTAACATTAACGCTATTTGATGATTATTGTCAAAACATAAACAAAAGCAATTGGTATAAAAAGTTTTTCGAGTTTGAGTGGGATTTAGATGATATACTTGATCCTGAAAAAGATTTGTCAATTAGTGATTTGTTTCTACGTTTTACGAACTTAGAGCGTACAAAGGCCTTTAACTATCATATTGATGACAGAGCCCCAGAGCTTATGACACTAAGATTATTTGAAGGGAAAGAGGTGAAGCACCTAAGAGAGAATAACCCAATCCCTCTACCATTTAATAACTATAAAAGAGATTTTCTATGATTAAATCTGATTTCGAAAAAGAAATTGAAACAGCATTTGAGCTGGCTTATACTCCAGTGATGTTAGTTAAACAGCGTCTAAACGGGCAAGATTTCCTTGAAACTGCAGTTCCATTATTAGACCAAATCCGAAATCAATTCGGCGATAACAGCGAAAAAGTCAAAATAGCTGCGCGTACAATGGTCTTGGCTTTTAATGACAAACTGAATCCTCAAATGTCGACAGATGATTTGAATGGGATGATAAGAATGCTTGTTAATAATGGGCCTTTAGTTAGGATGTTTGGGAGACGTAACGGATAATCCTATACAGAATGAGCCAAGATTAATTAGAATTTGAATTGGTGCACTAACAAAGAGTCGTGCTTAGATTATATGTAGAAGGATAGCTCCAATCTAAGGAAGATGATTCTTCCGCTATCCTTCGTTTTAAGTTGCGTAAATCTATAGTCTGCCTATCACGACTATTTGTAGCAACCATCGCTTAGCAACGAACTCAAATATGAATTTAAGCAGTTGGGAGCATCGGAGAAAGTGAGGAAATAGAAAGACCTCTATATTAGATCCGAAAAATTGAACTCCTAAAAAACGGTGCTGGTAATTGAGGAATACCTATTCGTTGTATGGGAGGCGGTTCGATTCCAACTACCAGTCCAAATTGAACTTCCGGAGGTTGACGCTGAATAGCCAGCGTCAGCCTCCACATAGTTAAATTGTATCTTAAATTGTATCCTCAAGCAAACGGCTTTGCTTCTTGTAATTTCCACCGCCGTAGGATTTATGGAGGAGTTGCTTCAATTTGTTTTCTTTTGATGCTGATATTCTTGGGATGCTGACTTTTGATAAGACGATACGCGCATTCAACTTCTTAACCTTCTTGTTCGGCCGCTTCAGGAGAATGTCTATTGTGCTATTGATTTGGTCTAATGCATGATTCAAGTCCGCGCCTTTTAGTTCAATAAGGAACAACCAATCATTTTCAGTGTAAATGCCATTGTCGCATTTCAACACATTTTCGTCGTTGATAAGACCACCATCTATTCTATAAACGACAAGCTCTTTCCCAGATTTGTTGTGCAGTTTATATGTTTGGTTCTCGCCTGGTTCACGCAATGAAACCTCCTTACTACAATCCTGACGTAGGATGTAACCGTTATCATGGTATGCCTGAAAGAACGGCCATTCCTTCTGTTCTTTAATCTTCTGTGCCATCGCTGTCGTCAAGTTGCAAAAGTTGGTCGTACTGTTGATTTATCACATTGGAAATGCTATCAATAAGTTCCGCTTTGATTTCTCCCAAATCCGCATCTATAATGTCAGAGGCTTCACCGTCTTGCAGTATATATGCAGATACTTTCTCCAATGGGAGCCATAGTTCTTTTTGAATGACTGAACTGGCTTGTTCGGGATGCTGTGCACCGACTTTGGCTGCGTAAATCAGATTATTTACGATAGTTAATGTATAGGGACTGTGAGTTGTCAATATTAGATGACCAGAAGGAGCACAGTTAAGCATTAGTACAAGTAACTGAATCGTGGACATCTGGGCTTCGGGGAACAGGTGTGCTTCAGGCTCCTCAACGATACGAAGTAACTTGTTTCCTTGGTAAATTGACAAGAAAGCGTCTTGCAGAATACGTATCGATTCCTGTTGTCCTGATGATGCATTTTTCAAATACACGTAGCCTTGTCCGGGATGAACGATACGTTCTCCAAACTCAGAATTAGAATATTGGCCACGGAGAACCTCGCGGATAAGTTTGTATGCCAATTTCAATCGAGGTTTCAATCGTCCATTTGCATGGGTTATCATTCCTTCAAAATTACCAAGATTGATAAAAGCCTGACGCATTTTTACAACGCGCTGCATAAAACTAAGCATCAATGTCTCGTCAATAGTCTGTTCCTTTGTCTCAAAGGCTCGATGCCCTTGTTCCTCAATGCTCTTCTGTATGCTTTGCTGGAGCATGTTCTCAAAAGTCTCGCTATAGCCTATGGTTGCATTACGACCAGCAAGAATGAACAAAGAATCATTATGTTCATTGCAAAAAAGCGCATTTATCTTATCCGCTAATTGATGGAGGTAATTTAAGTGGCGCTCGTCCAAAGCTACTTTCTTAGCGACATTATCCATATTCGCTAAATCAGTCTTGAGTTGAAGTAGCATTTTTTTATAGCCTCGCAACTCTTGAAAATCCTTCTTTGTGAAAAAAGTATCAGAAAAATGCGCATTTATTTTCTTCTTTGCAGTAAGAGACAAAGTCAAATAACGATTATCATCATAATGATATACAATTTCAAAATCAGGCAAATGGTATGTGGAGCCAAAGAAATCATAGAATTTTTCACGAATGGGAATAATCAAGTCTTGCGCCATTTCAACCCCTTCCCCGCTTGACTGATAATAGCGAGAAAAGAATTCGGCAGATAAAGATTTAAAGAAGTATATTAATTTAGCAACCGTACTTTTGCCGCTTGCTTGCTGACCTATTAGTATAAGAGCAGGGCGAATTTCGATAGAAGCTCTTCTAACAGGACCAAAGTTCGTTATTTCTAATCTTTGTGACATGCTTATTTCTATTTTTGCTGCAAAATTAATTCTTTTTTCTCAATTACTAATGTAATTCCTCAAAAAACACTCTAAAATTTGCACAATTCGGATATTTTGTGTACCTTTGTCTACGACAATGAGCCATTAAAACAGGCTGGTGACTCTGCGTCGGGAGTTCATTGACAAGCAAATCACGGCAGAATGAGGAAATGAGAACCGTTGCCAGTTCGTAACCCCGATTTTTCTCAATCCTCGGAACTGCCTTTATTTACAAAAGGTTTGCGATTTCTTCCAAAGTTACAAAATAAAATTGTAAACAAGTTTTTTTCCTTACTTCTTTTATGTTTTGAGCAATTCATTGAACTCATATTAACGTGAGTCCGATATAAGGGTGACGAGAATCCTGCGATGTTTCTCCTTCTATTTTTTATTGAATTCTGTTGGGATTATATATCCCTGTAGGCTGGCGCCAGCCATCCTACAAAAGCAAATGAGCCTTAAAAGATTTGAAAGTGAACTTTCCATCTTCTAAAACTCATTTCCTTTCGTGATCCCGTTGGGATTGCATATCCCCGTAGGCTGGCGCCAGCCATCCTACAAAATCTTAAAAGGAGTTCTGAGAATCTGAAAGCGAGCTTTCATTCCCATTACTCCTTTTAATTTTTCGTGATCCCGTTGGGATTCAAACCCAAGACCTTCAGAACCGGAATCTGACGCTCTATTCAGCTAAGCTACGGGACCGTTACGGGTTGCAAAAGTAAGGAAAATTATCGAATTGGGCAAATTTTTTGTGTGAGATGTTTTTACGTTCAGAACTTTAGGGTTCGTTTAGATGATTTCAAGTTGCAGGGCGTCGCTGAGTTTCTTGATGGGCGAATAGCTTTTTTTCATATCTTCGAGTTGCTCTTTCTTCGTGAGTGCTATTTTTGTTTCGCCGATTTCTGCCAGTCGTAGGGTGAAATTGATGCTCCCATTGTGCAGGTCTTTTGCCATGGTTGCCTGTATTCGTCCTTTGATGGGTGTGATTTCGTCGATAAGCAGCTGGTTGTCGATGACGAGTTCGATGTTGGGGTAGTCGGCAATTTTCGGTACGATGTTTTTCAGTCGCATTGCCGTGGCAGTCATTTGTCTCGGCATGCGGCTACACATGGCGTACCATGCTTTTTCTAAGTCATCTTGTGTGAACTTGTTCTGTTCGTCCTGATTGATGAGTAGTTTCTCTTCTTCCTTTGTTTCCTCTTTCTTGTTCAGGTTTTTCAGGGAGATGAGCGACTCTTTGAGATTGATTTTCTTTTTCGGTGTAGGTACATTCTGTGGGGGCAGCTGTCCGGTTGTTGCCTGTTTGTCGTTTGTTTCAGGTTTTTTCGCCTCAGTCACCTGTGAGACTGATTTTGGCGAAACGGCTGCTGCCAGTTTTTTGAACAGGGTTTTTAATCTTCTCGCAGGGCGGCGCCCCGAGCCGGGAACGTCTTCATCCTCTTGCGTGAGTTGTGCCACCTCGATGAGCGTAAGTTCTGTCAGTAGTCGTTTTGAGGAACTTTGCCGGTAGTTGATTTCGCAGTTGTTGAGCAGCCGCAGTGCAGCGTAAAGGAATTTGGTCGGGCATTTCTGTGCCTGTTGCTGGAACTTCTCTTTCTGCTGCTGACTAACTTCCAGCAGTGGGAGTGTCGCGGCATCCTTAGCCATCATGACGTTTCTCACGTGTGCAGCCAGTCCGTTGATGAGGTGTCCGGGGTCAAATCCTTTGTTGATAATGTCGTTCAGCAGGAGCATGATGTCGCTCACTTTGTTTTCCAACGCCAGGTCGATGATTCGGAAATGGTTGTCCGATTCGAGTACGTTGAGGTCTTCGATGACCTTTTCGAGTGTGATGTTGCCTTGACTGTAGGAGGCGACTTGGTCGAAGATGGAGAGAGCGTCGCGCATGCCGCCGTCCGCTTTCTCGGCAATGATGCCCAGTGCTTCTTCTTCGTAAGTGATTCCTTCTTTTTCCGCCACTTGTTTGAGGTGGGCGATGATATTGGGAACGGTCATTCTGTCGAAGTCAAATATCTGGCATCGTGAGATGATCGTCGGTAGAATCTTGTGCTTTTCGGTCGTGGCAAGAATGAAGATGACGTACGACGGCGGTTCTTCCAGCGTTTTGAGAAACGAGTTGAAAGCGGCAGCCGACAGCATGTGCACCTCGTCGATGATAAATACCTTGTATTTTCCTATCTGCGGAGGTATGCGCGTCTGTTCCATCAGTGTCTTCATTTGGTCCACACCGTTGTTTGATGCGGCATCCAGTTCGAAGATGTTATACGAGCGGCCGTTGTTGAATGCCTGACAGCTCTCGCACTCTCCGCATGCCTCTCCGTCTGCAGTGGGATTGCTGCAGTTGATAGCTTTGGCGAAGATGCGCGCGCAGGTGGTCTTTCCCACGCCGCGCGGTCCGCAGAAAAGGTAGGCGTGCGCCAGCTTTCCGCTCTTCACGGCATTCTTCAGCGTTGTTGTCAGAGCCTCTTGTCCCACGACGCTGTCAAACGTCATGGGGCGATATTTGCGTGCTGATACGATATATTCCATGCGTATTGAATGATTGAATGTTTGTGCAAAATTACGAAAAACAATTGAGAATCGTGTGCGATTTCGTCCTAAATTCTTCTTCGTAGATTCAACTTCAAAATGCAACTACGTCTGCAAAGGTGCAAAAAAAGTATTATATATTGAAGTTTCGGAAGTGCCGAAATAACTAATACTCAGTCGCCTGTGGCGAGAAATCTTTCAAATCTGTACAAATCAAACAAATCTATTTTGAAAGATTTGAAAGGATTTGTGTGATTTCTGTCACGGAGTGACACTCATTTTCAGATGTTTTTCAGTCGCCTGTGGCGAGAAATCTTTCAAATCTGTACAAATCAAACAAATCTATTTTGAAAGATTTGAAAAGATTTGTGAGATTTCTATCACGAAGTGATACTCATTTTCAGATGTTTTTCAGTCGCCTGTGGCGAGAAATCTTTCAAATCTGTACAAATCAAACAAATCTATTTTGAAAGATTTGAAAAGATTTGTGAGATTTCTATCACGAAGTGATACTCATTTTCAGATGTTTTTCAGTCGCCTACGGCGAGAAATCTTTCAAATCTGTACAAATCAAACAAATCTATTTTGAAAGATTTGAAAAGATTTGTGAGATTTCTATCACGAAGTGATACTCATTTTCAGATATTTAGCACTTGCGAAAGTTGAATTATATACGAATCCAAGTATCTGCTTTTTTATTTTTTGATCAGTTTCCGTTGTCGCGTCTTGCCGTCCTTCACGGCGCGGACGATATAGAGCCCCGACTTCATACCCGAAATGTTTTCATAACAATAAAATTTAATTTCATTTCATTTTCTTATCCTAATCTTGTGTAGATATGCCTTAAAAGGGAGATCTATTGAAAATCCTGGATCAACTATATTCCAGTGTCGATTTGTGACAGATGCCGTGATATAAACTTTGCTATGTAAAGGAATGTTATACTTTTCCAATTTCGCTGTTTCAACTAAAACTATTCTTGTAAGAAAAGGATTAAAATTTGAACTAATGGCAACATCTAAAGAATCTGCATCGTAAGGATGGTACCGACTAAATAAAATTTTCGTATATGCCCCATTTGTTCTTGTTTCTATCGTATCTACATACGCAGGTATATCCACAAGCTCCTCTATAATCAGCTCAGGATAACTTTCATCCCAGAAAGAAACTTCTTGTTCATCCTCATCATTGCTGCACGCCGTCAGCGTCATGCTCATCGCAAGGAGCAGAAGGGCGGAGAAAAGGAGTTGGTGCCACGGTTCGAATCTTTGTCTTTGTTTCATCGTCAGATATGTTTTAACGGGTTAAATCATTTTTATATAAACTTGTTGCTTGCAAATATACGAAAAAAGAATTTGTTTTCCCAATTTTTCGACGAGTAATTTATTCGTAAAAAACACGCCGGTGGCAGCAGGGCAGGGCAGGAGAGAAGGCATTGGATGTGTGTGAAAAGGATGCTGGATGTGTGTCAGAGGAATCTGTGAGTGCCCTGTGAGGGTGTCAGAAAATGAGGGAACAGATTCTAAAAGTGAAACTCTTTTCAAGCAAATTCACTGAAATTGGTGACCAAATTCACTGAATTTGATGAGTAAATTCACTGAATTTGTTTTTTCATAGTCGAACTTTCACAAAGTAAATCAACTTGATTTGATGAAAGGAAGTCGTGTCTTTGAGTGGAGATATAGGTGATTTTTGCAAGTGATGGTTGAGGCTCTGATGTGCAAAAAATGCCGATTTCATCGATAAAATTGGTCTTTTCATCCACTTTTTTCAATCTTTTCGGGGTGCAGTCTGAAAAAATAAAAAAGATTTTGTGGTGTGGAAATGGAAAAAAGTATTATCTTTGCAAAGGCTAAGCGTTTCCGGTCAGTTTCGGTTAACTGCCGGCGGGCGCTCTGATAAGTACACCTAAACATCTGCGAATAATGAAAACGAACCGTTTCAATTCTGTATGGAACTTCCTCGGACGCTTCAAGTACATCATCGTGATTGTGCTTGGCGTTGCGCTGGTGGGTTTCATTGATGAGAACAGTTTTGTGAAGCGGATAGAGTATGATTATCAGATTAAGGTCTTGAAGGCGGAAATCAGCAAGTATGATGAAATCTACAAGCGGGATTCTCTTCGTGTGGCAGAGTTGCAGAGCAGTCCGAAAGCTATCTCGAAGATTGCCCGTGAGCGCTATTTCATGAAAGCCGATGATGAGGATATTTACGTCTTGAGTACTGACGAACAACCGACAACCGACGACAACTGATGAACCCATTAAATCGATTTCAGAGTTTTCTTTTTCTCTTAGGCGGCTTGCTGATGGTGGCAGGCGTGGGGTGCTATGTGTTCCAGTTTCAGATGAAGGTGGTGTGCTGGGTCTGTCTTGGCGGCGCGCTTTTGTTTGCATTGATGCAGATTCAGCAGCGCTACGATGGCGACAGTTTCGTGATTCGCCGTCTGCGGCGGATGATGCTCCTGGCAGACGTGCTTTTTGTCGTGGCAGGCTTGCTGATGGTCGAGACGCAGTATGGCTATCTCCGTCCGCTGTTCCCCGACCTCACGACCTATATACAATATATATATAATAAGTGGATTATCGCCCTTCTCGTCGCAGCTATCTTGGAAATCTATACCGTTCACCGGATATCGAGCGAACTGAGTAAAGAGAACTTTAATAAAGACAAAAAACGCTAAAAGTTCGTAGAATATCATTAAATAGCATAAAAATATTTTTTTACTTCGAGAAATGATATTATTTTTGTCGGTGCGAAAAGGCTAATCATCATTATGAATAGAGTTATATATGCATTTTTCACTCTGTCGGTTCTGGCATCTTGTGCCGGTTCCTACAACATTCAGGGGACTTCAAATGTGTCGAACCTTGATGGTCAGATGCTGTATCTGAAGGTCTTGCAGAATCAGGATTTGTCGAACGTTGACTCGTGTGACATCATTCACGGGCGGTTCACGTTCACAGGCACCGTCGATTCGGTGAAAATGGCAAGTATCTATATCAACGATGAGAGTGTGCTGCCTTTGGTGCTTGAAAACGGGGATATTACCATCCAGATTACCCAGACGCAGCAAGTGGTGAGCGGTACGCCGTTGAACGACAAGCTGTTTACCTTCATCAGAAGCTATGACCAGTTGCAGAACCAGCAGATGGAACTGGTTCACAAGCATGACCGTGCCATCATGGATGGCAGCGACATGGAGCAGGTGAGCCGGCAACTGAACGAAGAGTATATACAGATAAACGAAAAACTCGACAAATTGATTACCTCGTTCATCGTGGAAAACTTCGACAACGTGCTCGGACCGGGCGTGTTCATGATGGTGACCAACAATTATCCCTATCCGATGTTCTCGCCATGGATTGACGACGTGATGAGCAAGGCGACACCGACGTTCAAGAACGATTCTTACGTAAAGTGGTATATGGAGACGGCGGAGCGTGTGCAGAACATACAAAACGGCATGGAGACACTGCCTCCATCGCAGGGCACGCACATGACCAATGCACCGGCACCTCCGACACCCAACCAGTTGGCACACCCGACCGGGAAACAAAAAAATCAGTAACAGCCAAATCTGTAAAGACTGCGCATGAGAATATTATTGTCTGATGCAACAATAATCAACGAAGACCGGCGCTTCAGGGGAGCAGTCGCCGTAGAAAACGACAGAATTGCTGAAATATATGAAGGAAACAGTGAGCCCCGTGGCAACTACGATGAGATTGTAGATGCTGCGGGTTGTTTCGTTCTTCCAGGCATTATTGACACCCATGTCCATTTTCGCGAACCCGGACTGACGGCGAAAGCCGACATCTCCAGTGAGAGCCGTGCCGCTGCCTACGGCGGTGTGACCACTTTCTTCGATATGCCGAATACGGTTCCGCAGACCACGACGATAGAAGCGCTGAATGACAAGTTCGACAAGGCAGCCGGAAGCAGTCATGTGAACTATTCCTTCTTCTTCGGAGCGACCAATGACAATGCACCTCTCTTTGCGGAGTTGGACGTGCATCGTGTGCCAGGCATCAAGCTGTTTATGGGCTCATCCACGGGAAATATGCTTGTGGACCGTCGCGAGCAGTTGGAGAAAATCTTCCAGTCAGCCCCGTTGCCCCTTGTAGCGCATTGTGAAGACACCGATATCATCAATCGGAATATGGCGCAGGCGAAGGAGCAACATGGCGAAGACCCGGACATTCGTTGGCACGAGCATATTCGTTCGGCAGATGCCTGTTATGACTCCACCAGCAAGGCGGTTGCCTTGGCGCAGCGTTATGGGACGCGGTTGCACGTGGCACACCTGACGACCGAAAGGGAACTGGCGCTGTTCGGGCATCATCCGAACATCACGGCAGAAGCCGTCATAGCCCATTTGTGCTTTTGCGATGAAGACTATGCGGACAAGGGAAGTCTTATCAAGTGCAACCCCGCCATTAAGTCGAGGAGCGACCGCACGGCTTTGCGTGCCGCCCTTTGCGACGGGCGTATCGCGACGGTGGGGACAGACCATGCTCCGCACCTGCTGAGTGAGAAACAAGGGGGATGTGCCCGCGCTGCATCGGGCATGCCGATGATACAGTTTTCGTTGGTCACGATGCTGTCGTTGGTCGATGAGGGCGTGCTGACGATGGAGCGTCTCGTGCAACTGATGTGTCATCAGCCGGCGCGACTGTTCGATGTCAGTGAGCGGGGATTTATCCGTAAAGGATATAAGGCAGACCTCGTGGTGGTGCGTCCGGAGGCGTGGACCGTCACGGAAAAATGTATTCAGAGCAAGTGTGGCTGGAGTCCGATGACAGGACGCGAATACCATTGGAAAGTGGTGCACACGTTTTGCAATGGCAACCACCTGTACGACAACGGGCAATTTGATGACAAGAGCAGGGGAGAAGCAGTAAAGTTCAGAATGTAAAAGACGTAGCGAGATGATAGCAAGAAATATTTTGATGTTCGTATTGCTGGTGGTATTGCCGGATTTATACATCTACTGGCACTATTTCAAACGCCGGAAAGTGGCATGGTGGAAGCGTGTGCTGTGGTGGATTCCTTGCCTGTTTTTCCTTGGCTATATCATCAGTTTGTACGACGACAAGAACTTCACTCCCTCCGACGCATCTTTTCTTTATCTGTTTCTGTTCCTGTTTGGCGTATTGGTCGTCTCAAAAGCAGTCTTCACCCTTTGTTCGGGCATCGGACTGTTGTGGTGCCGATGGCGACATAAGCGGCGCAACTGGGGGAGCCTGATAGGTTTCTTGTTCGCTCTTTTCGTGATTTATGTGGTGATTTATGGTTCCACAATCGGTTTCCGGCAGTTTGAAGTGAAGCGTGTTGATTTCTATTCGGAAGAACTTCCCGACAGTTTTGACGGCTACAGAATCGTCTTGTTCTCTGACGTGCATGTTGGCAGTTACAACGGTGGCAACCAGAAGATACTCGCCCGAGCGATTGACAGCATCAACGCGCAGCATGCCGATGCGATATGTTTTGCCGGTGACCTTCAGAATGTTGCTCCTCAGGAGATTTATGAGCATCGGCAGTTGCTCAGTTCCCTGCGTGCCAAAGACGGGGTGTTCTCAGTGATGGGCAACCACGATTATGCTGATTATATAAAGGTGGAGCCAGCCGAAGAAGTGGCAAATGTGCAGGAAACCATGAGACTGCAGCGGCAATTTGGGTGGAATCTGTTGCTCAATGAGCACTGTGCGGTGCATCGGGGTGGCGATTCAATCGTCTTTGCCGGCATTGAAAACGACGGCAGAAACCTGGACGGAAAAAGGAGCAGTCTCGAGAAAACGCTTAAGGGTGTGAATGACAGCGCGTTTGTCGTCATGCTTGCCCATGACCCGGCGGAGTGGCGAAGGAAGATTCTCCCTAAGTCAAGGGCGCAATTAACCCTCAGCGGTCATACGCATGGCGGACAGGTCAGCCTGTTCGGATTCTCTCCCGTAAGTCTGGCGTACAGCGAGTTTGAAGGCGAATATGAAGATGAGGGATATGCCCGTTCCATCTATGTGTCGAAAGGACTTGGCGGATTGATTCCGTTCCGTTTCGGCTGCCCGGGCGAGATAGTAGTAATCACTTTACATAAACAATAAAAAGGGGAAAGATGAAATACTTATATTATTTATATCAGTTGGTTGTCGTCCTGCCGTTATTTCTCTGCAGCACGATACTCACAGCGCTTGTGACCACAATAGGCTGCACGCTGGGTGACGGACATTTCTGGGGTTATTATCCCGGTAAGCTATGGTCGCAATTCACTATCCGCATTCTGCTGCTTCCGGTGAAGGTAGAGGGACGCAAATACGTGGAGAAAGGACAGTCTTACGTTTTTGTTGCCAATCATCAAGGGGCATTTGATATATTCCTGATTTACGGTTTTCTTGGGCGCAACTTCAAGTGGATGATGAAGCAGAGCCTCCGGAAAATCCCATTGGTGGGGAAAGCATGTGAGGCAGCCCACCACATTTTCGTCGATAAGAGCGGTCCGAGCAAAATCAAAGAGAGCTATGAAAAGGCGCGTGAAGAACTGAAAGACGGCATGTCGCTCGTGGTCTTTCCCGAAGGAGCGCGTACGCATACCGGAAAAATGGGACCATTCCGGCGTGGTGCCTTCATGCTTGCCGACGAGTTGCAGTTGCCCGTTGTGCCACTGACGATTAACGGTTCTTTCAACGTGTTGCCGCGGCAGCGAGACGGACGGTTCGTTCATTGGCATCCGTTGCGGTTGACCATCCATCAGCCCATCTACCCCGTCGGGAAGGGAGCGGACAATATCCAGACGATAATGAGTGAAAGTTGTCAGGTTATTAAAGGTTCTTTGGAACAGGAATGAGGTAAAAACGGCTTCTTTGCTTTATTTCACATGGCAAGTTGTCCGTAATTGGCGGAAATTATATAACTTTGTATGCAAAGTTTCTGACACGTCAAATAATATAGTAAAATAAAAGTACAGAACACTCAAATAACAGTCATTAAGCAGAATGAAGATGATAACATCAGCCTAACATACATGTTGAGGGCTAAAGAGGGTGAGTCCTGACTTTCGGTTAAGTGAAATTTTAACATCAAAATTATAACGAAAATGAAAACAATGAAGATTCTAAGAAAATCGCAATTAAGCGAGAATCATGCAAACTCGTTTGCAAATGGCGGAAAGACCATGGGTAAAGAATTAAAGGTATGGAATGCGACTGTATTTTATGCAATCGCCTTTGTGATGCTTGCTGCTTTCTCCCTCGCCTCTTGTAGCGATGCTGATGGAGATTGGGACCCGATGATATGGAAAGCAGAAGTGCCGGTACAGATGACCGATGGTGTTTATAATGTTTCTAAAACTGGCAGCGAGTTCATCTTTTCTTGCCAGAACTATTTATCTCCGTGGCTGGCATCTGCCGAGTCGAATGGAGAACGTTATTTTCCTCCCTACGAAGCGAATGACTATCATACGATAACGACAGATTGGTTCAATGCAGAAATAAACGGAAACATACTAAAGGTCGTTTTCAAGGAAAATGATACAGAAGAAGAACGTCCGCTTCAATTGACTGTCACGGCAGGTGACATTTTCTATACATTCAAATTCAAACAGTTTGCAAATAAATAATTGGGCGTTCAATCATATCAATGATGTCGTCCGACAAGTTACCTATGGTGTGAGTTGATTGAAAAAGTAGCGAAAGTGGCATTCTAAGAAGAAAACGACATTTCTTTGGCTGCTTTTATACCTTTTCTTCAAAAAAATGGGCTGTTCCAAATTAAAAACAGTACTTTTGTACCACAATAACCCGCCAAGCCTCTTCGCAATGCTTAAATCGGCGGGTCATTTTGTTTATGACGGCGTATCCTCGCCCGATTTTGATTGTGCAGGATGCTCCCGAGAGGACTACCATGAAATAAAAAACAGAGTTTGAATGAAAAAAATCGCATCCTGACTTCATCACTTTTTTGCGCCATCATATAGCGCACAATGATAATCAGCGAGTTACGTAAAATTATTGGGTGGTTTGGGTGGCGCAAGCGAAAAACGTGTACCTTTGCACCATGTATGTACGCAAGAAACACAATCGTTCCGGCTCTACAAGTGTGGTAGTGGTCAGTAAAGCGAGTGGAAAGTATAAAGAAATAAAATCGTTTGGCTCCTCTACATCCGAAGAGGAAATACATTCATTATGCGATAAGGCTGCTGCATGGATACGTTCATTTGGCGGTCAGCAAGAACTTGACTTTGATGACCGCAAGGGAAAGGAAGTCGAGGAGACAGAGCGTTTCCTTAGCAATATTGACAACGTGTTGATAAACGGTACTCGGCTTCTGCTTGATCAAGTCTATGACAGCATCGGCTTCAACCGGATTCCCGATGAGATTCTGCGTCATTTGGTAATCGCAAGGGTGTCGCAGCCCAGAAGCAAACTTGCCACAGTAGATTACCTGAAGTCATATTATGATGAAGATGTTGACCTCAACCACATCTATCGCTACATGGACAAGCTCTACAATACCCAGATGGAGCTTGCGCAGCAGATTAGCGTAGAGCACACCCGGAAACTGTTCGGAGGCAAGATTGGATTGATGTTCTACGACGTGACGACGCTCTACTTTGAGACAGCACAGACGGACGTATTGCGTGAACCGGGGTTTTCAAAGGATGGAAAGACGGCAGAGTCACAGGTTATACTCGGTCTGCTTGTATCAGAAGGAGGCTACCCGCTTTCATACTCTCTGTTCAACGGCAGCCAGTATGAGGGCTTCACCATGATACCAATGATAGATGACTTCAAGCAGCGTTTCAATCTGGGGAAAGATTTTGTTGTGGTGGCAGACTCAGGCTTGATGAACAAGAACAATGTCACTTTGCTGCAGGAGGCTGGCTACAACTACATACTTGGAGCCCGCATCAAGAGCGAGAGCGCAAGCGTGAAGCAATGGATTCTCTCTTTAGAGAAGGTTGATAAAGCCTGTTACGACTACAAACGTGAGAATGGGGAAAGACTTATCGTCAGTTATTCCGACAAGCGTGCAAAGAAGGATGCCTACAACCGTGACCGCGGAATTGTCCGATTGAGAAAAGCCTATAAGACCGGACGCATCACGAAGAGTCAGGTGAACAAGCGTGGCTACAACAAGTTTCTTGAAATCAGCAAGGACATAGAAGTCGTCATCAGCGAAGAGAAGATTGCAGAGGACTGCCAGTGGGACGGACTCAAGGGCTACATCACCAATACAGACCTTGACGCCGAGCGTGTCATTGCCGAGTATCATGGACTCTGGGTGGTGGAACGTGCATTCCGTATTTCAAAAGGAACTCTGGAAATGCGTCCGATGTTTCATTTTACAGAACGTAGGATAGAGGCACATGTCTGCATTTGCTTCATCGCCTATAAGGTATATAAGGAACTGGAGCGACTCATTGCCATTAACAAGATTGGGATGAGTGTCGATAAGGTGCTTGAGGCAGCCAAAACTATCACGACAATCAGGGTAAGGATGCCTAAAAACGGGACTTACTTCACTAAGACACTCTTCTTGACGGAGAAGCACCTCGCAGTGAAACCACTTTTCGACATATCTGGCAACAAATCTTAATTTGGGTGGCGCATTGACGAAGTCAGGAAAAAACAGAGTTTGAATGAAAAAAATCGCATTTCCGCTTTACATTTTCTTCGTCTGAACTGTATTATAAGTGTATGACACGAAAAGATGTTGAAAGTCTGTTCAAGACACACTACACCGAGATGTATCATCTGGCACTCACGTTGCTCTTCGACGAAGCGGAGAGCAAAGATGTGGTGAGCGAGGTGTTCGCCCGTCTGCTCAGTGGCAGCACCGTCGTGCGAACAGACGATGCACGGGCATTCCTGTTGGCGAGTGTGCGCCACCGCTGCCTGAATGTGTTGCAGCACAAGCAGGTGCAAGAACGATTCGCACGCTTGCTCACGGTGGACAACAACACGCTCGTCAGCAATGATACAGTGGACGAGCAGATGGAGATGGAAGAACTGGTGCGCTACTTGCAGGACAACCTGCCGCCACTAAGTGTGGAGATTTTCCGTCTGCACTATCTGCAAGAGATGACCTGCCAGGAAGTGGGCGAGGCGCTGAACGTCAGCCGCCAGACCGTCCACACCCACCTGAAGCAGACTATGGAGAAAATCAAAGCGTATTATAATTCAAACTTAAAAGCGATATGATGAACGAAGAACAACGTATAGAGTGGCTTCTGGAATTGCAGGAACTGACGAACGAGCGAGAGCAGAGTGATGCTTGCATCAACTCTGCCGAGCGAGGAGGAAGAAGGCGAAGCCAACACCCCGAGCGACTGACCGACGAACAGTTGCAGCAGATACTCGCTGACGACGAGATGCGCCAGCTTGTGCAGCAACTTGGCTTTGCAAAGCGTGCCTTCAAGCATCAGGATGTGAAGAACGACACCCCTGACGTGGATAGCGAATGGGAGCAGTTTGCCGCTGCCCATGCGGAAAAACTGGATGCCCTTGACGGAGGAGAACGTAAGTCCCGTTTTCTTGCTTTCCTCGCACCCCACAAGATAGCGGCATCCTTCATCGGCGTGCTCCTGGTATCGGGTATTGCCTTTGCCGCTATCTGGAGCCTCACCCCCAGCCCCTCTCCAAAAGGCGAGGGGAGTGAATACACTCAAGTTTCAGACACTGTAAAAAGTGTAACTACTCCCCTCTCCACTGGGAGAGGGGCAGGGGGAGAGGTTTCCTACGTCTTCAACAATGTGGCGCTCGACTCCATCCTCACGACTATTGCCGTTGCCCACGGCGTCGGCGTGGAGTTTGAGAATGATGCGGCACGCCAGCTCCGTTTCCATTTCGTCTGGAAGCGTGAAGACAGCCTCGCCAGCGTCGTGGAGAAGTTGAACACCTTCGAAGCCGTGAACATCGGCATGGAGGACAAAAAACTGGTTGTAAGATGAGACGCACACTATATACCTTAGCCTTAATGGCTTGCATCCTTTGCATGCCACTTGGCACCTATGCCCAGCGCATTAGCCATATATATAATAATGTGTCGCTCAGCGATGCCCTGCTCCAGTTGAATAACGAGCAGAAGGAATACGTCATCAACTTCCTCTACAACGAACTGGAGGACTTCCGCATCACTACCACCATCAAGAATAAGAAACTGCCCGATGCCATCCAGCAGATGATAGGCTTCTATCCCGTCCGCATGACCGTGAAGCCCGACGACCGAGAAATCTATGTGGAGTGTATCCACAAGACCGACCGCCACCTGACGGGCACCATCGTTGACGAACAGGGTCAGCCGTTGGCATATGCAAACATTGCAATTCTCAATCCTGCCGACTCCACGCTGCTTAGTGGCGGTGTTAGTAATGAAAGCGGTTACTTCGCCATTCCATACGAACAAGACAAAGTCCTTGCCCGCATCTCCTACGTCGGTTACAAGACCATCTATAAGATTTGCAGCCAGCCTGAAGTGGGAGTCATACGGATGCAAGTGGACAACTACACATTTAAAGGCGTAACAGTGAAAGGACATGTTCCACAATACAAGATGACTACAGGTGGCGTAACTGTTGAAGTACAGAACTCCATACTCAAAGATGTAGGAACAGCAGATGATTTACTCTCTATGCTTCCCAACGTTCAGGGTGAGGACGGCAACTATACCGTTTTCGCCAAGGGAACGCCCGAAATCTATATCAACAATAAGAAGGTGCAGAACGCACGGGAATTGAAGCAACTGAAATCGACCGACATCAAGAGCGTGGACATCATCACGTCGCCCGGTGCCAAGTACAATGCCGAGGTCGGTGCCGTCATCCGCATCAAAACCATCCGTCCACAGGGCGAGGGCGTAAGTGTGGAGGCATACAGTCAAGTGAAGTATAACGAGAAGTGGACAACCTACGACGATGCAACGGTGAAATATCGCACGGGTGGACTGGAGATATTCGGTAGCATGATGGTCAATAACGGCAACCACTCCGAGGACAATACCGTTACAACCGACACGTATGCCAACGGCAATCATGTCAGCATCCGTCAATATGCACCCAATAATTTCTGGTACACGATGCTGGGCGGGCAGTTGGGAGCCAGTTACGAATTCAATGAGGATAATTCTGTCGGTTTCTCTTATAACCTTAGTGGGTCGCTCTATGAAGGAGGAACGGTTCAGTCACAGCAAACCATCACGCGAAACAACGCCCTCGAAGGAATGGTTGACCAATTTATTGAATTTAATGTAAGCGACCGTCCTCAGCACGAGGCCAACATCTACTATGTGGGTAAGGCAGGAAAACTCGGCATCGACTTCAACGGCTCGTGGATTTGGAAGAAAAGCGTGGTCGACCAGACCTCATTAGAGCATAGCCTGCAACTAGTAGACCGCACTGTGACCACTCACAACGAGAATCGCAACAATATGTTGGCAGGAAAACTTGTACTGACCTATCCGATATGGAAGGGTGAACTGAGTTTCGGCTGTGAGGCCACCCGCTCCAACAGCCACGGTATATATGAGAATGTTGAGCGAGTTGTGTCACCCTCCGATGACGAAATCCGCGAGAGCAATATTGCCGCTTTTGCCGAATATCAATTAAAATTGGGCGAGTGGAGCATCGGCGGCGGGCTGCGCTACGAGACGGTCAATTCCGACTATTATTCCTTCGGTGAATATCAGACCGAGCCGAGCCGCAAATACCGCGACCTCTTTCCCAATCTTTCCCTTGGTTGGCAAAAGAACAAATGGGGCATCCAACTGAGTTACGACAAACGTATCAGCCGCCCAAACTATAAATCGCTAAATTCTAATGTGCAATACGATAACCGCTATGAGTACGAGGGTGGAAACCCTTTGTTGCGCCCTACCATCAAGCAGAACCTCGACCTCAACGTTACCTACTCGTGGCTGAACTTCACAGCAGGCTATAGTCACAGCAAAGATATGAGGCTAAGTTTCGGCAGCCTGTATCAGGAGGGAACGGAGATTACCATCTGGACCAACCGTAACTTCGACAAATTTGAGTCCTACAACGCCTCGTTGACGGCTTCACCCAAGTTCGGTTTCTACAGTCCCACGCTGACACTCAGTTACTGGCAGCAAAACTTCGATACCCAGTCATACGGCCTCGCCACAAAACGCAATAAACCCGAATGGCAGATAAACTTCCGCAACTGGTTTACTATCGATAAGACCACGAAGGCAATGCTCTATCTGCATTATTCCACCAGCTACGATTACGGCTTCAATCACTATGCCCATGAGTTCAACATCAATGCCCGTGTGCAGAAGACATTCTTTGACGGCAACCTGACCGCTGCCCTCTTTGCTAACGACATCTTCCGCAATCTCCGTGAACGCTGGACGGGTTACTATCCCGTGACAACCATGTCGAAGGATGCCTACGTCTATACCCAATACATAGGGGTGTCGCTCTCTTATAATTTCAATGCCACGCGAAGCAAGTACAAAGGAACTGGTGCTGGTAATGATGAAAAGAATCGTTTGTAGTGGAGGACAGGAAACCAAATGTCAGACAAATGTCAGACAAATGTCAGGAAGAAAATTCGTCGTTTACGGTCAAATCGCTGTAATTTTGCAGCCGCAAATAATGTTAAAACGTGAACGATTTCCGTTTTCAGGTGTATGCCTATAACGGAACCTCTAAAAACAAAACAAGTAAAACGAAAATTAGCAATTATGAAATCTAAGTCATTATCGCTTGTCGTTCTGATTCTGTCGGTATGCACTCCTCTCCATGCACAAGAGACGGTGCCGATGGATTCATTAGTCTATGAATTACAGGAAATCGTAGTCAAGTCAAAACAGCCTGCGACGAAACTGGTAGGCAGTACCCTCGTTTCAACCATTGCAGGGTCAAACTTGCAAAATGCAGGAAACGCCCTTGACGTGCTTCAGCAACTACCAATGCTTTCCGTCGAGGACAACATGGTCTCCGTAACAGGAAAGGGTACACCTGCAATCTATATAGACGGTAGACCTATGCGCGACAATACAGAATTGCGGCAGTTACAATCTGCCAACATTCGGAGAATAGAACTCGTATTAGCTCCTGGCGCCCAATATGAGAGCACCACTAATGCCGTTCTTAAAATCACGACCCGAAGGAATTTTGTACAAGGTCTTAGCGTCAGTAATGAAGCCGAGACGCGTGTACGCCGCAAATGGTCTGTGAACGACATGCTCGATTTCAGTTATCATTCCAAGAAATGGGAACTGTTCGGCACTGGTTACTATGACCATGACAACAGCCTGATAAAGGGTTCGACACTCAATCGTCTCGTTTATGAAGGTAAGCCGATTGAAACGGGAACGACATTCCACAGCTCTTACCCAGAGAATAGCGCAATGGGGAAAATCGGATTCAATTTCGCGGAAGGCAATCAGTCTCTCGGTGCATACTACCGCTTTACGCATTCTCACACTGACCCATTAAACACGGGGACTGAATGGATGGAGTCAGAGACTCCACTTTCCCGCAGGATTTCAGGTGAAGGCAATATGAGAAACAATCTTGTGTCCCTCTACTATGACAATACATTTGCCGACAAGTATCATCTTCATTTTGACGGGAACTATAAGGGTGCCAACAATGACAAGGCCAACGCCACTACTTATGATAACGCCCAGCAGCAGGGCATAAACTCTACCCAGAATCAGAACAGCAACCTTTGGGCTGGTAAAGTATATCTTGACTTTCCGCTTGCCAAAGGAGAGTTCTCTGTGGGTACACAAGCTTCCTATACCCACACAACGCTGGATTATCGGATGCTTAATCAGGCAGTAGAGACTTATATCCCGTCTTCACTCACAGATGCAAAGCAGACTTCTTTAGCGGCTTTTGCCTCATGGACAAGGCAGTTTGGAAAGTTTAGTTTGTCCGCCGGAGTAAGATACGAGTATGATGATTATCTGTTCACCGTAGATGGAAAGAAAGATACTGATGTAAGCCGTATCGACAATTTCCTGACCCCGGACATATCACTGGGCTACTATTTCAACGAAACCTCAATGGTAAGCCTAAGCTATAGAATGGCTACCATCAAACCACCGTATTCGCATCTGACAGGCGGTCTGACCTATGCAGGAGAGCACGAAATAGAGGGAGGCAACCCTATGCTGCGAGACGAAAAGATGCACAATCTCCAGTTCTTCGGACAATGGAATGACTTTATGTTGCAAGTGGACTATATCAGAAGTCTGGACACCTATGCCTTCGTAAAGCAGATTTACCCTGCTTCAACATTCCAAATGTTACTACACCCCGTCAATGTCAATGTGTCAGAATTAAGCACATATCTTATCTGGGGGCGGTCTATACGGCATTGGAGGCCCGAAGTTACTCTCGGATTGTCGAAGCCTTGGATGAAGCTTGACGATACAAGTTATAACAAACCCATATTCTCATATAGTTGCCAGAACTCCATTTCCTTGCCCAAAGATTTTTATCTCTCGGCAAACATGAGAGGACAAAGTTGCGGTGATATGCACACCAACCGCTTCGCTGCATCGTGGTTTGTGATGGATATGAGCATACGAAAGACTTTCCTAGATAAAGCCCTTGCCGTAAAACTGACGGCTACCGATATATTCAATACCCGCAACAACGACTGGAGCATGAATACATACGGGATTCTGATGAACAAATGCCAAAGCTATGACAGACGGGGAATAACCCTAAGTGTTCAGTATCAGTTCCAGCCCCAAAAGAGCAAATATAAAGGCAAAGCAGCCTCGGAAGCAGAAATGAACCGACTATAAATCTCTCTCGTTTCGATGGGCAGTCGTCGGCATTGTGCCGGCGCTGCCACATCATTAAAAGCAAATGGCAGACAACTGCCAGGGAGGATATTCCATAAATATCAATTTGCAGAGTAGTTTCGCAGCCAAGATGGTGAACGGTTTGCCTTGATGTGTTTGTATGCTGCTGGCAAGTGCTTAATGACGGCAATGTGAAGGCGGGGTTTGCCTGTGTTTCTTGGAACGTGAATCCGACGAAAGTAACCGCCATGACACACCTGTATAAACATACCGAAAAGGACGTATAAATATGCAGTTGAACTTTCGCTTTCCAAAAGTTCAACTTTTGCACGCTAAAAGTTCAACTTTCATCGCCTAAAACTTCAACTTTTACAAGCCAAAAGTTCAACTTTTGGAAAGCACTTCTTAACAGTTTGAAAATCAATAATTTATAAAACACGTTACAAAGCTTCTGTATCTGTATAAATATACAAAAGCGGGAATCGGCTCAACGGACGGAATGAGAAATGTCGCCGAACTCATATGAATCTGTTTTTTTTGAGGATTTTCGGAACGGAAAATTGTTGGGAGTTTTCCAAAAAAGGAAACTTTTTCTGAAAATAGGGCGGAAAAGTTTTCCAAAAAGTTTTTTATTCTGCCATAAAAATTGTATCTTTGCAAACGTTCGATATCCTAAATGAGACTGAAAACAAAATATAACTAATTGATATGAAAAAAGTAACATACTCTTATGATGAAGCGTTCAATGCTTCTTTGGACTATTTCGGCGGTGACGAATTGGCGGCACGCGTGTGGGTGAACAAATATGCCATGAAGGACAGTTTTGGGAATATCTATGAGAAATCTCCCGAAGATATGCACCGGCGTATAGCCAACGAAATAGCCAGGATAGAGAAAAAATATAATAACCCCGTTTCGGCGCAAGAGGTTTTTGAGTTGCTGGACCATTTCCGTTACATCGTCCCTGCGGGAAGTCCGATGACGGGAATCGGCAACGAGTTTCAGGTGGCTTCGCTCTCGAATTGTTTCGTGGTAGGTCTCGACGGCGATGCCGACTCGTATGGTGCCATCATGCGAATAGATGAAGAGCAGGTGCAGCTGATGAAGCGTCGCGGCGGAGTGGGACATGACCTCTCTCATATCCGTCCGAAGGGCTCTCCGGTCAACAATTCGGCGCTGACCTCTACGGGTCTGGTTCCTTTTATGGAGCGTTTCAGCAATTCTACCCGCGAGGTGGCGCAGGATGGTCGTCGCGGTGCCCTGATGCTCTCTGTAAGCATCAAGCATCCTGACAGTGAGGCCTTTATCGATGCGAAAATGACTGAAGGCAAGGTGACGGGTGCGAATGTGTCGGTCCGCATAGATGATGAGTTCATGGAGTGTGCGATAGCCGACAAGGAGTATGTGCAGCAATTCCCGATAGACAGCAAGAAACCTGCCTTTGAGAAAACGATTCGTGCCAAGGAATTATGGGAAAAGATTGTGCATAACGCATGGAAAAGTGCCGAGCCGGGCGTCCTGTTCTGGGATACGATTATCCGTGAGAGCATTCCCGACTGTTATGCCGACCTGGGCTTCCGCACGATATCCACGAATCCTTGCGGCGAAATCCCGCTTTGTCCATACGATTCTTGCCGTTTGCTTTCCATCAATCTCTATTCTTACGTGGTGAATCCGTTTACGAAAGATGCTTATTTCGACTACGACAAATTCCGCAAGCACGTGGCTTTGGCACAGCGCTTGATGGACGACATCGTGGACCTGGAGTTGGAGAAAATAGAGCGGATTATGGAGAAGATAAAGGCTGATCCGCAAAGTCAAGAGGTGAAAGGTGCGGAATATCATCTTTGGGAGAAAATCTATGCGAAGAGCGGAAAGGGTCGCCGCACGGGCGTCGGCATCACGGCAGAGGGCGACATGATTGCCGCAATGGGACTTTGCTATGGTACGCAGGAGGCAACCGATTTCTCGGTCAACGTGCATAAGACGCTGGCGCTGGCGGCATACGGCTCGTCGGTGCAGATGGCGAAAGAGCGCGGCGCTTTTGAAATATTCGATGCCAAGCGCGAGATGAAGAATCCTTTCATCCTGCGACTGAAGAAGGAAGA
This sequence comes from Prevotella sp. Rep29, assembly GCF_019551475.1. Lineage (NCBI taxonomy): Bacteria > Pseudomonadati > Bacteroidota > Bacteroidia > Bacteroidales > Prevotellaceae > Prevotella > Prevotella sp. Rep29. The sequence continues at coordinate 587,372 of NZ_CP047159.1, forward strand.
CCCGCAGTTGTACGATGATATGGTGAAGTATGGTCGCCGTAATATTGCCTGTCTTACAATCGCGCCGACGGGAACCACTTCGCTCATGACACAGACGACGAGCGGCATCGAACCGGTATTCCTGCCCGTGTATAAGCGCAGAAGGAAAGTGAATCCGAACGACACCAACGTGCATGTGGACTTCGTGGATGAAGTGGGCGATTCTTTCGAGGAATATATCGTGTATCACCCGAAGTTCTTGGAGTGGATGAAGGTCAACGGACTGGATACGGAAAAGCGCTATACGCAAGAAGAGATAGACGAAATCGTAGCCAAATCACCCTATAACAAGGCGACGGCAAATGACGTGGACTGGTTGATGAAGGTGCGTATGCAGGGCGCTGTCCAGAAGTGGGTGGATCACAGCATCAGCGTGACGGTCAACCTGCCAAACGACGTGGATGAGGAACTGGTCAACCGACTGTACGTAGAAGCATGGAAGACGGGATGCAAGGGATGCACCATCTATCGTGACGGAAGTCGTTCAGGCGTGATGATTTCTATGGATAAGAAAAAGAAGAAAGAAGCAGCGGGCGACCTGCAGCCATGTCTGCCACCGGAAGTGACGGAAGTTCGCCCGCAAGTGTTGGAGTGCGACGTTGTCCGTTTCCAGAACAACAAGGAGAAATGGGTGGCATTCGTGGGACTTCTGAATGGTTACCCGTATGAGATATTTACCGGTCTTCAGGATGATGAAGAAGGAATCGTGCTCCCCAAGACCGTTGTGAAGGGAAAGATTATTAAAAACACCAGCGAAGAAGGTCGCAGCCGTTATGACTTCCAGTTTGAAAACAAGCGTGGCTATAAGACAACGGTAGAAGGTCTGAGTGAGAAATTCAATCCGGAATATTGGAACTATGCCAAGCTGATTTCCGGCGTGTTGCGCTACCGCATGCCGATAGACCACGTGATAAAGCTCGTCGGTTCATTGCAACTGAAGAGCGAAAGCATCAATACCTGGAAAAACGGTGTGGAGCGGGCATTGAAGAAATATATCGTTGACGGAACGGAGGCAAAGGGACAGAAGTGCCCGTCCTGTGGTCATGAGACGCTGGTCTATCAGGAAGGTTGCCTCATTTGTAAGAGTTGTGGCGCCTCAAGGTGCGGATAAAATATTTGTGAGATGAAATTAGAGTCCAGCTATATTTATTTAGATAATGTCCGGTTCCACGCCTACCACGGCGTGTTGGAACAGGAGCGTAAGACGGGAGGCGACTTTCTGGTTAGCCTCCGTGTCGGTTTCCCAATAGAAAAAGCCATGCGCTCCGATGATGTGTCGGACACACTCAACTACGCAGCCCTCTATGAGATGGTGAAAAAAGAAATCACCGTGCCGTCAAAACTGCTTGAGAATGTCGCGTACAGAATATGCAAGAAAATGACGGAGGCATATCCTGAGATAGAATCCGTGGAATTGAAAATAACCAAGAAGAATCCACCGATGGGTGCCGACTGTGACGGTGCTGGCGTGGAAATGAAAATTATTAATAAAAAATAAAACGGATAGCCGCTTACTCTATCTTTACATGAAATTGCTACCTTTGCAACCAAAATGATTGATATGAAGAGAATAGCATTTATTATGATAGCAGTATTTGCGTTCGCAACAGTTAGTCTGAGTGCGGACAGGAATTTTGTTCTTGTAATCGATGCTGGGCACGGAGGACACGATCACGGTGCTCCTGGCGCTATCTCTAAAGAGAAGAATCTCACCCTGCGCTTTGCGCTGGCATTCGGAAAGATGGTGGAACGCCATTGTCCCGACGTGAAAGTCATCTACACACGCACAACCGACCGGTTCCTTGAATTGTGGCAGCGGGCGGAGATTGCGAATAAGAACAAGGCTGACCTTTTCATCTCTGTCCATATCAATGCCCTTGCAGGAGGACGTATAGCACGGGGATTCCAGACCTATACGTTAGGGCAGGGGAGAAGTGGTGTCGGAATTATCAAGAACCTTGACGTGGCGAAGCGGGAAAATTCGGTAATCCTGCTGGAGAAGGACTATAAGCAGACTTATCAGGGGTTTGACAATTCCGCAGAGAGTAATATCATGTTTGAGTTTATGCAGGACCAGAACATGGAGCGCAGTGTCGATCTGGCGAAGATGATGCAGCGGAATGTCTGTGCAGCGACAGGGCGACAGGATATGGGAGCTCATCAGGACAATCTGGCTGTGCTGAGGCTTACGTCAATGCCGGGCTGCCTTGTTGAACTGGGATTTATCTCAACGCCAGACGAGGAGCGCTTTATGAACTCCGAAGAGGCAACGGAGCGATATGCGAAGGGTTTGTTCAATGCTTTCGTGCAATATAAGAATAAGTATTATGGGGGCAGTACGCAGTTGTTTACAGTGGAAGCACCCAAGAAGGAACCAGTAGCAGTCGCAGAACCACCTTCGCAGCCGCAGAAGACGGAAAGGCAGGTGGCGCCAGTGGAGAGCAGGCAGACAACGGCAGAAACTCTTAAGACAAAAAAACGGGAAGCGGATGAGGAACCGGTAAAGGCTAAGGAGAAAAGCAATGAACCTGTGTTTAAAGTTCAGATAGTTGCCAGCAGTAAGACTTTGCCCAAAAACAGTCCGCAACTGAAAGGTGAGGAAGATGTCGATTCGTATGTGGAAGACGGAATGGTGAAATATACGATTGGCTCTTCAAACGATTACAACGAGATATATCGTCTCAGAAAATCATTGCTTGAGAAATTCCCGCAAGCATTTATCATCGCATTCAAAAACGGACGGAAAATGGATGTCAATCAGGCTATCAGGGAATTCAAAACGAATAGGAAATAAATAGATGATGAACAGTATGGCAAAAGAAATCAAAATAGCACTCGTTGCCATTGTAGGTATCTTGGTACTTTTCTTTGGGATGAAGTTTCTGAAAGGAGTTCAGCTCTTTTCTAACGACCATGTGTACTATGTCACATTTTCGGATATTAGCGGCTTGGCTGCCTCAAGTCCCATCTATGCCAACGGTTTCAAGGTGGGGACGGTGAAGTCGATTGAGTACGATTATTCAAAGCCGGGAGCGATTGTCGCGACAGTCGGACTGGATAAGAAACTGCAGGTCCCGAACGGGAGTCGGGCGGAAATTGAAAGCGATTTGCTGGGCAACGTGAAGCTGAACCTGTTGCTGGGCGACCCGTCCGCAGGAATGATTCCGGTAGGAGGGAAAATTTCCGGCAGCATCTATGCAGGAGCACTTGGAAAGGCTGCCGAGATGATTCCGCAGATAGAGAAAATACTGCCTAAACTTGATTCTATCCTTGCCAATCTGAACACGTTGACAGCCGACCCTGCAATCGCCAAGTCGTTGCATAACGTGGAGCATATTACAAACGATCTGACAACGACCACAACCCAGTTGAACACCCTGATGGCTTCCCTTAACAAAGAAGTGCCAGGCATGATTACACGGGCAAATAACGTGCTCGACCAGTCGGGACAGTTAGCATCCAATCTCTCTGCGGTCAACGTAGAGGAGACCATGACGAAAGTCAGCGAAACGCTTGAAAACTTGCGCCGGTTCACAGATAAACTGAATGCAAACGATGGTTCGTTGGGACTTCTGCTGAATGACAAGAAACTTTACCAGAATCTCAATTCAACCATAGCTCATGCGGACTCGCTGCTCATCAACCTTCGGGAGCATCCGAAACGCTATGTCCACTTCTCGGTTTTCGGTAAAAAGGACAAGTAGCGAATCAACATTCCGATAGTCGTTCGGAAGCGTTGGAAAAAGGCTGGAAAAGCTTTCAATTTAAATTGCGTCTAAATAAATACTTTTAGACCACAAAATTGGGGCGTTATTTCGGAACTTCTTTATTGATGAGATTTTACGTGGGTCTTTGTATCATCTTATTGCACATGAGATGTGTGTGTGTAAAAATATAAACCGTTGGTTGCCAGAGACTTGAATTTCACAAAATGCTTGTGCGATAACTGAATTGCATCCGATTTCATAAAGTGCCTAAATATAGTGAATTAGGGATGATGAATAGGGAAATATAGAAAAATGGCGTTTGCTCATGTGTGGAAAAATTACGAAATTTGCATACGCAACGGGATGGTCAACAAAGTTTGTTATTGACACCCTATAATATATTAATGTATATAGCACATGAAATCTAACCCAAATGCTCTTTGGGAACAGAGTCTTCGGCTTATAAAGGAGAATGTTTCCGAGCAGCAGTTTAACACATGGTTCAAGCCAATCGTTCTGGAATCTTATGATGAGAAAGACCGGAAGATTACGGTGCGGGTACCCAGCATGTTTGTGTATGAGTACCTGGAGGAGAAGTATGTGGACTTGCTGCGCAAGGTGCTTACGAGAGTATTTGGTGAGGGTGTAAGGCTGGCTTATGGTATTGTCGTGGATAAGACCAACAATGTTGGGGTTGTTGCTACACCGGATGATTCGGTTGTCGGTCAGTCAGGAAGCGATAAGAATACGCTTTCAGGCTCTGCAGACAGCACGGAAGATTCCCTGCCGTTTGATTCCCAGTTGAATCCCAAGCAGACATTTGAGAATTTCATTGAGGGCACGAGTAACAAGCTGCCGCGTTCTATCGGCTTGTCCATCGCGGAACATCCAAGCACCAGCCAGTTTAATCCGCTGTTTGTCTTTGGTCCGTCCGGTTGTGGAAAGACGCATTTGATTAACGCCATCGGAATCCGTGCAAAGCAGTTGTATCCCAAGATGCGGGTGCTGTATGTCAGTGCGCGCCTGTTCCAGGTTCAATACGTGGACGCAAGCCTGAAGAATACGGTCAATGATTTCATTAAATTCTATCAGACGGTCGATTTGCTGATTGTTGATGACATTCAGGAGTGGGTGACAAAGTCTGGTACGCAGAACACGTTTTTCCATATCTTCAACCACCTCTTCCGTAACGGAAAGCGCATCATTTTGGCAAGCGACCGCCCGCCAGTCGATTTGAAGGGGATGGATGAACGGCTGATTACCCGTTTCCGCTGTGGTCTGATTACCGAGTTGGAGCGTCCGAACGTGCAGTTGTGCATGGACATTCTGAACAGCATGGTTCGTCGCGACGGGCTGACGATTCCTCAGGAGGTGATTCAGTATATAGCACAGACGGCGAACGGCAGCGTGCGGGATTTGCAGGGAGTCATCAATTCGCTGTTGGCATATTCCGTGGTGTATGACAGCAAGGTCGATCTGAAGCTGGCAGAGCGGATCGTATCCCGTTCGGTGAAAGTAGATAACCGCCCGCTGACCATCGACGATATCCTCGATAAGGTTTGCGTGCACTATCAAGTGACGACAGAGGCGGTGAACAGCAGGAGCCGGAAGCGCGATCTGGTCATCCCGCGACAGGTGTCTATGTATCTGGCACAGAAATACACGAAGATGCCGGCTTCAAGAATCGGAAAACTGGTCGGCGACCGTGACCACTCGACCGTCATCCACAGCTGTACGCAAGTGGAGGAGCGGATGAAGATAGATGCCGCTTTCCGCTCGGAGATAGAGAGCATTGAAAATTCGTTTAAGCTGAAACAGTTTGTCAATAAAGGCAGATAATATCTTGCCGTGTGAGACGGTGATAAGGATAAGAGATTGAAAACGGGCAGCGCTTCGTGTGGAGAGCTGCCCGTTTTTTTTGTGCCGTTATTGCAAGCTTTGGCGATTTCAAAATACCGATTCCCATCTCTTTCCTGCGGTCCCGAAATTGTATATTTATGCAAAGGAAGACGGTTATGGGTGTGTTTTGTAACCACTTGAATATCAAAACGTTAGGAATGGCTTTCCAAAAGTGGTACTTTTAGCTTGCAAAAGGGCAACTTTTGGACGCTGAAAGGGGAACTTTTGGAGCCTAAAAGTGCCACTTTTGGAAAGCGAAAGTTCAACTGCATATTTATACGTCCTATTCTGTATGTTTATGCAGGGTGAGTCTGTGGTGTTTTTTTACTCAGCTTTCTCTTCTTCGAAGTCGATGTATTCCCCTTCGTCGTCGGCGAAGATTTGCTTGTTTTTTGTTCGGTTGGTGGTGCGTATCTCCTCGTAGGGCTTGTCTTTTGAGCCTAAGTGGTCGAACTGCTTTTTTATTTTGAGGAATGAGCGTATGAACATGAGGAGCGAGACTGCGCCCATGATGAAAAGTGTGACGATGAAGAGGAAGAGGAGTTTCAGCATGGCTTTGTTAGCTCTTTTGGGTGAATGCGGAGAGCATGACGTACCATGCGATGATGAGTGCGAAGCCGGAGATGCCGAAAATCAGGAGTATCGGGATGCATGAGAGGACGAACAGGTATCTCACTTCGTTTCCTTTCCACCCCCATTGCTTGAATTTCAGTGCAAACATGGGGATTTCTGCAACGAGCAGCCAGCAGGTGACGGCTATGAGGATGAGGATAAAAATGTATGCGTGCGGGATGGTGGCAATCCGTTCTCCCGCTCCGACGATGAGTGAGCCCCAGAAGAGTGCGTTGGCAGGTGTCGGCAACCCGATGAAAGAGGTCGTCTGCCGTTCGTCGAGATTGAACTTTGCCAGTCTGAGTGCCGAGAAGGCTGCGATGATGAATGCCGTGAATGGCAGGTATTTGGCAATCGGTTCTATTGCCGTGGGGTATTCCATTTGGCTCATTAGTGTGAAAATCATCATTGCCGGTGCTGCTCCGAAGGTGATGTCATCGGCAAGTGAGTCCAGTTCTTTTCCGATGGGCGAGGATACGTGCAGCAATCTGGCAACCATCCCGTCGAAGAAGTCGAATCCTGCTCCTATGAGTATGAAGAGCAGGGCGGTATCTTGCTTTCCGTAAAAGGCATATACGATGGCGATGCAGCCTGCAATCAGGTTGCAGCAGGTGATGGTGTTCGGGATATGTTTTTTGAATGGAATCATCTCATTTCGTCGCTTCCGTTCAGGTGTTGCGGTCTATTTGAGCCGCGCGATAATCGTCTGGTCGCCGGTGGTCGATTGCCCCATTTTTACGCAAACCTCTGTTCCGAGAGGGAGATACACATCGACTCGCGAACCGAATTTGATAAATCCGAGGTGCTCGTCAATGAGACACTCCTCGCCTTCCTTGGCGTAGGTGACGATGCGGCGTGCCACTGCGCCGGCGATTTGTCGGCAGAGGATGTTGACACCTTCCGGCGTTTCAATCATGATGTCGGCATGTTCATTTTCCTCGCTGGCTTTCGGGAGCCATGCCTTGTGGAAGTTTCCGTCTTGATGGCGCACGCTTTTGACTTGTCCGTCAACCGGGAACCAGTTGGCATGTACGTTGAAAAGGCTCATAAAGATGCTGATGAGCAACCGCCGGTCGTGGAAGTATTCGTTCTCTTCCACTTCTTCCACCACCACCACCTTTCCGTCGGCTGGTGCCACTACGATTTTCTCCGTGTTCTCTTCCGGGAAATGTCGTATCGGACAACGGAAGAAGTTGGCGACAATGGCATATAAAGTTCCGAAGATAGCTACAAAACTCCAGAAAGGAATTTTGGTGTCGAAAGACCGCCAAAGAATCACAGCCACAGCGACGAGGATAAACAAGCCGTAAAGCAATGTGTCAGTTCCTTCGCTGTGTATTCTGATTTTTTTTATCTTTTTTATCTTTTCTCCCATAATGACTTCACTTCTGCGAATCGTTTGCAAAGGTACGTTTTTTTTACGTATTCCGCAAATTTTTATCTTTGTTCTTTACGGTTCGACTTGCGTCCAAGTTACTCACGCTCGAAAAAACTCAAATAAAATTTGGTTTTTTGCTCGCTTAATCGTAACTTTGAAGTCCAAATTAAGTCATATATGCAGGATTTCATTCATCTTCACGTACATACATATTATTCTATACTTGACGGCATGTCGAGTATAGAAAAATTAGTAGATAAAGCAATTGCCGACGGTCAGCGCGGAATGGCGATTACTGACCATGGCAACATGTTTGGTATTAAAGACTTTTCAGACTATTGTGAGAAGGTCAATAAGAAGTTGGTAAAAGAAGGGAAGGAGCCCTTCAAGCCTATCATCGGCTGTGAAATGTACGTGGCGCGAAATGGCGATAAGGAAGAGAAACACACGAAAAGCGACATCGGCGGTTACCACCTGATTGTCTTGGCAAAGAACTTGACGGGATATAAAAATCTGGTTAAGCTGGTCAGCCGGGCATGGGTGGATGGCTTCTACATGCGTCCCAGGACCGACCGGAAGGACTTGGAGCGCTATCATGAAGGACTGATTGTCTGCTCGGCATGTATTGCCGGCGAGGTGCCCCATAAGATTCTGGAGGATGATATTGCGGGAGCTCGTGAGGCCATCGAATGGTATCGCCGTGTCTTTGGCGAAGACTATTATCTGGAACTCCAGCGGCATGAAGTGACCGATCCCAATATCCGTGCCAACCGGGAGACCTTCCCCTTGCAGCAAAAGGCTAATAAAGTGCTGATAGAATTGGCAAAAGAGTATGGCATCAAACTGATTTGTACGAACGATGCCCATTTCGTGGACAGGGAAAACGCCGAAGCCCACGACCATCTGCTCTGCTTGGCGACGGCAAAAGACTTGGACGACCCATCCCGAATGCTGTACAGTAAGCAAGAGTGGCTGAAGACACGGGAGGAAATGAGTCAGATTTTCTCGGATATTCCGGAAGCTTTGGCAAACACGATGGAGATTCTTGACAAGGTGGAAGTCTATAGCCTGAACCATGACCCCATCATGCCTTTCTTCCCGATACCGGAGGAGTTCGGAACGGAAGAGGATGTCCGCAGGCGATATACCGAAAAACAACTCTATAATGAGTTTACAAGCGACGAAAACGGAAAGAATCAATTGTCGCCGGAAGAGGGTGAAAAACGTATCGCACACCTCGGAGGCTATGACCGCATCTACCGCATCAAGTTCGAAGCGGAATATCTGGGGAAATTGGCTTACGACGGGGCCAAGAAGCTCTATGGAGAGCCGTTGAGCGACGAGGTGAAAGAGCGCATCAACTTTGAATTGCACGTGATGAAGACCATGGGATTCCCAGGCTACTTCCTCATCGTTCAGGACTTTATCAATACGGCGCGCAATGAGTTGGACGTGTTGGTAGGACCCGGTCGCGGCTCCGCAGCCGGTTCGGTGGTAGCCTACTGCCTGGGCATCACTCAGATAGACCCGTTGAAATATGACCTGCTGTTTGAGCGTTTCCTGAATCCCGACCGCATTTCGCTGCCCGATATTGATACCGACTTCGACGATGACGGGCGCGGCAGGGTGCTGAAATGGGTGGAGGAGAAATATGGCCACGAAAGAGTGGCACACATCATCACCTACTCAACCATGGCAACCAAAAACTCCATCAAGGACGTTGCACGGGTGGAAAAACTGCCTTTGAGCGAGTCGGACCGCTTGTGCAAGTTGATTCCCAAACGTCTCGGCGAAGACCCAGAAACCAAGAAAGAACTCAAAATCAACCTGCCGAATGTCATCAAGTGTATTCGTGAGTTTCGCGATGCCGAACTCTCAACAGATTCAAAGTTGAGCAATACCATCAAATATGCAAAGATGCTTGAAGGCACGGTGCGTGGTACGGGCATTCATGCTTGCGGAACGATTATCTGTCGTGACGACATCAGCGACTGGGTTCCGGTCTCAACGGCAGAAGATCCGGACAATAAGGGCGAGAAAGTGCTTTGTACGCAGTATGACGGGCATGTGATAGAAAATACCGGACTCATCAAGATGGACTTCTTGGGACTGAAGACGCTGTCGGAGTTGAAAGATGCTGTCCAAAACATCAAACTCACGCGAGGCATTGACATCGATCTGGAGAAAATTCCGATTGATGACCCCGCCACTTATCAACTCTATCAAGAAGGGCGCACGGTGGGCACGTTCCAGTTTGAGTCTGCCGGAATGCAGAAATATCTGCGTGAGCTCCATCCGACGGTCTTCGAGGACCTGATAGCGATGAATGCCCTCTACCGACCGGGACCAATGGATTATATCCCGGACTTCATCAAGAGAAAAAACAATCCATCGCTCGTGACCTATGACATCCCATGCATGGAGAAATACCTGAAAGAGACCTACGGCATCACGGTCTATCAAGAGCAAGTCATGCTGCTCTCACGTCAATTGGCAAACTTCACACGCGGTCAAAGCGACAGCCTTCGCAAAGCGATGGGAAAGAAGAAGATTGACGAGATGCAGAAACTGGAAAAACTCTTCTATGAGGGCGGAGAGAAAAACGGACACGACAAGGCGAAACTGGAAAAGATTTGGGAAGACTGGAAGAAATTTGCCTCCTATGCTTTCAATAAAAGTCATGCGACGTGTTATTCGTGGGTGGCATTCCAGACGGCATACCTGAAAGCGAACTATCCTGCAGAATTCATGGCAGCAATCATGAGTAGGCGTAAGAACGACATCTCTGAAGTGACCAAGCTCATGGATGAGTGCAAGGCGATGAATATACACACGTATGGTCCTGATGTGAACGAAAGTTACATGCAGTTCGGTGTCAACAAAAAAGGAGAGATACGTTTCGGACTTGCAGCTATCAAAGGAGTGGGAGAGGCTGCGGCACAATCCATCATTGCGGAGAGAGAAGAAAATGGCGCGTTCAAGGATATCTATGATTTCGTGCAGCGCATCAATTTGAGCAACGTGAATCGGAAATGTCTGGAAAATCTGATATTGAGCGGCTCCTTCGACAGCTTCGGCATCAGTCGTGAGAGCTTCTACGGATTGAATCAGAAGGGAGAGCTGTTCCTTGACCTGCTTGTGCGCTACGGACAGCGCTATCAGATGGAACAAAGACAAGCCAAGAACTCACTCTTCGGGGATGATGAGGTGGAAATTGCACGACCGAAAATCCCGGAAGTAGAGCAGTGGAGCACGATTGACCGACTGAATAAAGAACGCGAGCTCGTAGGAATTTATCTCTCAGCCCATCCGTTGGATGAATATCGGTTCATTCTGGAAAAGATGTGTAACGTGGGATGCGATGAACTTAAACGGGAGATGGATTGGGAGAAAATAAGCAAAATGCCTGAACTCCGATTCGGGGGAACAGTTACCGGAATCCGGGAAGGAATGAGTAAGAAAAATGACCCGTATGGCATTGTGACGATTGAGGATTTTAACGGATCCGGTGAGTTGGGAATCTTTGGAGATGACTGGATGAAATGGCGCGGCAGTATCATCCCCGACAGCAATATATTTGTGAAGGCAGCATGTTTTGAGCGCTACAAAGGCAGCAAGAAATATGGAATTGTCGTCACTTCAATCAATTCCCTGCAGACGGTCAAAGAAAAACAAATACAGAAAATCACCATTACGATGGATGCCACATCTGTCGGCGAAGATACGGTGGAAGAGTTGGCAAAGAACTTTTCCGAACATCCGGGGAAGACAGAAGTGTTTCTCAGACTGTTCGACCGTGCGAAGAATCAGGAGATAACGGTGCGTAGCCAGAACAGCTACATTCTCGTGTCCAATGAACTCCTCTCACTCATTGCTGAGAATGAAGGAGCGGATTATAAGATTAATTGAAAATGTATTTATTGTTAAACATAAAAAAAGAAAAACTATGGAAGTACAGATCACAAGTGAAAATTTTGAAAGTTACAAGACTGGCGAATTGCCATTGGTAGTAGATTTGTGGGCAACATGGTGCGGACCGTGCCGAATGCTGGCGCCCATCATCTCTGAACTGGCTGAGCAATATGCAGGACGCATCGTCGTCGGCAAGTGCGATGTAGAGGAGAATGACGATATCGCTATGGAGTTTGGCGTGCGCAACATCCCGACCATTCTATTCTTTAAGAACGGACAGCTTGTTGACAAATTCGTGGGTGCTACCAACAAGGCAACTCTCGAAGAGAAATTCAATGCCCTGTTGTAAGAGTGGCAGGCAGATTCAAATGGAGCAGCCCAAACGGAAATTCCGCTTGGGCTGCTTTTTTTGAGTCAGAAGCTCAGGGAACTGTCTGTCTATTCTATAATAATGGTCCTGCTTCCGTCTGCATTTTCATCAATACTGATATTGACAGCATCGGTTGGCAGCATGTCTTCAACGAGTTCGGGCCATTCAATGAAGCAGAATGCATCACCGCTGAGGTAGTCCTCAAATCCCATATCATAGACCTCTTCGAGTTTGTGGATGCGATAGAAGTCGAAATGGTAGATGGTTGAAGGGATGTGTGTGCAGGTTGAAGGAGGGTTGGTGATGGCATACTCGTTGACGATGGCGAAGGTGGGGGAGGTTATCACGTCTTCTACGCCAAGTTCTTCGCAGACGGCTTTGATGAAAGTGGTTTTCCCGGCTCCCATGCCGCCGTGGAATGCGAATATTCGTTTGTCGCCTAAATATTCAATAAATTGGTGTGCCGCATTGCGGATTTGTCCGATGTCGCTGATGTGGATTTCCATGTTTTTTCGCATTTGTTATCTTCTCCTTGGAGTGAGTGTGACAATGGGGATAATCATCTCTTCCATGGATATTCCTCCATGTTGGAACGTGTTTTTGTAGTAGGAGACATAGTAGTTGTAGTTGTTCGGATAGGCAAAGAAGTCTGTGCCTGTCGCAAATACGTATGTCGTACTGATGTTGGGGGCAGGCAGTTGTGCTTGCCTGGGGTCCTTGATGGTGAACAGGTCTTTCTGGTTGTAGCTGAGGTTTTTCCCCAGTTTATACCTGAGATTGGTATTGGTGTTTCTGTCTCCGATGATTTTCACGGGTCTGTTTGCCCGTATGCTGCCGTGGTCGGTAGTGATGACCGTCTTGTATCCTGCCTGTGCAATCATTCTGAAGAGTTCAGCCATCACCGAATGGCGGAACCAGTTGAGTGTGAGTGCACGATAGGCTTTCTCGTCATTGGCGAGTTCGCGCACCATCTTCGACTCCGTGCGGGCATGTGAGAGCATGTCGATGAAGTTGAACACTACGACGTTGAGGTCATTTCGCTCAAGGTTCTTAAATTGTTGCATGAACGCTTCGGCTCCGGCGGAGTCGTTAATCTTGTGATAAGAGAACGTGTCGTGTCTCCGAAAACGTTCTATCTGTGTGCGGATGAGTGGTTCCTCGTTGAGATTCTTTCCCTCTTCATCGTCTTCATCCACCCATAGTTCAGGAAACATTTGTGCGATTTGGGTCGGCATAAGTCCGCTGAATATGGCGTTTCTTGCGTATTGTGTGGCAGTGGGAAGAATACTCATGTAGAGTTCTTCATTGATATCGAAGATGTCGCCAATCTCTTGTGAGAGTACGCGCCAGTGGTCGTATCGAAAATTGTCTATCACAATCAGAAAGACTTTCTCTCCCTGATCGAGCAACGGGAATATTTTGTTCTTGAAAACGTCGGGACTCATGAGTGGACGGTCGTCACCTTCCGCAGGTGCTTTCATCTCTGTACGCGCCTGTATCCACTGGATGTAGTTGTTTTTTATATATTTCGCAAATCCGATATTGGCTTCTTCCTTCTGCATTTGAAGCATCTCAGTCATCGACGAGTCGGTACTGCTCAGCTCCAGTTCCCAACGCACCAGTTTCCGGTACACATCCATCCAGTCTTGGTGATTCTTGCAATCGGCAATCTGCATGGCAATGTTCTGAAATTCCTGTTGATAGTTACTCTGCGTCGTTTCTGTGACAATTTCCTTACTATGGATGTTCTTCTTGAGTGTAAGAAGTATTTGATTGGGATTGACGGGTTTGATGAGATAGTCTGCTATTTTGGCACCGATAGCTTGGTTCATGATGTTCTCTTCTTCGCTTTTGGTCACCATGACGACAGGAGTTGCCGGCGATATTTCCTTGATCTGTTGCAATGTTTCAAGTCCCGTGAGTCCAGGCATCATCTCGTCGAGGAGTATGAGGTCGAAACTTTTTTGCTTGCACAATTCAATGGCGTCCGTCCCGTTGGTGACGGTCACAACATCATAGCCTTTTTTCTGTAAGAAAAGAATGTGGGCTTTGAGAAGTTCCATCTCGTCGTCAGCCCAAAGTAATAATCCGTTGCTCATAATCAAAATCCTTCTAATTCGTAATATTCGTCCTCCAATTCGTTGGCAGGCTTCTTCGTTTGCTTCTTTTTTTCTTTGTTCTCTTTATCCAATTCGTTGGCAGGCTTCTTCGTTTGCTTCTCTTTTTCTTTGTTCTCTTTATCTTTGTTCTCTTTATCCTTTTCCTTCTTATTTTGTGTCTTGGCACTTGGTTTTACGGGTGGCAAGTCTTCCTCGAAGAATATCTCGGGCTCATTGTTGTTCTGCTGTTGACGTGGTGTCTGTGTATTGGTGTTCTTCTTCGGAGTACCCGTCTTTTGCGCTCCCGTTGGCTCTTCTATAATAAAGATGTCATCGCTCAATGGTTGGCGGTCATCTTCAGGTATGACGATAATGTTATTTTTTTCAGTAGGTGGCGTAATAGTTGACTTGGGTTTCTCCGGTTCCGCAGTCTTCACAGGTTCTGTCGGCACTATAATCGTGCTGTTATTCTCCGGTTCCGCAGTCTTCACAGGTTCTGTCGGCACTATAATCGTGCTGTTATTCTCCGGTTCCGCAGTCTTCACAGGTTCTGTCGGCACTATAATCGTGCTGTTATTCTCCGGTTCCGCAGTCTTCACAGGTTCTGTCGGCACTATAATCGTACCGTTATTCTCAGGCTCAACAGTCTTCACGGGTTCTTCCGGTATAATGAACTCGTTGTTGATATTCTCATTTTCATTGCCCTGCAACTTCTTCTCGTCAGGCTCTTCCGTTCTTAAGTCGTTCAGTTCAGGATCAGAATCGGTGCCAATATCCGACGGCTCAGTCAGCAGATACAGTTCGGTGACTTTGAGAGGTGCAAAATTCTTGTTGTAGAAGTCTTCGTATTCTTTATAACTGAAATTAGTCCCCAGCAATGGAAGGTTTTTCTCGCTGATAATCACACCGCGCGTTTTGGCAGTTAGTCTCGTGATATTCGGGTTCGCATACAGTTGCTGGGCATATAGGTGTGCTTCGTCGAAACTGCGGAATCCTGTTACCGACATCCTGCTGATACCGTCAATGTCTTCAATGGCGATGTCGAAGTTTCTGACAAGATAGTTGGTAAAGTTGAATCTTGCCAGTTCGTAGAGCATTTGGTTCTCATTGACAGAGTCAGGATGATAAACCAGTAAAAAAGCAAAATTGATGTCCCTGTCAGGAACGAAAGTCTTAGCTTCCGTTGAATCACTGATGTCGTTGAGAACCAGTGAGCGCCTGTCCCAAACATCCGTCAGGTCAAACCTCCCGCCTCGCAGTCGTTTTCCGGCATTTACGCCGTTGACAATCATTCCTGCCATCTCGCTGATACGGCTGTTGGGGAAGTCCTTCACAATCGTCTTCATATCTTCGATACATCCGTTGGCATCTCCGTCGTTGAGTTTGCTGAGTCCTCCAATGAAAATAAACTTGTCACGGTTGGCTCCCAACGGGAATCGGGTGTCCGACAGCCGCCTGTTGGCAGCCACTTCGCTGAGACGATTGGCTTTGAATGCTTCGTATGTAGCAGCATACAGCGAGTCTTCCATGTGCGTTCCAAATACGGCGTTTTCCTTGAAGTAGGGGTCGGTCAGTAAAGCCGTCCATTGACTCTCTGGAAATTGCGCTTTCAGTCTTGCTATATAGTTTTCGGCAGTGTGATGTTCTCCCAATCGTGAATAAAGCAAGAACAGATGATAATATACATCGTCCATGTGCTCGTACTCCGGATATTGGTCGGTCACGCGACGCAGATGCTTTTCGCTGAGATTCAGGTTGTTCAGCTTGTCTTTGAATATTACCCCTGCATGGTGCAGACCATCCATGATGATGAGGTTACTTTCACGAACCTGTTCTTCCGTAAAAGGAATCTGTGCGAGATAATATTCCCGTCTGTGAGGGTCGTTTTGTGCACTGTCGCTCACATTCTTCAACGAGTCTTCTATTGCTTCGGCTCGCATGATAGAGTCGCGCTGTTCGTCGGTCATCTCGCCAACATCATCGAAGCTGCCTACCACAGTCTTGTTGCTGCGCTGCCAGTTGTCAACATTCTCGCGCTTTCCCCATAACCGTTGGAATTGTGTTTTTCCTTGACTGATGGCAAGCGGGTTATAGAAATACCAGGTCGTCGATCTGCCTGGCGTTGTCGTAGGCTGCGGAGATTGGCTGTCTGCCTCGTTCCATTCGCCTTGCTGCCTTCGCTGCTGAGCCTCTGCCTCTGCCTGATTGCGCCTCTCTTCCTTCTCCTTCTTTTTCAAGGCCTCAATAACCCGGTCAATGGCATCATTCCTGTCCTTTTCCGACATCTGTGCAAGTCGTTGCAGAGAATCCTGCAGATGCACAGCCTCCGTGTAAGGAACCAGTTCGTCGAGCATCACCGACCGTTCAGACAGCTGCTCATAGTCTGCACGGTCCTTGTCCAACATACCGATTGCTGCTCCATAACAGCGCTTGGCATCGCTGAATTTTTCCTGCAGCCAATACAAATCACCCAGTTTGAGCAGCAGGACACCCTTTTCAATACCGTTTCTCGTCCCTTTCTCGTTGCCTTTCTCGTAGGCAGCGATCGCATTGGCTGTATCCCTTTGTGTCAGATAGATATTGCCTATGGCATAATACACCTGGTCAAGATAGTCCTTGTTGTTGTCTGAAGCAGCCATTCGCTTGAGGCGGTTGATGGTTTGCTTCGCATTCTTTTCCGACATCACCTCCGTCATTGCAATGCGGGCATTGAACTCCATTTCATAAGGCGGATGCTGTCGCAACACGCGTTGGTATGCCTTATAAGCCTCTTCCTTGTTGCCGACAAGCCTCTGCAACTGCCCCATCAAAAACCATTCCCGTGCACGCTGCTTACGCCTCATCTCGTGCTTGATTACCTTCCTGAGATAAGGAATAGCCTTGTCATATTCCTTCGTGTGTATATAGTAATCAGCAAAAGTGTAGTCCCACTCCTTCACGGCACGCCAGTCCATAGAGTCACGTTGCATGTTCCGAATCACGTCCTCCGCATCATACATCCAACCGTTTTCAATATAACACTTTGCAAGCCACGCACGCGCCTTACCGAGAATCGCAGGTTGTGTATGGTACAGTCGTGCCATATAGGCAAATGTCGAAGCGGCATCCTCAAATGCTCCTTGGTGGAATTGAGCCCGCCCCATGAGAATCCATGCTTTCCATAGAAAAGGATTGTATTCACGGCGATTGAGCCACTCAACGTCCTTGGCAGTCTTTCGCTTGTTCGACGACCATTCCGGACGCTTCTTTATGCTGTGTTGCTTGATTGCCTTCTTCGATTTCTCGATGGCACGGTCGAAATGAGCCTTTCCTATCTCCCTGCTGCCCTTGTTGCCGACAGTATAGAGCGGAAGCAACTCCGTGAAATTGTCACGATTACCGTTCTCCTTTTCCAACGAACCGTCGATATACGCCACTGCACCATTATAATACGTGTTATACCTCGCATTGAACGAGTGCCACCACCGGCTCCCCGCAGTATTCTTCTGCGTAGAACAACCTGTCATGATGATAGCCGCTATCATCACCAACAGGAATCGTAAGTGTCGTAATTGATGTGGTGTCACGTTTTATAAACTCTAAAAAAGCAGTTTTTATTGTCTTTTCATGTCATCTATCAGCATCACCGTTTCATCTTTCAGCTGGTCGGGGAGATGGATGCCGCGCAGCGTCAGACTTCGGCACCAGCCGGCAACCTCTTCTTGGCGCATCGTGTGAAGCACTTCGGCAAACTCCTCAACCTCCTCATCGTTATATTGATCGGACGCTCTGCCGCAAAAACGGTCCAGCTCCTCATCATCATAATACTCGATGTCTCTTATGGCAGCCTCCATCATGCAGTCTTGCGCGCACTTCGCATTCTCACCGCTGCAAGTGGCACATTCTGAACCATTTTGAGGCATGACAACCTCCTCGTTCTTATGCTGTGAGAACTTGCTCATGATTGCCGTGAGAAGTCCTATGAGGATGAGGGAGAGAAGAAGGTAGAGCATATCATCTTGATTAAGGTTCTTCAGTGATTTCTATCCCTGCCTGTCGCAGATGTTTCCAGAAATCGGGATATGATTTGTAAACAACTTCAGGGTGGTTGATTGTAATGGACGGAAACACCATACAGGCGGGAGCAAAAGCAAGTGCCATGCGGTGGTCGTCATACGTCTCAATGACGGGATGTGCTTCAGCCTGCATCCGCTGCCCGTCCCAGACCAGTTCGTCCTCACCCTCCACTTCTACAATGTACCCCAACTTCCGCAACTCGTTTCGAAGCGCTTCTATGCGGTCTGACTCCTTGATGCGCAGCGTGCTGAGTCCCTTGAAACGGAAAGGGATTTCCTTCAGGCAGCAACTGACGATGAGTGTCTGTGCAAGGTCGGGTTGATTGATGAAATCATAATCCATGTGTGGCAGTCGGTGGTCATGCTTCTTGAGGGTCACTTCGGTGGGAATACCCTGTCCCTCCGTGGCGAATTTGGTCTTTACGCCCATCATGCTGAACAGGTAGCGGACCGTGGCATCTCCTTGTCTGGAACCATCAATAAGTCCTTGCAGGGAGACCTGCGGGTCGCTATGTCGGCTCAGCGCAACCAGTTCATACCAATACGAGGCTGCAGTCCAGTCACTCTCTATGGCGAAGCGGACAGGCTGATAGCCACCTGGTTCCACCTTGATGGTGTCAGCACTCGTCCAGTCCGCTTTTGCCCCGAAATCGCGCATGACACAAAGCGTCAGGTCGATATAGGGGCGTGATGTGATACTGCCAATCAGTCTGATTTCCAGTCCTTTCGGCAGCGTGGGACCAATCAGCAGCAGGGCAGAGACGTATTGTGAACTGACATCCGCTTGCATCTCTGTCTTGCCGCCGTCTATCTTCCCACCGATAATCCTCAGGGGCGGGAACCCCTCTTCCTCTAAGTATTCAATCTGGGCTCCCATCCTTCGGAGCGCCTCCACGAGTATCCTTATTGGGCGTTGCTTCATGCGCTCCGAGCCGGTAATCACATGCGTTCCCTCCTGTATCGACAGGTAGGCGGTGAGGAAACGCATCGCAGTTCCCGAACCTTCCACGTCAATCACAGGAGGCATTTCTCTCAATGCCCGCACCATCACCAGCGTGTCGTCACAGGCGGAAAGGTTTTCTGTCTCCTTCGCGTTTTCTGTGAGCGCACTGATAATCAGTGCCCGGTTGCTGATGCTTTTTGAGGGAGGCAGCGCAATGTCTGCCTTCAACTGTTCCGGAGCCTTGAGCGTGTATCGCATATGGTCTTATGGTGCTGATTTGTTAGTTTTTCTTTACGCGGGTTGCAAGGATGAAGTAAACAATCAGACAGATATAAGCACCGAGCGAGCATACTTCAGACATGGCTGTGTTGAGCCATTCCTCATTGGTCAGATGCACACCGCCAAAGCGTAGCAGCGCACTGACAACACCCATCAGCGCTCCTCCGGCAATGAATCCGCTGGCAATCAGCGTTCCCTTCTCGCCACGCTCGCTGTTCACCTTCTCGTCTTTACTGCGTGTGGTAACAAACCAGTTGACCAGTCCGCCGACCAGAAGTGGCAGGTTGAGCTGAATGGGGATGAACATACCGAGTGCGAACGGAAGGGCTGGCACTTTGCAGAGGGTCAGCACGATGGCAATCGTCGCACCGATGGCATACAGCAACCACGGAGCACCGACACCGTTCATCAGCGGGTCGATGACCGCAGCCATCGCATTTGCCTGTGGCGCAGCCAGCTGACCGGTCGTAAAGCCGTAGGTCTTGTTCAGCAGCATGATGACACCGCCGACGGTCGCTGCAGAAACCAGCGTTCCGAGGAATTTCCACACTTCTTGCTTCTTCGGGGTCGTTCCCAGCCAGTAACCGATTTTCAGGTCGGTGATGAATGCACCTGCCATCGACAGCGCCGTGCAGACCACGCCGCCCATGATGAGCGCTGCCACCATACCGCCCGTGCCTTTCAGTCCTACTGCCACCATCACCACCGATGCCAGAATCAGCGTCATGAGCGTCATGCCCGAAACAGGATTAGAGCCGACAATGGCAATCGCGTTTGCTGCAACGGTCGTGAACAGGAAGGCAATCACCGCAACGAGCAGGATGCCGACAACCGCAAAGAGAATGTTGCCTTGCATCACGCCCAGCCAGAAGAACAGGAAGGTAATGAGTATCGTGACGATAGAGCCGATGGCGATAATCTTGAATGAGATGTCGCGCTGCGTGCGTTTCACCTCTTCCATGCCGGCACCTTTGCCTTTCATCTCCTTCGCTGCAAGCGAAACGGCACCCTTGATGATGCCCCACGACTTGATGATGCCGATGATACCAGCCATGGCAATACCGCCGATGCCGATGCTCTTGCCGTAAGCCGTGAAGATTTGTTCGGGCAACATCTCATTGACGGCTGTCTCAATGCTCGGGTCCCATTGGTCAAGAACTTGTCCGGAGAAAAGCACTGCCATGCCCGGAACGACAATCCACCAGATGAACAGCGAACCGAGACATATAATAAAGGTGTATTTCAGACCGATGATGAAGCCGAGACCCAGCACTGCCGAACCCGTGTTCAGCTTGAAGACGAGCTTCGCCTTGTCGGCGAGCGTTTCGCCAAAGCCTACAACGCGCGAGGTGAACAGTTCGTTCCACCAGCCGAACGTGGCGACGATGAAGTCGTACAGACCGCCGACAAGACCTGCCAGCAGCAGCGGCTTAGCCTGGCTGCCGCCCTTTGCTCCGCTCATGAGCACCTGTGTCGTTGCCGTGGCTTCGGGGAAGGGATACTTGCCGTGCATGTCCTTCACGAAATATTTGCGGAAAGGTATCAGGAACAGGATGCCGATGATACCGCCCAGCAGCGACGACAGGAACACGTTGAGGAACGATGCCGTCATCTCAGGATACTTGTTCTGCAGGATGTAGATGGCAGGCAGCGTGAATATCGCACCGGCAACCACTGCACCCGAGCAGGCTCCGATACTCTGGATGATGACGTTCTCGCCCAGCGCGTTGCGGCGCTTGGTGGCTGTCGATACGCCCACGGCGATGATGGCAATCGGGATGGCTGCCTCGAACACCTGACCCACTTTCAGTCCCAAATAAGCGGCAGCGGCAGAAAACAGCACCGCCATGAGCACACCCCACGTCACCGACCATCCGTTGACTTCAGGATAGGAATGCTCGGGCGACATCACGGGCTGGTATTCTTCGCCCTCTTTCAACTCACGAAAAGCGTTTTCGGGCAACTGCCCCATTTCTTTCAGATTCTCTTCCATAGTTTTATGTTTTTTGATAATTATGATTTGATTCTCAATAGTTTACACCACGCATAGTGTTTCCTGTGGCTGAGGTAGTCCAGGTCGTCCATGTGGTCGTATGCCTCACGCTCAAACGATATCTTCCGATAGGCGTTACCCCTGAAAGGCAGTTTGACGAGCCATTCGATGACGTACCAGACGTAGAACCCGATGAAGCCCGTCTCGATGAGCTGCGCCGTGTGGATGCGCTCATGGTTGATGGTCTCCCGGGTGATGACCGCATTCTTGCGGCACAGCATGATGCCGAAGATGTTCATCGCCGTGAACTTGCCAAACGGCAACAGACTGTTCCGAATGATAATCATGTTTGCAAATTTAGGTAAAATATCCGAAACTTGAGTCCGTTGGTTGAAGTTTTTATGTTTTTACGATTAAAAAGACAATGGGAGTGGAGTGCAAAAAAGCATCTGCACCGTTCCGAAATCAGAATGATGCAGATGACTTTTTGTAAAAAACCGATGCGTGGGGAAACGGGTGATGAGTCGGAAGAAATTATTTTATCATCACTTAATCACGACTCGTTTTCCGTTAACGATATAGATGCCCGGGATTGTCGGTTTGCCGTTGAGCCGCACGCCGTTGAGCGTAAACCAAACGTCATTCTCTATTGTCAATTGTGAATTATCAATTGAAACGATGCCCGTCGGCAAGTCTTCAACGATATTCAGGAATTCCTTCCAAACATCCGCTGCTTGGTATTTCACCTTGCTTCCGATAGGCACATGAAGCGTGCAGGTGTTTGTATGGACATTATTAAATACATCAGACGCTATCGTCAATGGTTCTTCTATATGGCAATAAATATCCGTCAGACCGTAGCAATTATAGAACGCACTCTCTCCAATGCTCGTCACGGAGTTGGGGATGGTGACGGAGGTTAATCTTCTGCATTCTCGGAACGCCCAGCTTCCAATGCTCGTCACGGAGTTGGGGATAGCGATGGAAGTCAGACCACTGCAATCCGAGAACGCCCAGCTTCCTATGCTTGTCACGGAGTTGGGGATGGTGACGGAAGTCAAACCACTGCAAAGATGGAACGCCCAGCTTCCAATGCTTGTCACGGAGTTGGGAATGGTGACGGAGGTCAGACCGCTGCAACCATAGAACGCACCCCATCCAATGCTCGTCACGGAGTTGCCGATGGTGACGGAGGTCAGACCACTGCAATACCTGAACGCATAATCTCCAATGCTCGTCACGGAGTTGGGGATGGTTACGGAGGTCAGACCAGTGCAATCCGAGAACGCCCTCTCTCCAATGCTCGTCACGGAGTTGCCGATGGTGACGGAGGTCAGACCACTGCAATACCTGAACGCATAATCTCCAATGCTCGTCACTGAGTTGGGGATGGTGACGGAGGTCAGACCGCTGCAACCATAGAACGTATAGCGTTTTATACTCGTTACCTCGTCAGGTATTACCAAATTCGTAATTTCTGTATTCTCGTCACTATAAAGATGCCCTGCATTGCCTAAAGGATTACTATTATAATAAAATGAGATATTACACCATGCTGCAATATTATTGACAATCACTTTTGTCAAACCGCTGCAATCCTCGAACGCAGACTGTCCAATGCTCGTCACGGAGTTGCCGATGGTGACGGAGATCAGACCAGTGCAACGAGAGAACGCCCTCTCTCCAATGCTCGTCACGGAGTTGGGGATGGTGATGGAGGTCAGACCGCTGCAATAAGCGAACGCACCACTTCCTATGCTCGTCACGGAGTTGGGGATGGTGATGGAAGTCAGACCGCTGCAACCCCCGAACGCACCACTTCCTATGCTTGTCACGGAGTTGGGGATGGTGACGGAAGTCAAACCACTGCAAAGATGGAACGCTACATATCCAATGCTCGTGACTGAGTTGGGAATGGTGACGGAGGTCAGACCGCTACAACCATAGAACGCAGCCTCTCCAATGCTCGTCACGGAGTTGGGGATGGTGATGGAGGTCAGACCGCTACAACCATAGAACGCAGACCTTCCAATGCTCGTCACGGAGTTGGGGATGGTGACGGAGGTCAGACCTGTGCAGTTTTGGAACGCATAACTTCCAATGCTCGTCACGGAGTTGGGGATGGTCACGGAGGTCAGACCGCTGCAACCATCGAACGCATAATCTCCAATGCTCGTCACGGAGTTGGGGATGGTGATGGAGGTCAGGCTTTCGCAACCTTGAAACATTCGACTTCCAATGCTCGTCACGGAGTCGGGAATATCAATTGATATCAGACTTGTACAGCCACGAAATGCACTCCCTCCAATGAATGTCACGGAGTTTGGAATAGTGATAAAATTCAAACCTGTACAGCCAGAGAACGCATAATATCCAATGACCGTCACAGAGTTGGGGATATCAATGGAGGTCAGACCGCTGCAGTTTTCGAACATTGATTGACCAATGCCCGTCACGGAGTTGGGAATATCAATAGAGGTCAGACCGCTGCAACTAGAGAACGCAGACCTTCCAATGCTCGTCACGGAGTTGGGGATGGTGACAGAGGTCAGACCGCTGCAACTATTGAACGCTTCACTTCCAATGCTTGTCACGGAGTTGGGGATGGTGACGGAGGTCAGACCTGTGCAAGCTTCGAACGCCCTGTATCCAATGCTCGTCACGGAATATAGCGTTCCGTTATGTTCCACACTTTCAGGAATAACCAAATCTCCTGTTGGGGGATCATTTTTAGCTACGCTTACCGTCGTGTCACTCGTCGTAGTATATTTCAGTGAACCGATAGTAAACGAAGTTTGGGCAGAAACGCTCATACCACACATCAATGCA
Organism: Prevotella sp. Rep29; assembly: GCF_019551475.1. Lineage (NCBI taxonomy): Bacteria > Pseudomonadati > Bacteroidota > Bacteroidia > Bacteroidales > Prevotellaceae > Prevotella > Prevotella sp. Rep29. The sequence continues at coordinate 611,487 of NZ_CP047159.1, forward strand.
AAAGCTAAAAGGAAAACGCGCAAGATATGAGTAGGACTAAATCTAATTGTTTTCATATTTACAGAGATTAAAATTAAGGCATAAATGTATTTAATGCATCTTGTAATTCGCGTAATTTCGGCATCAAAACTGAATCCTTGTGTAACTTGTAGAACTCACTGATTTTCTTTAATCCCTCTTTGTCATAGACTATAGGATTTATATTACCCGAAGTTGAAACTCCTTTTTGATCTACAAGCAAAAGCGATTTTACAATCAAAGTACACAAATCAATACACCGGTGCAATGGCAATTCCTCACTTTGGGGACTCCATTGTGTGGGTGCTTTTCGAAAAACCTTTGCAGATATTTCTTTGTTATCATATTGAGCAAATCCGACAGAAAGTGCACGGGCATCCGTATTATTGGCAGTGTGCCCGTCAATACGTTCATAATTATCAACGCCTACGATGGGCTTGTGGGAAAGATGTTTTGGTATCATAACTTTTGTTTTTTATTATTGTAACACATTTATTTTAGCAACATTTTTTATAATTCTCCTTTCTTTATTTTATCAATCAAACTTTTAATCACGTCAGCATTGCCTTGGTGGAATATTTCTAAATATCGATTATCGTTATTTTCATAATCATACACAGGAGAAATCCGCTTAATGGTATATTCGTATTTTTCTGATAAACTTTCAACTATTTCAAACTGTTCCATCCGAGATGCCGTAACGATGATTTCACATTCTTGCTCCAACAGTTTTTCAAGCCATTCTTTCTGTTTAGATTTAGGATCTCCCAAACTTGAAAAGCCAATAGTACACTCTTCTTGCTTAATTATTGCATAGAAGTCACCATCTTCTTCCCCGAGCATTTTCTTATTTTCGGGAAACTGTTCATAAACTTTCCTGATAGAGGACGTTTTCCCTTTACTTTCAGGAGCACACAAGCAAATAATTACCTTTCTTTCCATGATACATATTTTTTTAATTAATAAAAAAGAATAGTTAGATTCCACCATTATGCACAAACGGATAAGGACACAAAAAATGGCGCAGCCATTCTTATGCACTTAACCTGAGAGGTGGACCTGAGAAAATGGAACCTCTACCAACTTAATAAGAATACACTACGCCAATCGTGAGCATACTGTATTGCGTTGGTAGGAATCCTTTTCCAGGCATTCCTCTCGCTATTAAATCGAACTATTCCAAAATGATTTCTCAGGTCTCTTCGGTTAAGTGCGAAACAATAGCCAATGCATCAAATAATTCGGGATGACTCTCCCGTTCTGTCCGCAAATATACGAATTTATTTGCAAAAAACAAAAAAGCAGGTGGGAAAGTTTTCAGGTGTCTGTCCGCACAAAGTGAAAATGGGAGCATGAAAATGGAGTGGGGATAGGGCAAAAAAGAGGGTGTGTCAAAATAGAAATTCAGTCATCCTACGGATGAGAATTGCAAATCGCCGCCTATGGGGAAAGGCAAATCCAACAAATCTGTACAAATCTAACAAGTCAAAGTGTTGATACACAGAATGAAAGATTTTGGATAGATTTGTGAGATTTCTGCGCAAAGCGCACTTCCTCCATTTTGCCACACTCTCTTTATTGAGCGATGGCGATAGGTTTTCGCCATGCTTTTTTCGCTGAGTGTCAGGCTATTTGCGCCACAGGCGGCTCATGTCTTCCAGCGTCTTGCCCTTGGTCTCGGGCACCAGGCGCCATACAAAGATGGCGGCAATGATGCACATGATGCCATATAGTCCGTAGGCGAACATGTGACCGAACTTCTCGCCCATGTCACCCACGCTCATGTTGTACATCGGCAGGAAGGTGGAAGAGACGATGAAGTTGAAAATCCACTGGAACGCGACGGCAATGGCAACGGCTGCACCGCGGATGGTGTTGGGGAAAATCTCGGATATCAGTACCCAGCAGATGGGTCCCCACGAGAACATGAACGAGGCGCTGTAAATCATAATGCTCACCACTGCGACCACTGCCGGCAGCCCGTCAATCATGTTGAAGAATGTCACACCGAAGGCTCCCAGCGCCATGCCCAGCGAACCGATGATGAGCAGCGGCTTGCGACCGACACGCTCTACGGTGAATACCGCCAGCAGGGTGAACAGGATATTGACCACGCCCATGAGCACCGTCTGCGCCATGGGGTCGCCCATGCCGATGGACTCGAAGATGCGCGGAGCGAAATAGAGCACGGCATTGATGCCGACTATCTGCTGGAACACGCTCAGCATGATGCCGATGAAGATGACCAGCACGCCATAGGTGAACAGCCGTTCGGTCTTCTGGGTGGCGGTCTCCTTGATTTCCTTCAGGATGGCTTTGGCTTTTTCCGTGCCGTTGATTCGTGTGAGCACGTGCAGTGCCTTGTCGTGGTTGCCGGTGAGCACCAGGTAGCGCGGTGTCTCGGGCACGAAGCACACCAGTATCGTGAAGAGTCCTGCCGGAACAGCCTCGCTCACAAACATGTAGCGCCAGCCGGTGGCGATGGTCCACGGGTCGCTCTCTGCTCCTACGCTGTAGAGCCCGCTGGCGATGCGCTCAATGACGGGGTTGGTATGCTCGCCCAGAATCATGAAATTGACGAAATATACCACCAGCTGTCCGAAGATGATGGCAAACTGGTTCCACGACACGAGCGTGCCACGCAGATGACTGGGCGACACCTCGGCGATATACATGGGGCAGATGGCGGAAGCCAAGCCCACGCCGATGCCGCCCAGGATGCGGTACATGTTGAAAGCGATGAACAGCCCGAAGGAGGGCTTGCCTTGCTCGAAGAAGAGAAATTCGGGTGCATAAGAGCCCAGTGCCGACAGGAAGAAGAATACGCCTGCCATGACGAGCGAACGCTTACGTCCCAACCATGAGGCAAAGATGCCCGACAGCGCGCTGCCGATGATGCAGCCTATCAGTGCGCTCGACGAGGTGATGCCATGCAGGAAATCAGTGTGCGTGTAGTCGCTGGCACCCAGGAAAAACGCCTGGAGTCCTTTCTCCGCACCGGAAATCACTGCCGTGTCATATCCGAACAGCAAACCGCCCAGCACCGCTACGAGCACGATGCTGAACAGATAGAGTCTGCTGCCTTGTGATGATGTTGTGTCGGTCATGTGTGTAGCGTCTTAGCAGTACATATTCACGATGGCTTCATACAGTTCCTGCTTGCCGCTGCGCAGCTCAGGTTCGCCAACCGTCTTGCCATATTCATAGACCTGTTCCAGCGAGAGCTTGCCCTGCTCGAACTCTTTTCCCATGCCGCTGTCGAACGAAGCGTAGCGCTCTTTGAACATCTGGCAATAGGGCGACTGCTCGATGATGGCGGCAGCGCTCTCCAGTGCGCGTGCCATGGCGTCCATGGCAGCGATGTGGGCGATGAAGATGTCTTCCAGGTCGGTGGAGTTGCGGCGGGTCTTGGCATCGAAATTGGTGCCGCCGTCGGTGAATCCGCCGTTGCGGATGATTTGCAGCATGGCTTGGGTCAGTTCGAAGTTGTCGATGGGGAACTGGTCGGTGTCCCAACCGTTCTGATAGTCGCCGCGGTTGGCGTCGATGGAACCGAGCATCCCGTTATCGACAGCCACAGCCAGTTCGTGCTCGAAGGTGTGTCCTGCCAGCGTGGCGTGGTTCACTTCGATGTTGACTTTGAAGTCTTTGTCCAGGTTGTGTGCCTTGAGGAATCCGATGACCGTCTCCGTGTCCACGTCATACTGGTGCTTGGTGGGCTCCATCGGTTTTGGTTCGATGAGGAAAGTGCCTTTGAAGCCGCGGGCACGGGCATAGTCGCGAGCCATCGTGAGCATCTGTGCCAAGTGGTCTTTCTCGCGTTTCTGGTCGGTGTTGAGCAGACTCATGTAGCCCTCGCGTCCGCCCCAGAATACGTAGCTGGTGCCGCCGAGTTCGATGGTGGCGTCGATGGCGTTCTTGATTTGTACGATGGCGCGTGCCACAACGTCGAAGTCGGGGTTGGTGGCAGCACCGTTCATGTAGCGCTTGTGTCCGAATACGTTGGCTGTTCCCCACAGGTTCTTGATGCCTGTCTCGGCTTGTTTCTCCTTGATATAGGCGACGATAGCCTTCAGGTTGGCTTCATACTCTTCCACGGTGGGTGCTTCGGCTATCAGGTCCACGTCGTGGAAGCAGAAGTATTCGATGCCCATCTTCGTCATAAACTCAAAGCCGGCATCCACTTTGTCGCGGGCTGCCTGCATGGGGTCGGTAGCGGTGTTCCAGGGGAATTGCTTGGTTTCGCCGCCAAACTGGTCGGTGCCTTGTGCGCAGAGTGTGTGCCACCATGCCATGGCAAACTTGAACCAGTCTTTCATCTTCTTGCCCATCACCACTTTCTCTGCGTCGTAGTAGCGATATGCCAAGGGGTTACGGCTGTTTTTGCCTTCAAACTTGATTTTACCAATCTCGGGGAAAAATTCTTTTTTTGTTTCCATATTTGTTGATGTTTAAATTGTTATTCATGTGAAAGGATGGTCTCCAGGCGCTCTTTCCACAGCAGGTAAGCCTCTTGGTATTGCTGCAGGCGCTTCTCGTCGGGCTCGGTCTCGGCAATCTTCTTGAGCGACGCAAATGCCTCGGAAGCATCGCGGTAGATGCCTGCTCCGATGCCTGCTCCGCGCGCAGCCCCCATTGAGCCGTCGGTGTCATAGAGGTCGATGGGTGCTTGGGCGATGCTTGCGAGTGTGGTGCAGAACAGCGGACTGAGAAACATGTTGGTGTGTCCGGCGCGGATGCGGTTCACGCGCATGCCCATCTGTTCCATGATTTCCATGCCGTATTTGAAGGAAAAGACGATGCCTTCCTGTGCGGCGCGCATCAGATGTGCCTTGCCGTGGTGGTTGAAGTCCAGCCCCATGATGCTGCAGCCCGTCTCGCGGTTCTCCAATATGCGCTCGGCACCGTTGCCGAAGGGGATAATACTCAGTTTTCCGGACCCCACAGGTGCCTGGGATGCCAAATCGTTTATCTCTGAGTAGGTCATGCCCGGGTCTGCCACGTTGCGCCTTATCCACGAGTTGAGGATGCCCGTGCCGTTGATGCACAGCAGCACTCCCAGGCGGGGCTCCTGCGGCGTGTGGTTGACGTGGGCGAAGGGGTTGACGCGCGACAGCGGGTCGTGGTTCACCTTTCCCAATACGCCATACACGACGCCCGACGTGCCTGCCGTTGAGGCTATCTCGCCGGGTTGCAGCACGTTCAGCGACAGGGCATTGTTGGGCTGGTCGCCCGCCCTGTAGGTGATGGGTGTGCCCTCTGCCAGTCCCAGTTCGGCAGCGGCTTGCGCGCTCACCTCGCCCTGGATGCCGAAGGTGGGCTTCACGTCGGCGAGCAGTTCGCGCGAGAAACCGAAGTGGTCCAGTAGTTCCTGCGACACGTCGTTGCGGAGGAAGTCCCAGAAGATGCCTTCCGACAAGCCCGAGACGGTGGTGGCGATGGTGCCACTCAGCCGCATGGCGATGTAGTCGCCGGGAAGCATCACCTTATGGATGCGGTTGAAGGTGTCGGGCTCGTTGTCTTTGAGCCACGCCAGTTTGGCAGCGGTGAAGTTGCCGGGAGAGTTGAGCAGGTGGTTCAGGCAGTAGTCTTCACCCAGCGTCCGGAAAGCCTCGTTGCCGTAGGTCACAGCGCGCGAGTCGCACCAGATGATGGCAGGTCGCAGGGCGCGCTGCTGCTCATCGACACACACCAAGCCGTGCATCTGATAGGAGATACCTATGGCGGCGATGTCGCTTCCCGTCGCTTTCGTCTTTTGCAGCACCTGTTGCGTGACGATGCGCACGTATTGCCACCAGTTTTCAGGGTCTTGTTCAGCCCATCCCTGCTGCGGTGCACTGATGGGTGCCTCGTGGGCAGGATAGGATGCCTGTGCCGCGCACAATCCCGACTGTGCATCGACCAGACTGCATTTTATCGAAGAACTTCCGATGTCGTAACCGAGTAAATACATATCTTTTTATATAAATGTTACCAAATTAGCGTTGCAATAGTTTTTGTGATACCTATCAGCTTTTTGTGATACCTATCAGATGACTTTTGTCTTACTCATCCTCCGAGCCCTCATGGACCCGTGAATCAGCGGTTCGGGGAACAGCAGCAAACAGTTTTGAGCAGCTCCGAACACTTTCATCGTTGCAAAGTTACAAATAAGCGAGCGAAAAACCAAAAGAATCCTGGTCTTTTTTAGGCTCTAAGGAGCTTAAGGTCTTTAAGGTCTCTAAGGTCTTTAAAGCCCCTAAGCTCCCTAAAAGCCTTTAAGGGCTCCCCGCCAGGTTTCTATCGCTCCCGTCTTGACTTTTTCTTGACATTTTTCGAGTGGTGTTTTAGATTTCTTTACAAAAATTAACGCGCTACAAGGCTGTATATTTCTGTCGGTGGACTGTCAGAAGGGTGGAGGCGTTTTACGCGCTCCTGCGAAAAGTTTTCTGAAAATCAGCGAGTTAGAAAGCGAAAATCTGGGTTTTATGCGGAATGTATGCGGCGTGGCGTTGCGAAAGTTGAACTTTCACCTTCCGAAAGTTGAACTTTTGGCTGCTGAAAGTTGTCCTTTCGGACTCCAAAAGTTGCCCATTTCGGAGCAATTTTCGTGTTTTTTCGAGAGAAATCGTGCATGTTTTGCATAATTATTCGGAAACTCCCGTATGTTTATGCAAAAACTTCCGCCTCCCGTGTAAGTATTTTTCGGGTGAAATCTTTACATTTTAACAATTGGTGGCTGGGAGTTTTGGGAAGACTGGGAGTTCTGGGAATTCTGGGAGAGCTGGGAAGCTTGGGAATTTTGCTTGAAGTCGTAGTCCTCCCAGAGTTCTTAGGGCTCCCAGTCTTCCCAGCTTTCCCAGCCCTCCCAGTAAAAACTCAAATAAAATTTGTTTTTTTGCGCGCTAAGTCGTATCTTTGCAAGCAAACATCAAATCAGGAAATGACATGAGAAAAGCACTTCTTTTTATACTGTTGCTCCTTTCTGTAACGACGCATGCGCAGGAGATTGCCATGCGCGACAGCGTGAACTACCGGCAGCGGATGGAATGGTTCGGGAAAGCCAAGCTCGGCATCTTCATCCATTGGGGAATCTATGCCGTCAGAGGGGTCTCGGAGAGTTGGTCGTTCTACAACGAGCGGCTGCCATACGACGAGTATATGGCACAACAGAAAGGGTTCACGGCATCGAAATGGGACCCGCAGGAGTGGGTGCGCCTGATTAAGGAGAGCGGTGCGCAATACACCGTCATTACGTCCAAGCACCACGACGGCGTGGCGCTGTGGGACACCAAGGCGGGAAAACTGAGCACCAGGAAGAATACGCCTGCGCGTCGCGACCTGCTCACGCCGTTTGCGGAGGAGGTGCGCAGACAGGGACTGCGGCTGGGACTGTACTTCTCGCTGCTCGACTGGTCGCATGCGGACTATCCCAACTGGACGAAAAACACTGTCAGATATAAGATTGACGAGCAGCCCAAGCGGTGGGAAAAGTTCGTGAATTTCAACTTCGCGCAGTTGGCAGAGCTGTCGCGCCAGTTCAACCCCGACCTGTGGTGGTTCGACGGCGATTGGGAACAGACGGCAGAAGCGTGGCACGCACCCGAGATTATTGCGCTGTTGCGTCAATACAACGCCAACTGCATCGTCAACTCGCGCATTCAAGGCTATGGCGACTACCTGACGCCAGAACGGGGCATCCCCACCGAGCGGCCGCACATACCCTACTGGGAACTCTGCCAGACGATGAACGACTCGTGGGGATATTACCCGACGGACACCAATTACAAGTCGTCTTACCAGCTGCTGCGCCTGTTTGTCGATTGCCTGTCGATGGGCGGAAACCTGCTGCTCGACATCGGACCGCGCGAGGACGGCACCATTCCCGAGGAACAGATTGCCATACTCAAAGCGTTCAGCAGATGGACGAAGAAGCACGCCGAAGCCATCTACGACACCCGGGCAGGCATCCCGACCAACTATTTCCAAGGATATACGACGCTCAACCAACGGGGCGACGTGCTCTATCTCTACCTGCCATACCGCCCGCACGGGATGGTGGAAATCAAGGGACTCGTGAGCAAGGTGAAGCGGGCGCGCGTCGTAGGCAGTGGGGCGGCGCTTGACTATAAGATGTGGAACCAGCCGTCGTGGAGCAACATTCCCGGCAACTTCTACATCACCGTGCCCGACAGCGTGCTCGACCCGGACATCACGGTCATCGCCCTCGAACTGGACGGACCCATCAAACTCTATTCGGGCGAAGGGAAAGTCATCGAAGCCAACTGACGAAAAACAAAAAGACAAATAATATCATGAAAGAACAATTCATCAAACTGCTGCAAGCAACCAAGCGAACGGGGATTGAAAGCGTCGTGAGCTATCTCGAACAAGCCGGATTCTTCCTCGCACCGGCATCCGTCAGCCGGCATCTGAGCCACGAGGGCGGATTGCTGGAACACTCACTCAACGTGTGGAAAATGGCGCAGATGTTGCGCATGCAGACCATCGGCATGCGCCCCGAACTCGAAAAACAACTGCCCGAAGACAGCGTCACCATCGCAGCACTCCTGCACGACGTCTGCAAAGCCAACATCTACAAGACGGTGCAGAAGTGGCGCAAGGACGAGAACAACCGTTGGGAGTCATACGATGCCTATGACACGGACTACAGCCGCTTCCCCGTCGGGCACGGCGAGAAGTCGGTCATCATGCTCCTGCGGCTGGGACTGCAACTGACCAACGACGAAATCATCGCCATACGCTGGCACATGGGAGCGTGGAACCTGCCCATGCAAAGCTATGAAGACAAGCAAAACATCTCCGTAGCCTACGACGGATGTCCGCTCGCAGCCATCATACAGGCAGCCGACGCACTCGCCACGCACATCCTCGAAACAAAAAAAGAAGAATCATAACGCGTAGAATCAAAAAAATGACTATCTTTGCCGTCTCAATAAGGAAAAACATAAAATAAAAACAACAAGCAAATGAAAAAGTTTACAACAATCATCTTATGTCTTTTTGTAGCCGTCGCGCTACATGCAATACCCGTGAAACCAGGGCAGTGGAAAACGATACGTCTGGCAAACGGAACGGAAATCAAAGCAGAGTTCAAAGGCGATGAGCATGGACACTGGTGGCAGGCAGCCGACGGGAAGTGCTATGTGAAAGTAGCTCAAACGGACTACTATGAGGAAGCCGCCAAAGAGCAGCTGCAGAAAAAGGCGCAAATGAAAAGAGCCAAGCGGGCAACAGCCAGAAAGAACAAACTGCGCAGCCGTGCGAAAAAAGCAGGAACTTTCACGGGCAATCAGAAATGTCTCATCATACTCGTGGAATACGCCGATCAAAGTTTTGAAGCAGGACACGATCAAGCCCTTTTCAACAATGTTGCCAATGCCGAAAACTATTCGGAGAACGGATATAAAGGCAGCGTGAGAGACTACTTCAAGGCACAGAGCAACGGAACGTTTGTCCTCGATTTCGATGTTGTCGGACCAGTCAAACTGTCCCAGAACTACAGCTATTACGGACAAAACGACAGCAGAGGCGACGACCTGCGCCCGGGTGCAATGGTCGTGGAGGCACTCGACTCGGTAAAAAATCAAGTCAATTTCGCCGATTATGACTGGGATGGCGACGGCGAAGTGGAGCAGGTCTATGTGCTTTATTCAGGAAAGGGAGAGGCTGATGGCGGTGATGACGATACCATCTGGCCGCACGAATGGTCACTCTCAGGCAACGACTATGGAGATGCATATACGCACAACGGCATCACGATTGACACTTACGCCTGTGGCTCGGAGCTCAGTGGCGATGGGGGGTTGGGCGGCATCGGTACGTTCTGCCACGAATTCTCACACTGCCTGGGCTTCCCAGATATGTACGACACTCAATATAGCGGAAATTTTGGGATGGGACATTTCGACCTTATGAGTAGCGGAAGCTATAACGGCGATAGTTTCCAACCCGCAGAATACACCGCATACGAACGTATGATTGCAGGATGGACCATCCCGACAGAACTCGTCAACGACACGGTCATCACCTCAATGGAGGCAGTCAACAAACAAGGAGAGACATTTATTATATATAATAAGGCTTATCCCGATGAGTATTACCTGATAGAAAACAGACAGAAAACAGGATTCGACGAAGCACTCCCGGGCAGCGGACTCATGATTACACACGTCGATTACGACGAATGGGCATGGTTCTTCAATATCGTGAACTCCAATTGTGACAATACTCATTATTCAACCATTTATCCGGAATATGCCCAATACTATGACCATTATAAGAATGACCATGAAAGATGTACGATATTCCATGCGGACGATAACGACAGTTATGAGGCGGGAGACCTGTATCCCTATGCAGGAACCGACAGCCTGACAAACAGGTCGCAGCCGGCAGCAACGCTGTATAACAAAAATACGGACGGCAAGAAGCTCATGAACGTCCGCATCACGGACATCACAAAGAACAGCGACGGCACCATGTCGTTCAACTTCGGAAAGATTGTTCCGCAGCCCAGCAACCACCTCTTCTATGAATCGTTCGACGATTGTAACGGAACGGGCGGAAACGATAATGCCTGGGCTGGAAACGTAGCCTCAAGCCAAACTAATTTCAGACCTGATAATGAGGGATGGACAGCACTCCAAAATAAGAATTATGGCGGAGACCAGTGCGCCAAGTTCGGTACGGGCTCGGTAAAAGGCACAGCCACGACACCCGAATTCACCGTCAGTGGCACAGCTACGTTCACCTTCAGGGCTGCACCTTTCGGCACCGACGGCACCGACGGCACCACGCTGACACTCTCAACCAACAATCCGGACGTGACCATCTCGCCGACAACCTTCACAATGAAGCACAACCAGTGGACAGATTTCACGGCGACGCTCACCGGTACAGGTAACGTGAAAGTGACCTTCACGCCGGCGAAACGCCTGTTCCTCGACGAAGTGATGGCTGACGACCCGACAGCAACTGCCATCAAAGAACTGCCGACGGTCAACCCGACAGTTGCGAACGGGCGCATCTATACCATCGACGGACGCTTTGTAGGCACAGACTTCTCCGTGCTGAAGAAAGGCATCTATATTGTTGACGGAAAGAAAGTGATTAAGTGAGCGCAGAGCGAAAAGCTATTTTCAGCTTTGCTGAACGTGAACGACTTCGATGAAATCAAAGAAGATCATCAAATAATATCTGGTATGAAGAAAAAATCAATGTGGCTGACGAAAGCCCTCTCAGGCATCCTTGCACTGCTCGGACTGGGAGCATGCGCCTCGAAAAAGGCACCTGTCGATAATCCCGACCCCAAAGTCAAGGAGGTAACTCCTCAGGAGGAAATCGGGAGAATCGTCGTGCTCTATGGCGGACCGCCGACGAAATACGTAGAGAAACTCGTTGTGCCGGAATCATCGGCAGAACAAGAGGCGAAAGAGGGAGAAACCCCACAAAACAAATAATTTGGAACGATATGAAGAAAGGTAAGAATCTCTCTCGCATGGGGAAAATACTCACAGCAGCCATGGGGCTTCTCGGACTTACTGCGTGCGAGACCGACGGTCCCGAACTCTACGGCTCTCCGACCATGAATTACCGTGTCCTCGGAACCGTGGTTGATGAGGATGGAAATCCCATTCAAGGCATCAAGGCGACACTCAAGGAGCATGGAGAAGACGTGACACCGGAAACCTTCTCACGCTACACAGATGCGGAAGGGAAATATGGGTCGAAGGATTTCACGGAAGGATTTCCAACCAGTAGTATGCGCGTCGTCTTCGAAGATGTTGACGGAGCTGCCAACGGCGAGTTTGAAAAAGACTCCGTCATGTTTGACGAGATGGAGAGGCGCAAACTCGAGGAAGGAATGAACGACTGGTACGACGGCGTCTATGAGTTCGTTGCCAACAAGCAACTTAAAAAGAAAGAATAAACGCTCAACCCACAGCTGAGACAATATCCATGAGTTCTACCGGCATATCGCTCCGAAAACGCATTGGGCTGGAAATACAAAGGAAGTTCCAAAACGATTTGATAGAGACTCATCCTCTCTATCAATTGTTCTGGGAATGCACGCTGCGCTGCAACCTTCATTGTCGGCACTGCGGCAGCGATTGCAAGACCGATACCCGTTTGAAAGACATGCCCGGCGAGGATTTCCTGCGAGTGCTGGACAGCGTGCGGACGAAACAGAATCCACACGAAGTCTTTGTCATTATCACAGGAGGCGAACCGCTCATGCGGAGTGACCTTGAGAAGTGGGGGAGAGCCATCTACGACAAAGGATTCCCCTGGGGACTGGTTACCAACGGACGCTTACTCACTGCCGAGCGTTTCCGCTCGCTGCTTGCTGCCGGTCTCCATTCCGTAGCCATCAGCCTCGACGGACTGCAAGAAAACCATAACTGGATGCGCGGTGACGAGCGTAGCTTTGAAACCGTTTCCAAAGCCATCGACCTGATGGCAGCCGAGCAATCCATCATCTTCGATGTCGTGACTTGTGTGACAGAACACAATTTCGACGAGCTGCCAGCCATTCGCGATTTCCTTATCGGAAAGGGAGTGAAGCGGTGGCGACTGCTTACGGTGTTTCCGGTGGGGCGGGCGGCAGACGACCCTGAATTGCAACTCTCCAACCGGCATTTCCGCGAATTGATGGACTTTATCAGGCAGACCAAGCGCGAGGGGCGGATTCGCGCCGACTTCGGCTGTGAAGGCTTTTTGGGAAACTATGAGTTCGATGTGCGCGACGATTCGTTCTTCTGCAAGGCTGGTGTCACCGTGGGCTCCGTCCTTTCCGACGGTTCCATCTCGGCTTGTTCCAGCATCCGCAGCGACTATCATCAGGGCAATATCTACAAAGACGATTTCATGGAGGTGTGGGAGAATCGTTTCCAGGTGTTCCGCAACAAGGAATGGGCACGAAAGGGCGAATGCGCCGACTGCAAGGTGTTCCGCTATTGCCGTGGCAACGGCATGCATCTGCGCGACGGCGACGGCAACCTGCTCATGTGCCACATGAAAAAGTTGCGCGACGAATAGATAAATATAAAAAGAAAAGGGGGATAACCATTAGCGGCTATCCCCCTTTTTCTGTATGAACGTCTTCCGTTCGCTGCTTAATTCCTAAACACCAGTCCGTCTCCGAACGAGTCGATGATGATAGGTTTGTCGCGGTCCACTTCCTCTGCAAGCAGTTTCTTCGACAGCGTATTGAGCACTTCATGCTGTATGGCGCGCTTCACGGGGCGTGCACCAAACTCGGGGTCGAAGCCAGCCTCTGCAAGGTGAGCAATCGCCTGCGGCGTCACGTCGAGCGTGAATCCTTGCGGTTCGAGCATCTTCTTTACGCCGTTCAGTTGCAGGCGCACCACTTCGGCTATCTCCTTCTCCGTCAGCGGTGTGAACATGATAGTCTCATCGATTCGGTTGAGGAATTCCGGGCGTATCGTCTGTTTCAGCATCCCCATCAGTTCGGTGCGCAGACGGGCGGTCTGCTCTTCGCTGAGCGATGCCCCGTTTTGTTCTATCTGCTCCCGTATGAGGTGGCTGCCGAGGTTCGACGTCATGATGATGATGGTGTTCTTGAAGTTCACCGTCCGTCCCTTGTTGTCGGTCAGGCGTCCGTCGTCGAGCACTTGCAGCAGGATGTTGAACACATCGGGATGCGCTTTCTCTATTTCATCGAACAGCACCACGCTGTAAGGCTTTCTCCGCACAGCTTCCGTCAGCTGTCCGCCCTCTTCGTAGCCGATATATCCCGGAGGAGCACCGATGAGTCGTGATACGGTATGTTTCTCCTGATATTCGCTCATGTCGATGCGCGTCATCATCGTCTCGTCGTTGAAGAGATATTCTGCCAGCGCCTTTGCCAGCTCCGTCTTGCCGACACCCGTCGAACCGAGGAAGATAAACGAGGCGATGGGGCGTTTCGGGTCTTGGAGCCCGGCACGGCTTCGGCGCACGGCATCGCTGACGGCACTGATGGCTTCATCCTGTCCTACCACCCGTTTGTGGAGTTCCTCCTCCAGGTGCAACAGCTTTTCGCGCTCGCTTTGCAGCATACGTGTCACGGGAATGCCCGTCCAGCGGCTCACCACTTCGGCAATATCGTCGGCAGTCACCTCCTCGCGCACCAGCGCTGAGGTCCCCTGCGCGTTTTTCAGTTGCGACTGGATAGCCTCGATATCGTCGGCGAGGGCTTTCAGTTTGCCGTAGCGGATTTCAGCCACCCGTTCGTAGTTGCCTTCCCGCTCGGCGCGTTCAGCCTCATATTTCAGGTTCTCCATCTGCTCCTTGTCCTGTTGGATGCGGTTGACGAGCTCTTTCTCGCCTTCCCATTTGGCACGGAATTGTGCTTCCTGCTCTTTCAGTTCGGCAATATCCTTGTCGATTTGCGTAATCTTTACCTGGTCGTCTTCGCGCTTGATGGCTTCGCGTTCAATCTCCAGTTGTTTCAGTCGCCGGCTGATTTCGTCGAGTTCTTCGGGCACCGAGTCGCGTTCCATGCGCAGTTTTGCTGCCGCTTCGTCCATCAGGTCGATGGCTTTGTCGGGCAGGAAACGGTCCGATATATACCGCTCGGAGAGTTGCACGGCAGCGATGCAGGCATCGTCCTGAATCCGCACGCGGTGGTGGTTCTCATAGCGCTCCTTCAATCCTCGCAGGATAGAGATGGCAGACAGTTCGTCTGGCTCATCGACCATGACCGTCTGGAAGCGGCGTTCCAGCGCCTTGTCTTTCTCGAAATACTTCTGGTATTCGTTCAGCGTCGTCGCACCGATGGCACGCAGTTCGCCGCGGGAGAGGGCAGGCTTCAGGATGTTGGCAGCATCCATTGCACCTTCGCCGGCACCCGCACCGACGAGCGTGTGTATCTCGTCGATGAAGAGGATGATGCGCCCGTCGCTCTTGGTCACCTCGTTCACCACGCTCTTCAGCCGTTCCTCGAACTCTCCTTTGTATTTCGCGCCGGCAATGAGCTGTCCCATGTCGAGCGAATAGACCTGCTTGTCCTTCAGGTTCTCCGGCACGTCGCCCCTGACGATACGTGCGGCAAGTCCTTCCACGATAGCCGTCTTACCCGTTCCCGGCTCACCGATGAGAATTGGGTTGTTTTTCGTGCGTCGCGACAGAATCTGAAGCACGCGCCTGATTTCATCATCACGCCCGATGACAGGGTCGAGTTTCCCTTGTCGCGCCTCCTCCACGAGGTTTTTCGCGTATTTGGCGAGCGACTGATAGTTGTCGTCTGCCGACTGCGACTGTACGCGTTGTCCCTGCCTGAGCTCAGCGATGGCAGCCCGGAGCTCTTTCTCCGTGATGCCGGCATCTTTCAGAATCCGGCTGGCAGTGCTGTTGACCGTAAGCAGGGCGAGCAGAATCGGTTCGATGCTGACGAACTCATCGCCCATCTTCTTCGACTGTTCCACGGCTTGCTGCATGACGAGGTTGGCATCGTTCGAAAGATACGGCTGACCGCCCTGCACGCGCGGCAGATGAGTGATGTCCTGTTCGACGAGCATTTCAATCTGTGCGGGGTTGGCACCGAGTTTCTGGAAAAGATAGTTCGTCACATCCTTCCCCTTTTGCAGTACACCTTTCAGCAGGTGAATCGGCTCAATCGACTGCTGACCGTGCTGTTGAGCGATGTTCACCGCCTCTTGAATGGTTTCCTGCGCCTTGATGGTAAATTGTTCTAAATTCATATTCTTGTCTCCTTTCTTGTTTTTATTCTGATGTTGATGTTTCTACTCCTATCGCATCAAAGTCTGTGCCTTTGTTGTTTATTATGACAAGATGGCAGGTCTGGCAGACACAATGACATGCACAAAAGCGAACTTCCTCCATGCCTTTCGCCCATTTCTTGCTTCCCGTCTCAAAGGTTTCGTTCACCAATTTCACTGAATTTGGTGACCAATTTCACTGAATTTGGTGATCAATTTCACTGAATTTGGTGATCAATTTCACTGAATTTGGTGATCAATTTCACTGAATTTGGTAATCAACGATCAAACTTTGGCTTTGCTGATGGAGGCTTTCGGTAATGCTTTTTCGTAACTTTGAATAAGTTTTTCGCATAGCTCAAGGAAACTTCTAACGCTCGAAAAAACTCAAATAATATTTGGTTTTTCGCTCGCTTAATCGTAACTTTGTCGGCAAATCAAAAACATTTATCAAACCTTAATTTCATTATGAACAACGAACAATTGATTATGAATGCCAACGAAGTGGTGGCATTTTTGCAGAAATCGCCGAAAGAATTTACGAAGGCGGACATCATGTATTTCATCCGTGAGAACGACATCGAGATGGTCAATCTGATGTATCCCGGCGGTGACGGCAAGCTCAAGACCCTGAACTTTGTCATTACCGACCTCGCTTATCTCGACACCATCCTCACTTGCGGTGAGCGTGTGGACGGCTCAAGCCTCTTCTCGTTCATCCAGGCTGGTAGCAGCGACCTCTATGTGCTGCCACGTTTCTCAACGGCTTTCGTAGATCCGTTTGCAGAGATTCCTACACTCTGCCTCCTCTGCTCATACTTCGACAAGGACGGCAATCCGCTGGAGAGCTCTCCCGAGCACACCCTGCGCAAGGCATCTGAGGCGTTCACGAAGGTGACGGGCATGGAGTTCCAGGCAATGGGTGAGTTGGAATACTACGTGATTTCTGAAGACGAAGAAGTGTTCCCGGCTATCGACCAGCGCGGATATCACGAGTCAGCACCTTATGCTAAGACCAACAGCTTCCGCCAGATGTGCATGAAGTATATCGCAAAGACTGGCGGACAAATCAAATACGGACACTCGGAAGTGGGCAACTTCAAGCAGGACGGACTGGTGTACGAGCAGAACGAAATCGAGTTCCTCCCCGTACGCGTGGAAGACGCTGCCGACCAGCTGATGGTGGCTAAGTGGGTCATCCGCAATCTGGCTTACGAATACGGCTACGACGTGACCTTCGCACCGAAAATCACAACCGGTAAGGCAGGTTCAGGACTCCATATCCACATGCGTATCGTGAAAGACGGTAAGAACCAGATGCTCAGCAAGGGCGTCCTGAGCGAGAAGGCACGCAAGATGATTGCCGGAATGATGGAACTCGCACCGTCAATCACCGCATTCGGAAACAAGAATCCGATGTCATACTTCCGCCTCGTGCCCCATCAGGAAGCACCCACGAACGTATGCTGGGGCGACCGCAACCGCTCAGTGCTCGTACGCGTGCCGCTCGGATGGGCTGCCGACGTGGATATGTGCAAGGCTGCCAACCCCAACGAACCGAAGACCGACTACGACACCAGCATCAAGCAGACCGTTGAGATGCGCTCGCCGGACGGCTCAGCCGACCTCTATCAGTTGCTCGCCGGACTGTGCGTGGCTTGCCGCCATGGCTTCGAGATGAAAGACGCATTGAAGGTGGCAGAGAAGACCTACGTCAACGTCAACATCCACGACAAGGCAAACGCGAAGAAACTCGCACAGCTCGCACAGCTGCCCGACAGCTGCGAGGCATCTGCCGACTGCCTGAAGAAGCAGCGCAAGGTGTTCGAGGAATACGGCGTGTTCTCACCAGCCATGATCGACGGCATCATCGCCCAGCTCAAGGCATACAAAGACAAGACACTCCGCAAGGATATCGAAAAGAAACCGAAAGAAATCCAGAAGCAAGTAGAAACCTACTTCCACTGCGGATAGTATCTCTGTTGTGATGTCTATACATAGTAACCCCCAGAAGTTAGACAAAAACTTTTGGGGGTTACTTAAAATCATTATCAATAATATTTAGATATGATGACTCGTATAACAACACATCCAGGCTCTGTCCTGAAAGAAGAACTGGAGGTAAGAGGCATCTCCCAAAAGAAATTTTCGGAGGTGTTGCATCTGCCATACACTCAGTTAAATGAGATATTAAATGGTAAGCGTCCGGTAACAACCGATTTTGCTTTGATGATGGAGGCAGCTTTGGGGGTCAATCCGGAGTTGCTTATTAACATGCAGGTGCGTTACAACATGTCGGTTGCTATGCAGAAGAAGCCGCTGTTATCCCGTTTGGGCGATATCAAGAAAGCATGTGCTGCTATATTCTGACAGAGTATCCATAATCACACATTCTCTTTGCCAAGGCGAATTCCTAATCATAAAAAAGGGGTATGCTGATGTAAAGCATACCCCTTTTTTATTTCATCTGATTGCTAATTCTATTTCACCATCACTTTTTTCTTTAATCCGTTGCTCATTTCCACGATATACATTCCCGCCTTTTCGGGCTTGCTGCTGAGAGGTTTGCCGTCGAGGGTGTACCAGTTGGCGATAGCGTCGTCGTTGTTTTCGACAATCGTGATGCCGGTGGTGCTGCCCGCATATTCCTCCCATGCCGTGCCGTTGAACTGATATACCTTCCAGCCTTTGGCGTTGGCGTCAGCCACCTGCTCGGTGGTGATGACGTTACCCTCGTTGCCTGCCGTGTTGTCATAGGCGTAGAGCGAGCCCCATGTTCCGCTCGTTTTGCGCGGAGCGTTTAGTGCAGGTGTTGCGCTTGACGTGTCGATTGTGGGCAGACTGGCAATAAGGTTGTCCATGTCAGCACCCTTGATTTGGTTGAGTTGGCAGTAGAGCACCATCAGTTCCTTGAAGTGCTCGATACCTTTCAGGTTACTGATAGTCTTGTTGCTGACGTTGAGTGTCGTGATTTCGTCAATCATTTCGGGTGTAATCTCATCGTCCTCGCTGATGCCGAGAATCTGCGACAGCGTTGCGCGGAAATTGCTGTCCGTGAAGTTGTCTTCATTCAATATCAACTCGTCGCTACCTTCGTATTCAATCAAATATCGTAAATCATAAATGTACACATTCCATCCTTTGCTCTTTGCGATGGCTACCTGTGTTTTCGTGCAAACATTACCTTCATTAGTATCCTTGGTGTTGATAACAACGAAGTATCCATTATTGGCAGTAGTAAGGCTGGCAATTAATGCATCCATCGCCTCGCCTTTGATTTGGTTGTTGTTGCAGAACAACATTGTCAGTGCAGTATTTTTGCTTAGGTCGAGCGCAGTCAGTTGGTTATGACTGCAGTACAATTTTATCAGTGCCGTATTCTTGCTCACGTCGAGTGTGGTCAGTTGGTTGTCAGCGCAGGATAATGTTGTCAGTGCTGTGTTCTTGCTCACGTCAAGTGCTGTCAGTTGGTTATAACTGCAGTACAATGTTGTCAGTGCTGTGTTCTTGCTCACATCAAGTGTGGTCAGTTTGTTATAATTGCAGTACAATGTTGTCAGTGCTGTGTTCTTGCCTACGTCGAGTGTGGTCAGTTGGTTGTTGGAGCAGTCCAAATATGTCAGTGCTGTGTTCTTGCTCACGTCAAGTGCAGTCAGTTGGTTGTAATAGCAGTTCAAATATGTCAGTGCTGTGTTCTTGCTCACGTCAAGTGCTGTCAGTTGGTTATAGTAGCAGTCCAATGTTGTCAGTGCCGTATTCTTGCTTACGTCGAGTGCTGTCAGTTGGTTATAGTAGCAGTCCAATGTTGTCAGTGCCGTATTCTTGCTTACGTCGAGTGCTGTCAGTTGGTTATAGTAGCAGTCCAATGTTGTCAGTGCCGTATTCTTGCTTACGTCGAGTGCTGTCAGTTGGTTATAGTAGCAGTACAATGTTGTCAATGCTGTATTCTTGCTTACGTCGAGTGCTGTCAGTTGGTTGTAATCGCAGTTCAATATTGTCAATGCTGTATTCTTGCTCACGTCGAGTGCTGTCAGTTGGTTGTAATCGCAGTTCAATATTGTTAGTGCTGTGTTCTTGCTCACGTCAAGTGCTGTCAGTTGGTTATAGTAGCAGTACAATGTTGTCAGTGCTGTATTCTTGCTCACGTCGAGTGTGGTCAGTTGGTTATAGCCGCACTCCAGTGATGTCAGTGCTGTATTCTTGCTCACGTCGAGGGTAGTCAGTTGGTTGTTGGAGCAGTCCAATAGTGTCAGTGCGGTGTTCTTGCTCACATCGAGTGCAGTCAGTTGGTTGTTGGAGCAGAACAAAAAATCCAATGCCGTGAAATGCTCAATGCCTTTAAGGTCGCTGATGTTTTTACTTATGACATCCAGCCATGTCGTGGCATTAATTTTTTCCTGTGAAATCTCATCGCCTTCGTTGATGCCGAGAATATCGGCAAGTGCTGCACGGAAGTTGGCATCGGGGAAGTTTTCGGCGTTGAGGAGAACCCCTTCACCGCTACCTTCGTATTTCGGCCATGCCGTTCCGTTGAACTGATATACATTCCAGCCTTTGCTCTTTGCTATGGCTACCTGTGCTTTTGTGCATACGTTTCCTTCAGAGTTGTCACTTGAATTGAAAACATAGAACTCACCACTACTGATAGTGGGCAAACTATTGACCAATGCATCCATCTGTGCGCCTTTTATTTGGTTGTTATAACAAGTCAAACTTGTCAGTGCTGTGTTCTTGCTCACGTCAAGTGCTGTCAGTTGGTTATAGTAGCAGTACAATGTTGTCAGTGCTGTATTCTTGCTTACATCAAGTGTAGTCAGTTGGTTGTAATCGCAGTTCAATATTGTCAATGCTGTATTCTTGCTTATATCAAGTGTGGTCAGTTGGTTGTAACCGCAATACAAGCCTGTCAATGCTGTGTTCTTGCTCACATCAAGTGTGGTCAGCTTGTTTCCATAGCAGCTCAAATTTGTTAGTGCCGTATTCTTGCTAACATCGAGTGTGGTCAGTTGGTTGTCGCTGCAGAGCAATTCTATCAGTGCTGTATTCTTGCTTACGTCAAGCGCAGTTAATTGATTGATGAAGCAGTACAAGCTTGTCAGTGCAGTGAAATTCTCAATGCCTTTTAGGTCGCTGATGGACTTGTTTGTCACATCCAGGCTTTTGGTAGCGTTAATCTTTTCCTGTGAAATCTCATCGCCTTCGTTGATGCCGAGAATACCGGCAAGTGCTGCGCGGAAGTTGGCATCGGGGAAGTTCTCGGCGTTGAGAACCACTTGCGCTTGTACCTGCATCACGATGGCGAGCAGGGCAAAGAGTAGGGTGTAGAATTTCTTTTTCATAGATTTAATGTTTGATTGATGGTTGTTTTTTATTAAAGGTGTCCAAAAGGGCTTTCGGTAGAGACAAATAAAAAACGTGGACTCATTACTTCGTCTACGTATTTCGAGGTATTGGGGATAACCATTGCCACATATTCGAGTAAAAGCCCACGCCATCGGCGTGAGCATTGGCTTGTTACTCTCGTGGCATTTCTCAAATTCCCCAATTATCGAAATACAAGAATACAAAGCTAACGCTTTTATCTTCGTGTCTTCTATTTGTTTTGTTACATAGGCAGACGGTCGATTAGTGATAAATAATTTGTTTTCGGCTGTAAAGATACGAATTTATTCGGAATATTGTCCGTTTTTTATGATATTTTTATACCGTTCTGTCGGATTTGCAAATCGAGACGGACGGGGACACTCCGAAAATGATTATTTTTGTTTTGCGACCTCCCAATGACCGGTCTTATTGCTACCGACTCGAATGATTATGCCATCAGTCTTTAACTCTCCAAGGCGGCGTTTGACAGTCGCTTCTGATACTCCTAACTGGGCGGCATAGGCTGCATAGTTGAGAGTGCCGTCGGCTACGACTGCCTGATATAGTTGTTGTTTTATCGGGTCATCAAAAGTGTTTATCGGGTCAGGAGTGAGATTTATCGGGTCATTGGATAGGGATTTCTTAAACGTTTCTATTTCTTTGGTGATGTTTCGGATATGTTCTTCCATCATGAATTCACGAAAGGGTTCAAGCGATTCCTGTTCGCGGGCGTCAATCAGTGCCTGGATATATTCTGCCTTGTCCTCCTTGATGATTTTTACGGGCACCAGTCCGAATTCGTACTGCAAGTGGTTCATCACAAGGCGAGCCATGCGACCATTTCCATCAACCCATGGATGGATGGTTACAAGCTGATAATGCGCATCAAAGCTCAACAGGTATTGCTCGATGATGTCGGTGTCTTGGAACGATGTTTGCCGATATTTGTTATCGTTCGCTTGATGTTCTCCGACACTTGTCCTGGTCGAAGCTGACTTTGCTCTGAGTTCGCTTCTCCGCTGGTTTAGCTGTTGGCATAGTTCGGAAAGTTTGGTGGGAACTTTCTGGTAGTTCATATAGGAGCGTCCACCAATGCCGGCGGTTACTCCTACAAGCCGTAGCTCACCTTTTGAAGCGTCGAACGTTCCTTGTGCTGTGTTGTATGATGCACCGGTATTCTTCATTACAATGGCAGACATTTCTTTGAGAATATCCATTGAGAAGTCTGTATGCTGACTTGCCAATTGCATAGAGCGTTCGTATGCTGCTTTCAGGTCGAGATTCATCATCTGTTCCTGCAGGCTTCGCCCTTTGGCTGTAATTCCCTCATCGAAGAGTAATTGATTTTCTATCTCAGTAACGGTAGAACCTTCTATGGCTGTTGAATGGGTAATGATGGAATATAGATAGAACTTCTCGTAATCTATCTGGTCTGCAATACCCAGTGAATAATATTCTTTGAGGGTATCAAGAAATTGTTTTTTCAGTTCCTCTTTCATTTGTTCATGTTCTCATTAAGTATAGCCAATGATGTGCATACATCTATAATGGTGTCGCCAGATAGCATTTATGTAATCTTATTTTTTCAGATTCGTTGCACGTTTCTCATCTTTTTGTCATTCTTTCGGCTGTAAAGATACGAATTTATTCGGAATAACGTCTCGTTTTTCATGATATTTTTATACCTTTGTCGCGAATAATATAAACAATAAAGGCGAAGGGAAAACTTCAGCGAACGATAAGCAGTTATGGGAATGGAAACGCGAGCGTTTGATTTGTCGGTGTCAACATACGGCGAGGTGAGGCAGCATGAATATGAGGTGGTGATTCTCCCTTGGGGAGCTACCGAGCCGCACAACCTGCATCTGCCCTATTGGACGGATAGCATCCTGGCGCACGACATCTCCGTTGCCGCCGCGAAGAAGGCCTACGATGATGACGGCGTGCTGACGATGGTGATGCCGCCGGTGGGATTCGGGGCACAGAATCCGGGGCAGCGCGAATTGCCTTTCTGCATACATACACGCCAATCGACGCAAGAGGCTCTGCTCAACGATATTGTGGCGTCGCTGCATCATCAGGGATTCCGCAGGCTGCTTATTGTGAATGGGCATGGAGGCAATCAGTTCAAGGGGATGATTCGCGATTTGAATGTTGCGTTCCCGGACATGATGATTGCCAGTAGCGAATGGTATAGGCAGGTGAATGCTAAAGACTATTTCGAGCATCCCGGTGACCATGCTGATGAGATAGAGACTTCGGTGATGATGTATTTCCATCCGGAGTGGGTCCGTCTGGAGGATGCAGGAGCAGGGGAAGGGCGCCAGTTCCGTCTGCAGGCATTGCGAGAAGGCAGCGTCTGGATGCCGCGCGACTGGAGTCGTGTCACCAAAGATACGGGCATCGGAAACCCGATGGCATCGACCGCAGAGAAAGGAAAACGTTTTGTGGAGGCAACGATTGCTGTCTATGCCAAATTCCTTCACGAATTTGCAGCAATGAATGATTCTTCGCAGCTCTATGAATGACTTTTGTGAAACAATTTTTTTTATGTTTAATTAAATAGAAACGACAATGAGACTGATTATTGAACCGAATTACCAAAAAATGTCGCAATGGGCAGCGGAACACGTGATTAAGCGTATCAATGAATTCAAGCCGACTGCCGACCGCCCCTTTGTGCTCGGTCTTCCGACCGGTTCCTCACCGGAAGGAATGTATGCTGAGCTTGTGAAAGCCAACAAGGAAGGACGTGTGAGTTTCAAGCACGTGCTGACTTTCAACATGGATGAGTACGTGGGACTGCCCGAAGACCATCCGGAGAGCTACCATTCGTTTATGGCGCGCAACCTGTTCGACCACATCGACTGTCCGAAAGAGAATATTCATATCTTGAACGGCAACGCGCCGGACTTGGAGGCGGAATGCGCCCACTACGAGGAGATGATCCGTGAGGCTGGCGGCATCGACCTGTTCCTCGGCGGCATCGGTCCCGACGGTCACATCGCTTTCAACGAGCCGGGCTCATCGCTCGCCTCCCGTACACGGGTGAAGACGCTGACCACCGACACGATTATTGCCAATTCGCGCTTCTTCGACAACGACGTGAACAAGGTGCCGAAGCTGGCGCTGACGGTAGGAGTGGGAACGGTGATGGATGCCCGTGAGGTGATGATTCTCGTGAACGGACACCATAAGGCACGCGCTTTGCAGGCTGCCGTTGAAGGTTCGGTCAATCACATGTGGACTATCAGCGCCTTGCAGATGCACCGCCATGGCATTATCGTCTGCGACGAGCCGGCAACGGACGAACTGCGCGTAGGCACTTACAAGTATTTCAAGGATATTGAGAAAGACAATCTGATTTAAAGGCGACAGGTTGTTTTGGAAAACAAGAAAAGGGTGGGGAAATAAAGATTCCCTTCCCTTTATATTACGGGAATCATGGGACTGTTGAACTTTCTGAAAAACTGGACGCTTCCTGCAGCAATGTGCTGCGGAACGATTGTCTATCTGATATTTGCCTGGGTGCCGGCATTGGATGAAATCGGCGACACGCTCGGACCAATCATCGATCAGATTTTCCCGTTTTTCATGTTCATGATACTGTTCGTGACGTTCTGCAAGGTCGATTTCCGTAGGCTGCGCCCAGTGAAGTGGCATTATTGGATAGCCTATTTTCAGATAACTTTCGTCCTGTTGATTGTTTTTTCTATCTTAGCTTTTCATATAGAGGGCAACAACCTCATTTTAATGGAAGCGCTCCTGACGTGTATCATCAGTCCGTGCGCAGCTGCGGCACCAGTTGTCACGGCGAAACTGGGCGGCGATTTGGAGCAGATGACATCCTACACCTTCCTTTCCAATTTCATTACGGCATTGATGGTTCCGCTCTTTTTCCCTATGATTGACAAAGATGTGGACATGAGTTTCCTGACCGCCTTCTTCTTAATATTATATAAGGTGTGCCTGGTGTTGGTTCTTCCGATGCTGCTCGCCTATATCGTGAAGCACCACATGCACCGCCTCCATGCGTGGATAGTGAGCGTGAAAGACCTGTCGTTCTATGTCTGGGGCGCGTCGCTGACCATCGTGACGGGAACGACTGTGAAGAACATTGCCCATGCCGACACATCGTTAGCGTTCCTCTTCTTGATTGCCGGCTTGGCATTGGTGCTGTGCATCATTCAGTTTGTAGTGGGACGATATGTCGGAAAATTCTCAAATCGGGTAACGGAGGCAGGACAAGGATTGGGTCAGAAGAATACCGCTTTTGCCGTCTGGATGGCATACACCTATTTCAATCCCGTGTCGTCGGTAGGTCCCGGTTGCTATATTCTCTGGCAGAACCTTGTCAACAGTCTGGAACTCTGGCAGAAGCGTAAGAAGAACGAACTTGCAAGTAGTTAGGTTGTCATGAAGAAAAACATATTGTTCGGCTTGATGCTCTTGGCGTTTGTGGCGGCGACGCAGGTGTTGCGCGCCATGAATCATGCGGATGAAACGGAGGAAACACCCGGCGAGCCGCAGCGCATCTTGCTCATTGGCGACTCGATGCTCGACGGGCTGTCGCGCCGTTTTCAGGACTATGCCGATGCCAACGGGCACTATCTGCGCACCGTCATCTGGTACGGCTCTACGTCAAAGCATTGGGCTACGACCAAAGAGTTGGCATGGCATATCAGTCAGGAGCATCCCACGTTTATCATCATGAGCCTGGGAACGAACGAGATAGGGTACCATGATTACAAGACACGGGAAAATTATGTGCGCCAGATAGTGAAGACGTTTGGCGACATCCCTTTCATCTGGATTGGTCCGGCGAGCCATCCGCGCGTGAAAGATGGCGGGATGGGGGCTGCGATTGAGCGGGTCGTCGGGAAGGAACGCTTCTTTGACTGTTCGAACATCAAGATGGCGCGCATGAAAGACGGCGTGCATCCCACGTTCCAGGCACATGCCATGCTGGTTGACAAGATAGCGGAATGGATTAACCGTGCGGATAGTCCTTATTCTTTTGAATTCAAAAAACCAACCAAACACGCCGTTCTACGCAACTATATCACTTATAAGCCGACTTATAAGGGTAGAAAGTAATGCTTTTATATAAGACAGACTGCGCTTTGGAAGAATGAAGTAGCCTATCTCTGATTGTGAAGGGTTGCTACAACGTATTCGGAACGGGTGCCGATGCGGAACTTACCGCCCCAGATGCCGATGCCGGAGGTAATATAATAATGTGTGTTGCCTCGCTGGTGACTGCCGAAAGCCTTTTCGTAGATGTGTTCGGTAATCCAACTGACGGGCCATACCTGTCCGTGGTGGGGGTGGCCGCTGAACTGGAAATCGACGCCTGCTCTTTCGGCTTGTTCCAGGTGATAGGGCTGGTGGTCGAGCAGGATGGTGTATTTTGTCTTGTCGATGTGCTTGGCAATGGTCTGTAGGTTGCGGCGATGCCGGTTGGTGCGGTCGTCGCGCCCGACAATCACGATGTCGTTGTTGAACACCACCGACGTGTCGCGCAATAAGTGGATGCCGGCATCGTCGTAGAATCGCTGTGCCTTAGGTTCTCCGCTATAATACTCGTGGTTTCCCAGACAGGCATAGACGGGCGCATTGAGGCGTCGGAACTCTTCAGCCATGTTTTCTTCGAGGAGTGGTCGCACGCTGATGTCAATGATGTCGCCGGCAATGAGGATGAGGTCGGGCTTTTCAGCGTTGATTCTGTCAATCCATTTTGCCAGTTCTGCGCGGCGGTTGTGATAACCGATGTGCAAATCGCTCATCATGACGATGCGGAGGTCCTTGCTTAACGGCTTTTCCGTCTGCAAATCCAGGGGCTGGCGTACCTTATTATAATAATGTATGTTGCCATAGACGAATATCGCCACCAGGAAAAGGGTGACGGCGAGCGATGTCCATCCGTTCTGGTAAAGCCATGACTTGGGCACAAGGTGCACCAGTCTGCCAAGGTCGAGCACCAGGAAAATCATGACGGTGTAGAGGAGAATGAAAATTATGGAGTTGCCAATCTCGTAAACAATGGTTGCGAGGTTGAGCGGAAGTTTGTCAAGCGTTCCCGTGAAATTGACAAAGATAAGCAGGAACGCGAGGATAAAGATGGCGATGATGCAGCCTTTGATGAGCTTGCCCAATGGCAGGACACACCAAACATGCCATGCCGAGTAAGCCAGACCGCCAATGATGATTGCAAGAAAAACGAGTAGGAACATCTGCTTCATCTATATGTTACAATAGCGTAAGGGAGTAGATATAGACCACGGCAGCAGGAATCGCCATGAGTGACGAGTCGAATCGGTCGAGCATGCCACCGTGTCCCGGCAGGATATTGCCTGAATCCTTGATGCCCAATGTGCGCTTGAAGAGGCTTTCGACCAAGTCGCCCAGCGTACCGAAGACAACGACGACAAGTCCCAAGCCGAGCCATTGGGGCAAACCGAGCAGGGCGCTCCCGTCTTCCGCTCCACCGGCACCGTTGGCAGAAGCGTCGAAATGGGCAATAATAGCGGCTATCAGCAGTACGAAAATGCCTCCTCCGATGCTTCCTTCCCAGCTTTTTGCAGGTGAGATGCGGGGAAAGAGCTTGTGTTTTCCGAACAGCATACCGCTGCAATAAGCACCCGTATCATTCATCCACAGGAAAATGAAGACGCTCAGCGGCAGCAGCCAGCTGTAAACTGGATAGTCCTGTCCGGGCGCGTTCTGGAATGCCAGTACGTTCAGCATGGAGAAGGGGAGTGCAATATACATCTGGCTGAGCATCGTGTAAGCCCAGTTATTGATAGGGTTCTCGGCTTTGGTGTATAGCTCCGAAACGAAAAGATACACCACCGTGAGCAGGTAGGGGATGAATACTGCCGACGGAGTCATGCCGCTGCAGAATCCAGCTACAGCCAGAAAGAAATACACACCGGCAATCGTACAGATAAAGCGATTCGTCTGCACTGACTTAATGTTGTTGACCAAACCGCAAAACTCCCATATCGTCATCCCAGTAACCAAGGCAAATAGGAACACCATTGCAAAAGGTCTGAGAAAACAAGTGACGATGATGGCTACGAACAGGATGCCCGTAATGGTTCTGGTGATGAAATTCTGCACTTTCTCTGTCATGGTGATTAGTCTTTATTTTCTTCTTCCGTTTCTGTCGGTTCTGTTGTCGATTCCAGGAGTTCAGGCTCTTTCGGGGTTTCTGCCTCAGGGAGTTCTGCCGTTTCTTTCTCCTCATTGATGAGTTCTTGCGAACGGCTGAGCCATGGGCGCTTGCCGAAAATCTTCTCCACGTCTTCAGCGAATATCACTTCCGAACGAATCAGCATCTCGGTCAGTGCGTTATGTCCTTCGCGATGTTCCTCGAGGATTTGCTTTGCGCGCTCATATTGTTCGTTGATGGTCTTCAGAACCTCATCGTCCATAATCTTGGCAGTCGTTTCCGAGTAAGGACGCTGGAACTGATATTCTTGGTTGTTGTAATAGCAGATGTTAGGTAGTTTCTCGCTCATTCCGGCATAGGCAATCATTCCGTATGCGCTCTTGGTAGCCCGCTCCAAGTCATTCATGGCACCTGTAGAGATGCGGCCGAGCACAATGTCTTCAGCGGCTCTTCCCCCGAGCAGGGCACACATCTTGTCAAGCAACTGCTCTTTAGTGGTGATTTGATGTTCTTCCGGCAGATACCATGCAGCTCCCAACGCCTGTCCGCGCGGAACAATCGACACTTTCACCAGTGGGTCGGCATATTGGCAGAACCAGCTGATGGTGGCATGTCCGGCTTCGTGTACGGCGATGGCGCGTTTCTCTTCCGCCGTCATCACCTTCGTTTTCTTCTCCAGACCACCGATGATGCGGTCAACGGCGTCTAAGAAATCCTGTTTGCCAACCGATTTGCTGTTGTGACGGGCGGCAATCAGTGCTGCCTCGTTGCACACATTGGCGATATCGGCTCCGGAGAATCCGGGAGTCTGGCGTGCGAGGAAGTCAACATCGAGACTGTCATCGGTCTTGATGGGACGGAGATGAACGTTGAAGATGGCTTTTCGTTCCGTCAAGTCGGGGAGGTCAACGTGTATTTGTCGGTCGAATCGTCCGGCGCGCAGCAGTGCCGAGTCGAGCATGTCAACGCGGTTGGTTGCTGCAAGTATGATGACACCGCTGTTCGTACCGAAGCCGTCCATCTCTGTGAGCAAGGCGTTTAGCGTATTCTCGCGCTCGTCGTTTCCGCCCATCGACGGATTTTTTGAACGGGCACGTCCTACGGCATCAATCTCATCAATGAAAATGATGCATGGCGACTTCTCTTTCGCTTGCCGGAAAAGGTCACGAACACGACTTGCACCCACACCGACGAACATTTCCACAAAGTCGGAACCGCTCATCGAGAAGAAAGGTACGCCCGCCTCTCCTGCTACGGCTTTTGCAATCAGGGTCTTTCCCGTTCCCGGAGGACCAACGAGCAAGGCACCTTTCGGAATCTTTCCTCCCAAATCGGTATAGCGCTGCGGGTTCTTCAGAAATTCCACGATTTCCTGAACCTCTTGCTTGGCTCCTTCCTGTCCGGCTACATCCTTGAATGTGATGCCCAGTTCGCCGCCCTTTTCGTACATCTTGGCTTTGGACTTTCCTACATTGAAGAGCCCGCCTCCGCCACCGGCACCTCCGCCCATGATGCGACGGTTGATAAACACGATGAGTCCCACGAAGAGCAGAATGGGAAGAATGTTAATCAATAAGGAGACCAGAAAACTGTTTTTCTCGTTCTCGTATTTGAGATTGCCGTTGAATTTCTTTGCTGTCGTCTGTTCGTCGAGGAATGTCTCCAATCTTTCGATGGAACCAAATTCTACGGAAATGTATGGGTTGTTGCCCGTCTGCTTCGTTCCTTGATTGAACACTTCTCTTATATGCTTCGCTTTCACGAACATTTTCAGTGTGCTCGCATCCTTGTTGACAACCACTTTCTCCGCATAGCCCTTTGCCACCCATGTCTTGAATTCAGCATAGGATGCCTCTTTGCTGATGCCTCCGGGCTGTTGCGAGTTGCCCGTAAAGAAAGCAACGAGAAGGGCAACAATGACTAAAGTGTAAATCCAACTCAAATTGAATTTAGGCTTATTCGGCTTGTTATTCTTTTGTTCTTCCATATTTTTCTAATCAATACTATATTATATTAGTCTAAATCGGGAATATGTTCCAAAGTCGCATCTTCCCACAGGGTTTCCAGATTATAATAGGCACGCACCTCCGGAAGGAATATGTGCACGAGAATGTCAGAATAGTCCATCGCTACCCATTGGGCATTTTCCAACCCCACCACGTGCGACGGCTTCTCTGCGAGCTTTTCCCGTACCACATCTCCAATCGATTCGGTAATGGCTTCCACTTGCTGTGGCGAGTTGCCTTGGCAGATGATGAAGTAGCGGCAAATGGCTCCGTCAATATTCTCCAGATTGACGACCACGATGCCAGAACCTTTCTTCTCTTGAATACCTTCAATAATGAGTTCAACCAGCTTTTTTGTTTCGTTCATTTAATGATGTTATTTAAATAAGATACAAAGATAAACCAATTTGGGAAAATGACAAAATTATTTTTGATTTATTAAAAATATTCTCGCCCAAATCTGGGGTAAGTTTTGGAAAGGCTCTTTTTTGTGCTTTCAAAAAAAATAATTATCTTTGCATAGTAAATTAATAACACAGTTTTAACCTGCTTGTCATAAAAGGAATTATCAACTATTGACGTTTAGTTTTGTTCCAGTTGTTCCAATTAAAAATTGATGATTGAAAATTGAAAATATCCCTTTATAGAGAATATAACTAACTAATATATAAATAGTTATAAATAATTAAAGAGAGTATGGGAACCTCAAAAAAATAATTGGAACAACTGGAACGGGAACGCATAGGTTATTTCTTTTTCATTTAAAGAGCAGAAATACAATGAGATACGACATTTTTAACTTTCGGTGATTAAGATGTCGAAACTCAGAAAATGAACAAAATATATCAAAATATTGCTCGCTCAGGTACCAAAAGACAGGTTTAACCCCATCGTTCTGATGCTTTTTCCTATCCTTGGCGACATGTGAGTGGTTCGGAATTTCAGAACCCCGACCTCACTTGGAAAGAACTTTGTGGTATTATGTTATAGACAAAAAACGTAAACGGCATGTTTACACTATGTTAATGGCATATTTAAACTATCCAAACGGCATCTTTAGCCTCTTCCAAGCACCTCCGATCTTAAGATTATCTCTCTCTTTTTTGCTTTCAAAAAGGAATTTATTATCTTTGCATCAGTAATTTACATCCTATAAGTCTTAATTAGTTTTTCCTAAAACCTAATAATATGAAAAGAGTATCATTGACCATTATTCTTGTCTGTTTTACACTGGTGTTGGCAGCACAGAATAGAGACATAAAAGTGAATTATAAAGGCGCTAAACCCTCTATCAGCGATTTTGCATGGGCTCTCCTTTCTTCCAACGATAATGAGGAAGAAGATTGTTACGACGAATTGTTTAATGCTATCAAACAAGCTTGGATGAAGCACCGTAAGGGACTTCCATTGGATGAGGGAGAAACGCTTACTGTTGACGAGAAAAACGGCTATATATGCTATGAGTCTAAATACGAAGAGCATGTGGGAAGGTGGGAAATGTGCTATTGGAACGAGGCTGACGGAAAGCACAAGCTATTTGCCTACAACGTGGTGTCGTTCTCGAATGGAAAATATAGCCCCGGTCAATATGACGGCATTGCGTTCTATCGCTATAACAATGCAACGAAGAAAATGAAGGAATGCGACGATACGGGTGTTGATGTGGTGTATCACACAGGGGATAATGTGTTTGCTTCTTACGCTTTGCCACGTACAGGGAAAGACATCTTGGTTACAATATGGTATGACAACGAACCGAAAAAGATAACGCTGAAATGGAAAGGCCACAGGTTCGGTAAGTAGGCATTTCTCATTCGTCCTATTATTAATCAATAAAAATTCAAGAACATGGAAATCAAAAAAAGTACATTCCTCATTCTGCTTTCTCTTGTAATGGCAGCTTGTGGGACAACTCGCGAAAAACAGTTGAAAACCGTTGATATGGGCTATGGAGAAACATCTCAAGAAGCTTTGTCCTATGCGATATCATCTGTTGATATGGAAGAGGCAGATAAGTCGGGGTATATTACCATTTACGATTATCTTGAAGGTCGCATGCCAGGTGTCAAAGTCGTCAAGAATGGTGCAACAACGGCGTCTGTCTATATCCGCGGTATCAATAGCGTCAACTCTTCGACCGAGCCCTTGTTCGTCGTAGATGGTATCATGGTGAACGATATTTCATATCTTAACCCTCGCGATGTGAAGAGTGTGACCGTGTTAAAAGATGCTTCCGCTTCCATTTATGGTGTCAGAGGAGGCAATGGCGCAATCCTTATAAAATTGAAATAACCTTATTGTCATTAAGAAGCATATCCTTGAACGCAACGGAATCATTCGTTTAGACTGACATTATCCCAAAAGCGTTTGATTTGTTCGAGTTGTTGTTCGGCGGTTGTCCGTCCGATATCGTAAACGGCTTTCATTTCTTCTGGATTGTGTGAAATGTGTCCGATATTCAGGGCGTGTGGTGGACGTATGACAAATGCAGCTCCAGCTTCTTCTCGCTCGCTTACATACAATAATTGTTGGTTGTACATGATATGTCGTTCAGCCATCGCACGCACCATGTTAGGATAATGTCGCATACTGAAGCGCATAAGCGGTAAAAAGGGATTTTTCTTTTTCTGAAAGCAATGTTTCCTGTGTTTTTTATGCTCTCTAAATATTTTATTTAAAAGAAATCCCCTTCTTTTGTTATTCAACATAATTTTACTATCTTTGTGTCGGTATTTTATTGTACTCGGTATAGATTGTTTGTAATCTAAAAAATATACAAATGATGAAGCATATTTTTATTTTTCTTTTATTGGTGATGACTTTTTGTGAGAGTCAGGCATGCACTGCTGTAATCGCTTCTGGTAAGGTGACCGTTGACGGAAGACCTTTCATTTTCAAGAATCGTGATGCCAGCGAAGGTATTGATAACTCTCTGGTTACCCTCAAAGGTGCCAAATATCAGTTTATAGGAGTAGTCAATTATTCAACATCCGCAAGTCCGACCAGCATCTGGTATGGACATAATGAGGTGGGATTTGCCATTCTCAACACACTGTCGTATTATTTTAATAGTGCCACATCTAAGGCAAATACCAGCGCTGGCTCGCTGATGAAGAAGGCACTTGGACAGTGTGCCACCGTTGATGAGTTCGAAGCGCTGCTCCAACAAACACAAGCACAGGCAACTTCTCTAACGTTAAGCACCAATTTTGCCGTGATGGATTCGCTTGGAAATGTTGCGTTTTTCGAGACCAGCAACAGAAGCTATACCAAGTTTGATGCCAATGACGAGACTGTTGCACCAAATGGTTATATTGTGCGCACCAACTATTCTTTCACAAGTCCTTACTACGATACCACCAATCATGTCGGAGAACAACGCTACAAGGCGGCTTGCAAATATATGGATGACACATTCGTCAACGGAAAGATAGATCCCATCAAGTTGGCTCACGAACTGCCACGCTATCTTTATCATGGAGACAGGGAGGTTGATCTTTGGGACAATCTTCCCAATAGTCTCAATGATGTGCGCCATGTGTATTTCAGTAATTTTATTCCTCGGTTCACCAGCACTTCGTCATCGCTCATGCAGGGTGTCAAAGAAGGCGAGAGCGCAAAAAATACAATCAGTTGGCTGACGATGGGTTGGCCTTGTGGTTCCCTGACAGTGCCCATTATCATCACTCCCTCGTTGGTGTTGCCGCAGGTGTTGAAACGCGCAACGGATACTTATAAAAGTGAGATGTGTAGCAATTCGGTAGAACTAAAGAATCGGGTGTTTACCATCTACCATAATGATGAACAAAGAACCGATAGTATCGATCTCTCTAAACTTATCAACAAGGAGGAGACAGGCATACTCCAGAAAATAATGGCTGCCGACAACTATGTCGGTCAGATTGGACAGGCACTGGTTGAACAATTCAGGACAGGCATGGCAGGAGATAAAGAGGTTGCTGTCTTCTATGATTGGGTTGATGACTATTGGCGGCAGTTGTTCCAGGCAGTAACCACGTCCATAAATTCAGCCGTTGTTGACAAATGCGAAAACAGCAAGTGTTATTCCATAGAGGGCGTGCGACATGACAAGCAGCCAGCAACACCAGGTGTATACATCAATGGTAATCGCAAGGTGCTTGTCAAATAATCATGTGACCGATAACTATTTCATATAATTTCATTATATCAACTACGTATAACGCAGGTGGTTGAGGAGAAAAAAAGAAATAAATGAAGTTCTTCTAAGGTAGATATGTGTGGTGGTAAAACGACAGGAAGAAACGGATGAACAAGAAGCGGAAAGATGGCATTTAAATCTGCCGAAAATGATTTTTTATGAAAAAAGTTTGGCTGTTTCAAAAAAATGCCGTAATTTTGCACTCGTAAGCGAATGGACTTTGTTTACGAACATTGGGATATGGTGTAATTGGCAACACTACAGATTCTGGTCCTGTCATTCTTGGTTCGAGTCCGAGTATCCCAACAGGAAACTTCCTTTCATCTTGAGAGGAAGTTTTTTTGTTTCCATAGCCGGCAGTCATCGTCAGTGGGGGAAGCAAAAAAACGCCCGTGCTGAGTGGGGCACGGGCGTTTTTGTTACTGACAAATGAAATTATTCTGCTCCTTCTGTTTCTTCAGCAGATTCTTCCACGGATTCTGTTTCTTTGTTCTCTACATCAATCGCTTTGATTTTGTCGCGCACCAGTCCGAGGTCATCTCTGAGCTTTTGCACTTTGCGGTTCATCTCTTCGATGAGTGAATTGCCTTTCTTCGAGCTGACGTTCAGGAAGCCGATATTGTTCTCGTATGTTTGAATTTCCTGTTTCAGCTGATCGTAGCGGTGCATCAGTTTGGCACGCTCGTTGTCAAGTGCGTCTTCACCGCGCTTAGCCACGTTTTTCAGTGCGTTCTTAAAGTTGTCAAGACGTCTGCGGTTGATGCTGATATTGAGCTTTTGATAGAGTTGGTCGAGCACTTCATGATACTCTTTATAGACTTTGTCTTTTTCTTTGTAAGGCACATGTCCGATGCCGTTGTATTCGTCAATCAGTTCCTGTGCTTTCTCTTGTGCACCGTCTCCACCTTCTTCGCAGACAGCCTTCAGTTTTTCAATAACTTCGCGCTTCTTCTGCAGGTTTTCGCGTTCCTCGTTGCGTGAACCGGCGTTAGCGGCATTTCTCGCCTCGAAGAATTTGTTGCATGCTGCAAGGAAATCGTTCCAGAGCTGGTCGCCCAGTTTTTTAGGAACAATGCCGATGGTCTTCCACTCTTTCTGGAGTGCAATCAGTTTGTCGCTGGTTGATTTCCATTCGGTGGAGTCTTGCAGTGCCTGTGCCTGCTCTACGAGGGCGCGTTTCTTCTCAGCGTTCTCGGCAAACTGGGCTTTCAGTCCTTTGAAGTATTCTGTTTTCTTTCCGAAGAATTCATCGCATGCAGCGCGGAAGCGTTCAAATATTTTCACGTTCATTTTCTGCGGAGCAAATCCGATGGTCTTCCATTCTGTCTGTATGGCGATGATTTCTTTTGTCTTTTTCTCCCATTCGCCAGCCCCTTTGCATTCTTCCTTGACGATTGTTTCTACTTTTTCGCACAATGCCGTTTTGAGTGCGAGGTTTTCTTCTTCTTTGGCGCGCAACCCTTCGAAATGTTGTTGGTGACGCTTGTTGATGACGGTCGATGCCGCTTTGAATCTTGTCCAGATTTCCTCTCTCACGTCTTTCGATACGGGTCCCGTTTCTCTGTATTGTTGATGCAGTTCCTGCAGCTGGTGGAAGGCGCTGATGATGTCGCTCTCGTCAGCCAGTCGCTCGGCAGCTTCACACAGTTTTGTCTTTATCTCCAAATTCTTCTTGAAGTCATATTCCCGTGCCTCGCTGTTCAGTTTCAGCAGGTCATAGAACTGGTCTTCATAGAGTTTGTAGGTGCGCCACAGTTCGTTGGCACGCTCTGCCGGTACGGTTTTGATGTCGCGCCATTCTTGCTGCAGTTTCTTGAATTCCTGATATGATTTGTTGGCCTCTTCGGGTGAAGTGACCATTCCCTTTATTTTCTCGATGATTTCAAGTTTACGTTTCAGGTTTTCTTCCTTCTCCTGTTCTTGTTGCTGGAAGAGTTTCTGTCTTTTTTCTTTGATGATGCCCATTTCGGCTTTGAATGCTTCTTCGCATTCGTCCGGGCGCACTTGATAGCTCTCGGGATCACCGCCGCCGTCCACATATTCCTTTAGTTGTGCCTCGCGCTCAGCGTTGTGGAATTTGTAGAATAAGGTCTTCAGGTGGTCAACTTCTTCCTTGACGAGAGGTTCTTCGCCGTGTGCAATCTCCTTGATGCGCTCAAGAATCTCTTGCTTTGTTTTGTAGATTTTCGGGGTGCTGACCTCTTCTGCTGCTGTTTTTTCTTCCTCTTTCTGTGGTTCTTCCGCCAGAACTTCGGGCTGTTCGGCAGTTTCGTTCTGCTCCTCAGCTTCTGTTGCGGATAGCTCCACTACGGGCTCTTCTTCCGGAGCCGGGTTTTCAGCTACAGTGTTATTCACCTGAGAATCTTCTGTGGGAGCTGTGTTCTCCACATTTACAGATTCTTCAACTTTGTTTTCGTCCATTACTTGTCCCTTGTCGAGGGTCTTTTCTTGAGAGTCCATCATTTACCTTTTTCGTTTATGATTCGAATATATCGCTGTACAATAACATGCAAACATAATAAAAAAAAACGAATTAACCTAACTTAATCCGTTTTTTTTGATATTTTTTTTATTAAATAAGGCGTTTGTACCTTAAAATCCACCATGAACCGACCGATACGAGGACGGAAATGACCAGTGCGACAATGAATCCGAAGCGGCTGGTTTCCATGCCGTTGATGACGTTCATTCCGAACAGTGAGGCAATGAGCGTGGGGAACATCAGGATGATGCTGACCGATGTGAGCGTACGCATGATGGTGTTCATGTTGTTGTTGATGATGCTCGAATAGGTGTCCATGGTCGATTCGAGGATGTTCGAGTAGATGTTCGCCGTTTCCCGTGCCTGCGACATCTCGATGTTGACGTCTTCAATCAGGTCGGCATCCAACTCATCGACTTGCAGTTTGAACTTCAGTTTGGCAAGCAAGTTCTCGTTTCCGCGGATGGAGGTGATGAAATAGGTCAGCGAGTCTTGCAGGCGTGACAGTCCGATGAGGCTCTCGTTGTTCACCTCGCGGTCGAGGTTGCGCTTGGCTTTGTCTATCAGCGAACTGATTTGTTTCAGTCGTTTCAGGTACCATACGGCGCTGGAGAGGAACAGCCGGAAAATCATATCGACGTAATCGACGAATCCCTCGTTGCGTTTCTGCTGGTAGCTGACGAAGTCTATCATCATGTTCGTCTCGTAGTAGCAGACGGTGATGGTCACGTCACGTTTGTGGATGATACCCAGCGGCACGGTGGTGTAGGGCGTTCGTGAGCGAATCTCCTTGACGTAGGGAATACGCAGGATGATGAGCATCCATCCGTCGTCGTACTCATAGCGTGCCCGCTCGTCGGTATCGCTGATGTCGGAGAGGAAATAGTCGGGAAGGCTGAACTGCTCTTCCAGTTGCTGCCGCTCCTCTTCTGTCGGACAAGTCACCTGCAGCCAGCAGTTGGGTTCCCACTGGTTGAGTTGTGTCAGTCCGCCATTTGTGTTCCAAAAGGTTTTCATTGTTGCTAATCTCCATCATTAGTTTAAGCATGGGGATTAGCCTTGGGAAGGTAAATCCTCACGCTTACGAATTAAAACTATCGGCGTGATAATCGTCCATTTCTTTCTATAAAAATTGGTTTACGGCTGCAAAGATAATGAAAACCGAGCGCAGAACAAAATAAATTCGTTTATTTTTTATGCCGAGGTGCATCTTATCTTATGAAAAGATAATGAAAAATTTGGTTAAGCGAGCAAAAAGAGAAGTATTTTCTTTTTCGAGCATGAAAATTTTATGTAAAACCGAGCGTTTTTTATTGTATCCCCGCATTATAGCCGCCCCTTATCAAGGGACTCTAAATTTGCCGAGGTGCATCTTATCTTACGTTGAGACATACAAAAAATCCGCAGAATCAAAAAGAAACTGCGGATGAAATTGGATGATTGGCTTTTACGCCACACTGCTTTTATTTCACGGGAATGTCCTCGAGTGTTTTCTTCAGCAGGGTCCAGAACGGATCTACCGTCGGGATGTATGCGCGCTCGATGGTGGTGTGGGGCGACTTCATCGTCGGTCCGAGCGACACCACGTCGAGGTGCGGATATTTGCCGAGAATGATAGAGCATTCGAGTCCTGCGTGGTCAACCTGTATGATGCCGTCCTCGTTGAACAGTTCTTTGTATTCTTTCAACAGCAGGTGGAGCAGTTCCGAGTCGGGGTTGGGGTCCCAACCGCAGTAGCTGCCGCTGGTCTCGATTTTCATTCCTGCCATGGAGAAGCAGCTTTCGAGGGTCTTTGTGATGTATTCTTTCATGTCCTCGCGTGCCGAGCGTGCCAGAATCTTGATGCCCACTTTTCCGCCTTCGATGTTGATAATGGCGAGGTTGGACGATGTCTCAACCACTGCGGGGTATGCGGGAATCATGCGGAGCACGCCGTTGTGGCAGCCGTAGATGGCGTTGATGAGGTTGTCCTGGATTTCTACGGGCACCTGCATGGCTGGTGTGGGCACCTCTTCGGCATAGAATTCGATGCCGCTCTCGATGCCTTTGAACTGGTCGGTGAATTCTTCCTTGAACGACTCGATGAGTTCTTTCACAGCCTGCACGTTCTCTTTCGGCATGGTGAGCACGGTCTCAGCCTTGAACGGGATGGCATTGCGCATGTTGCCGCCTTGCCAGGTTGCCAGACGTGCCTCGCATTCGGCGATAGCTTCGCGGACGAAGCGCACCATCAGTTTGTTGGCATTGCCGCGTCCTTCGTTGATTTCCAGTCCTGAGTGTCCGCCTTTAAGTCCCTTGAGGGTCACTTTCAGTGCAGCGTCTTCCTTGTCGGTTTCCACCTCTTTGTAGTCGAGTGTGGCGGTGATGTCGATGCCGCCGGCGCTACCGATGACGAATTTTCCCCATGTCTCGGAGTCGAGATTGAGCAGGATGTCGCCGTTCAGGATGCCGCCTTTCAGTGCGTTGGCGCCGAACATGCCGGTTTCCTCGTCGGCAGTGATGAGCGCTTCGATGGGTCCGTGCTTGAGGTTTTTGTCTTCGAGCACTGCCATGATGGCTGCCACGCCCAGTCCGTTGTCGGCTCCCAGCGTTGTGTCTTTAGCCTTCACCCAGTCGCCGTCTATCCATATCTGGATGGGGTCGGTCTCGAAGTTGTGCGTGCTTTCGGGAGTCTTTTGCGGCACCATGTCCATGTGTGCCTGCAGGATGACACCTTTGCGGTTTTCCATTCCCGGTGTGGCGGGCTTGCGCATGATGATGTTCTCGGCATCATCCTTGAAGGCTTCCACGCCGATGCGCTGTGCAAAGTCGAGTAAGAACTGCTGGATTTTCTCCAGATGTCCGCTTGGGCGCGGAACTTGTGTCAGTGCATCGAAGTTTCTCCAGATGCATTCCGGTTTCAGATTTTTAATTTCACTCATAGTCTTTAAGTTGTTTGATTAGTATTTAAAGGTTGTATTTTCTCTATGAACATCATCCTTATCCATGCGTAGATGCCGAGCAGGGCGACGAGCAGCGTCTGCACCGTGTGCACGATGAGCACGAAATAGAGCGCCTGTTCGTCGGCTACGCCATAGAGGATGAGCATCGATTTCACGGCGAAGTGCCACGGACCCGCACCGTTCGGGGTGGGAACGATGACGGCGATGCTGCCCACGACAAAGGTGACGAGGGCGCACGACAGCCCCAGATGGGCGGTGAAGTCGAAGCAGAAGAACGTCAGGTAGTAGTGCACGAAGTACGAAGCCCATATCGCGAACGTCAGAGCGATGAACAGCCACGGGCGCCGCATGTCTTTCAGCGAGATGATACCCTGCCAGATTCCGCAGAGCGACTTCTTTACATTATTATATATATAAGGCGCGTTCTTACTCCGCCCCTCGCGCTTGTCGCTTTCTTCCAGACTCATCTTCCTGACCAGCCACCACAGAAACACCACAGCCACGATGCCGCACAGGGCGGTGACAATCCATCCGGCGGTGGAGAACTTGGCGAAGAAACCGCTGATGCTGGTGCCTGTCTTCGAGAAAAAATCGGCAAAGACGGGCAGCTGGATGAGCAGCGTCAGCCCCACCATGCAGAGCATGAGCAGCGTGTCGATGGCTCGCTCGGTCACCACCGTGCCCAGCGCTTTCGGGAACGACACGCCGTCCTTGCGCTTGAGCACACCGCAACGCACAAACTCGCCGATGCGGGGCACGACTAGGCTGGTGGCATACGACAGGAATACGGCGTTCACGCGCGTGGAAGTCCGGGAATGTTCGCCCAGCGGTTCGAGCGTCTGTCGCCAACGGATGCCACGGAACATCTGCGCCAGAATGCCGAAAGGCAGCGAGAGCAGCATCCACGTCCAGTCCATCTCGTGTAGCATCACGTCGCCCACGTGCCGGAAGTCGAAGTCCCGGTACATCCAGTAGAGTATGGCGCCGCCAAACAACAACGGGAGAACTATCTTGAGAATTTTTCCTGCCACCAGTAAAACAAGTTTTTACCTTTGCAAAGTTAGTGCAAATTGGTTGAAAAGCAAAATTATTTCTTTAATAAATCGATTAAGCGCATATTTATCAAGTCACATACAGGTATAAATACACTCATAGATGTATGCAGATAGCCGAACCGTTTCCCTTTGCTAAGTCGAAAGTTCAACTTTCAGACAATGATAATGGAACGAAAACATTATAAACGGAGAACTTTCATTCGATATGTTGCGTAATCAATTCTTTATCTAACAACATAATTTATCTTTATTATCATTTTTCCTCTTAACTTCTTGAGATATTACAGTTTCTCTACAAACTTATCAGCCGTTGTATAGGATTTTCATATTGTATCTTACGTTCTTCTTCAACACATTTATAAATGATGCCATCTATCACATGTAATTAAGTGGATTACGCACTCCCTCACATCTTTGGACACAACCATTGATCACTTTTAACAAATACTGGAAAGCCAACATTCGGATTCCTGTTGTATTTTCCGATTCTCTTTCGGTAAGCAACTTCAACATATTAAGAGTATCACGATCATCTTTGAACCTTTCTGTAAAATCACTCCTAAGGTCATAGCTAAGCATAAAATGCTGAGAAAGGAAGCGTGCAAACATCCTGATGTTACAATTCTTCAGCTCTTTTATCTTTTCCATAAGGGCAATGGCATCCTGATCTCTCAATATTGGCGTCAAACTATATGGAGAATGATTGTCTGGAGTCGCTTCTTGATCTAATTGTATTAGATGTTGGACATTTTCATTATTCAAGTTGTTAAGCGTTTCTTGCATTTTGTTTGGTAGTTTTTTCTCATAGGCTTTGAATACCTCGTTGAAAAAGGTGGTCATCTCTTTATGAATACGATATTCGTCATTTCGGCTCTCAACGGTATTCATTCCCTGCCAGAATGCATTCCTGCAGCGATATAGCATTTCTGCATCATGAACATCTTTGTCGAAAATAAGATTTAAGGTCTCCTTTGCCTTTTCTATAACAGAATCTTTTACTATATATAGTTTTTCTTTTTCAAAAAGAGAGAAAAAAGCCAAGGCCTTTCCTATTTGATGAAATTGGTGAAACTCTCCGTTAAGTATATTTTCTGACAATTCATTGCAGTCATGAACAAAGACATCATCTTCCATATCACGAAAACCTTCCAAACGGGTTAATACCCCTACCATTTTCTGACTTTCTGCGAGTAAGTCATCAATGTAGGTTTTCATGGAAATACCATGCTCTATATGAGCCACGATATGAACAATATGACTATTATTTAGAACATTTATTCCATCCAGCTTTTCTGCATCATATCGGGAGAACAATTCGGAAATATCCTTTTTCTCAGGGGAATCCTCTTTTGCATAAAGGAATGCCCACTTTCCACTATTCCATGACTTCAAAACTTTTTTATTTTGACCTTTATATTCACAATAGATAGCTATAAAACTACCAAGAAGAGCTTTCATCACGCTTTTATCCTTCTTGAGGAGGTTCGTATCTGCTTCGTTATATTGCAACTTTAAATCATAAAGGCATTGACGTAAGATACGAAGGTTGTTGCATTGGCTAGCTATAAATACTTTTTTAATGAAGTCTTTCTGGCTACTGATCCAATTTACTCGTGGTAGTTCATCTACGAAATGAGCAATGGCTCCGTCAATGTTAGGTTCAACCTCGAACTCTTTACCTACTGTCTTTTCCTTAAAATCATCAAGTATCTTTTTATCTTTAGAATCTGTTATTTTACCCTCATCTCCCACAATCATCACATGGCAGCCACAATATTCTACAAAATAATTGATATAACCGAGTAATTGTTTCATAGGAATATGAGAACGTTCCAAATCATCAAAAACAAGTAATTTCAGCGAATTGGGTTTAATAGTATCATCTCTTGAAGCCAAAAAAGATAAAGAATCAAGCGAAGTGGTTAATGTCGCGTCATTTTTACCATCGCTATTAAAGTCCAAATCTGTACGCAACGCAACTTTCCCTGCTATTTTCAGTATGTTAGCTCCAATCTTTGCAGCCTTTGAATAAAGAAACGGATGTATTTGACGGTCAATGGCTTTTGTTATCTGCTCTGTACTCGTCATTCCATATAAAGTCACACGTATAGGCTCAAGAACCACATCATCCTTCTTTACTGGATTCTTGAATGTATCCTCTATCCATTGATTAACAAGATATGTTTTTCCACATCCCCACTTTCCCTTTAGCATTAGGGCATAGCAGGGATTAGGATTCTCTATGTATGAAGTCAACGCTTTTACAATATAACTGTTTGGCATAACGATGTCTTTTATTGTTTCATCACACTATTCTATGTACTGGTAACGTTAGCTTTGAAGAATTGAATAAACAAATCGTAGGGCTTGATTTTTCTTCCATAAACTGATACCCTTCATATCCTTTCTCCTCTAGCTGACGTTTAAATGGTATACCATTCCCAAAATCTGTTAATAGTTGTCCTGTATATCCTACATGTTCTTTAAAGAATTTATCTATTTTATCTGCCTTATTAAGAATCTTTGAACAGACCTTTATATCATTCGTTTTCCTGTTGTCCATAATATATTGATGATAACCTCTGATGTTATTAAAAGAATGCTTTTTGTTTGGATGAAGGAAAAAATCAGATGTAAGAACATCTATTCCTTCATCATAAAGTATATTCAACATCTGTACGGGTCTAGCACAATCTGTAAAATCAAGAATACTAATATCTTCAATAGTCTGACAACAAGTAAGAGTGCTATTCTGAAAGTTCTGACCATGCTTTGCCGCTTTTTTTATTGCTTCAGTCAAAACTTTATAGGCTGTTTCTTCATTACGATAAAAAAAGAATGCGCCTATTTGATTTTTATCCCCATATTCTTCGCTATGATATTCTGGACTATGGTATTCAGTAGACCATTCTTTCGGAATATCATTGCCCAAGCAATATCTATATAGGTTTGTTCTTATTGATAGTTTCATATATCCTTTTCTTACTTGTCTTTTTGCTGATTCAAAAATCATTTCCTTTCTTTACGAATATCACTCCTGTCCCTCAGTCTCAGTACGAAGAGGAAATTCTTTACCAAATGCTTCCACCTCCTCTGCTACTACTTTCTTTAATTCTTCCTGCGGAACAATCAGTTGATAATCTGCTACGCCAATGGGCTTGCCCATATCTTCCAATGCAAGCTCGACTTCTACACGATCTTTCTCAGCACATAGTATGATGCCAATAGAACGTTTCTCGTCTTCCCTACGTTCCAAGCGGTCAAGTAATGACAGGTAGTAGTTCATCTTGCCTGCATATTCTGGTCTAAATTCACCAATCTTCAAATCAATGGCAACAAGGCAGTGTAGTCCACGATGGAAGAAAAGCATGTCAACTTTGCTTCGCTTTCCGTTGTATTCAAGTACGTGTTGGTTACCAATATAAGTGAATCCTTTGCCAAG
Organism: Prevotella sp. Rep29; assembly: GCF_019551475.1. Lineage (NCBI taxonomy): Bacteria > Pseudomonadati > Bacteroidota > Bacteroidia > Bacteroidales > Prevotellaceae > Prevotella > Prevotella sp. Rep29. The sequence goes on from NZ_CP047159.1 coordinate 655,875, forward strand.
TTCCAAAAGGAATTGCTTTACCTTCTCTACCAATCGGGCTTCAAGCTCTGATTCCAGGATGGGGTCTTTAACCCCAAGGAATCCCAAATTATAACCGCTTCTGAACACCTCATTGGCAAACATCGCCTGTGTGGCAGGTAGTGTCTCCTCGAAGTTGTTATCCGATGGTTCATTCTTCCTTTTGTGCATTTGCATAGAAATGGCACTAGATAGAAGCTCACGATTCCAACCTTTTGACGCAGTTTCTTGCGCGTAATATAATATGGTATTATCATCCTCGCCGAACTTGCGCATCAAGGTCAAAGTATGTCCCCATGGTAAAACTGCGATAGCCTGTCGCAGTTTTGGCTCGCTTTCACAGAAACGTTCATAAAATTTCTTCATGTCCCACAGGTTCCTTGGAGAAACACCCATCTGTGGATAACGTTGTTTCAAATCATAGGACAGGCGGTTGACTACACCACTACCATGTTTGCTTTCAAGCTTCTTATCGTGAAGCAATTTCCCTATTTCCCAATGGGCGCTACCGATGGCAGAGCATACTGATGTTGCCACCATAGCTCTTGTTCTGTCAATAACTGCGACAGCCTGTCGCAGAATTGTATCATACTCTGATTCTTGGATTTGTATAAGATCTGTCATGAGTTAATCTTTACCAGTTATAAGTTCTCGTTTGTCAATGTCAAGCAGAACTGCAATTTTGTCTAACGTGTACAAGTCAGGTTGTGACACATTGGTGCACCATTTGCTGACTGTAGCCGGATTTTTTCCAAGTTCCTCTGCAAGCCACTTCGCCGTCCTTTTTTTTTCGACGAGTACAACTTTGATGCGATTCAAATCTTTCATTTACAAATATCTTTAATTTGAACGCAAAGATACACAAAATAATCGACAATAAAAGAACTTTCACTCAAAAAATATCATTTATGAATGTGTTTTTTGAGATTATTAAGAGTTTTTGTGCCTTGCAGGCAATAAAAGAGCGTATATAGCCAGAGTTATTCCTTGCAAGAATAACTTCTGCACAAAATTTGCACACCACCTCCATTTCTGTGGTTTGCAAAAGTTAAATACGTTAAATCTTCATCATTTTCGACCCCTGTAGAATCTGCGTCATCACTTTTCTGTCATTTAGCCTGTAAAATATTGACACAGAGCGACTTGTAAATACTATGGTTGCAGCAGTCTGACAGAAATCAATGTAGATGAGAATAATACAGCCTATTCTTCTATAGATGGCGTATTGTTTAATAAATCACAAACAGAACTGATTCGATATCTAAGGAGGAAACAAGGAACATATACCATCCCCAACTCCGTGACGAGCATTGGTCTTGGTGCGTTCTACGGTTGCCGCGGTCTAACCTCCGTCACTATTCCCAACTCCGTGACGAGCATTGGTCTTGGTGCGTTCCAAGAATGCACTGGTCTGACCTCCGTAACCATCCCCAACTCCGTGACGAGCATTGGAGAGGTTGCATTCTATAATTGCAGCGGTCTGACGGATATTTATTGCCATATAGAAGAACCATTAACGATAACAACTAATGTATTTAGTTATGTTCCTACAAACACCTGTATGCTTCATGTGCCTATCGGAAGCAAGGTGAAATACCAAGCAGCGGATATATGGAAGGATTTCCTGAACATCGTTGAAGACTTGCCGACGGGCATCGTCTCAATTGATAATTCACAATCGACAATTGATAATGACGTTTGGTTTACGCTCAACGGCGTGCGACTCAACGGCAAACCGACAATCCCGGGCATCTACATCGTTAACGGAAAACGAGTCGTGATCAAGTGAAGAAGATAATGACTTGATTTGTCCGCTGGTAATATCCCAATTATCAGCGGACATTTTTTTTATGTGTAGCGATATTCTTGCGAAATTGGCGGATTTGATATATCTTTGTGGGCGAAAAGTAAGTGACGGATATGAAAAGAGTTCGACCGAAGAAACATCTCGGGCAGCATTTCCTGACCGATTTGGACGTGGCACGCCGCATTGCCGACACGGTGGATGCGTGTCCCGCCATCCCCGTCCTGGAGGTGGGACCGGGCATGGGCGTGCTGACGCAGTATCTGGTGGCGAAGGAGCGCGACCTGAAGGTGGTGGAGATAGACCGCGAGTCGGTGGCTTATCTGAATGAGCATTTTCCCCGTCTGCGGGAGAATATCGTCGGTGCCGACTTCCTCCGCATGGACCTGGGCGAGGTGTTCGGCGGAAGGGCGTTTGTGCTGACGGGCAATTACCCTTACGACATCTCGTCGCAGATATTTTTCAAGATGCTCGACAACAAGGACTTGATTCCCTGTTGCACGGGGATGATTCAGCACGAGGTGGCGCTGCGCATGGCTTCGCAGCCGGGGACGAAGGCTTACGGCATTCTGTCGGTGCTGATACAGGCGTGGTACAACGTGGAATATCTGTTCACGGTCGATGAATCGGTGTTCAATCCGCCACCTAAGGTGAAGAGTGCTGTCATCCGCATGATGCGCAACGGGGTGACGGAGCTTGGCTGCGACGAGCGCCTGTTCCGCCGTGTGGTGAAGACAGCATTCAACCAACGTCGCAAGATGCTGCGCGTGTCGCTCCGTCCGCTCTTCAGTGAGCGCAAGCCGGCGGATACGTTCTTTGCGCAGGAGGTGATGACGCGGCGCCCGGAACAGCTGACGGTGGCAGAGTTTGTGGAGTTGACGAACCTTGTTGCTGCCGAACTCTGACCGGATGCAGGGCGTTCAAACGGACAGATGACAAACAAAAGCGGCTCCGACAACCATGTCAGAGCCGCTTTTTCTTGTATTCGCCTTGCGCTATTTGTTCAACACCTTCACGCTCTTGCCACCCATCTTCACAATGTAGATGCCCCGCGGCAGCCCGCTGAGGTCGGCATCGCCACTCTTTACGTGGACGCCCGTCGCAGTATAGACCTCTACCGGGGCGTTGACCTGTACGGCGTCCAGCTCGCGAATGCCTGTGGACGTCTTGCCGAAAGTGATCTTCCGGAGTGTGGATAGTGCATAAGTCTTCACGGTGGTTGAGCCGTTGAGCACGGTCAGATTCCCATTGTTGAACTTGATTGCCGTGAACGTGCTCAGGTCAATCGACTCGGTCGTCGCGGCAGCATCGCTTTTTTGCAGGTTCATGTAGTTATAGTCGTCTGCAAAACCTGCTGAACTGACCGTCAGCAGCGCAATGGTCATTATCGTGCGGATGATGTTTTTTATCATGTTCTTAGTCTTTCTATTGTCCTGCAAAGGTAATAAAAAAACTGATATGTCGCCATAAAATCGGCTTTTTTCTTAGCGGGGAGTGCGGATTGTCATACTTTTTTGCAAAGTTTTGCACTCGGTTCGCCAGATTTTGTTTATCTTTGCAGGAAGTGAGAACGTGACTTTTTCTGAATAAAACTTACGAAGAAAATATTGATAAGGATGGATAAGGAGAAGATTTATCAGGAGTTGCTTCCGCAGGTGGAAGCGCTGATGGCAGGAGAGACCGACGAGGTGGGTGTGCAGGCGAATATTGCTGCCGTATTAAAGGAACGTTTGGGGTATTTCTGGATAGGTTTCTATACCCATCGCGACGGCGACAAGTTGCGGCTCGGACCGTTTCAGGGCAGTGTGGCTTGCTATACCATTCCTTATGGAAAAGGCGTTTGTGGTGCGGCATGGGCACAAGGTGAAACCATCGTTGTTCCTGATGTGGAGGCGTTCCCAGGACATATCGCCTGTTCGTCGCTCAGCCGATCGGAGATTGTTGTCCCGGTGTTCGACGGACAGGGAAACTTCCGGTGTGTATTGGATATCGACAGCGATGAACTGAATGCGTTCGATGAGACCGACAAAAAATATCTGGAACAGTTGGCGCGCCTGATGACAGAAAATCTCTATGCGAAGGGATAAATGAAACTTTTTTGAAGATTTTTTGTACAATCCAAATGAAAACACTATTTTTGTAGAAGAAACTAATTTGAAAAGATATGATAGACGTAAAAGAAACTTTGAACGAGAGTGAAGAGAGAATGCAGATGGCAGCCCTTTTTCTTGAGGAGTCGTTGGCACGCGTGCGTGCCGGTCGCGCCAATGTAGCGATTCTTGACGGCGTGAGGGTGAATAGTTATGGTTCGATGGTGCCGTTGAATCAAGTGGCAAACGTGTCTGTGCCCGATGCCCGTACGATTGCCATTAAGCCATGGGACAAAAAACAAATCAAGGATATAGAGAAAGCCATTATGGATTCGGACGTGGGGATTACGCCCGAGAACAATGGTGAAGTTATCCGCCTGAACATTCCGCAACCCACGGAAGAGCGTCGTAAGGAATTGGTAAAACAGTGCAATAAAATCGGTGAGAAGGCGAAGGTGGAGGTGCGCAATGTGCGTAGCGACATCAAAGACCGACTGAAGAAAGCCATCAAGGACGGACTTAGTGAGGACAATGAAAAAGATGCCGAACTTGAATTGCAGAAGTTGCACGATAAATACATCAAGCAGATAGACGACTTGCTCGAAGATAAGAACAAGGAAATCATGACCGTCTAAAAGAACGATTGAGACATGGCGAGGGGAATTGAGTATTCCTTGCGCCATGTTTTATTTTGTATGAAAGGACTTGTCATAAAAAATACGGGCAGTTGGTATTCTGTCCTTACGGATGACGGTGTTGTAATAGAAAGTAAAATCAAAGGTAATTTCCGTCTGAAGGGTATTCGCAGCACTAATCCCGTGGCTGTGGGCGATAGGGTGTGTATTGTGAAGAATGCAGAAGGAACGGCGTTTATTACTGAAATAGAAGACAGGCGCAATTATATCATCCGAAAGTCATCCAACCTCTCAAAACAAAGTCATATCCTGGCAGCGAACGTGGATCAGGCATTCCTCATCGTGACCATCAACTATCCAGAAACGAGCACCACTTTTATTGACCGTTTTTTGGCTTCGGCAGAGGCTTATCGGATTCCCGTCGTACTGATATTCAACAAAACGGACCTGCTTTCTAAAGAAGAGCGGCATTATCAGCAGATGATGATGGAACTCTATGAGACCATCGGATATCAGTGTGTGGCTATATCGGCTGCTACTGGTGAGGGCACCGAGGAATTGAAAGCGCTCTTGAAAGATAAGGTAACACTTTTCAGCGGTAATAGTGGAGTAGGGAAATCCACTTTGCTGAATCTCCTCATCCCCGATGTGAACCTGCGTACGGCTGAAATTTCCGAAGCACATCATACGGGTATGCATACCACGACGTTCAGTGAGATGTTGCCATTGCCCGATGGCGGGTGGGCGATAGATACACCAGGCATCAAGGGGTTTGGAACATTTGATATCGAACGGGGAGAACTGACGGGCTATTTCCGCGAGATTTTCCATTTCTCAAAAGACTGCCGTTTCAATAATTGCACGCATACACACGAGCCAAATTGTGCGGTTCGGCAAGCGGTGGAGGATCACTATATTGCCGAAAGTCGCTACAATTCCTACCTCTCAATGCTCGACGATAAGGACGAAGGCAAGTATCGGGAGGCGTATTAGTGGTCAAGTATTTGTGTTTAAAAGGAATATAAAAACGAAAGATTAGAACTCTTTTTCCCAAATATTGTACCTGTATTTTTTATATATTGGTGCCATATCACTATCATTTTCATCTTCATCATCAAAGAATGTTCCTTTGCCATCAGATTCTTCAGGTGTTGTGGTTCCAGATACGGCAATGACTAAATCTGCGATGTCCTTTTCTGCTTGAAGATGGATAATTTCAGCATAAGGGGATATGTATGGTCTCTTTTTCATATTTTTCCTATTTTACAATCACTTTTTTACCTCCAATAATATATATACCTGGTTTCAGCATCTCCTTATTCGACAGGCGTCTTCCTTGCAAATCATAAATAATATCATTTGATTGCTCTTTTTCTAATGTAGAGATGCCCGTTACTTGTAGATCTTCCTCTTCTTCAAAAGAGAAAACAATTTCTTTTGCACCATAAATGTAGTCGTTGGGAATACGAAGATAGGCTTTATTCCACGACAGAGTGCCCTCTGCAGAGTAGGACTTGAAGCGTCCGTTGTTGAGTCCGAAGCAGCGATAGGTCTTGTCGCCGTCGCTTTCTGTTGGCCAGACGTGCATATAACATGGTGCTCCTTCAAGTAGATTAGGTTGGTCTAATGTGATTTGTGAACTGCTAAAGCAATCGTTTTCACCCATCTTATATTTAAATTCTGTTCCTGGCTCAGCCATGATGATAACACCAGTATAATCATCGTTTTCATCGCCTGTCCGCGAGGGAATATAGTCAATAGGTGTCATGACCATATAAGTTCCAGAGAACTCATTTCCGTCCAGCTCGGTAATGGTACCTTTTTTTGCTTCTGTAGCAATGTAAGCTTTTACTCCGTTAGCCAATGTTGCATCAGTAAGATCCACATCGAAGTCGCGACATAAAGAAGTTAAACGCTTCGCTGCCGTTGCAGGTATTTCAGATGAAACAGCGGTAATTTTGCTTGGAGCTCCATAACCAATAGTTTTTCCCGCTAAACTGGAATAGGTATCAAGAAGGCTTTCTTTTGTATATAATATTGCAGTAATATCACCGCCATAATATTCCGAGGTAACTCCAGAGCAAGGATAAAGCGACACAGGTTTTAATGCTTCTCTGACTTGTGCTGGTCCCTGATTGCCCATCATGTATATTTCCTTACAATCACTCGGAAATGCTCCAACCATTAATTGTGTATTTGCTGGAACGGTAATTCGTTCCAATGGGTTCATAATGAAAGCGAATGAGTCTATCAGTTCTAATGTGGAGGGAAGAACAATGGACTTTAGCTCATCTCTGACTCCGGAGAAAGCACCGCCACCGATTTCCTTTACATGTGTAGGCACTTTATACTGATAGCGTCGCCCTAATATTTTTTGTTCGGCAGAAAAGAAAATGAGTCGCGTCTTATCTTTATTGAAAATAATTCCCTCTTCATTTCCCTCTCCCATGGTGAAATATTGGCAATTGGGTTGGATGGTAATGTCTGACAATTGGTAGTTGTTGAATAAAACGCTGTTGCCGAAGTGTTCCAATGTGCTGGGCATGTGCAGTTCTTTTAAAGCGTAATTGAATGCAAAGGCAAAACTACCAATATATTTCAGACCTTCAGGAAGCGTAATGCTTGGAACCTTGTTACACCACATAAATGCAAATGAGCCGATAGATTTCAAAGAAGAAGGAAAAGTAATAGATTTAAGAGCAAGGCGGCAATCATAAAATGCTCCTCTGCCAATATGTTCAACTCCTTCTTCAAAAACAATGGAACTCATGCCACACCAATGAAAAGCTCCTTCTTCAATTGTTTTTACACTTCCAGGTATTACTAATGGACCTCCAAGAGCTACCACTTTTCCATCACTGATAATTGTACCAAAACTTGTACTATAAAATGCGTCTTGTCTTATGGTGGCAACATTACTCGGAGTTTCAAAAGTTACTTTGGTAATATTATTGAATCTTCTGTCAATATATCCTCCAGTAAATGCACTACTGCCTATTTCCGTCACAGGATAGACCACATCGTTATATGTGATTGTAGCAGGGATATAAATCTCTGTAATGGAAGTAGATTCACGTCCCGTAAGCGTAGCTGTTCCGTTTGTGTTTAGCGTATATTTTAAGCCGTTGATGGTAGTAGAAGTTTGGGCTTCAAGTAGGCTGGGAATACACACTAAGATGATTAAAAGCAAAAGGGGTTTTAATTCGGTTTTCATAACTCATTGATATTTCCTGAAAAATGACATTGCAAAAATACGTATTTCGTTTATAAAAAGATAAAAATTAATATATTTGGGTTTGTTATTTTATTTTTTTAAGATAATAGTGTGGTAGTTATGTGAATTTTAACATAATTCCTGTAAATATAGAGCCTTGCTGCAGGTTAATTTTGTATTATTATCTTGCTAATCAAGAGGCGGTCTTCCTGTCAAGAAGAAGGTATTTTGCCATGCGTCAAACAGTGTGGTCTTGTAGGATAAAACTCCTGTTCTGACGGCTATTCGATGTGTTTCGTTATCCATTCAACCATGTCTTTCATGACCTTTTCCGAGAAAGTTTCCTCTATTTGCCCGTATTCTGAAGGCAGTCCGGTCGTGCTGTTCTGGAAAAGGTGGTTCAGGTTGGGATAGCTGATGATTTGGAAGTCATCTGTTTTTTGATGTTGAGTGCTGCCGATAGGGCTTTTGCTCATCTTTGAACGGATGGCTTGAAGGTTGATGGCCGCATCTACCTGCAAGTCTTTCTCTCCGTTGAGAATCAGTGTGGGGCAGGCGATGCGGGCAATATCGGCTGCCGGGTCGTAATCCAGGAACCACATATACCATGCGTTTTGCGCCATTTGTTGTCGGATGTTGGGCATCAAGGCGGCGCACTGCTCATAAGTGACGGGTTGTCCCATGTGTTTGGCTAAGTCGTAGTTCTGCTGGATGATGATGCTGTCGCCCCGCACTCCGGGAGCAGCCAGTGTCACGATGAAGTCGGCTTTCTTCTCTCCAGCCAGCATGAAGGCGACGCTTCCGCCTTCGCTGTGCCCGATGATGCCTGCTTTGCCGAACTTTTTGCTGTCGCGGAGGAATCGGAGTGCAGCTTCGGCATCGCTTTTGAACGTCTTTGTAGTGGCGGTCGCCACGTCTCCCGTTGACTTTCCGAATCCCCGGTCGTCATAACGCAGTGTGGCAATGCCGTTTCGTGCAAGGTAATCGGCTATGACGGCGAAAGGCTTGTGCTCAAAAATCTCCTCATCGCGGTTTTGAAGTCCGCTTCCGGAGACCATGACAACCACCGTAGGGCGTTGCTCCTTGGTGTAGCCGACGGGGTAGGTGAGTGTCCCAGAGAGCACTGCGCCGTCGCTCTCGTTGGAGAATGTCACTTCTTCAGTCAGATAAGGAAATGGCGGTTGTGGTGTCTGGGGGCGCTTGACGACGTGCAGTCCCCGTGTCAGAGTGAGCGGAAAGCGCAGTCCCATCTGCTGGAAGATGCCTTTCAGCGTGTCGTTTTGCAACTTGCCTTCATAGCTTGCATAGATGCTCGGAACACGGACGGAGAGGGAATCCTCTGTCTTTGTGAGCAGTTCTGCCGCGATTCCCCTAGCACCTTGGTCCGGACTGTCGAGCGTGCAGCTGTTACCGTCAATATTCAGAACGACGGTCAGGCTGTTTCCGCCAACCTTCAGTTTTCCGTTCCATGTTCCATCAAGCGCTTGTGACGAAACGGTTGTCGTGAGAAGAAGCGCTGAAAGTATAAAAAATATCTTTTTCATTTCCTTAGTCTGTAAGCTTGTATATTGAAAAATATGCACACAACGAATAGTAAAATCAACGCAGCTGTAAACAGATAGGTGCCGACAGGATTGCCGCTTATCCTGATGACGATGCCGATTAGAAGGATGGAGCAGACTACAGCGAGGCAGCGCACCATGCGTATGAGTGGGACATATTGCCGGTTGTTCCTTATTCTGAACGGCGTGCGTATCTGTATCTGAGGATAGTAGGCGGTCGTTAGAAGCAAGATTGCAACCAGAGTGTTTAAGCCTGCCATGATAAAGACAATGGATTTGCTGCCGAATCCGTCGGCTTCTCCTCTCAAGTTGAAGTGGGTCGGAACCGTATCGGGCAACTTATTGTAAAGGGCGATGGCTATAATCCATAGTATGACAGTCAGAATGGCAGTCACAATTTCAAATATGGTACCTTCTTTTGTGCGTTGTATGTGGAGCTTGTCCTCGGTCTTTTCGTTGTTTTCTTGCGTCATGTTTGCGAATCCTTTCTGTCGGTTTTCTCTTTGTTTTTCTTCGGCAGTCGCCCACTCTTACGGAGCGCTTCAGTGATAATCCACTGAAGCTGTCCGTTAGTGGAGCGGAATTCGTCGGCTGCCCATGCCTCAATGGCACTCATGGTATCAGCGTCGATGCGAAGAATGAAACTCTTGTTGTTTTTCATCGGGGCTGTTTTTTTATGTAGTCACCCTCATGACGGTGCTTAATGGTTCAGCGTTCCGGTGTTGACAACCGGCTGTGCAGTATCGTCTCCGCAGAGCACGACGAGCAGGTTGCTCACCATGGCAGCCTTCTTGTCGTCGTCGAGTTCTACAATCTCTTCGTTAGAGAGTTTGTCCAGCGCCATTTTCACCATCGAAACGGCACCTTCGACAATCTTCTCGCGGGCAGTGATGATGGCGCTTGCCTGTTGGCGGCGCAGCATCACGGCGGCAATCTCGGGTGCGTATGCCAGATAGTTGATGCGTGCCTCTACAATCTCGATGCCAGCCATGGCGAGGCGCTCGTCGAGTTTGGCTTCCAACTCTTCGTTGATTTCGTCGCCACCGCTGCGCAACGTGATTTCCTGATGGCTGTTGTCCGTATCGTCATAGGCGTATTGTCCAGCCACCTGTCTGAGGGCGGCGTCGCTCTGAATGCGCACGAAATGCTCGAAGGCACGCATGACGCCCGACACGTTTGTTCCTACGGTGGCAGGGTTGTCGGTCTTTGCGATGGTCTGTGAGTCGATTTCAAACATTGCCCTGTAGGTGTCTTTCAGTTTCCAGACAAGCATCACACCAATCATAATCGGGTTACCCGTCTTGTCATTGACCTTAATGGGGTCGATGTCGAGGTTTCTTGAGCGCAGCGAGAGTTTTTTGGTTGTAAGGAACGGGTTCACCCAGAAGAAGCCCGTGCGCGTAAGAGTTCCTTTGTATTTTCCGAAAAACACCATTACAAGCGTTTCGTTTGGTTCAAGCTTGATGAGGCCTCCCCATAGAAAAAGTGACAGGATGAGAATGATTCCGCCTGGTATGAACAGCAGATTCTCATTGATGATAGACAACACAATCAGTGTGATGCCGCCAAGTGTGAGAATGAGGTTGATGCAAAGCATCAGGAAACCATTGATGGTTAGTCCCTTAAAAGCAAATTCTTTTGTTTCCATATTTTTTTAAATGTTAAATAAGTGATATCATTTTGATACTGCAAAGATATGTGTTTGTTTTGATATGACCAAATTTTTCTGCAATTATTTTATGAGATGTGTGCAACTTTTTTCCGACTCCGTGTGCATTTTTCTATCGTAATCGCCGTGTTTTCGTCGTTTCATCGCAATGTTTTTGCCAACCAAATTCACTGAATTTGCTCATCAATTTCACTGAATTTGGTCACCAATTTCACTGAATTTGTTTTTTGGGCGTTGAACTTTATGCTGAGAAAGGCAACGAAAAACGGCTGCCCGTCCGTAGGAATCAGGCAGCCGTGGGAAATATATAGAGTATAGAAGGTATCAGAAGTTGACTCCGATGTTAGCAAAGAAGGCTCCGTTGCGTGATGTTTCAAAATTGTCGTCGCAGACATTGGCGAGTCCGAAATCGTAGCCCAGTTCCAGATAGAGTAGGTTGAACTGCGCCCCGCATCCGATACGTATTCCGCCGTCGAAGCGTTTGAAGTTGTGGTCGTCGAATGCGTTGAAGGCTTCCCGGTTGCCGAAGTCCTTGATTTTTCCGCCCACTCCGCAGGCTAAATATCCTCCTGCAAAGGGCTGGATGGAGATGTCGCGGTCAACGTAGAAGTTGTATTTCAGCACGAGAGGGGCTTCGATGTAGTTGAGGTTGTAGGTGAACTTGTCGCCCTCGAAATATCCTTTTCCGCCTTTTTCTGCGTAATAGAGTCCCGTCTCGAAATAGAGCGGTGCGCGCGGGGTGAGTTGTACGCCGATGGCAGCACCGACATTCAGTCCGGCTTTCGTGTCGCTGCCGTCCAGATAGCGGTCGTCAGATGTCACTTTCGATGCCATAACGCCCAGTCGCAAACCATAATAGGTGTTGGGAGAGATGTAGTTTCTGCCGTATTGTGGCACTGGTCGCTGGCCATAGTATCGCTGTGCGGAGACAGGGATGGCAGTCATGGTGCACAGGAGCATGGCGGTGAATAGTATTTTCTTCTTCATAATCGTGTGTGTTTAAATGTTTACGAAGGCAAAGAAAGCGCTTTTTGCAGACAGTTGAAAAGTAAAACCCCTAAAACTCTGTCGGAAAATCCCTATATTGTGATAGGAATTTTGTATCTTTGCAGCGATGAAACAGGAAGAATTGCAGGATAAAAAGATTGCTGTGCTCCTCTCGGGAGGGGTGGACAGTTCAGTCGTGCTCTACGAATTGGTTCGGCAGGGGCTGCATCCTGACAGCTTCTATATCAAGATAGGTCCTGAAGAGCAGGAGGAATGGGATTGCACGAGCGAAGAGGATGTGGAGATGGCTACGGCTGTGGCGCGTCGTTTCGGTTGTCGTCTCGAGGTCGTTGACTGCCATCAGGAGTATTGGAACGAGGTGACGCGTTACACCATGGAGAAGGTGAAGGCTGGGCTCACGCCCAATCCCGATGTGATGTGTAACCGGCTGATTAAGTTCGGTGCTTTTGATGCCAAGGCGGGACACGACTATGACCTGATTGCCACGGGACATTATGCGCAGACGGAATGGGCGGACGGGCGGAAATGGCTCGTCACCAGTCCCGACCCGGTGAAAGACCAGACCGACTTTCTTGCTCAGATCTACGACTGGCAGTTGCGGAAAGCACTCTTTCCCATCGGTCATTACATGAAAGACGAGGTGCGGCAGATAGCCGAGCGTGAGCATCTGGTCAACGCCAAGCGTAAAGACTCGCAGGGAATCTGTTTCCTGGGGAAAATCAACTACAACGAATACCTGCGGCGCTATCTGGGCGAACAGGAGGGTGATGTCGTGGAGTGGGAAACGGGCAAGCGCATCGGAGCGCACAAGGGCTTGTGGTTTCACACCATCGGACAGCGAAAAGGACTCGGCTTGGGCGGCGGACCGTGGTTTGCCATTAAGAAAGATATGGAGAAAAACATTCTCTATGTCAGCAAAGGATACGACCCGGAGACAGCCTACCAGAGTGACTTTAAGGTGCATGGCTTCCATTTCGTGACGTGGAACGGTGAGAGCGGTGGCGAAAATCTGCTGCCCGCCGACGTGACGTTTAAGATTCGCCATACGCCCGAATATTTCAAAGCACGCATAGAGAAGACGTCGGAAGACAGTTTCATGGTGCATTCCGATGCTCCGATTCATGGTGTGGCGCCAGGGCAGTTCTGCGTCATCTACGACGAAAATCATCACCGCTGTTTCGGAAGCGGTGAGATTACTTTATAAGGAAAGGTCTAACTAAAAAACAGGAAAAATGATACTCTCAACAACACCGACAATCGAAGGACAACCGATACAGAAGTATTTGGGTGTCGTTACTGGTGAAACCATTATTGGAGCCAACGTGTGGAAAGACTTTAAGGCAGGACTGCGCGATTTCTTCGGAGGACGCAGCAGCACTTATGAGAAAGTGTTGCGCGAGGCGCGGGAAGCGGCTCAGCGCGAAATGGAAACCGAGGCGATGAAACTTGGTGCCAATGCTGTCGTCGGAATAGATTTCGACTACGAAACAATCGGGCAAAGCGGTTCGATGCTTATGGTGTCATGTAGTGGGACGGCTGTCGTCCTTTAGCCCCGAAGTGAAAAAATATAAGGCTGGACATCAGGGCGTTCCTGCATGTCCAGCCTTATATTATATAATAATGTGAATCGGATGGATTCGCTTATTCAGGGAAAGTGAATATCACAATAGTCTGGTTTTCACTCAGAAATGTCTCAAGGTTTTCCTTCAAAACGACATTCTCAACCTTCTCGTTACGCTCTAAAGCACTTGTCTCTTTATCGTATTTATACACGGTATAGGCATACGACAGGTCGTAGGATGTAGCCGACAAATCGCCGTGGTCGCTCTTGAGTGTGGCAACAACCTGGCAGCGCATGCCCGGCTGCAAACCATCTTTCTTTCCTTCATATTGCCAGTTTCTTTGTGACATACGCTCAATGACTTCCTGTGCGTTGATGTCAGTGTAAGTAACGGTCACGTCGTAGAACTGCAGGAAGTTCTCTCCCAGCGAACAAGTATATTTCACTTTCGTGTAGTTTGGTCGTACAATCGGCTCATCATCGTCTCCACAAGCCGTGAAGGTGACCGTTGCCAAAGCGGCAACCATGAGCAATGTCATCAATTTAATACATTTCATTTTCATCATTTTTTTTGTTATATGGAGATGTTATTTTACGTTTTCAGGGAAGCTAACCAGAATTAAAGAAGAGTTGTTTTCGAGATACGTCTCCAACTCAGTAACATGTACATTTTGTTCTTCGGCCTCTTGTCTGCGGTTATCGTATGTATTGGCTGCCGTATTATTTGTAAAATATGCGCTATATATCGGGGAAGTCTGAAGGTTTGCCGTTGTTGGTCCGTCTGGAATGTTTTTGTATTCCTCGACAAGCTCTCTGAAATTGGTTTTAAGTATAGCGCGTACAATAAATTTGAACTCATAATACCGTCCTTCTACGGTCTCATTATATGACCAGGTATGCTCGCTTAATGTCTCGTTTCTCTCAATACCAGTGGGAGTGAGATAATTAATTGTTATGTCGTAGAAGCGAAGCATGTCTCCACTGATTGAGACAGTGTATTTTACCGTTGTACGCTCGGGTAATTCTATTTTGTCATCGTCTCCACAAGCCGTGAAGGTGACCGTTGCCAAAGCGGCAACCATGAGCAATGTCATCAATTTAATACATTTCATTTTCATCGTTTTTTGTTTTATTTGTTATTATATCAACTCATTGTTTGTCGAAAAATTGTCCCACGCCTCACAAAAATCAGACATTCGTTCGAATACGAGGTCTGCATGCTCATCTGTGAGCATCTGTTCGGGAAGTGGTCCTGTGTTCACGGCAACGGTGAATATGCCTGCTGCCACTGCCGCCCGCACCCCCAAAGGCGCATTTTCCACGACAATTGTTTCCGTAGCTGCGGCTCCCACTTTTTCAAGTCCTTTCAGGTAAGGGTCAGGTTCTGGCTTTCCGCGTGTCACGTCATAACTCGTAACGATAAATGGAGATTCGATAAGTCCTTCAAAATCACGACATAGGCGTTGGATGAGCGGGCGCTGTCCGCTTCCTGTCACTACGCCGATGCGCATTCCGTCGGCTTTCATCTTCCGCATGAGTTCTTCCACACTTTCCATTTTGAGCGGGTCGCCGTATGAAGCAAAATGCTTTGCTTTCTCCTGATACATCCTTTCCGCCTCGTCTTCAGTAATCTCTCGGTGCAGTTGTTCGCGTGCCTTTATCTGGCAGATTTCCACTCCGCGCATTCCTTCCACACGGAATGCTTCGTATTCGGGCATGTCAATGCCAAACTTCTGCATCGCTTCGTGCCAGGCTCGTGCATGTCTGGGCATGGAGTCATAGAGAACGCCGTCCATGTCGAACAGCACTGCCCGTGGGCGGAATGCTTTCAGACCGTTGCGCTCGGTATATTGCCGGATGGCTTGTTTGATTCTTTCGTTCATTCTTCGGTCAGGCGTTTTCTGATGGCAGCTGATGCTTCTTCGTAGCCGGGTTTGTTGAGCAAGGCAAACATGTTTTTCTTATATGCCTCCACGCCTGGCTGATCGAACGGGTTGACACCGAGCACGAGCCCACTGATGGCGCATGCCACTTCAAAGAAGTAGAGCAGCTGCCCGATATAATAGGGGTTCAGTTCTGGCAGTGTGATGCGGATGTTTGGAACTCCGCCGTCCACATGTGCGAGGCGTGTGCCCAGTTCTGCCATCTTGTTCACTTCGTCAATCCGCTTTCCGGCAAGGAAGTTCAGTCCGTCGAGATTTTCCTCATCGTAGGGGAAAGACAGTTCCTTGTTTGGTTGCTCAATGCTGAGCACGGTTTCGAAGATAGTGCGCTCGCCATCTTGTATCCATTGTCCCATGGAGTGGAGGTCGGTGGTGAAGTCGCAGGCAGCAGGGAAGATTCCTTTGCCGCCTTTTCCTTCGCTTTCCCCATAGAGTTGTTTCCACCATTCGGCGATGAAATGGAGTTTGGGGTGGTAGTTCACCATGATTTCAATCTTCTTTCCGTTGCGATAGAGTGCATTGCGGACGGCAGCATATTGTGCCGCGATGTTGTCCGTGAACGGCACGTCAGCTCCGCAGGCTTTCTCCATGTCGGCAGCCCCTTTGATGAGTTGTCGGATGTCGAATCCCGCAACGGCGATGGGAAGTAGTCCGACCGGTGTGAGAACGGAAAAGCGTCCGCCGACATTGTCGGGGATGACGAATGTCTTGTAGCCCTCTTTCTCGGCAGCGGCACGTGCAGCTCCTTTTACTGCGTCGGTGATGGCAACGATGACGCGTTTCGCATTTTCTTTCCCGAGTTGTTGTTCACATTGTTTCTTCAATAGGCGGAAAGTCAGCGCTGTTTCGGTTGTCGTTCCGCTTTTCGAGATGTTGATGACACCGAAGCGCTTGTCTTTCAGGTAATGGCAGAGTTCGGAGAGATAGTCCTCGCTGATGTTGTTTCCAGCAAACAACACTTGCGGGGAGTTTTCTTCTTTGCAGCATGCGGGGAACACATTTGCCAGTGCTTCAATCACAGCCCGTGCTCCGAGATAGCTTCCGCCGATGCCAGCCACGACTACTGCTTCGCATTCCTTGCGCAGCACGTCTGCCGTGGTTTGTATGTCGTTGAGGAACTCTTCGGTTGTCGTGGAAGGCAGGTGCAACCAGCCAAGGAAGTCGTTGCCTGAGCAAGTGCCTTTCTCAAGAGCAGTCTGTACCTCTTTTATTGTTTGTTCGAAAGCTTTTACTGTGCCATTCTCAAGGAAACAGTCTGCTTTTCTGATGTCAAGGCTAATATTTTTCATTTGCTTAAAGGCTATTTGTTTTGTCAATGAAGTCGAGGATGAGCTCAACGGCATTGTCTTCCGTCAGGTCTTCCATGTTGATGACAAGGTCGTAGTTGCGTGCATCGTAACGCGATGTGTTCGTGTTCCTTTTGATATAGTTCTCACGCCATGTGTCCACTTCTTGTATGGATTTGATGGACTCTTCGCGCGTCTTGTTGTATTTTGTCATCAGGCGGTTGATGCGATATTCCATGGGTGCCTGGATGAGGATGCTGATGTGGTTGGGATGGTCGCGGAAGATGAAGAATCCGCTTCTTCCGGCGATGACGCACGATTCTTTTTCCCCAATCTCTTTAAGAATCTGTGATTCTGTTCGGAATATTTCGCCGCTTGTGATTTCTTCAGGCTCTTTGTAATAGTGTTCTTTGGCGGCATTGTAGAAAGGCTGTATTCCGCGCACGATGTCATTCCACCACGACACCTTCTTTCCTTTCAGTTTTTCAATCTCTTCAATAGTAAGATTGTATTTGTCTCTCAGTGCCTTTACGAGTGCCTTGTCGAAGAAAGGCACATTAAGTGTCTTCGCGAGTTTTTCACCAATGGAACGACCGCCCGAACCCAGTTCGCGGTTGATGGTTATGATGAATTGTTCGTTTTTGTTCATAATATATATTATTGTTGGTTAATGTCTATCTGAAGCTGTCCGTCAGCAGTTTGATTTCTATTTGTGGGTTGATGCGCTCGTACAGGATGTTATATACTGCATCGAGGATGGGCATGTTGACGTGCATGTGTCGGTTGATTTCCTTCATACACTTGGTTCCGAAATAGCCTTCGGCAATCATTTCCATCTCGATTTGTGCGCTTTTCACGCTGTATCCTTTTCCAATCATCGTTCCGAAGGTGCGGTTTCGTGAGAAGTTGGAATATCCCGTGACCAGCAAGTCGCCCAGATATACGGAGTCTTCGATGCTCCGTTCGATGGGGTGTACGGACTTGAGGAATCTCGACATCTCCTGCACGGCGTTCGACATGAGCACCGACTGGAAGTTGTCGCCGTATTTCAGTCCGCTGCATATTCCTGCTGCAATGGCATAGACGTTTTTCAGCACCGATGAGTATTCTATTCCGACCACGTCGGTGCTGGTTTTTGTCTTGATGAAATTGCTGGACAGCACGTCGGTCAGTGCTTTTGCCTTCTCAACATCCGCGCATCCTACGGTCAGGTATGACAACCGTTCGAGAGCCACTTCCTCAGCATGCGAAGGACCTCCGATGCAGGCAAGCTGCTGGTAGGGCACGTCATACACCTGATGGAAATATTCTGAGCATACGAGATTCTCGTCGGGCACGATGCCCTTGATGGCTGTGACGATGAACTTGTCTCGTATGCGTGTCTTAAGTTTCTTCAGGTGATTTTTCAAATACGGCGATGGTGTGACGAAGATAAGTGTGTCATAACTCTTCACAATCTCGTTGATATCGCTCGAAAAGAAAATGTTCTCTATGTTGAAATGCACGCTGGTCAGATAGGCGGGGTTATGTCCCATGCGCTTGAAGTCCTCAATACGGTCGTCGCGGCGCATGTACCATCCGATGTGCTGCGTGTGACTGAGGACAATCTTGGCAATGGCAGTCGCCCAGCTTCCTCCTCCGATGATTGCTATTTTTCCGCAATCAAACATCTTTTCCTATTTGTTTACGTTGTCAATCCAATTCTGTACCTCATCGACGCTTGGCTTCTGCATGTCGAGTTTGTATTTCTTCACAACTTCCCCGATTTTCTGCTGAAGTCCTTGCGCTTTTTCGTCGCGGATGTCTTGTGTCAGATAGAATCCACATTTGTTCAGCACAGGAATCCATTCTTCACCGATGCCCAGCGTTTCCCATTCTTCTTTGGTGCTGCGTGGTGCTTTCTTTTCCGGTTTCATTTGTGGGAAGAAGAGCACCTCTTGTATGAAGGTCTTGCCCGTCATGAGCATCACCAGTCGGTCGATACCGATACCGATACCGCTCGTCGGCGGCATACCGTATTGCAGGGCGCGGAGGAAATCGTGGTCGATAATCATCGCCTCATCGTCGCCCTTGTCTGCCAGTTTCATCTGTTCCACGAACCGTTCTTCCTGGTCGATGGGGTCGTTCAGCTCCGAATAGGCGTTTGCCAGTTCTTTTCCGTTGACCATCAGTTCGAAACGCTCGGTCAGTCCTGGCTTTGAGCGGTGCATCTTCGTCAGCGGCGACATCTCCACGGGATAGTCGATGATGAACGTAGGTTGTATGTAGGTGCCTTCGCAAAATTCTCCGAACAGTTCGTCGATAAGTTTTCCCTTGCCCATGGTCTCATCTACCTCCAACCCTTTCTCCTTGCAGAATGCGCGTATTTCGTCCTCGCTCTTTCCGTTGCAGTCGAAACCGGTTTTTTCTTCGATAGCTTCGAGGATAGGCAGTCGGCGGTAGGGTGCTTTGAACGAGATGATTTGTCCGTCCACTTCACGCTCCGTCGTGCCGTTCACGGCGATACAGATAGTCTCAAGGAGTTTCTCGGTGAACGCCATCATCCAGTTATAATCCTTGTATTGCACGTAGAGTTCCATGCAGGTGAACTCCGGATTGTGGTTGCGGTCCATGCCTTCGTTGCGGAAGTTCTTTCCGATTTCATAGACACCTTCGAAACCGCCCACGATGAGTCGTTTCAGATACAGCTCTGTGGCGATGCGCATATACATATCTTGGTCAAGCGCATTGAAGTGGGTGATGAACGGGCGCGCTGTGGCTCCGCCGGCGATGGATTGCAGGGTAGGGGTCTCCACTTCCGTGTATCCTGCCTCGTCGAGCACGCGACGCATGGTGCGGATAACCGTTGCGCGCTGCAGGAAAGTCTCCTTGACACCCTCGTTGACTACCAAATCGACGTAGCGCTGGCGGTAGCGCAGCTCGGGGTCGTCGAACTTATCGTACGCCACACCGTCTTTATATTTCACGATGGGCAGCGGCTTGAGGCTCTTCGACAGCACGGTCAGTTCCTTGGCATGCACGGAGATTTCTCCCGTTTGTGTGCGGAAGACAAAGCCTTTCACACCGATGAAGTCACCGATGTCCAACAGGCGTTTGAACACCGTGTTATAGAGCTCCTTGTCTTCGCCGGGACAGAGGTCGTCACGGGTGATATATACCTGTATTCTGCCTTTCGAATCTTGCAGTTCGGCGAAGGATGCCTTACCCATCACGCGGCGTCCCATCATGCGTCCGGCGATGCAGACCTCACGTTGGGGCTCCTCGTCCTTGAATTGTTCCTTTATGTCGGTGGAGAACGCATTCGTGGGATATTCCGCTGCGGGGTAGGGATTGATGCCCATCTTTTTCAACTCCTGCAGGCTTTCCCTGCGTCCAATCTCTTGTTCACTCAGTTCTAAAATGTTCATATCGTATATGATTTCGTAATGTTTATTGCGTGCAAAGGTAATGCAAATCGAACGCAGAACAAAATAAATCTATTTATTTTTTTATGCTGAGATGCAGTTTACCTTCTGCAAAGTTACGAAAAAAAAAGAAGTTCTTTCCGTTTTTCAAATAAAAACTTTGTAGGTTGGGAAAATGTGCCTAACTTTGCAGAAAATATTTCAGATATGAATGTAGATAGAATACGGGAGATAATCAACCGTCAGCCGAACCTTTCGACGGCATTGGGCATGGAATTTATCTCCACTCCCGACGAGGATATGTGCATGGCAACGATGAGGGTGGATGAGCGCAACCGCCAGCCTTTCGGCTTCTTGAGTGGCGGTGCGTCGCTGGCATTGGCAGAAAACCTTGCAGGTGTCGGCTCGTCAGCACTCTGTGAAGGCAAAATCTGTGTGGGTATCAGCGTCAGCGGCAGCCATGTGAAGGCAGTTGCCGAGGGTGACACGGTGACCGCCGTGGCACACCTCGTGCAGAAAGGACGCTCGCTGCATGTGTGGACGGTAGATATCACCGACTCAGCGGGCGACCTGATTTCCACCGTTCACGTGACAAACTATATCATCTCTCCGAAGAATAAATAGGGGAGTTTTCGCTTGCTTTTCAAAAATAAATATTATCTTTGCGCAAAAAGAAAATTTTTTCTGATGAATAAAATACGTTATATCAATATGTGTATTGTCGAGTTTGGAAAGAAATTCAAAATGTCTTCGGCAATGGCTTTCAATTATCTGAAAACTTATCGGGGATTGGAATTCCTTGATAAATGCTACGATGCGGAACATTTACTCTCCCTTGAAAATACACTTAGCGACTTGAAAACGTATTGTAAGCGACATGGAGGGACTGTTGAATGAAACTATATCATGGCACAAATACGGACTTCCAGACGATAGAATTATCCAAATGCCGCCCGAATAAAGATTTCGGAAAAGGTTTTTATTTGACTGACATTCGCTCGCAAGCGCAAGCAATGGCTGTCCGGAGATGTGAATTTGAAGGTAAGGGGAATCCCATTGTACAGGTTTATGAGTTTGATGAGACTTTCTTAAAAAGTCAAGAGATGAGCGTAAAGGTTTTTGAACAAGTCTGCGAAGAATGGGCACTGTTCATCCTGCAAAACCGAAAAGCAGGTAAGAAGCCTGTACATCAATACGATATTGTCGTAGGACCAGTTGCCGATGACGGCGTTGTCTATCAACTGAATCTTTACATGCAACGGCTGATAACGATGGATACACTCGTGAAAGAGCTTTCTTATAAGAAAATCAACCGCCAATATTATTTCGGAACGGAGCATGCCATACAACAATTGAAAAGGATATGAGACTGACTAAGAAACAACAGCAATTTATTATTAACAGCGATGTGGAAGAAATTGTTTTGCTTTTGCAAAAAGAGTATCATCTTTCGCTGATTGATGCTTTTGAAAAAGTGTACACATCTCAAATCTATGAAAAGCTGACGAATACCAAAACAGGACTCTACCTGCAAAGCCCCGCCTATATTTACGACTATCTGAAGGAAGAAATAGCGTGAGAGGAAAAAGCAAATGACCACTCAAGTGTTGTATAGATTGCCCGGAAAGAAGGAGTATGTACGGCTCGGGAGGGGCGAAACGGAACCTGAGGCGTTGTCCTGTTGTCGTGATTTGGACGGCAGGCGAGGCTTTGTCTTTGCGCCTTTCGCGTCGGATAAAGACACGCCGATTCTGATGTTCGATGCCGATGATGCGGAAACTTGTGCGTTGCCTGAGGTGGAACGGCAGGAGTTCCATTTGCAAAGAATACTCTCCATTGACGAGGAACGGGCATCGTATGCTGTTGATTTTGAACGTTTTCACGGGCGTTTGCTGACAAATGATTTCCAGAAACTGGTGCTCTCACGTAGCAGTGAGTGGATTGTGACAGGCGAGGTGGCGCCGGAATGCCTGTTCTTCCGTGCTTGTCGTGCCTATCCGAATGCCTTTGTCGCACTTGTAAAAACGCCCGACCATGGCATCTGGCTTATGTCCACACCCGAAGTGTTGTTGCGGATGGAAGGGAAAGATGGCTATACGATGGCGCTGGCAGGAACGATTCTGGCTACGAAACAACCCGTGTGGACGGATAAGAATAGGGAGGAACAGCGACTTGTAGGCGATTATATAGCACGGACGATTGCTCCTTTTTCCGAAAAGACAAGCATCGGCGAGCCACAAACCGTCCGCGCTGCCAACGTCATGCACCTGCAGACCGACTTCCGTTTCACCATGAATGAGCGGATGGAAGTGGCGGAGTTGGTGGAACAACTGCATCCGACGCCCGCTGTCTGCGGCATTCCGAAAGCCGAAGCGCGGCAGTTTATTCTTGCCAACGAACATTCTCCACGCCTTTATTACAGCGGTTTCTGTGGGCTTTTCGATGCCAACAGCCAGACCTCTCTTTATGTTTCCCTGCGCTGCATGCAGATGCTTGGCAACAAAATTCGCCTATATGCCGGTGGCGGACTGCTCCGTGAGAGCGTGATGGAGAGCGAATGGCTGGAGACGGAAGCCAAAATGGAGGCAATGCGGCAGCTTTTTGAGAAATAAAAGTTCAACTTCAGAAAACCAAATTCACTGAATTTGCTCACCAATTTCACTGAATTTGGTCTTCAAATTCACTGAATTTGTTTTTTGATACATCAAGAAACGGGTTGCAGAAATTTTTGTTTTGAATGGTGAAAGTGTGGGAATTATTTGCTATTTTTGCAGGTGAAAGCAAATGGAGGGGAAGCCGATGTCGCCAGTCTCGTTTCCGATGTTGTTTCAATTCCTTTGCTGATTGATAGAAAATCAAGTATTTTTAAGAAGAACCTGCGATGTATTCGAACAAAGAAAATGTAAATATACTCACGGCATTGCTGGCAAAACACGGTGTCAGTCATGCCGTCGTGTGTCCCGGCAGTCGCAATGCACCCATCGTTCACAACCTGAACGCATGCCCTGATGTTGCGTGTTTTCCGGTCACCGACGAGCGGTCGGCGGGTTTTTATGCACTGGGAATGGCAGAGGCGACGTGCTCACCTGTTGCCGTTTGTGTCACTTCGGGCACGGCACTGCTCAATCTTTTGCCTGCCGTGGCAGAGGCATTCTATCGGAAACAGCCGCTGATAATCGTTTCTGCCGACCGTCCGCCGCAGTGGATTGACCAGCTCGACGGACAGACGCTGCCACAAACGGATGCCCTCGGACGCTTCGTGAAACGTGCCGTCACGCTGCCCGAGCCGCACAACGATGATGAACGGTGGTACTGCAACCGCCTGGTGAACGAGGCGCTGCTGGCAACAAAGCGGCACGGAGGCGGTCCGGTACACATCAATGTGCCAATCTCGGAACCGCTGTTCGAGTTCGAGACCGGAGAATTGCCCGACGAGCGCAGCATCAGTCTGATAGAGAAAGACGATGTACCCGCCGAGATGGCGTTCGAAGAATTCGTTTACGACTTCGAACAGGCAGAGCGTCCGATGGTCATTTTGGGACAAAGCGATGACGGCTCGCTCCTGCACGAGACCAGCAACCTGAATACCGTCAGCGCATGTGTGCCCGTTCTTCACGAAGCATTGAGCATCGGTGCGATGGGAATGGATGAGGCGCTGTATGTGATAGGCGACGACAGAAGTTACGAGCCCGACTTGTTGGTGTTTCTGGGAGGCGAGCTCGTGAGCAAGCGGGTGAAGCAGTTCATCCGCAATTCGGAAGCCGAAGTGTGGCATGTGAATGCCGACGGCGCGGTGAACGACGTGTTCAAGCGGCTGGCAGGGGTGATAGAAATAGGCTCGTTTGAACGTTTCTTGACGGAATGGGTCATCTCTTGTGGCTATTTTGATTACGAAAAACGCAAACAGGCTGATGCGCTAAAATTCGAGGAGAAGCAGGCTTTTTATGAGAAATGGCAAGCATTGCTCCACCAAGTCGCGACGAAAAAAGAGACTTTCATGCCTGGATATTCGCAGATGGCAGCAGTGAAACTGTTTGAAGAACGTATATGCGGAGCGAAAGCGGCTGTTCATTACGCCAATTCCTCAGCCATCCGCCTGGCGAACATCTATGCCGCAAAGCCGGTTTGTTGCAACCGCGGTGTGAACGGCATCGACGGCTCGCTCTCTACCGCAGCCGGTTTCTCGGTCGTTTCGGAGAGAAAAACGTTTTGCGTCATTGGCGACCTGAGTTTCTTTTACGACCAGAATGCGCTGTGGAACCAGAATCTGCGTGGCAATTTCCGCATCCTGCTGCTCAACAACGGTGGCGGCGGAATCTTCCGACAGTTGCGCGGATTGGAACAAAGTCAAGCCCGCGACCGCTATATTGCGGCTTCGCACCAGACGTCGGCAGCGGGAATCTGCCAGCAAAACGATGTTTACTATCGCAGTGTGAACAATCTTTCAGAGTTGGCAGACGGCATCGAATGGCTGCTGCAGCGAGACAGCGACCGCCCGATGCTGCTCGAAGTGTTTACCGACAGCAGCGAGGACGACCGCATCTATAAAGAATATTATAAAACAATGAAGATATGAGACAATGGAAAACAATCAGGGATTTTGAGGAAATCCTGTTCGAAGAGTATAACGGCATCGCCAAAATCACCATCAACCGCGAACGTTATCGCAACGCTTTCACACCAAAGACGACACTCGAACTGTCGCAGGCGTTCGCTATCTGTCGGGAACTGGCACGCATCCGAGTGGTTATCCTTACAGGAGCGGGCGACAAAGCCTTCTGTTCGGGCGGCGACATGCACGTGAAAGGACGGGGCGGATATATCGACGATGACGGCGTGCCACGTCTCTCGGTGCTTGATGTGCAGATGCAGATACGCCGACTGCCGAAACCCGTCATCGCCATGGTCAACGGATATGCCATCGGTGGTGGACATGTGCTGCACCTCGTCTGCGACCTCTCCATCGCTTCCGAGAATGCCATCTTCGGACAGACAGGACCGAAAGTGGGATCGTTCGATGCCGGATTCGGCGCAAGTTACATGGCACGCTGCATCGGACAGAAGAAGACGCGCGAGATATGGTTCCTCTGTCGGCAGTACGACGCACGCGAAGCCGAGCGCATGGGACTCGTCAACAAGGTGGTTCCGCAAGACAAATTGGAAGACGAGTGCGTGGCTTGGGCAGAGGAGATGATGGAGCGTTCGCCCATAGCGCTGCGCATGATTAAGGCAGGTCTCAACGCCGAACTCGACGGACAGGCTGGCATCCAGCAACTTGCCGGTGACGCCACCATGCTCTACTACTTCCTTGACGAAGCGCAGGAGGGCGGCAAGGCATTCCTCGAAAAGCGCAAGCCCGACTTCGAGCAATATCCGAAGATTCCGTGAGGATGCCTATTTGACCCAAATCGGTCATTAGACTTTGTGTTCAGAATGTTGTTTGCTTTGTGCAGATGTATTCAACCTTTCTCGACGGCGTAGCGGGCTACGGTGAGAGAAAGGTTGGAGGCAGATGCCGAAGCAAATAATGTTATGACACGAAGAGCAGAAAATAACCACAAAAATATCTGATAGCATTCTAATGACCGATTCGGGTTTAACTGGTCATGTGGGGAAGACTTGTAATCTGGGAATTATAGCGCCTCACAAATAGGATGAACTTTTAGTTCATTCACAATATCTCCCTTGCTATCCACGCACATGCTTCGGCATCGGCAAGGGCGTGGTGATGATTTTTCATGTTAAAGCCACATGCAGCAGCGACTGTCTGGAGTTGATGGTTTTCTAAATCAGGGAGTACCCGCCGTGAAACACGAAGCGTATCGTAGAACTCATAGTCAGGATAGTCCATTTGATAGGAACATCTCGAAGTCCACAAGGGAAGATAGTTGCTCAAGTGGATTACCCATTGCAGACAGAGCCTCTATGGTGAGTCCACCCTCAAAGAGATTCTCATCCATCGGTCTCCTATATACCGTCGTTTTCTTCATGATTACGTCGTTTGGTACTGCAAAGATACAAAATTATATCAAATTATCGTCAGAAACATCTGACTATCAGTTTGTTAATTTTTAGAACATCCCTCAAATTATTATATGGTCAATAATATATTCTATTTCGTTTTAATCCCATTCTTCCTCAATAATCTTTTCACCACAGCCAGATCCGCATCATGTTCCCTCTTAAGTGTTTTCGAGGTTCCAAAATCCGTATAGCTAATGACCACGAACTTTATTCCGTGTTTAGGAAGTTCTGTCTTGCGGCGTTCATCATAAATCTTCCTCTGCTCACCCCTAGAAACACCACTCACAGTCATCCGGCGATTAAAGAACTTCACATCTTCAGTATGCTGCCTCTCATAGTACTCAATAACCAGGTTCAGTTCATGGTAATACGCATCCACCGGTAATGCTCTTCCTGAATCGCCCAGAAGGAATGGAAACTTATATTGTTGCTCAGCCTTCA